>DATJLN010000047.1:0-149917 GCA_035509535.1 Xanthobacteraceae bacterium | reverse complement strand
GTCGTCGAAGCCTTCGATGCCGGCGATCTCTTTCGGATCGACCATGGCCAGTTCTTCGACCGAGCTGAAGCCTTCGGACGCCAGCAATTGGCCGATCACTTCGTCGACATTGAGCGTGTCGATGAACATGCGGGTGCGGTTCTCGAATTCCGCCTGGCGGCGTTCCGACTCTTCCTGTTCGGTCAGGATATCGATGTCCCACCCGGTGAGCTGCGAGGCGAGCCGGACATTCTGGCCGCGGCGGCCGATGGCGAGCGAGAGCTGCTGATCCGGCACGACGACTTCGATGCGCTCGCGCTCTTCGTCGAGCACCACTTTGGCGACTTCGGCCGGAGCCAGCGCATTGACGACGAAGGTCGCTATGTCCTGCGACCACGGAATGATGTCGATCTTCTCGCCCTGCAATTCATTGACCACGGCCTGCACGCGCGAGCCGCGCATGCCGACGCAGGCGCCGACCGGATCGACCGACGAATCGCGGGAAACCACGGCGATCTTCGCCCGCGAGCCCGGATCGCGCGCCACCGATTTGACCTCGACTATGCCGTCGTAGATTTCCGGCACTTCCTGCGCGAACAGTTTGGCCATGAATTGCGGATGGGTGCGGGAGAGGAAAATCTGCGGCCCGCGCTGTTCGCGGCGGACATCGTAGATATAGGCGCGGATGCGGTCGCCATTGCGGAACACTTCGCGCGGCAGCATCTCGTCGCGGCGCACGATCGCTTCGCCGCGGCCGAGATCGACGACGACATTGCCGTATTCGACGCGCTTGACGATGCCGTTGACGATGTCGCCGATGCGATCCTTGTATTCGTCGTACTGCCGGTCGCGCTCGGCCTCGCGCACTTTCTGCACGATCACCTGCTTGGCCGATTGCGCGGCAATGCGGCCATATTCGAGCGGCGGCAACGGGTCGGCGATGGTGTCGCCGATCTGAGCCGCAGGATGGCGCCGGCGCGCGTCTTCCAGGCTGATCTGGGTCGCGGGATTTTCCACGGTGTCGACCACCAGCATGTGGCGCGACAGATGCAATTCGCCGCTCTTTGGATCGATCTCGGCGCGAACTTCGGTCTCGCTGCCGTAGCGCGAGCGCGCCGCCTTGGCGATCGCGTCTTCCATGGCGCCGAGCACGATCTTGCGATCGATCGCCTTTTCGCGGGCCACCGCTTCGGCGATCTGCAGCAGTTCCAGTTTATTGGCGCTAACCGTCGCCATCAGGCAGTCTCCTTGCGTTGATTCTGCTTTCCCTTGCGCAGCGATTCGGAAATCAGCGAATCGGTGAGCATAAGCTTGGCTTCCGCGATGTCGTTGATCGGCAATAGCACGTCGACGCGGTCCTTCTCCGTATCGGCGAACGACAGCCGTACGCAGTCGCCGTCGGCACCGCGCAGCTCGCCGCGGAAGCGGCGGCGGCCGTCGATCGGAACCTGCATTTCCACCTGCGCAACATGGCCGGCATAGCGGTCGAAATCCGAGCGCCGCACCAGCGGCCGGTCGATGCCGGGCGACGAGATTTCGAGCCGATAGGCGGTCTCGATCGGATCGGCGACGTCAAGAACCGGCGACAGCGCGCGCGAGGCGATCTCGCAATCGTCGATGGTCATGTTGCCGTCGGGCCGTTCCGCCATGATCTGCACCGTGCAACCGGCAAAGGCAGTGACCCGGACGCGGACCAGCCGATAGCCGAGCGACGCCAGCACCGGTTCGACGACGGCGGCGACACGGGCCGACCGCCCCGGCTCGGAAATGAGCCGCGGCTCGTCAGCAAAATTCGCCAGCTCGGCGTTCGTCGTTCTGTCGTCCATATCGCTTCGCGAACCGTGTCGTGCAGAGCGCCGCCGGACCCCAAGTCATAGCCACAACCGGATTTCGGGTAACAAAAAAGAGCGGGCCCCCGGGGGAACCCACTCTCAAAACCGTTCGGTTATGAGGTATCCTTGACGGACGTGCCAAATATAGCGGTTTGTCAGGGCTTTGCAATAGCGCGCCGCCACGCGCGGGCTGATTATTTGGCCGCAGCCGCGAACTTGCGGCCGCAATATTTCTTTCAGGATTGGTGAACTAATCTTCCGCCGGGCGCGCCGGATTGCGAACTCCGGTATCCTGTTTGTTGCCAAGCCTTTAGTCGGGCGGTCTGCCTTTTTTGACCAGCACCGCTATTTTGCAATGATGCTGTCCGAGCATAGTGGTGAATTGATAATGAGTGCCACCGCCTCGCTCATCCCCCAGCTTGAAGACGTCATTGCGCACGGCACGCGGGCGAAGCGCGCCGAAATGCTGGAGCGCATCACCACGCTCTTTGTCCATGGCGCAAACCGCTATAGCGACGAGCAGATTGCGCTGTTCGACGAAGTCTTCGTTCTGCTGATCGCGGTCATCGAGACTAAGGCGCGCGAGGTTCTGTCCGGCCGCCTCGCGCCGCTTGAAAATGCGCCGCCGAAGGTGCTGCGGACGCTGGCGCGCGACGACGACATCGCAATAGCCGGTCCGGTGCTCAAACTCTCGAAGCAGCTCGCGGAGAGCGATCTCGTCGCTCTTGCGGCGACCAAGAGCCAGGCGCACCTGCAGGCTATTTCAGAACGGCCTTCGCTCGGTGAGGCTGTCACCGACATCCTGGTGCGGCGCGGCGACCGCGACGTCGCGCGACAGGTTGCCGAAAATCACGGCGCCCGCATCTCCGAGACCGGCTTTGTTCGCCTGGTGGCACGGGCCGCAAGCGACGGCGTCTTGGCGGAGAAGGTCGGGCTGCGGCCGGATATCCCGCCCGACATGTTCCGTGAGCTTTTGATCAAAGCGACGGCGGTCGTGCATGAACGCCTGCTGGCGGCAGCGAGCCCCGAATTGCGCGAGGAAATCCGGCGCGTCCTCGATCAAATCTCCGGCGAGATCGGCGCGCGCGTCGGTCCTCGCGATTATCACACCGCGCAGCGCATCGTGCTTTCTTTGATGCAGGCGGGGCGCATGAACGAGGCGGTGCTGGCATGCTTTGCCCGCGAGCACAAATTCGAAGAGATGGTGGTCGCGGTCGCGGCCTTGTCCAAGGTGCCAATCAAGATCGTCGATCGTTTGATGGCCGGCGAGCGACCTGACCCCATCCTGATCCTCTGCAAAGCGGGCGACATGAGCTGGCCGACGGTCAAATCGATCATCGCGGCGTGCACGCAAGCCAACAGAGCTGCATCGCGAATTTCAGCTCAAGCTTTGGACGCTGAGCTTGCCAATTACGAGCGGTTGTCGGTGTCGACGGCGCGCCGCGTCGTCCGTTTCTGGCAGGTCAAGCAGAACGCTCAATCCGCATAACTCAGACTCTGCGAAAGATCAGGAAACACGAGGCCCGGTCTTCGCGTGCGGCCTTGGCGTGGTACCGCGTCTGCAGGAAACCGGGCCAGGCTTTGCGCCAATCATCGGCGCACGCAGCGGTCCATTCGAAATCGTCGCAGCGGATCAGACGCTGCAGCGTCCAGGCGGCATAGTCGGCAATGTCGGTGACGAAACGAAATTCGCCGCCCGGGCGCAGAATGCGCGCGAGCCGCGCCACCATATCGTCCTGAACGAAGCGGCGCTTCCAGTGCCGGCGCTTCGGCCACGGATCGGGGTGGATCAGATCGATCCGCGCCAGCGATTTCTCCGGCAACCACGCGATCAGATCGGCGGCGTCGTCGAAATGCAGGCGGATATTGCGCAGCGCTTTGTCCTCGATCGCAGCAAGCGCCTTGGCCATGCCGTTGACGAAAGGCTCGACGCCGATGAAGCCCCTGTCCGGTTCGCCTTGCGCCTGCGCGATCAGGTATTCGCCGCCGCCGAATCCGATCTCGATCTGAATCTCGCCGACCGGCACCGGAAACAGCGTTTTCAGGTCGTCCGGAGCAGGCTTGCTCAGATCGACGGCAAGATGCGGCAGCAGTGTTTCGATCAGGCGCGCCTGATTCGGCCGCAGTTTGTGGCCTTTACGCCGTCCGAAAAACGCGCGGGATTGCCCGCGTTCTGGGTTGCCGGGTAGGCGGTTCATCTGCGGTCTGCCGTCGTCATGCCGCAGCTATAGCAAAGACGAAAATGGCCGGCACGAGCCCGAGCTCGTCCCGGCCATGACGGCAACTGTCTCGCCGATATTAGCGCAGCGCGCTCTTGATCTGCGCCGCCAAGTCGGTCCGCTCCCAGGAGAAGCCGCCGTCCTTTTCCGGCGCGCGGCCGAAATGGCCGTAAGCCGCAGTGCGCCGATAGATCGGGCGATTAAGCTTGAGCGTGCGCCGGATATTGGTCGGCGTCAGGCGGAACAATTCGGGCAGGAGCTTTTCCAGCTTCTTTTCCTCGACCTTGCCGGTGCCGTGGGTGTCGACCAGGACCGACATCGGATCGGCGACGCCGATCGCATAGGCGACCTGGATGGTGCAGCGGTCGGCGACGCCGGCGGCTACAACGTTCTTGGCGAGGTAGCGCGCGGCATAAGCGGCGGAGCGATCCACCTTGGTCGGGTCCTTGCCGGAAAACGCGCCGCCGCCATGGGGAGCATAGCCGCCGTAGGTGTCGACGATGATCTTGCGTCCGGTCAGGCCGCAATCGCCGTCGGGGCCGCCGACGACGAAATTACCGGTCGGGTTGACCAGGAAGTCGGACGGGCGCTTGGGCATCCAGCCCTTCGGCAGCGCCGATTCCACCGCGTCCTCGATCATGTCGCGGACCATGCCCGGCGTATATTTTTTGGCATTGCGGGTCTTTTCGTTGTGCTGCGTCGAGACGACGACCTTGGTGCAGCCGACCGGCTTGCCGTTGACGTATTGAACGGTCACCTGGCTCTTGGCGTCGGGCTGCAGGTCGAACAACTGGCCGGAGCGGCGCTTCTCGGACAGAACCTTCAGGATCTTGTGCGCGAAATAGATCGGCGCCGGCATGAACGAGTTCTTCTCGTAGACCTCGCTCTCGGTGCAGGCGAAGCCGAACATCATGCCTTGGTCGCCGGCGCCTTCCTCTTCGCCGTGCTTCTTCTTCTTGGCGTCGACGCCCATGGCGATATCCGGCGATTGGCCGTGCAGCAGCACTTCGACGTCGGCGCCGTGATAGGAAAAGCCGTCCTGGTCGTAGCCGATATCCTTGACCACATCGCGCGCGATCTGAGAGATCAGCTCGCGGTCGACGACCGCTTTGGTGCCGATCTTGCGGAACAGCTGGCCGCGGCCCTCGCCGGCGATGACGATCTTGTTGGTCGTGCACAAGGTCTCGCAGCCGAGCCGCGTGTTCACGAGGCTGTCGTCGGCAATGCCGAGTTCGACATCCTTCTCGATGAAGGCATCGAGGATGGCGTCGGAGATTTGATCGCAAACTTTGTCGGGGTGACCCTCCGACACGGACTCGCTCGTGAACAGATAATTGGCGTGCGCCACAGCAAAACTCCCCTAACCGGCCTTCAGCGACGGCTCGAAAGGCGAACCCCGTACGGTCTTTAGCCGCGCTGCCTTGCGCCGTTGTTGCAGCGTAATTTTGCGCGGTCAAGATGGGGGCAAAAAGTGGGCGAAGGCCCGCGCCGCGCCGCGCCGAACGGCACGATTTTTTCAGCGTTTCTCGCGGCTCGCGATTTGCTCGACGAGATCGACAATGCGGCGGCGCAATTTTGAATCATCGATGCGCATGAACGCCTTGGTCAAAGCGAGACCATCCGATGTTGCGAGAAAGTCGGAGACGTAGGCCGGCGAAGGCGCTTCCCCCATGCCGTCCGTCTTCGACGACGTGTTCGCGTTCGGTGCGCCTTCAAAGAAAAAAGACACCGGAACCTGAAGGATATTAGAAATCTGTTGCAGCCGGCTGGCGCCGATCCGGTTGGTGCCCTTTTCGTATTTTTGCACTTGTTGAAACGTCAGGCCCAAAGCGTCCCCGAGTTTCTCCTGACTCATTGCGAGCATCATCCGGCGCATACGCACGCGGCTGCCGACATGCTTGTCGGTAGGATTCGGCGCCTTTTTGGCCAACATTTTTATTAGCTCCTGTCTCTCGTCTTGGTCCGGCTATGGACAGCAAATCTGTAACAGATGAAACCACCTTGCCGTGTAAAGCAATGTCAGGGACTCCACCTAGGTGAACTGTGGGGGACATTGTTAATCATTCGAGCCAGGCGGTCACCCCCGCGCGCGGCGGTTGCGCACCGCTTTCGGCTGCGCAACCAAGCCTAATTTATGGGCCATAAAATTTCATAAAACGACAATTTTGTTTATAAATCAATAGTTTGTCGTCTCGATCTGGAGGCGATCACGACCGGTTGCGCTGTTTTCAGCCCGGCCAAATCAGGCCTTCACCTTGTCGGGCCGCATGCGGCGGCGGCCCGCCGCGATCAGCGCCAATACGACCATGACGGCGGCCGGGGCATCGCCCAGTCGCGTGTAAAGCGGCGGGGGAATCGGCCGCGGCAGGGGCGCATCGACGACCCCCTCCGCGCCCAGCGGCAGGGAATTGAGCACCCGGCCGAGCGGATCAATGACCGCGGAAATCCCGGTATTGGCGGCGCGCGCGATCGGCAGGCCTTCTTCGATCGCGGTCAGCCGCGCTTGCTGGAAATGCTGGTAAGGTCCGGTGGAAATGCCGAACCAGCCGTCATTGGTGACGTTGACGATCCAGCCCGGCCGCGCATCCGTTCTGATCTCGCCCGGAAAGATCACCTCATAGCAAATCAGCGGCAGCATGTTCGGAGCGCCGGGCACGGCGAAGACCCGATGCCGATCGCCGGACAGAAAGCCGCCGCGCTCTTCGGTGATCGTCTGCAAGCCGATGCTTTCGAGAATTCTGGCAAACGGCAGATATTCGCCGAACGGCACCAGATGCACTTTGTCGTAGATCGCGGGAATCGTGCCGTCATGCTCGATCGCATAGATCGAATTATAGACCCCTGAATCTCTCGGATGGTCCGCATCGGCAAGCCGCACGGCGCCGGTGATCAGCACGGTTTTCGGCGGCAGCAGATTGGTGATCTGCGCGAAAGCGTCGGCCTCGTGGGTGAGAAAAAACGGAAACGAGGATTCCGGCCAGATCAGATGGGTAATGCCGCCAAGACCCGGCGATGGCGATCCGGCACGGCTCGATAGATCGACGTAGCGCTTCATCACCTCGGCCTTGGCCGAATAGTTGAAGCGGACATCCTGCTGCAGGTCGGGCTGCATGATGCGCAGATGCACGCCGTCAACCAGCCGCGTCGGTGAGCGGTGAAGGCGCACCGCGCCATAAACGCCAAGGCTGAGGAGCAGGGCGAGGCCCAGTGCGAGCGGCCTCCAATTGCGACGGGTTTCGCCGCGATCGTCGGTCAGCGCCGCCGGGGTTGCGCAGACCAGGATCGTGATGAAGGTCATGCCCCAGATGCCGATCACGGAGGCGATCTGCGCTAGCGGCAGCGGCGCGGTCAGCGCGTAACCGAAGGCGTTCCACGGGAAGCCGGTGAACAAATGGCCACGCAGCCATTCCACGATCGTCAATGATGCGGCCAAGGCGAAAAGCCGCGTCGCGCCACGCGTCCACAGCATGCGCGCGAGCGCGGTGCCGATCGCGGTATAGATGCCGAGCACTGCAGGCAGGCCGATCACCGCAAACGGTATCAGCCAGCCGAAGGTCGGCGCATCGACCAGAAACGCATAGCCCATCCAGTAGAGCCCGGCGACGAAATAGCCGAAGCCGAACCACCAGCCGGTCGCGGCTGCAGCGACGATCCCGCCGAAGCGGCCGACCCCGGCGCCATCGATCAGCCAGACCAGAGTCGGAAAGGTCAGGAACAGGATCGGCCAGGCATTGAATGGCGCCATGGCCAGGGCCGACAGCGCGCCGGCGGTAAAGGCGATCGCCCAGCGCCGCCAACCCCATGCCAGCACGATGGAATTGATCAACGGCTTGAATTTCACGGCGTGCGCGGCGGGTTCGAGGTCGGCCGATTGGGCTCGTCGCGCGGCGAGAGCGGGCGGGCCGGTTGCGGGCGCGGCAATGCCGACGCATCGCGTCCGGCGCCGGGGCGGCGATCCTTGCGCAGATAGATCCGCACCCGCTTGACGCGACGCGGATCGGCATCGAGCACCTCGGTTTCAAACGGTTCCGGTCCCGGCACCAATTCGCCGCGCACCGGCACATGGCCGGCCTTGGTGACGAGATAGCCGCCGAGCGTGTCGACTTCCTCGGCGACCTCGCCGACGTCGAACTGCTCGCCGATCGCCGCGCGGACGTCTTCGAGACTGGCGCGGCCGTTGGCGATGAACGAGCCGTCGGCCTGCGGGATGACGCTCTGACCTTCTTCCTCGTCGTGCTCGTCGGCGATGTCGCCGACGATGAGTTCGACCAGATCTTCGATCGAAACCAGGCCATCGGTGCCGCCATATTCATCGATGACCAGCGCCAGATGAATGCGGGTCGCCTGCATCTTGGCGAGCAGATCGAGCGCCGGCATCGACGGCGGGGCGTACAGCGTCTCGCGGATGATCTTTGCCGCCACCAGCGGCATCGCCAGATCGATGGTGCCGAAATTGAGCGCAGCGAATTCCGGATGCGTTTCCGGCTGATCTTCCGTCCGCTCTTGCGGCTCCGTTGCCGCCGGCGCGCGATCTTCAGCCGGTCCGACCGTCGCATGCGCGGCCATGAAGGCGAGCAGATCGCGGATGTGGACCATGCCGCTCGGATCGTCGAGCGTGTCGTTATAGACGACCAGGCGCGAATGCGTGGCGCTCTCGAAAACCTTGACCAGCTCGCCCAGCGAAATGTCCTGCTGCACGGCGACGATGTCGGCGCGCGGCACCATCACGCGCTCGATCCGTGTTTCGCGCAGGCCCAAGATGTTCTTGAGCATGGTCGCTTCTTCGGGCGAGAAGCCCGACTGCGGCTCGTCCGCGGTCAAGACGAGTTCGAGATCGGCCCGCGTCGACGCCGCTTTCCAGCCGAACAGGATGCGCATGACGCGTGTCAGCCAGCCTTCCGAAGGTTGGGAGGCGTCCGGCATCACCATCGGCAAGGCGCGATTGTCGTTCTCGCTTGATTCGGTACGGACGGGTGACTGCGCCATCATGGGGAATTCAGAAGTCGCGAAGAGCGTTAGGATTTTCTGGAGCGTTGCGGCGGCGTCTTCTTGGCGGCGGGCTCGCCCCGATACGGATCCGGGATTTTGAGCTGCCGCAGGATATCACGTTCGGCCTGTTCCATTTCGCGCGCGTCTTTGTCGCGCTCGTGGTCGTAACCGACAAGGTGCAGGAAACCGTGGACGGCAAGATGGGCAACATGATGGGCGAACGGCTTGTGCCCGGTTTTCGCCTCGCGCGCGATGGTCTCGTAGGCCAGCACGATATCGCCGAGATGCGGCTGCGGGCCGCCGTTTTTTGCCGGAAAAGACAAGACATTGGTGGCCTTGTCGATACCCCGCCAGTCACGATTGAGGGTCCGGATCGCCGAATCATCGGTCAGCACGATAGCAAGCTCCGCCCCGTCTGTTGACCGGGTGGCGGCGGCCGCCTGAGCGATGGCGCGGCGCACCACCGATTTCAGCTTGGCGGCGTCTTTCCAGCGTTTGGAGTCGACCATCAGGTCGATCTTGAGCGCCGAACTTTGAGCCCGCGTCATTCCCGGCGCTCGCGCTTGCGCGCCGAATCTTTGTCATAGGCGTCGACGATGCGCGCCACGAGCTCGTGGCGGACGACGTCGGCGGCGGAGAAGTTTGCAAAGCCGATGCCCTCGACGCCGCTCAGGAGCCGCACTGCATCGGCTAGGCCCGACGTCTGGCCCGGCAGCAAGTCGACCTGGCTCGGGTCGCCGGTGACGATCATGCGGCTGTTCTCGCCCAAGCGAGTCAGCAGCATTTTCATCTGCATGGTCGTCGTGTTCTGCGCCTCGTCGAGAATGACCGCGGCGTTCGACAGCGTGCGGCCGCGCATGAAAGCAAGCGGCGCGATCTCGATCTCGGTGGTCTGCAAGGCGCGCTCGACAATGCGCGCGTCCATCATGTCGTAGAGCGCGTCGTAGATCGGCCGCAGGTAGGGATCGACCTTCTCGCGCATGTCGCCGGGGAGAAAGCCGAGCCGCTCGCCGGCTTCGACCGCCGGCCGCGACAAGATGATGCGATCGACTTCCTTGCGCTCGAACAATTGCACGGCGTGCGCGACCGCAAGCCAGGTCTTGCCGGTGCCGGCGGGACCGGTCGAGAACACCAGCGCATGACGCTTGAGCGCGCGGATATAGGCGCCCTGCGCCGGCGTGCGGGCGCGGATGCGGCGCTTGCGCAGATTGATCTCTTCGAAATTGTCGCGCGCCGCGGCGGGATCGAAATCGAACAGCGAGCCCTGCGACAAGGCCAGACGAATCGTTCCGTCGACATCGCCTTGCGACAGCTCGTCGCCGGCCTTGAGCCGCTCGTAGAGGCTTTCCAGCACCCGGCGCGTCTGATCGCAGGCTTCGCGCGAACCTTCGACGGTGACTTGATTGCCGCGCGAATTGGCAACGATGCCGAGCCGGCGTTCGATCAGTGCGAGATTCTGGCCGTATTGTCCGAACAACGAAGAGGCAAGCCGGTTGTCGTCGAAAGTCAGAACGATTTGGGCCGTATGGCCCGGTGCGACGAAAATCGATTCTTCCGTTTCCGGTGTTCGCAATTCAGGCTCCTGCGCGAAGAAGAGCCGGCGGCGGCTCTTGCGGGATTTTTGCCGCGGGGTGGGACGGCGATTCTGGCCCGGCAAGCTTGCCCAAAAGGCTGTTGCCGGCGGTTTCGGTGATCGTGACGGCGGCGATCTCGCCGATCAGCGACGGCGGGGCGATGACCGGCACCGGCTGCAGATAGGGCGAGCGGCCGACGATCTGACCGCCGTGGCGGCCGGGCTTCTCGAACAGCACGTCGAAGGTTTTGCCGACGCACCCCTGGTTGAAGGCCGCCTGCTGGCGATCGATCACTTGCTGCAGGCGCGCCAAACGCTCAGACTTCACTTCTTCCCGGATCTGATCGTCCATCTCGGCCCCCGGCGTGCCGGGACGCTGCGAATATTTGAACGAGAACGAGCCGCAAAATCCGACCTCTTCGATCAGGCGCAGCGTGTCTGCAAAGTCGCGCTCGGTTTCGCCTGGGAAGCCGACGATGAAGTCGGACGTCATCGCGATATCGGGCCGCGCGTCGCGCAGCCGCCGCACGATATCGAGATAATCGGCGCGGCCATGGCGGCGATTCATCGCCGCGAGAATGCGATCGGAGCCGGATTGCACCGGAAGATGCAGTTGCGGCATGAGTTCGGCCAAATCACGATGGATCGCTATTAGATCGTCATCCATGTCACGCGGATGACTGGTCGTGTAGCGCAGCCGGGCAACACCCTGTATCTGCGCGGCGCGTTCAAGCAGACGCGGCAGCGACCAGGTCCCACCGTCCGTGCCTTCGCCGTGATAGGCGTTGACGTTCTGGCCGATCAGGGTGATTTCGCGCACGCCGGCTGCAGCCAGATGCTCGATTTCGCCAAGAATTTTTTGCGCCGGCCGCGACACTTCGGCGCCGCGCGTATAAGGCACGACGCAGAACGTGCAGAACTTGTCGCAGCCTTCCTGCACGGTGACGAAGGCGGACACGCCGCGAGCACGGATGGCTGCGGCGCTCGGCGCCGCAAGATGATTGAACTTGTCGTCGACCGGGAATTCGGTGTCGACGGCCTTGCCGTTTCGCTTGGCGCGATCCAACAGCTCGGGCAGGCGGTGATAGCTCTGCGGTCCAAAGACGAGATCGACCGCCGGCGCGCGGCGGATGATCTCCCCGCCTTCGGCCTGCGCGACACAGCCGGCGACCGCGACGACGACGTCGCGGCCATGCGCGGCCGCGGCGTCCTTCATCACCCGCACCCGGCCGAGCTCGGAATAGACCTTCTCGGCGGCCTTCTCGCGGATATGGCAGGTATTGAGGATGACGAGATCGGCGTCCTCGGCGGCTGCCGTCTCGACATAGCCTTCCGGCGCCAAAGTGTCCGCCATACGACGGGAGTCGTAGACGTTCATCTGACAGCCGAAGGATTTGACGTAAACTTTGCGCGGTTCGCTCATGCCGGTGGTTCGAGCCTAAGTCTCTGCTTTAGCTCGCAAATTCCGCTCCAGCGTCAGGGCTCCGCAGCTGGCGGAGGCAGGCGGGCAGGCCGCCTGACGGTCTTACCGGGATTCCCGGAAAAAAGGAATGCTGGCGGCTGCCTCGCATCTTGGTGTCAGTCCAGCGCCTGAACATTGGCGTCCTTGATCACACCCGACCATTTGGCGACTTCGGCCTTGATATGGGCATCGAATTCGGCCGGGCTACTGGTTCGCGTCACCATGCCGAGGTCGAGATAGCGCTGTTTGATGTCGTCGCTCGCGAGCGACTTGCGCGCCGCGGCATTGAGCTTGTCGCGGATCGCCTGCGGCGTGCCGGCCGGCGCCACGATGCCGAACCAGGTCTCGGCGTCGAATCCCGGCAGCGCGGTTTCGGCCACGGTCGGGATGTCAGGTGCCGACGGCGAACGCTGCGCGCTCGTCACTGCAAGCGCGCGCAGAGTGCCGGCTTTGACATTGCCCATCACCGCGGAGAGGTTGGCGAACATCAGCGGAATTTGTCCGGCGAGGAGATCGTTGATCGCCGGCGCTTCGCCGCGATAGGCGACATGCACCATCCGGATGCCGGCGACGTATTGAAACAGTTCGGCGGTCATGTGCGGGGTGGTGCCGACGCCACCGGTGCCGAAATTGATCTTGCCGGGACTAGCCTTGGCCATGGCGACGACGTCGGCGACGGTATGCGCGGGGAAATTCGGATTGACCACGAGCACCAGCGGCGAGGCGCCTGTGAGCGCGACGCCGGAAAAATCCTTGACCGGATCGATGCTGACCTTGTGATAGAGCGCCGGCGCCACGGCGCATGTGGTCTGGCTGCCCATCATCAGCGTGTAGCCGTCAGGATCGGACTTGGTCAGGTCTTGTGCCGCGATCAAGCCCGAAGCGCCGGTGCGGTTTTCGATCACGATGCCTTGACCGAGAATTTCCGACATTTTCTGCGCGATCACGCGTGCGGCGACATCGGTGCCGCCGCCGGCGGCAAAGCCGACCAGCATTTTGATCGGGCGATTGGGATAGTCGGTATTCTGCGCGTAAGCGCTGCCGGCAAAAGCGACGAGCGCAAGCGCCAAAGCGGCACGCAACGGTGCCGCGACTATGGCCGCCATGACGTTTCCTCCCGCACGGCCCGATATTTCGGGTCCGGCGGCATTGTAGAGGCTTTGTCGGGCCGTGTCAGATCAGATCGCGTCGCATCACGAGCGCTGTGGCGTCGCCTTCGGAAGGGCTCCGATAATAGCCTTGGCGTCTACCGACCTCGCGAAAGCCGGCACGGCGATAGAGTTGCGTCGCCGGCGCGTTATGTTCGCCGACCTCGAGAAACACGGTGTGCGCGCCAAGCCCCGCGAGCCGGCGCAGATGCAAGTCAAGGAGCGGCCGCGCCAGCTTGCGCCCGCGCCAGGCCGGCGCGATTGCGACCGAGAGGATTTCGGCTTCACCAGCCGCGAGCCGCGACAGGATGAAGCCGATCACTTTGCGTCCGCTCACGGCGCAGTGCGCGACAACGTTCTTCTCGATCAGGAGGCTGTAGATCTCGTCCTCGTCCCAGCCGCGCTGGAATGAGACGCCGTGGATGGCGGCGATGGCTTGAGCGTCGTTCGGCCGCGCTTCGGCGAAGGCGGGCTCGCCATGCGCGAACAGTTTCGCCAGAAGGCCGATCATCGCCGCGGCAGGGAGGCGGCGTATTGCGGCTGCGCGTCGGGCGCCCGCAAATATTGCGGCTTCGGCGGCGCTTGCGCTTGCGACACCGCAGCACCGATCTGCGCGACCCAGCCGATATCGGGCGCTTCGCGCGGATCGATAGCGACCGGGCGCGCTGCAGTCCTGGCCATGCCATTGGCGATGGCCTTGGCGGCCGAGCCGACGATGCGGGCCGGAGCGTCCGATGCGGCGCGGATCGCGTCACGGAGCGGGGCCAGGCGCGGCGCAAGCAAGGTGCGGCCGCCGGCCCCGAACACCTGCAAGTAGACATGCTCGTGCCGGGCATCGATGGCGATCACGACCGGAATCCGGTCGTCGGCGGCAAGATAGGGTGCGGCATAGGCCGACAGCGTCGTCACGCCGACAACGGGAATGTTGGTGGCGACGCCCAGCCCGCGCGCCGCGGCGATGCCGACGCGCAAGCCGGTGAAGCTGCCAGGCCCGGTCGTCACCACGATACGTTCGAAATCCGCGAATGCGAGGCCTGACGACTGCACGACCCGCGCCACGAGCGGCATCAGCGCTTCGGCGTGGCCGCGCCCCATCGGCACGCTTTCGCTTGCAACCAGTCCGCCATTCGCGGTGTCGAGCACGGCAGCGGAGCAGGCCGCCAGCGCCGTATCCAAGGCGAGCACACGCATCAGGAGTCGAGCCTTAAGGATGCCGACGCGAACGCCGATTCACGCGCGGCCGGTTACACCGGCCGGACTTCGGTGACGTCGGGAACGAAATGACGCAGCAAATTCTGGATGCCATGCTGTAAGGTCGCCGTCGAAGACGGGCAGCCCGCGCACGAGCCTTTCATGTTCAGATAAACGACGCCGTCCTTGAAGCCGCGAAAAGTGATGTCGCCGCCGTCATTGGCGACCGCCGGGCGCACCCGCGTCTCGATCAGCTCCTTGATCGTCGCGACGGTTTCGGCGTCGCTCTCGTCAAAGAACTCCTCGCGGTCGCCGCTCTCGACGGTGACCTGGGCGAGAAGCGGCGCGCCGGACAGGAAATGCTCCATGATGGCGCCCAGGATCATCGGCTTGAGTTGCTGCCATTCGCCGGCGCTCTTGGTCACGGTGATGAAATCGGAGCCGAAGAACACGCCGCTGACACCGGCAATGCCGAACAGCCGTTCGGCGAGCGGCGATTGCACCGCCTGCCCGGCATCGCGGATCTCGAGCGTGCCGCTGTCAAGCACCGGCCGCCCGGGCAGGAATTTCAAGGTCGCCGGGTTCGGCGTCGCTTCGGTCTGGATGAACATGGCTGCCTCCGGGCAGGCTCAACAGATTAGGCCGTAACGGCTCAGAGTCACTGTAATACGTGGCGAATTGCGGCGGAAGTTCAAGGGCGGAATCGCGGTTAAGCCCGCACAAAACCGACGATATCTTTCACCGCATTCATGGTCGGCCCGGCGATTTTTCGCGCCCGCTCGGAGCCGTCGGCGAGGATGGCGTCGATCGCCTTTGGATCCTGCGTCAGCCGTTTCATTTCGGCGCCGATCGGGCCGAGCTTGGCGACCGACAGGTCGACCAGCGCCGACTTGAAGGTCGAGAACTGGGCATTGCCGAATTGCTTGAGCACGTCGGCACGCGTGATCCCGGCGAGCGCCGCATAGATGCCGACCAGATTGTCGGCCTCGGGGCGGGTCTCGAGACCCTTCTCTTCGCTCGGCAGCGGCTCCGGATCGGTCTTGGCCTTGCGGATTTTTTGCGCGACCGCGTCGGCATCGTCGGTGAGATTGATACGCGAATAGTCCGACGGATCGGACTTCGACATCTTCTTCGAGCCGTCGCGCAGCGACATCACCCGCGTCGCTTCGCCGGTGATCAGCGGTTCCGGCAGCGGAAAGAACGCATCGCCGAAGCCGTGACTGCGGATCGAATCGCCGAAATCGTTGTTGAATTTCTGCGCGACGTCGCGCGACAGTTCGAGATGCTGTTTCTGGTCCTCGCCCACCGGCACATGCGTCGCGCGATAGACCAGAATGTCGGCCGCCATCAGCGTCGGATAGGCGTAAAGGCCGACCGACGCATTCTCACGATCCTTGCCGGCTTTCTCCTTGAACTGGGTCATGCGATTGAGCCAGCCGAGCCGCGCCACGCAATTGAGCACCCAGGCGAGTTCGGCATGTTCGGCGACCTGGCTCTGATTGAACACGACGTGTTTCTTCGGATCGATGCCGCAGGCGATGAAGGCCGCCGTCACTTCGCGGATCGTTTTGGGCAGCTCAGTGGGATCCTGCCACACCGTGATGGCATGCAGATCGACCACGCAAAAGACGCAGTTGTAGCGATTCTGCAGCTCGACAAAGCGCTTGATGGCGCCGAGATAATTGCCGAGGTGCAGATTGCCGGTCGGCTGCACACCTGAAAAAACCAGTTCTTTGAATGCCATATTGGGCCTCCACAGCGCCGCCGTGAAATGCCATGCCCACGGCTTGCCCTGCAAGTCCCCGCCGTTATAGTGCGCGCCGACCCGCCACAATTTCCGCGCTCGCGAAATCAGATCATGAAATCAGCCCGTTACGACGTCATCGGCATCGGCAATGCGATTGTCGACGTCATCGCCCGCACCGAAGAAGATTTTTTGCTCAAGCAAGGCATGACCAAAGGCGCGATGGCGTTGATCGACGAACCGCGCGCGCAAGCGATCTATGACGCGATGGGGCCGGCGGTCGAGACGTCCGGCGGTTCGGCGGCGAACACGATCGTCGGGCTTGCCTCGCTCGGCGCCCGCGCAGCCTTTGTCGGCAAGGTCAAGGACGATATTCTCGGCCGCGCTTTCACCCACGACATCCGCGCTGCCGGCGTGGCTTTCGCGACCGCGCCGGCCTCCGACGGTCCGTCGACCGGACGCTGCTATGTCCTGGTCACGCCCGATGGCGAGCGCACCATGAATACCTTCCTGGGCGCGGCGCAGGACCTGCATCCAGCCGATATCGACGCGGAGATGATCGCCGCCAGCGCCGTGATCTATCTCGAAGGCTATTTGTGGGACCCCAAGAACGCCAAGGATGCCTTCCTGAAGGCCGCAAAGATCGCGCACGAAGCCGGCCGCAAGGTTGCGCTGTCGCTGTCGGATGCATTTTGCGTCGATCGCTGGCGCGACGAATTTCTGCAGCTGATGCGCGCGAAGACGGTCGATCTGATTTTCGCCAACGAGGCCGAGCTGCACAGCCTTTACCAGACCGCGGATTTCAATACCGCGATGGCCGCGTTGCGGAAGGATATCGATGTCGCCGTGATCACCCGCAGCGAGAAGGGCTGTCTCGTAATCAGTCCCGACGGCGAAGTGGCGGTGCCGGCATTCCCGGTCGAGCGCGTTGTCGACACGACGGGGGCGGGCGATCTGTTCGCGGCGGGCTTCTTGTCCGGTCTGGCCCGCGGCGCCGACGACCGCACTTGCGGTCGGCTCGGCGCGCTGGCAGCCGGCGAAGTGATCCAGCATCTCGGCGCCCGCCCGGAAGCCTCGCTCAGGAGCCTGGCGCAGGAAAACGGCCTGTTGGACTAGGGATTTACGCGAAAACCGTCGGCGGAGGCGTCCGGTAACCAATTGCTAACCGAGCCTGTGGTTAACAAGTGGTCACCTGTAATCCCGGAGATCCGCAATGGCCGAGAGCCCGGACCACGCCGACGGCGACAAGACCGACCCAATCAACAACGGCGCGAACGATCCCGCAGCGACGCCCGGGATGGAGGGGAGCGCCGGCTCCGCTGCCTCAGCGAGCGGCGACCTGCACAAGAATCTGGCCAGCAATCTGCCTATGGTTCTGTCGCCGAAACTTGGCGCGGGCGAAGACGAAACCGTCGAAGACGCCGAAACGCCGGATAAGGAAGCTGCCGAGGCGACTGCGGCCGCCGCTGCCTCGCCAACGCAGTCTTCACGTTTTCTGCAGCTGGCCGCCACTATCGCCTTCATCGCCGCGTTCAGCTCGTTCGTCGGCTCAGTGTCGGGCGCAGGCTTTGCGCATTTCTATTATCCCAACACCGCCGCCGCTCCGAAGGTTCAGGTCTCCACCGACACCATGTCGCTGCAGCAGGTGAA
The DNA here is from genome assembly GCA_035509535.1 of Xanthobacteraceae bacterium. Classification (GTDB taxonomy): domain Bacteria; phylum Pseudomonadota; class Alphaproteobacteria; order Rhizobiales; family Xanthobacteraceae; genus BOG-931. Next base: position 132,130 of record DATJLN010000047.1, on the reverse strand, counting down.
GGCCGAGCTTGCCGCGCTCAAGGCCGAAGTCGATACCACGATGCGCGGCACCAATGGCCAGTACAGCAAGATCGCCGACCGCCTCGATCGTCTCGATCAGCACTTCGCTTCGGCCGATGTCACCGGCTCGATCGCTTCCAGTGCGGCGCCCGCGGCGACACAGCCGAAGATCACCGACCGCATTTTGCAGGATTGGGCGGTGCGTGATGTGCAGAACGGCCGCGCCCTGATCGAAAGCCGATATGGCGGCGTTTTCGACGTCGGCACCGGCAGCTTCCTTCCCGGTATCGGCCGCGTCGATTCGATCAAACGGCAGGACGGACAGTGGCTCGTGGTTACCTCGCGCGGCACCATCACCTCCGGCCGTTAAACTCAGGCGATCAAGCGGGTCGCCATTATCCGACGGGCAGGAACGGTACCAGCATCGGCACGCGCCGCCGATAGGCCTCGTAGGTGGCGGCGCCCAACTCGGCAGACAAGAATCGTTCCTCGATCCCTGCCTTGAACCAAAGACCAAACGCGATCAGCGCGGCGCCGAGGCAGCCGGTGACGGTGGCCTGCGCCGCTGCAGTGGCGAGGATCGCCACGATCAATCCGGTATAGATCGGATGGCGCACCAGCGCATAAGGCCCGGTATCGATGACGCGGTGATCTTCCTTGCGGGTGACGCCGCTCGACCACAGGCGGCCGAGATGGATACGCGCCCACCACGCAAATAGAATTCCCGCGAGCGTCACGCCGGCCAGCGCATAGGCGCCGTCATTACCGACGTGCCAGAGCCGCGCTTCGCTCAAGAGCCGCCGCGTCGAATGAAACAGCAGGATCGCGCCCGCGAGCAGCGCGGCGCGATAGGTCCAGGTCCGCCAATTGTTGATGCGGCTTTCGGTGCGGCCCGACCAGAGCGCCGCCACGAGCCAGCTCGCCACCCAGCCGAGCCAGATGATGCCGAACACGAGACTTGGACGCATGATTTCCATTCCTGATCGTTTCACACGACAGACGGCTGTACCGTGGCTTTGCCGCCATATTCCGGGCAAAACTAGGCGATTCTATCGCCAGGCCGGGCGAGCGACAGGATTTCGTCATGAACGGCGTCTCGCGGCTGCGATCGAGCGGCATTTTTGCGGCGGCTTTCGCAGTCGCGGCTCTGACTTTTCCGCAATTTTCATATGCGCAGACCGCCGGCGCACCGGCGCCGAAACAAGATGCGCCGGCAGCGCCATCGCCGGAAATGTCGCAAAGCTGTCCGGGCCTTGTCGCCGGCAATGCTCGCGGGGATCGGCCGAGACTTGTTCCGGCCTCGTATCATGTCGCCGCACGCGATGCCGACCAGGTGCGCATCACCTTCGTCGGCCATGCTACGTTCCTGATCGAGAGCCCGCAGCTCGTGCGGATCGCGACCGACTATAACGACTATGTGCGGCCGCCGATCCTGCCCGACATCATCACCATGAACCACGCCCATGACACGCATTACACCGACCATCCCGATCCGGCGATCAAATACGTGCTGCGCGGCTGGAGCGACGTGCCGGGCCAGCCGGTCAATTGGGATCTCACCTATCGCGATGTGCGGGTGCGTAATGTGCCGACGAACATTCGCGATGGGGAAGGCGGCACCGAGCGCTACGGCAATTCGATCTTCGTGTTCGAGATCGCCAATCTGTGCATCGCGCATCTGAGCCATCTGCATCATACGCTGACCCAGCAGCAGATCGACGAGATCGGCCGCGTCGACGTGGTCATGGCGCCGGTCGACGGGTTCTACACGCTTGATCTCGACGGCATGATGGATGTGCTGCAAGCGATGAAGGCGCCGCTGATCATCCCGATGCACTATTTCAGCCAGAGCGTTCTGGACCGCTTCCTCGACCGCGCGCGCCAATTGTGGGACGTGCAAACGGCGGAAGTGCCCTCGACGATCGTCTCAAAATCCACGCTGCCGAAGACGCCCGAGGTCCTGGTGCTGCCGGGGCACTGACTGATGCCGCGACTAGACGTCGACGCTCGCCGCCAGCGCGTGTTCCTCGATGAAGAGGCGGCGCGGCTCGACTTTGTCGCCCATCAATTCGTCGAAGATCGTATCGGCTTCATCGATCTCTTTGACGCCGACCTTGAGGAGCGAGCGCGCATTGGTGTCGAGCGTGGTTTCCCAGAGCTGGCCGGGGTTCATTTCGCCCAGCCCCTTATAGCGCTGCAGCGAGATGCCTTTGTGGCCGGCGGCGGTGACGGCCTCGAACAGGCCGACCGGACCATGGATCGGGGTTTCCTCGTCTTTGCGCTTGAGCACCGCAGGCGGCGTCGGCCGCGGGAATACTTTCTGCAGCGACGGTGCGAACTCGTCGAGCTTGCGGGCATCGGCCGAGCCTAACAGCGCCTGGTCGAGCACGGCGACTTCCTTGACGCCGCGCACGGTGCGGTCGAACTGGAAGCCGCGGCCTTCGGTGAACTCGCCTTGCCAACCGCGCTCGGTCTCCTCCGACAGCGCGTCGAGCCGCTTGGCGATATAGGGCACGGCCGCCATGGCCTTCTGCGGATCGCCGAAAATGTCGCGATTGAGCACGCTCAGGATCGCCGCTTGTTCCACGACCTGCCGATTGTAGCGGCTGTGCAGGCCGCGCAGCAGATTGCGGATGGTGCGGGAATCCTCGACCAGCCTGCGCAGATCGTTGCCGGCAAGCGTCTCGCCCGACGACAGGCGCAGCACGGCGTCTTCGATGCCGGCGTCGATGAGATAGTCTTCGAGCGCGCGCTCGTCCTTGAGATATTGCTCGGATTTGCCGTGCGCGACTTTGTAGAGCGGCGGCTGGGCGATGTAGAGATACCCGCCGTCGATGATCTCCCGCATCTGCCGGTAGAAGAAGGTCAACAGCAGCGTGCGGATATGGGCGCCGTCGACGTCGGCGTCGGTCATGATGATGATCTTGTGGTAGCGCAGCTTGTCGATGGCGAACTCATCGGTGCCGATGCCGGTACCAAGCGCGGTGATCAAGGTGCCGATCTGCTCGGACGACAGCATCTTGTCCATGCGCGCGCGTTCGACATTGAGGATTTTGCCGCGCAGCGGCAGCACGGCCTGGAATTCGCGATTGCGGCCCTGCTTGGCGCTGCCACCGGCGCTGTCGCCCTCGACGATGAAGAGCTCGGATTTCGCTGGGTCGCGCTCCTGGCAATCGGCGAGCTTGCCGGGGAGCGAGGTGACGCCGAGCACGCTCTTGCGCGTCATTTCGCGCGCCTTGCGCGCCGCTTCGCGGGCGGCGGCCGCCTGGATCACCTTGCCGACGACGATCTTGGCCTCGCCCGGATGCTCCTCGAGCCAGGCCTTGAGCATGTCATTGACGATGCCTTCGACCGCGGGCCGCACTTCGGAGGAGACAAGCTTGTCCTTGGTCTGCGACGAGAATTTCGGATCGGCCACCTTGACCGAAAGCACTGCGGTCAGGCCTTCACGGCAGTCGTCGCCGGTGAGCGCGACTTTTTCCTTGCGCGCGACGCCGCCGGAATCGGCATAGCCGGTGATCTGGCGTGTCAGCGCGCCGCGGAAGCCGGCGAGGTGAGTGCCGCCGTCGCGTTGCGGAATGTTATTGGTGAAGCAGAGAACGCTCTCGTGATAGCCGTCGTTCCACCACAGCGCGCATTCGACCATGACATTGTCGCGTTCGGCCTTTATGACGACCGGCTGCGGAATGAGCGGCGTCTTGTTGCGATCGAGATATTTGACGAAAGCCTCGACGCCGCCTTCGTAGAGCATCTCTTCGCGGTGCTCGACGGCGTGCCGCATGTCGGAGAGCACGATCTTGACGCCGGAGTTGAGGAAGGCGAGCTCGCGCAGCCGGTGTTCCAGCGTCGCGAAATCGAACTCGGTCATCGTGAATGTCTGCTTCGACGGCAGAAACGAGACTTCGGTGCCGCGCTTGTCGCGCGCCGCGCCGACCACGGCGAGCGGCGCCACGGCGTCGCCGTCGCGGAACTCCATGAAATGTTCCTGGCCGTCGCGCCAGATCGTGAGCTTGAGCCAGGTCGATAGCGCGTTCACCACCGAGACGCCGACGCCGTGCAGGCCGCCCGAAACCTTATAGGAGTTCTGGTCGAATTTCCCGCCGGCATGCAGCTGGGTCATGATGACCTCGGCGGCCGACACGCCTTCGCCCTTGTGAATATCGGTCGGGATGCCGCGGCCATCGTCGCGTACGGTGCAGGAACCGTCGGGATTGAGCGTCACCGTGACTTGTTTGGCAAAGCCGGCGAGCGCTTCGTCGATGGCATTGTCGACAACCTCATAGACCATGTGATGCAGGCCCGAGCCGTCATCGGTGTCGCCGATATACATGCCCGGCCGCTTGCGCACGGCGTCGAGCCCCTTGAGCACCTTGATCGATTCAGCATCGTAATCGGAGGATGCTTCAGGGGTCGGTTTGCGGACAGGTTCAGCCATATAGGGTCAGCCTTGCGGAGAGCGCGCGAATCGCTTGCTAAAAACGCTTGTGGAACGGCGATCTTTGTACACGAAAACGGCGCCGCGTACAGGTCAAAGTCGGCCGGCATAAGATATTGTCAGATAGTGGTTTTTCAAGGTTTCTGCGGCCGCAGAAAGAGGCCCCGATTCGGCCGGCAAAGGGCCCCAACAAATAACGAATCGTAGTCCGGGTTGGCGACGGCTTGCAGCGTCGCCGGACTGCTCAAGAACGAGCGCTGCGCTGACGCCGCTCGGGGAGCGATTTTAGGAGATGCCCGTCGTTCGGTTGGTATTCGGGCGCCGGATGCTGAAAGCAGCCCAAGGCTTCGGCCCAGAGTTCCATCCGGTCGATATCGCCGCGCAGGCGCTCGAGCGACTCGATCAGGTTGCGAATGATCATGTCTTCCGCGGGTTCCGGCATGACGATCTCTCTCGCCTCGCGGCGAGGCGTTGCCTGATCCCCCGTTAGTTGCTGCTGTCTCCCTCCGGATTAAGAGCTTTCACACGATCTTGTTCCCTGAAACAGAGCGCACTCGCTTTGATTGTTGAACGGGGTTTTGTCGGCTTCAGCGAAGCTTTGCTACAACCTCAAGTCGACCAGAATTGACTTCGACCGAGGCCGCATTCGGCCCAATCTCGGCAAACAGCGCCGGGTCGGCGCCGGTCATCCACACTTGAGTGCCGAGTTGCGCAAGCTCGCCTTGCAGGGCGCCGCGCCGGGCCGGATCGAGATGCGCGACCACCTCATCGAGCAACAAGATCGGCGCGTGGCCGGTCATGTCCGAGATCAATCTGGCATGCGCCAGCACCAGCCCGATCAACAGCGCCTTTTGCTCGCCGGTCGAGGCATCGGCGGCGGCGACGCCCTTGGGCGCGTAGATGATTTTCAGGTCGGTCAGGTGCGGGCCGTCAAGAGTGCGGCCGGCGGCGGCATCGCGGGGACGGTTATCCCGCAGTACCGCGCGATACCGCTCCTCGATTTCGCGCGCGGGATGTGCCGGGAACAGCCGTTCCATCCAGCCGTTGAGCGCGATTTCGGCCGCCGGGAAGGCGGAGCCTTCGCGGCTCGCCAGCACCGTTTGCAGACGCTGAACCGTTTCGGCGCGCAGGCTTGCCACCGCCACCGCGAGTTCCGCAGTTTCGTGTTCGACGGCGTCGAGCCAATGCGGATCCGAGCGCGGTTCTTCGAGGAGCCGGTTGCGTGAGCGCAGTGAGCGGTCGAGCGCGTTGACGCGGCTGCCGTGTTCGGCGTCGACCGCAAGCACCAGCCGGTCGAGAAAGCGCCGACGCTCGGATGGCGCGCCGGTGAACAATCCGTCCATCGCCGGCACCAGCCAGAGGATGCGCAAATGATCGGCGAAGGCGGCCGCCGAGGCCACCGCCTCGCGATCAATGCGGAACTTCCGCTGGATGGTGCCCTCTTCCGGAGGCCGATCGATCCCGGTGCCCAGCGTCGCGAGCCCAAGCGCACCTTCGATCTCGGCCGAAACCGCCCAGGACCCGTCGCCCTCGGAGAACGCCACCTCATCGAGCGTGGCGCGGCGCAGCCCGCGGCCCGGCGCCAGGAACGAAATCGCCTCGATCAGATTGGTCTTGCCGGCTCCGTTCGGTCCGACGAGGACGATCGTCGTCGCGTCGGCTTCAAGCGACGCCGTGTGATAGTTGCGGAAATTCGTCAGCCGGATCCGGCGCAGGCGGGCGGGAGTGGCGGGAGTCATGGCAAATTGCTTTTAGCCGTCCTGGCCGGGCATGACCAAGCGCGGCCGCCGGCGGAGCGGCCAGGATGGGCGGGGCGGCCGCGGCAAGACGAGTTATGGCGCTTCGCCGGTTCGCCCTAGACCCGCATCGGCATCAGCACGTAAAGCGCGCCGTGCGGATCCTTGTCCTGGATCAAGGTCGGCGAGCCGGGATCAGCGAGCTTGAGTACCGCCGCCTCGCTCTCGATCTGGGCCGCGATGTCGAGAAGGTAACGCGAATTAAAGCCGATATCGATCGGATCGGCCTCATAGGTGACTTCGAGCTCTTCGGTGGCGCTGCCGGAATCCGGATTGGTGACCGACAGCAGCAGCCGTCCGCCGGTGACCGACAATTTGACGGCGCGGCCGCGCTCGCTCGACACCGTCGAGACGCGGTCGACGGCCTCCTCGAATTCCTTCTTGTCGACGACCAATTCCTTGTCGTTGTTGGCCGGAATGACTCGGCCATAGTCCGGGAAGGTGCCGTCGATCAGCTTCGAGGTCAGGACAGCCTGGCCGATGGTGAAACGAATCTTGCCGGCCGACAGTTCGATCAGAACCTCCGCTTCGCCGTCTTCCATCAGCCGCTGCACTTCGCCGACCGTCTTGCGCGGGACGATGATGCCCGGCATGCCGTCTGCACCCTTCGGCAAAGGCAATTCCATCTGCGCCAGCCGGTGACCATCGGTCGCCACGGCGCGCAAGGTCTGCGCTTTGCTGGAGCCCGCGGCATGAAGGTAGATGCCGTTGAGGTAGTAGCGCGTCTCTTCGGTGGAGATGGCGAACTGCGTCTTGTCGATCAGGCGCTTGAGCTCGGCGGCTTTGAGCGTGAATTTGTGTGTCATCTCGCCGGGCGCGAGATCGGGGAAATCGCTCTCCGGCAGCGTCTGCAAGGTGAAGCGCGAGCGGCCGGCGCGGATCGCAAGTGCGGCGCGATCGCCCGACGTTTCAAGAATGATCTGTGCGCCCTCCGGCAATTTGCGCACGATGTCGAAGAACATATGCGCCGGTACGGTCGTCGATCCGCCGGGCCCGACTTCGGCAGCGACCGTGTCGGTCACTTCGACATCGAGATCGGTTGCCTTCAGCGACAGCTGTGATTTGTCGGCCTGCAGCAGCACATTGGCCAGGATCGGAATGGTGTTGCGGCGCTCGACCACGCGGTGGACATGGCCCAGTGACTTCAACAATTCGGAACGCTCTACCGTGACCTTCATCGCTCAATCCGTGGAGAAAAGCGGACCAGAAGTCTTGATCCTGTTTCGGTTCAATGAAGCCGATTGGGATCCCGATTTTCCGCCTGGGCCCGACTCTTTTTCCGAAAATCGGCTGCCGCTTCTCGGGGTCGCGCCCTGACGGACGACAAAAGTGGCTTGGCGCGACGGTTTCGGCAAGGCCGGTCAGCCATTGGCCCAGCCTTTTTGCCGATTTTTCCCTGTCTTTTCACAGGCTTTTGCGGAATTGCCGCCGCCGGATGGAGCGTCGCCTCTTAGCCTTGGAGGCGAAATCAGGGCCTCTGGGCAAATGCCGGGACTGCGCCTTTAATCTTGCAGCTGCCGTTTGAGCCCCTCGATTTCCTCGGCGAAGGCGCTGTCGTTGCCGGCGAGATTCTCGATCTTGCGGACAGCGTGCAAGACCGTGGTGTGGTCGCGGCCACCGAAGCGGCGGCCGATCTCCGGCAGCGAACGCAGCGTCAGGACCTTCGCCAGATACATCGCCACTTGCCGCGGGCGCACGACATTCGCGGTGCGCCGTGACGACAACAGGTCGGCGCGGCTCACATTGTATTGCCGGGCGACCACGCGCTGGATGTCCTCGATGCGGACACGTTTGGGTTCGGCGGGCCGGATCAGGTCACGCATTTCGCGCTCGGCCATTTCCAGCGTCACCGGCTGGCCGGTGAGCTTGCTATGGGCCAGGAGCCGGTTGACGGCGCCTTCGAGGTCGCGGCCGTTATGGGTCACGGATTTGGCGATGTAGGCCAGGACCTGGGGCGGCACTTCGAAGCCCGGATGGTGCGCGCGGGCGGCACAGATCCGGCTCTTGAGGATCTCGAGCCGCAGCTCTTCGCCGAGCGCGCCGATTTCCACGACGAGCCCGCCGGCAAGCCGCGAGCGGACCCGGTCGTCCAGGCTCTCGAGATCGGCCGGCGGACGGTCGCTGGCGATCACCACCTGGCGGCCGGCGTCGATCAGGGCATTGAGGGTGTGGCAGAACTCCGCCTGGGTCGAACGGCCTTGCAGGAACTGCAGGTCATCAATCACCAGGACATCGATGGCGCGCACGGCTTCCTTGAACGCCAAGGTGGTTTGCGTGCGCAGCGCCGACACGAACCCGTACATGAAGCGCTCGGCCGTGAGATAGAGCATTTTGCGGTCGCCGGCGCTGTTGCCCGCCCAGGTGATGGCCTGGAGCAGATGCGTCTTGCCCAGCCCGACGGCGGCATGCACGTAAAGCGGATTGAACATCAAGGGTTCGCCGTGCTTGCTGGTCGCCACCTGCTTGGCGGCGGCATGCGCCAGCGTGTTCGAGCGCCCGACGATGAAGCTGTCGAACGTGAGCCGTGGATCGAGCGGCGAGCCGCCCAGCGCTTCATGTACTGTCATGAATGGAACGCTCGACCGGACTTCGCTGCCGTTGACGTAGCTGTCGCGCCCGTTCTGCAAAGCCGGCGCCGCTTCCGGCAGCTTCGGCTTTGTTATTGCGGGACGAATGGTGGCCGAGCGTACGCTCAGCTCGAGACGGGTGACATCAGCCTCCTCCGCCTGCCAGCGGGTCAGCACCTTCTCGCTATAATGCGATTGAATCCAATTGCGCAGAAAGCGCGTCGGGACCGAGAGGCGCACGACGCCCTTGTCCACGCTGTCGAGCTCCATCCGCCCGAACCAGCTCGAGAACACGTCGTCTCCGAGCTCGGAACGCAACTGGTCTCTGACCCGCCGCCAGCGCTCCTGATCCATGCTTGCCATTTTTTCCGTCTTTCCCCGAGGTCTATTGTGTCCGAGCCACTGACGCGGGCGCAAAACCGCCCATCCCCGGCGCCATACCCGACGCTGCCGAGTCGCAACTCGTTTGCAAAAGAGTGGTTCAACTCGGCCAGGAATTCGCTTCGAGGCGAACCCGGCCCACTGCATCACAAAGGAAACGCCGTCAGCCGCTTGCAGCGGCTCTCGGCCGAAACGGCCGGTTTGGAAAGCTCTTGCGCAGGAAGGTTTGGCGCAGAGCACGGCTTGTCGCCGACATTGCAGCTGTAAACGGATTGCAGATTGCCGTCATCATGCCCCACCTCCATCGCTCCCAGATTCGATGGTCGTCTGTCACTTGGTCGTACGCGGCTACGGAATTTCACCTGTGTGTTCGAGTGAGCTGACGAGCCGCCATCTGCCGCCTGTAAATGCTTGAAAGCAACGCAACGTCGGCAAGATCAGTACGGCTTCCCGAAGACACACTTATCCCGCACCCATTTTCGATGAGTTTCCACTTGGACGCTTGCTGAAAACCTTCGGTGTGAAGGGAAGGAAACCCTACCACGCGATGCGCCGCCTGCAACCGTAAAAAAACATCTAAAAAAGCTGCGACAATACCCGACTTTCACAATCGCGTCGGCGGCGACGATGCTCGGGCGCGCTCAACGCATTGAGTCAATTTGCCGATTCACAAAATTGTTACGTCACTGTAATCAACGAAACATCGCCGCTCCAAACAAGGAGCAAACACGAACCGGGTCGGCTGATTCCGGGCAAGTCAAAGTCCAATTCGAAAGGTGTCCAATAACCCATTCATCGCAAATGAGTTCTTTTGATCATTTTTACGGGGTAGCCACCCGCGAGCAAAAAACGAGCAAATGAAACCCGATCGGGTCGGCGCACAGGACATTACGCGCACAAAAACGCGCAACCCGCCGCCGTCATTGCAGCTTGCAATGACAATACCACAACAGTTTGTTGGCAAGCTACGGCTCTACCGCGAGCGGCAGCGCGCCACCCTCATGCGATGAGGGCGGGCCGAAGTCTATTTCGCGCTGATTTATTTCGCCAGTTTGGCGATACGATGCGCAAGCCGCGAGACTTTTCGGCGCGCGGCGTTGCGGTGCATGATGTTTTTTTGCGCTGCACGAATGATCGCGGGTTCGGCTTCGGCCATTGCCGCGACAGCACGCGTACGATCGCCGGCTGCGATCGCCTCTTCAACTTTGCGCACGGCGGTACGGACGCGAGAACGACGCGCCTTGTTGACGGCGGTGCGGCGCACGGCTTGCCGGGCAGCCTTCTTGGCGGACTTCGTATTAGCCATAGTTCGGTACAGTCAGTCGTGAATGAGAGCGGGGCTTATAGGGGTGTCGGGCCCCATCGTCAACTTACACCTGATCTGGCGCGAAAAGCGGTCGTGTTCGCGGGGCGCCCCCATGGCGACCCATGGCGACCCGGGCCAATACACATGTGCCTGATACATATAAGTGCTTTCTAACGCCGGTCGCTCAGGCAACGCGTTTGGCCCGGACCGCTTCGTATCCCGACACCACTGCAGCCCGATCGGCCGCCGGGAACGCCGACAGCGGTGGCTCCATGATCGCCCATTGCGGGTCATTATGAATATGAGCAAGCAGCATCTTGATGCCGGGGACGAGCGGCTTGCCGTTGAACAGATTGCGGATCGTGACAGCCTCCGCCAGCGCTGCCGCGTCTCCGCTGCGATAGGCGCGGGCGCATAGATCGGCATTGAGATTGGCGGTCGCCGAAATGCAGCCGGCAAAGGTGCCGGACCGCGCCTCGGCCAAGACCGCCTCCGTCGACGGAAATACCTTGAAGCGCGGCATGATGCTCGCGGCTTCGCGCGCATAGGCCATATCGCCGGACGAATCCTTCAAGCCGACGATGCGCTCGCCGAACGTGTCGAGCAGCCGACGGATCAGTCCGACATGCCAAGGCAGGCCGGACTGTGCCGGGAAGTGATAGAGGTAAAGCGGGATGGGTTTTGCAGCGGTCGCGGTGAGGATGGTGTCGATATAGGCGACCAGGCCGTCGTCATGGACGCCCTTATAGTAGAACGGCGGCAGCACCAGCGCGCCGGCAAAGCCGAGGTCGGCAGCGTGTTTGGTGAGCGCAACGGCGTCGGCCGGCGCTGCGGCGCCGGTGCCGACCATCATGCGGCCGAGCGGCAGGCCGCTTTCCGCATAGGCGCTCATCAGACGCTTGCGCTGATCGAGCGAGAATGACGTCGCTTCGCCAGTTGTACCGAGGACGTTGAGCCCATCGCAGCCGGTTTCGAGCAGGAAGCGGGCAAAGCTGGTGCAGCGCGCGCAGTCCGGCTCGCCTTTGGCATCGACCGCGGTTGCGATGGCGGCGATCACGCCCTGGAGGGTTTTGGTCTCACTCATGGGAATACTTACCTCTGCCGGCCGCGGATCAGGGATGGCTTGCGCCAGTCCGTGATCCAGTAAAGCATGCAGGGCAGATGTTCAATAAAGGCGCCGCACCGCTTCGGCATCGCGCGCTTTGGGGGAAGTCCGGGACCTGAAATGCCGCAAAATTTCGATGTCATTATTGTCGGCGCCGGCGCTGCCGGCTGCGTATTGGCCAATCGGCTGTCGGCGCGCTCGAGCGCGAGTGTTCTTTTGCTCGAAGCCGGTCGCGATGTGGTGCCGGGCGCCGAGCCCGCCGACGTGCTCGATTCCTACCCGCGCTCTTATTACAACGACGCTTATTTCTGGCCGGGCCTCAAGGTCCATTGGCGGCGGCAGGACAATTCGCCGCTGACCGGATTTTCCCAAGGCCGGCTGGTCGGTGGCGGCTCGAATGTCATGGGAATGGTCGCCTATCGCGGCACGCCTGACGATTACGCCGAGTGGCAGGCCCACGGCGCCGCCGGCTGGGGCTGGGACGACGTTCTGCCCTATTACAAGAAACTCGAAAGCGATTGGGATTTTTTAGACGGCGCCTCGCACGGCAAGGAGGGTCCGGTGCCGATCCGCCGGACCAAGGTCGAGGACTGGCCGCAATTGTCGAAAGCCGTCGGCGCCTTTGCCGCGGAGCGGCAAATTCCTTTCGTCGCCGACATGAATGCGGATTTCCGCGACGGCTATGGCCCGGTGCCGATGAGCAACTGGCCCGAAATGCGTGCCTCGGCACAAACCTGTTATCTCGATGCAAGCGTGCGTGCCCGCAAAAATCTGTCCGTGCTCGCGGAAGCAACCGCCACCGACATCATCTTCGAAGGCCGCCGCGCCAAGGGCGTGACTGTCGTCATCGGCGGTGAAAGAAGAGAATTCTTTGGCCGCGAGATCATCGTCGCACTCGGCGGCATTCATTCGCCGGCTTTTCTGATGCGCGCCGGTATCGGTCCGGCGCAGGCGCTCCGCGCGCTCGGCGTTGATGTGCGGGCCGACCGGCCGGGGGTGGGCCAAAATCTCTCCAACCATGCCATCATTTTTCTTGGACTGCTGCAAAAGCCCGGAACGCGGCAATCGGACCAGATCCGGCCGCACCCGATGTCGGCATTCCGCTACTCCTCGGGCCTGCCCGGAGCCCCGCCCCAGGACATCTACATAAATGTGCAGTGCAAGACGTCCTGGAGCCCGCTGGGGCACCAGGTCGCCAATATTGCCCCCTCGCTGCTCAAGCCCATGGCGCGGGGCCGGGTGTCGCTGGTTTCGGCGGATCCGAAGGACTATCCGCTGGTCGAATTCAATTTCACCGGGCACGACCTCGATCTGCGGCGCTTCATGATGGGCTTCCGGCGTTGTGTCGAAATTCTCGCGCATCCGCAGGTGCGGGCGATGACGCGTCTGACTTTTCCGGTGAAATTCAACGATCGCCTGCGGCGGCTCAACCGCGTCACCACCGCCAACAAGATCAAGAGCACGACGATTGCCGCCCTGATCGAAGCCGTGCCGGCGCTCGCCGAGCCGATCTTTGCGACGCTCGCCGATCGCCGCGTCGATCTCAGCGCTTTGGTCCGGGATGACGACGCGCTCGCCGCGCATATTCAGAACAACGTCGCCGGCACATTTCATCCGGTGGGGACTTGCCGCATGGGCGCGGCAGATGACCGCGACGCCGTCACCGATCCGAGCGGGCGCGTCCACGGCTTTGAGGCGCTGCGCGTCATCGACGCTTCGATCATGCCGACGATTCCGCGCGGCAATACCAATATTCCGACCATCATGGTCGCGGAGAAACTCGCCGATGCGATGTTACGGCAAGCATGATCCGGAAAAGCCCGCCCTTGGACCTGATCCGAGGGTGGGAGCCGGTTTCCGAAAGATCATGCTCAGAGGTCAGTCTTCACGCTGACATAAATCTTGCCGTCGCGCACCGCGACCGGCACTGGCGTCAACCGCACCGAGGCGTCGCCCGGATGACAGCCGGTCGCCAGGTCGAATTCATAGCCGTGCCACGGACAGACGATGTGACGTTGCTTGCCGAAACGCAGGCCTGCGCTTTTCTTGTCGGGCGTGATGATCTCCTCGACCTGATGGAAAATCTTGCCTTGGCACACCGGACCGCCGGCATGCGGGCAGACATTCTCGTAAGCCAGCACCTTGCTGCCGGTGCGGAAAATGCCGACTTCCAGACTTTCCAGCGCGAAAACCCGATAATCGCCGTCGGCGATATCCGTCAGCTTGCCGACCGAGACTTCTTCCATCGCCGTCGCTCCCGCTCCCTCAATGTCTCTCATTCGATTCCCGGCAGGCGGTGAAACCAGATCGCCACGTCGAACATGTTGAGATCGGCGGCGCGAATGAGGCCGCACGCCGTCACCACCGTCTCCGTCGCCGTCACCGTGCCGCGCGGAAACGGCTCGACGTCATGGCCGCGCCGCTCGACCTTGGCAGCATAGATTTTCACGGCAGCCGTCAGCACCTCTTGCAAGACCTTGTCGGAGATCGCGTCCGGCTCGCCGCGCTTAAGCGCCGCACGCGCGGCGGCGCAAAAATCGGCGGGCTTGGTTGCCTTCCCGCTCGTCGACTTCGCGCCGTTGCCCGGCGCTTTCCGGGGTCGCGGAGCCGACCGCTGAGCCGCTTTGCTGGACTTCACCATGACCTAGGCCGTAACCGGCATCCGCTGCGCCTTATGGATCTCGGCGGCGGGCCTGGCCAGCTTGTGCTTGGGCACTTCGAGATTGAACAGGCGCGCCGCGTTCAATCCCAGAATGTTGCGCTTGGCGGTCTCGTCGAGAAACGGCAGCGAGGTGATCGAAGCGGGCAGGTCGAAGTCCCAATGCGGCCAGTCGGACGCGAACAGAAGCTGCGTCTCGGCCTTGATCGCATCGAATGTCGCCTCGGTGAGCTTCAGGTTCGAGCGTTCCAGCGGCTGGCTGGTGAAATACATGTCGGCGATATATTCGCTCGGCCGGCGCTTTAAGAGCGGCGCTTCGGAAGACCGCATCATGTACTCGGAATCCAGCCGCTGCATCAGGAACGGCAGCCAGGCAAGCCCGCTTTCGATCCACAGCACTTTGAGTTTCGGGAAACGCTCCGGCAGGCCGTTGATGATCCAGTTCGTCATGTGAATGATGTTGTAATAGACGAACGAGATGGCGTGCATGGAGATGAAGCGATTGCACTGCTGCATCGACTGGTCGCCCCAGTGGAAGCCGGAATGAAAGGCGAGCGGCTTGCCGGTCGCCTGGATGGCCGAATAAAGCGGCATGTAGCTGTCGTGATTGACGGCGCGGAAGCGCGTTGAAGTCACCGAATAGCCGATGACGCCCGGCGTATTGGCATACATCTCGACGGCCTTCACACAGGCCTCGGGATGATTGAACGGCAGATAGAGCATCGCCTTGATGCGCGGATCCTGCGGCAGGATTTCCTCGGTCAGCCATTTGTTGAAGGCATTGCCGATAACGACTTCCATCTCGATCTGCGGATGCATGCCGAGCACCAGCATCGGGGTCGGGAACACCACCATGTAATCGATGCCCATGGAATCCATGGCGCGCTGCACCAGCGTCACTTGCGCATGCGTGCGGCCGCCGGGCACCGCTTCGCCCAGCCGCTGCTGGTGCGGGATGCGGCCGAACACATCCTGGTACAGCATGCCCGGCGTGGCGTTCAGCAGGCCCGTCGGCGAGCCGCCGCGCTCTTTGAAGGCGCGCGCCATCTGCTTGTAGACGTCGCTCTCCATGCGATCGACGACCTCGGACCAGAACGCCGTCTCGGTGACATGGGCGTCGACGTCGACGATGAAGTAGTCCTGCCCTTTGGCGTCCTTGGCCGCGTGCGCGAGGATGTCGCGGGTGTCGGTGAGATTGTTGATCTTCGGCAGTTCGGTGACGGAGGATGTCTTTTGCCGTGCCTTCTTGCCGTTCTTCCCGCCGTTATGTGAGGCGGACCTTTTGCCGTTTCCGTTGCGCGGCGTTCTTTTCAGCATCGGCTTCCTCCGCTTGGGCAGCGGGCGCATTTTGCGCCTTGTCGTTGGCGGCAAGCCTAGCAGGAAATACCGCCGGAAACATGCGGCCTGCGCCGGTTTGACCCCGCGCGGACGCGGATGTTAGCGTTCTGTCATTCCTTTCCGCGGTTCGCTGTGTGCCGCGGGCTCGGGACAATTCACACGCATGAAGCTTCCTCCCTTCGAATACGCCTGCCCGGAGAGCCTCCCGGAAGCTGTCGCTCTCCTGGCCGCCCACGACGGCGAGGCCAAGGCGCTGGCCGGCGGCCAGAGCCTGGTGCCGATGCTGGCGTTCCGCGTCGCGGCGCCGTCGCTGCTGGTCGATCTGCGCAAGCTTGCGGAACTGCGGCGGATCAAGATCGCCGATAGCGGCATCACGCTCGGCGCCATGGTGCGCTTTTGCGACATTCTCAAAGACGCGCAGCTGCAAAAGGCGCATCCTTTGCTGGTCGCGGCCATCGAACATGTCGCGCATTACCAGATCCGCAATCGCGGTACTGTCGGTGGCAGCCTGGCGCATGCCGATCCCGCGGCCGAATTACCCGGCATTGTCGTCACCTGCGGTGCGGAAATCGCCGTCGTCGGCAAATCGGGCGCGCGCGTCATCGCGGCCAGAGATTTCTTCCATGGCCCGCTGATGACGGCGCTCGAGGCCGACGAGATCATCACCGAGATCAGGTTTCCCGGTTGGCCGCCGTCCCGGCGCTTTGGCTTCTTCGAATTTTCGCGCCGCCGCGGCGACTTTGCGCTCGCGGCGGCAGCGCTGTTCTACGACCAGGATGGCGCGGGGCGGGCGCACAATATGCACGTCGGCGCCATCGGCGTCGCGGATGTGCCGTTGCGCCTCACCGCGGTCGAGACGGTACTCGATGGCCGCAAGATCGATGATGCGGCGATTGCGGAAGCCGAAGCAGCCGCTTCCGCCGCCGTCGATCCGGCTGACGACATCCACGCCAGCGGCGCCTACCGCAAAGCCCTGATCGGCGTCATGGTCGAACGGGCGCTCCGCAGCGCCGCCGGTTGACATGAACCACGGCAGGGCGCCGCGCCTATCGGCCATGACGATAGGCTTCATGAATCGGCGCGCCGCGTGCGGCCCAAACCGCAGTAAATGGCTCAGCGCGGTAAGTGGCTCAGTAGGGTCCGCGCGAAGCGATATCGCCGATGACGGAGTTTAACTGCCGGATGCGGTCGCCATAGGCCTTGCTCAGACAGGCGACGTCGCGGCCGCAGGCCTCTCGCGTCTTCAGCCATTGCCGCTGCGCGTCGCCGATGTCGCCGCGCTGGCCCATGGCGACGAGCGACATGTCGATGGCGTAGAGCGTCGCCATCCGCGCCTCGGCCTGGCCGAGGCTGTAGCTCCTGCAGATCGTGATCTCGGCGGCGGACTGCGCCTCGGCGCAGTCGAGCGGCGCGTAGTCCGCGCTCCGGGCTGCGCCGGGATAGCCGGCAGCGGCTGCGATAACGGCCGTCAGCATCAGTTTTCTCATCGGCATTCTCCCGTCACGGCGGCCGGCAGCGCCGCCTTGACCCGGCGCCTTACCCATTGATCGGCACGAACAGCTTCTCGACCGGGATGTGCTCCGGAATCAGGCCCTGCTCGACCATGTAGGTCATCAGTGCCTCCAGGGTCGGACGGTTCGGCTCCACGCCATACGGCCAGCAGTCGCCGCCGAACAGTTCGTCGATCTCGGCAATATCGTCCGGCAGCCAGGGCAGCATGTAACGCAGCGTTCCCGAGAAGCGCATTCTCTCCCAGGCCCGGTCCTTGGCCGCGGTGAGGGCGTCGTAAAGACTCTTTGCCAGGAACGGATGACGCTCGTGCACGTCGTTGCGGATGACGATCAGGTGCATGATCGGGAAGATCTTGGTGCGGCGGAAATAGTCCTGCTCACGGGCCCGGTAATCGGGGAACAGCCGCACCACGTCGGGATGACGGCCCAGCGCCTTGGGCAGGTTGGAGCCGATGATGGCCTGGATCTCGCCGGTCTCGAGCAGCTCGCTGAGCGATTTGCTGCTCTGGTTCGGCGTGATCGTGACCGGCTTGCGCATCGGCATGACGGCGGGATTGCCATAGGCGCCGGGCTCGTTCACCGCGCCCTGGACCCATTCGATGCCGGAGAGGTCGATGCCGAGATCGTGCTGCATCAGGCCGCGAACGAACAGTGCGGCGGTCTGGGTATAGAGCGGCACGCCGATCCGCTTGCCCGCGAGATCCGCGGCCGAGGTCACATGCTTGCGATTCACCACGATGAAACCGTGGCGGAAGACGCGCGAGACGAAGACCGGGATCGCCACATAGGGCAGCTTGTCGGCGGCGTAACGGCTGATGAATTCCGAGCTCGACATCTCGCAGGCGTCGAACGCGAGCTCGTTGTTCATGCGGTCGAAAATCTGCCGCGGATTGTCCATGACGCGAAAGTCAAGATCGACGCCGGAGGCTTTGATCTCGCCGGTTTGCAGCGCCAGCACGCGGTCATAGAGGCCGCAGGCGAAAGTGATCGGCACGGAAGGCATTCGGGCACCTATGAGAGAGTTCGACAGGGAGGCGGCGGAGCATCACATGTCGGAGCGCGCGCGTCACCTGCCTCCGCGCGTCACGCGCCGCGATGCGCATGCGAGTTCGCGGCGCGGTGTCGCGCGCGAAAACTTCAAAAATTTTTAAGCGCACGCGTCGTTTTTTCTTGCAATGCATTTCCAATGCGCCTATGTGCCGCTCGCCCAAATTCGCACGTGCCTGTGGCCGTGTGTCGATCGGTAGGCATCCGGACAAGAGGCCGGACAGTCGCCTGAGGTTGAAGCCGGACGTTCTAGGCTCTCACCTCACTACGTGATCGGCAGCCGGAGGCGAAACCGGCGCACCCCGCGCTCAACGGGGGACGCGGCTTAAAGCAACGACGGAGCGGGCTTTTTTGGTCTCGTTGGCCGTCCAAAGGTCAACACCGAAGAGGCTTGTCCATCTTTGTCTTGCCGGCCGTGCGGAACGGGTTCTCCCGCTCCAATCCAAGGCAGCATCTACGGCTCGAGAGCCGCGCGCCTGCACTGTGTCCCCAACGCACGGTCCGGCGTCCAGCTTGAGTGCCGTTGACGCCGGTTCTGCGCGCGAGCAGCGCGCGGGCCGATTTTCAACGCCGGACCGCGCGGCTCTGCCGAGTCGCCGGTCCCTTGAACCTGGATGAAGGAGCGACTCCGATGACCGAGCGCATCCAAGAGTTTCTGCGCCGCCGCCGCGAAGCCGGTCAGGACGATGGCCCCTGCCTCGTCGTCGATCTCGACGTCGTGCGCGACAACTACCAGAGCTTTGCCAAGGCGCTGCCGGACAGCCGGGTGTTCTATGCCGTCAAGGCGAATCCGGCGCCGGAGCTGCTGTCGCTGCTCGCCTCGCTTGGCTCTTGCTTCGACACCGCCTCGGTCGCCGAGACCGAGATGGTGCTCGCCGCCGGCGCCGCGGCCGACCGCATCTCCTTCGGCAACACGATCAAGAAGGAGCGTGACATCGCGCGCGCTTTTGCGCTCGGCGTCCGCCTGTTCGCGGTCGACAGCAAGGCCGAGGTGGAGAAGATCAGCCGCGCCGCGCCCGGCGCCAAGGTGTTCTGCCGCTTCCTGTTCGGCTGCGCCGGCGCCGAATGGCCGCTGTCGCGCAAGTTCGGCTGCGATCCACAGATGGCGGTCGAGGTGCTCGACCATGCCCAGAAGCTCGGGCTCGAGCCCTGCGGCGTGTCGTTCCATGTCGGTTCGCAGCAGCGCCGCACCGCGGCCTGGGACGAGGCGCTCAAGACCGCGGCCGCGATCTTCCGCGCCTGCGCCGAGCGCGGCATGACGCTGACCATGGTCAATCTCGGCGGCGGCTTCCCGACCAAATATCTGCGGGAAGTGCCGGCGGTGCAGGCCTATGGCCGCTCGATCTTCAAGGCGCTGCGCAAGCATTTCGGCAACCGCATCCCGGAGACCATCATCGAGCCGGGCCGCGGCATGGTCGGCAATGCCGGCGTGATCGAGGCCGAGGTCGTGCTCGTCTCCAGGAAGAGCGAGCAGGATCAGGCGCGCTGGGTCTATCTCGACATCGGCAAGTTCGGCGGTCTCGCCGAGACCATGGACGAGTCGATCCGTTACCCGATCAAGACGCCGCGCGACGGCGGCGAGGTCGGTCCTTGCGTGCTCGCAGGCCCGACCTGCGACTCAGCCGACGTGCTCTACGAGAAGCGGCCTTACGATCTGCCGATCAGCCTCGAGATCGGCGACAAGGTCCTGATCGAAGGCACCGGCGCCTATACCGCGACCTACGCGGCGGTGGCCTTCAACGGCTTCGCACCGCTGCGCACCTTCCACATCTGACCCCTCTGGCCCCGGCGCGCGCTTCGGCTTCGCGCCGGGGCGCAACGGCCGAAAGGAGCGGATCAATGGTGACCATTCGGGAAGAAAAGATCGCGGACGTCGCAGCGCGCGAGGGCCTGTTGGATCTGGCCTATGGCGCGTCCCGTTTCACCAAGACCTCGGAGCGGCTGCGCGAAGGCCGCCGCCCTGCCGACGGGCTGGCGCTGGTCGCGGTCGAGCGTGGCCGTATCGTCGGCACGGTGCGGCTCTGGCACGTCACTGCTGGTCCGGGACGGGCTGCGCTCCTGCTCGGTCCGCTCGCGGTCCATCCGGACTACCGCAATCGCGGGATCGGCACGGCGCTGGTGCGGCGTGCCATCGCCCGCGCGCGGCTGGCCGGTCACAAGGCCATTCTTTTGGTCGGCGACGCGCCCTATTACGGCCGTTTCGGCTTCAGTGCCGCGGAGACGGCGGGCCTGTGGATGCCGGGCAGCTTCGAGCGCGACCGGCTGCTGGGGCTGGAACTGAAGCCCGCGGCGCTTGCCGACGTGCGCGGCATGATCGCGCCGACCGGCGAGATGGCGCCGAAGCCCGACCTCAACGCGCTGATCGCCGCCAATGGCGGCGCAAATGGCAACGTGCGTCACGCTGTTGTACAACGCGCTGCCTAACGCTCGATCTTGAAATCGTCAGGCCCCGATCACGTCGATCGGGGTCTGAACCTGTCCCTTATCCATTCCATTCATTTGCTTTGGAGCGACGATAATGACCGCATGGCCCGTTCATGGACGCATCACCGGCCCCATTGTGATGATCGGCTTTGGCTCGATCGGCAAAGGCACGCTGCCGCTGATCGAACGGCATTTCGAATACGACAAATCACGCTTCGTCGTGATCGATCCCGAGGACAAGGACCGCAAGCTGCTGGACGAGCGCGGCATCCGTTTCATCCATGAATCGGTCACCCGCGCCAATTACCGCAAGCTTCTGGGCCCGCTGCTGACGGAAGGCGGCGGCCAGGGCTTTTGCGTGAACCTGTCGGTCGATACCTCCTCGGTCGACATCATGCAGTTCTGCCGCGAGATCGGCGCGCTCTATATCGACACCGTCGCCGAGCCGTGGCCCGGCTTCTACTACGATGCCAAGCTTGGTCCGGAGAAACGCTCGAATTACGCGCTGCGCGAGACCGTGCTCGAAGCGCGGCGCAAGACGCCGGGCGGCACTACGGCCATTTCCTGCTGTGGCGCCAATCCCGGCATGGTGTCGTGGTTCGTCAAGCAGGCGCTGCTCAACATTGCGAACGACCTCAACCTGAAGATCAAGGAGCCGAAGACGCGCGAGGACTGGGGCAGGCTCGCCAAGCGGCTGGGCATCAAAGGCATTCATATTGCCGAACGCGATACCCAGCGCGCCAAGAAGCCGAAGCCCATCGAGGTCTTCGTCAATACCTGGTCGGTTGAGGGCTTTCTGTCGGAAGGCATGCAGCCGGCCGAGCTCGGCTGGGGCACGCACGAGAAGAAGCTGCCGAAAAACGGCTTCAAGCACAAAACCGGCTGCCAGGCGGCGATTTATCTGACGCAGCCGGGCGCCAATACGCGCGTGCGCTCATGGACGCCGACCGCCAAGGCCCAATACGGCTTCCTGGTCACGCATAACGAGTCGATCTCGATTGCCGACTTCTTCACGCTGCGCCAGGGACGCAAGGTCGTGTACCGGCCGACCTGCCACTATGCCTATCACCCATGCAACGACGCGGTGCTGTCGCTGCACGAATTGTTCGGCCAGGCCGGCAAGCGGCAGCCGGTCTTCCACATTCTCGACGAATACGAGATCGAGGACGGCATCGACGAACTCGGCGTGCTGCTCTACGGCCACAAGAAGAACGCCTATTGGTACGGCTCGCAATTGTCGGTCGAGGAGACCCGTGAACTCGCGCCGTATCAGAACGCGACCGGCCTGCAAGTCACTTCGGCCGTGCTGGCCGGCATGGTCTGGGCGCTCGAAAATCCGAACGCCGGCATTGTCGAAGCCGACGAAATGGACTTCCGCCGCTGCCTCGAAGTGCAGATGCCCTATCTCGGGCCGGTGATCGGCACCTATACCGATTGGACGCCGCTCGCCAATCGCCCGGGCCTGTTCAAGGAAGACATCGACAAGCGCGATCCATGGCAGTTCAGCAATGTGCTGGTGAGCGGCTGATTACAAAGGACCGTCCGGCGACGGGCGTCACCGCAAGGCGGCGCCCGTTGCGTTTGGTCTTCACTTCAGCCGCTTCGCCGCTTCCTCGATCAGGCTGAGATCGGAATGCGCCTTGACGTTGAAGCTCGTGTTGACGAAGCCGAGCTCTTTGGTCAGGTCGACGTTCTTCTGCAGTGCCGCGAGGTCGGGCAGCATGTTCGGATCGCGATAGTAATCGTTCTTGGTGTAGAGCCAGCCGAAATGATCGGCGGGCTGCTTGGTCAGCTGCGAAGCGATTTCAGCGGCCGCGCCGTGGTTCTTGGGATCGAGATACCATCGCGTGATCCGCAGCGAATCTTCGAGGAAATCGACCAAAGCCGCGCGGTGCGCGTCGATGAAGGGCTTGCGCGCCGACCACATGACGAATTGCGAAGGGCCGATCGCGTCGCGCATATCGAACAGCTTGACGGCGATCTTCTTCAGTTCGGGATCGAGCACGAACGGCAACACCGCCGGGATCATGTCGACCTTCTTCTCTGCAAGCATGGCACGCATCGCCGGGAACGGCGCCTCGACGATGGTGTAGTCGCGGTTGGCCTCGAGTCCGTGCTTGCGCAGCATGGCGCGCATGGCGACGTCGACGCCGCTGCCCGCGACATTGGTGGCCACGACCTTGCCCTTGAGGTCCTCGATCTTCTTGATCGGTCCGTCTTTGAGCACGTCGAATTCGTTGCTGTAATGGCCGTCGACGCCGTCCTGGAAATCGTCCGAGATCACACGGATGTCGTCCAAGCCGGCATTGCCGATAGCGATCGGCAGGGTCGAGAAGGCGAGATTGCCGATCTCAAGCTCGTTGTTGGCGATCGCCGTGATCATCGGCGGCGTGCCGGCATAGTGCACGGGTTCGAAGACGTAAGACTTGCCGAAATGAACGGCGAGATCCTTCTTCTGCAGCCAGACCGAGGACCAATTCGCCAGCGGCGCCACCCAGGCACCACGGATTTGCAGCGGGTCCGCCTGCGCAAGACCTGTGTGAGCAAGACTGATGCCGAGTGCCAAAGCCGCAAGGCTCGGCAGCGCGATTCTCGCCAACGTGATTTTTGAACGCATCTGTTTCCCCCAATTGACCGCCGTTTTTGGTGTGGAGCGGCCGTTGGCGGGATAGTGGGCGGAAATTGCGATTGGGCGCAAGGCACCCCTTGCCGCAGGAACCGGGCACAGCAGCCCGGAACTTGCGATCCCATCAGACACCAGCGTGTCATTTCAAGTTTACTGGCAGAGTGGCTAACACACGGCGGCGTGCTTGCTGAACAGGGTTCTGGGCGACATGACGGACAATTTGGCAGAGACCACGACACGGCCTACCGCGGATTCAGCCAAGCGGAACAAGGCTTTGCCGGGCCAAACCGTCCTGGTCTTTCAAGGCGGCGGGGCGCTCGGCGCCTACCAGGGCGGTGTCTATCAGGCGCTGCATGAGGCCGGCATCGAGCCCGATTGGGTGATCGGCACGTCGATCGGTGCGATCAACGGCGCCGTTATCGCCGGCAACGAGCCCGGCCGGCGGCTGGAGCGCCTGCGTGAATTCTGGGACCGGATGGCGCGCAAGTCGCCGTGGGGCGGTGCGCCGGCTCCGTTCGCCCAGTTTCCTTTCGTGTCGATGCCGCCGCCGTTTGTGCAGTCGCTCGCGTCATGGGGCGGCAATATCGTCGCGCAGATGATGACAATTTGCAGCGGTGTCACCGGTTATTTTTCGCCGAACCGCGCGCTCGCCTACGGCCTTAACGCTCCGGTCGGTGTCGAACAGGCCGGCTTCTATACAATCGAGGCCCTGCATGAGACGCTCACCGGCATCATCGACTTCGCGCGCGTCAATACCAAGCAGCCGCGCTTGACCGTCGGTGCCGTCAATGTGCGCTCCGGCAAGATGCATTATTTCGACAGCCGCGACATGCCGCTCACGCTCCAGCACGTCCTGGCGTCCGGCGCGTTGCCGCCTGCGTTCCCGGCGATCCGTATCGACGGCGATCCCTATTGGGACGGCGGCATCTACTCCAACACCCCGATCGAGACGGTGTTCGACGATTATCCGCGGCGTGATTCCGTCGTGTTCACCGTGCAGATGTGGCACGCCGCGGGACCCGAACCTGAATCGGTCTGGCAAGTGCTCAACCGGCAGAAAGACATTCAATATGCCAGCCGGGCCGACAGCCACATCGTGCGGCAGGAGCATATTCATCAGCTTCGCCACATCGTGCGCGAACTCGTGCGCCGCATGCCGGAAGCGCAGCGCGACACGCCGGAAGTGAGGGAGATGGCCGGTTATGGCTGCGGCACGATCATGCACATCGTGCGGCTGAACGCGCCGCGCCTCGATCACGAAGATCACCTGCGCGACATCGATTTCACCAGCGCCGGCATTCACGCGCGCTGGCAGGCCGGCTATGCCGATACCATGCGCACGGTCGAGCGGCGGCCTTGGGAGAAGCCGATCGATCCGATGATGGGTGTTGCGGTCCACGATCCCGAGGCAGAGACTGCGCCCTGACAGCGCTTGCCGGACCTTATATTCAGTGCTGAACTAAAATCTCCGGGGCAATGGCACATCCGTCGTTTCATGCGCTTGCCGAGACGCCATCGACGGACGATCCGTCGCTGCATCGTGTTCTGATCGTCGGTGGCGGCGCCGGCGGCTTGCGGCTCGCGTCGCTTCTCGGCGTCAAGCTCGGGCGGCGCCGCAAGGCCTCGATCACACTGCTCGAAAAGACGCGCATCCATGTGTGGAAGCCGCTGCTGCACGAAGTTGCGTCCGGCTCGCTCGACAGCGAAACCGATTCGCTCGAACTGCTCGCCCATGCGCGCTACCGGCACTATCGCTACCGCATCGGCGCCATGGTCGGTCTCGATCGGGCGAAACGGCTGGTTCATGTCGCCGGCAGCGTCGACGATGAGGGGCAGACGGTCATCCCGCCGCGCGTGCTTGGTTACGACACGCTGGTCATCGCGGTCGGCAGCATGTCGAATGATTTCGGCACGCCCGGCGTCGACGAATATGCCATCACGCTCGACACGCTCGATCAGGCGGTGCGCTTCAACCGCCGCATGATCAACGCCTGCTTGCGCGCCAATGCCCAATACGAGCCGCTCAAGGCCGGCCAGTTGCATTGCGCGATTATCGGCGCCGGGGCGACCGGCGTCGAATTGGCGGCGGAACTGCACAAATCGATGCGCGATCTCGTTTCCTACAATCTCGACCGCATCGATTTCGACATGCACATCAAGATCGATCTGATCGAGGCCGCGCCGCGCATCCTTCCGGCATTGCCGGAAAGTCTCGCGGCCGCAACCGCGGATGTGCTGCGCGGGCTCGGCGTCAATGTCCGCACCGGGCGGCGGGTGATGGAGTTGCGCCCCGGCGAAGTCGTCCTTGATGGCGGCGACGTCGTGCCGGCCGAACTGATCGTCTGGGCCGCCGGCATCAAGGCGCCGGACTATTTGCGCAATCTCGACGGTCTCGAGACCGATCGCATCAATCGCCTGGTGGTGCGGCCGACCCTGCAGACGACCAAGGATGACGACATTTTCGCCATCGGCGATTGCGCCCATTGCGTCTTGCCGGGCATGAACGAGCCGCTGCCGCCGACCGCGCAGGTCGCGCATCAGCAGTCGACCTTCATGGTTTCAGCGGTCAAAAAAAGACTGCGGGGCGAGCCTTTGCCCGGTTTCAAATACCGCGATCGCGGCTCGCTGGTGTCGCTGGCCGATTACGACACGTTCGGCATCGTATTTAACAATGTGAAGATGCAGGGCCTGATCGCGCGCTTGACCTATCAGGCGCTGCACAAGCGGCATCTGCGGGCGTTGCACGGCAGCTTCAAGGTGGCGCTGGATTCGTTGATCCGCGCCGTCACCAAGCGCACCGAACCCCGGATAAAACTGCACTAATGCGGGCTAGCGGCCTGCCGCTTCCGCGTGCCAGACCAAGAGGCGGCGGCGGATCAGCGCCATGGCCTTGATCAGGATATAGCCGACGACGGCAATCTCGACGATGCCGGCGAATACGCCGGGCGAATTGGCGTAGCGCGACGCCGTCATCATCGCGCCGCCGAGGCCGTAGCCGCCCATCGCCATCTCGGCAATGATCGCGACAATGAGCGCGATCGGCAGCGCGACCTGCAGCCCGGTCATGATCTGCGGCAGCGCTGCGGGCAGAATGATCTGCCACATCATCTCGCGTTCGCTGGCGCCCATATTGCGTCCCGACCAGATCAGCTCCTTCTCGACATTGGCAATACCGGTGAGTGTCGCGGTGACCACCGGGAAAATGGCGTCGAACACCACCATCGAGATTTTCGACACGTCGTAGAGACCGAGCCAGAGAATGATGATCGGCAGGAAGGCGATCTTCGGCATCGGAAAGCCGACCGAGATCAGCGGATCGAAGAACCAGCGCAAGATCTTGCTGCGCGACATCGCAGCGCCCAGGGTGACGCCGCAGATCGCGGCGATGAAGAAGCCGGTCAGCGCCCGGTACATCGTCAGTCCGAGATTGAGCCACAGATCGCCATGGACGGCATCGGCATAGATGCGCTGCGCCACGACCGAGAAGGCCGGCAGCATGAAGGGAGTCACTTTGCCGCTGCGCGCAAAATATTCCCAGGCGACCAGCACGACGAGAATTGAAAACACCCCGGCGCCGCGGCGGAAGATGTCGTCGAAACGGCGCAACGCGTCCTGGGAAATCCGGGTTTCCGCCTCGGCGAGCGTGGCCTGACGTTCTACTCCCGCCATCGCAGCAGCCTTTGCATCAGAAGTTGATAGATCCGGTCGGCGGCAAAGCCGAGGAAAGCAACGGTGAGCACGACCGCATACATGCCTTCATAGGAGCCGGTCGAACCGAGGTAGCCGATCAGATAACCAAAGCCCTTTTGCGCGACGATTAGCTCCGATGACACCAAAAGGATGAAGGCAAGCGCCAAGGCGGTGCGGATGCCGTTGAGAATCTCCGGCATCGCGCTCGGCAGCACGACGTCGAAGATCATGCGCATGTTGCCTGCGCCCATGCCGCGCGCCGACCAGATCAGTGCGTGATCGCTGCCGCGCGCGCCGTTATACGCGCCGATGGTCACCGGGATCATGCAGCCGAGAAAAATCAGCAGGATTTTCGAGGCGTCGCCGAAGCCGAGCCACAGCACGGTCACCGGAATGAGCGCCGATTTCGGCAGTGGATAAAACAACTCGACCAGCGGATTGATGAACATGTCGAGAACGCGAGACCGCGCCATGGCGATGCCGAGCCCGCCGCCGACGACAATGGCGAGCAGGAGACCAACGCCGCCGCGATAGAGCGACGAAGCGCCGTTGTCGACGAGTTCGCCGTCGCGCATCAGGTCGGCCCAGGCCACCGCTACTTTGCTGAGAGGCGGCAGGGCGAGTGAATCGACGAGGTTCATTCGCGCGACGACTTCCCAGGCGATTGCCATGATCAAGATGGGCAGATAGCGGACGAAGGTTTTTGTCACCGCAGCGAGCGTCATGAGCCTACGGTCTCCTGCGCCTTGACCGCTTCGTCATGCACCAGGTTCCAGAGTTCGTCGACCTTGTCGACAAATTCTTTGGTGCGCAAAATGCTCGGGTCGCGCTTGGCAAATTTGGTCTCGACAATGGCCTTGATGCGTCCCGGCCGCGCCGACATCACCGCAACCCGTTCGGAGAGATATACCGCCTCCTGCACATCATGAGTGACGAAGATCACGGTCTTCGGCGAGCGCTGCCAGATTTTGAGCAACTCGGTCTGCATGATCGACCGTGTCTGCGCGTCGAGCGCGCCGAACGGTTCGTCCATCAGCAGAATGTCGGGATCGATCGCCAGCGTGCGGGCAATGGCGGTGCGCTGCTTCATGCCGCCTGACAGTTGCGATGGGTAACTGTCCTCGAAGCCGCGTAGCCCGACCATGTCGATGAAAGCCTGCGCCCGCTTCTCGCGCTCCGGCCGCGGCAAGCCCTGCCGCTCCAGGCCGTAAAGAATATTGGAGCGCACCGTCTTCCACGGAAACAGCGCGAAATGCTGAAACACGATGCCGCGGTCGGGCCCCGGCGCCGCCACAGGCTTGCCCTCGACCAGGATGCGCCCACCCTCGATGGGCAGGAAACCGCCGACCAGATAGAGCAGTGTCGACTTGCCGCAGCCTGACGGCCCGAGCAAAGACAGGAATTCGCGCGGCCGGATTTCGAGCGAAATGTCGGACAGAGCCAGCACCGCACGCCCGCGCGGCGGGCGATAGGTGTGGTTGACCCGCTCGATGACGATCTGACCCTTGCTATCCATGCGTCCTGCCCACGCGCGTTTCCCTCGGACGCTCCACTCTCTTGTTGGCGTCGAGCGCGCCGTCACGGCGGCACCCTAGCCGCATAGGCCTGGAGCACCAAGCGCGATCTACTCAGCATATTTGCTGAGCATTTGGTAGGATTCGGCAAAAGCGGATATAGGTGCCGTAAGGTCGCGGCATAGAAAACCCAGAAATACCGATGGAACGCTCATTCAAGAAGGAAGTCGCCGCGCTTCGGCTCGGCGCAGGTGAAATTTTCCGCGGCGAAGGCATTCTCGCCGTCACCAAGGCGCTGCTGCAGTCCGGCGTCAGCTATGTCGGCGGCTATCAAGGTGCGCCGGTGTCGCACCTCCTCGACGTCATGGTCGATGCCGACGAGCTTCTGGCCGATCTCGGCGTGCATGTTGAAACCTGCACCAACGAAGCCGCGGCTGCCGCCATGCTCGGCGCTTCGATCAATTATCCGCTGCGCGGCGCGGTGACCTGGAAATCGATCGTCGGCACCAATGTCGCAGCCGACGCGCTGTCCAATCTCGCCTCGCCCGGCGTCATCGGCGGCGCACTGATCGTGCTGGGCGAGGATTATGGCGAGGGCGCGAGCGTCATTCAGGAACGCTCTTATGCCTATGCCATGAAGTCTTCGATCTGGCTGCTCGATCCGCGGCCGGATTTGCCGACGATCGTGCACATGGTCGAGAAGGGCTTTGAGCTTTCCGAGGCGAGCCACGCGCCGGTGATGCTCGATCTGCGCGTGCGCGCCTGTCATGTCACCGGCGAGTTCGTCGCCAAGGACAATAGGCGCGGCGCCTATAGCGGCCAGCACCGACTGGCCGGCCCGCCGCGCTTCGAATACGGCCGGCTCGCGCATCCGCCGGTGATCTTCACCCAGGAGCGGCTCAAGGTCGAGCAGCGCCTGCCGGCAGCGCAAAAATTCATCCGCGAGCAGAAGCTCAATGAGACCATTCCCGGCGAACTCGACGACATCGGCATCATCACGCTCGGCGGCCTGACCAATGGCCTGCTGCGCGCGCTGGCGCGGCTCGATCTCGCCGATCTGTATGGCCGATCGCGCCTCCCGGTCTATGTGCTCAATGTCGCCTATCCGCTGGTGCCGGATGAAGTGAAAGAATTTTGCGCCGGTAAGCGCGCCGTGCTCGTCGTCGAGGAAGGCTCGCCCGATTACGTCGAGCAGCAGATTAACGTGGTGTTGCGCGCGGACGGCAGCGCAACGCGCGTCCACGGCAAGGACTGTTTGCCGCGCGCCGGCGATTACACGTCCGAAGTTTTCCTGCGCGGCCTGTCGGCATTCTTGTCGCAGACGCAGCCCGCCGGCATTGACACCGCCGCGATTGCCGCGCGCGTGCAGGAATTTGTCGCGCATAAGCCCGCCGTCACGGTCGCTATTGGCGACATTCCGCCGCGGCCGCCGAATTTCTGTACCGGCTGCCCGGAGCGCCCGGTCTTTGCCGCGATCAAGCTGGCGCAGCGCGAGATCGGGCCGACCCATATCAGCGCCGATATCGGCTGCCATTCGTTTGCGACTTTCGCGCCGTTCTCACTCGGCAATTCCATTCTCGGCTACGGCATGTCGCTTGCGAGCGCCGCCGCCGTCGGCCCGAACATGGAGAAGCGGCCGATCGCGGTGATGGGTGATGGCGGTTTCTGGCACAACGGACTGATCACCGGCGTCGCCTCCAACATGTTCAACAAGGGCGACGGCGTGCTGATCGTCATGCAGAACGGTTACGCCTCCGCCACCGGCCAGCAATATCTGCCCTCGAGCAAAGGCAATCGCAGCGGCGCGCCGACCGGCATCAGTATCGAGAATGCCGTGCGCGCGCTCGGCGTTACCTGGCTGCGTACCGTGCGTACCTACAGCGTTGCGAAAATGGTCGCGACCTTGAAGGAGGCGATGCGTACGGCCGAGCGCGGCCTCAAAGTCATCATTGCCGACGGCGAATGCATGCTGGCGCGCCAGCGCCGCATTCGTGCCGAAGATGCGCAGAAGCTCGAACGCGGCGAGCGCGTGGTGAAGACGCGCTTCGGCGTCGACGAAGAGATTTGCACCGGCGACCATTCCTGCATCCGGCTGTCCGGCTGCCCGTCGCTGACAGTGAAGCCGAGCCCCGACCCGCTGCGCACCGATCCCGTGGCTGCAGTCGTCGAAAGCTGCGTCGGCTGCGGGCTCTGCGGCGAGGTCGCGCATGCGGCCGTGCTCTGCCCGTCGTTCTACCGCGCCGACGTGGTCAGCAATCCGAATTGGTGGGACCGCACGCTGCAGAAAGTCCGGCGTTCGGTGATCGACCGGCTAAGCGGCGCCGGAGCTACGCCTACAACGGCGTCTTCCGTCACTGGCGGTTCGCCGCAATCAGCACATGAGCAAGCAAAGCACGCGCACGCAGCCACGGCGCCGCAACCGGCACAACAAGCGGATGTCCGCCCGTTGACTGTCTTGATCGCTGCTCTTGGCGGCGAGGGCGGCGGCGTGCTCACCGACTGGATCGTCGCTGCCGCGGAAAGCCAGGACTTTCCGGTGCAATCGACGTCGATCCCAGGCGTGGCGCAGCGCACCGGCGCGACCACTTATCACATCGAGATGGTGCCTGCGGCGGCCGGCAGCGACGAACGCCGGCCCGTGCTCGGTCTCGCGCCGGGCATCGGCGATGTCGATCTGGTTGTCGCCAGCGAGTTGATGGAAGCCGGCCGCGCGATTGCCGGCGGCTACGTGACGCCCGACCGCACCATGACCATCGCCTCGTTGAGCCGCTCCTATCTCGTGACCGAGCGGATGGCAATGGGCGACGGCCGCTACGATCGCAACAGGCTCGTTACCGCGGTCGAGAACAATTCGAAGCGATCGCTATTGCTCGATCTCGAGGCCATTGCCCGCGAATCCGGCGCCATGATCAACGCGGTGATGCTCGGCGCCATTGCCGCTGCAGGCGCGCTGCCGATTCCGGCGGAGGCGTTCGAAGCGGCGATCCGCGCTGACGGCAAAGCAGTGAACGCCAATTTGCGCGGCTTCCGCGCCGGTCGGGCCGCGGCACAGGGTGGTTCGCGCGGGTATGACGAGCCGCCGAAGCGCGTCCATGCCGCGTCATCCGCGCTCTCGAATCTCGAAGCCGAGGTTGCGAGCCTGCCGGAAGCGGCGCGCGCTTTCGCCGTTGAGGGCGTCCGCCGCCTCGCCAATTATCAGAATGCAGCCTATGCGCGGCTTTATCTCGATCGCCTTGCGCCGATCCGCGAAGTCGATGCGAAAGCCGGCGCCAACGGCAAGCTCCTCGCCGAGACGGCGCGGCACCTCGCCGTGCGCATGTCGTATGAGGACGTGATCCGCGTCGCCCAGGTCAAGATCGATCCAGCGCGCTTTGCCCGTATTGAAAGCGGCATGGCGCTGAAACCGGAGCAAACGTTCGGCCTCACCGAATTCCTCAAGCCCGGCATCGAGGAATTCTGTTCGGTCCTGCCGCCGTGGCTGGCCAAGCCCGTTCTGCATCTCGCCGAGCGCTATCCGGCCTTTGGCCGCGCCCATTGGGGCATGGAGATCAACACTGCTTCGGTTTTCGGCTATCTGCGCTTCTTCCTGCTCGCGAAGCTGCGCGGCTATCGGCCAAGGACGTTCCGCTACCAGGAGGAACAGCGCGCGATCGAAGCGTGGCTGCGCATGATTGTCCAAGCCGCATCGCTGTCCGCCGATCTGGCGCTTGAAATCGCCGAATGCGCGCGCTTGATCAAAGGCTACGGCGATACGCATAAGCGCGGCACCGCCAATTATCGCCTGATCGAGCGCGAACTGATGGTGCCGGCGCTTGCCGGCAGCTTGCCGCCGCTCCAGGCCGCGGAAGCGCTCGCCAATGCGCGTAACGCCGCGCTGCTCGATCCGGATGGCGAAGCGCTGGCGAAGTGTCTCGCTGACATCGAAGCGCAGTTTAATCGCAGGATCGCCGCCGAGTAGCGCGCGGGAGGGAGCGGCGGATGCCGGGCGATTGCGATCACGGATGAAGGAACCAGAGGCGGCGTTTCGATTTGAGATTGTGGGCGATAGGGATGAACGGTCTTTGTCATGAGCCGCGTTTCGGGATCAAAATCGAAGAAGCGCAAACCGGCCGGTGCGGCACCGCGTGGATCGGCGCCGCGCCGCCCGACGGTCAAGCGCTGGTCGGCCCGCGTCACCCGTGAAAGCAATGCGCTCGATCTCGAGCCGGGTGTATTCACTTGGCGCGATCCCAAAGCGATCGCGGCATCGCTGAAACGCTCCGCCGAGCGCAGCCGCAGACGCAAGTCCGATCCCTATCGCTCCGCGCTGTCGATGCTGATCTTTTACGTCAATCGCGCGGGCAAAAATCTCTCCGCATCGAGACGCCGGACTTTGCAGCAAGCAAAATTCGAATTGCGCGGCCAATTCGGCCGTCGCTAGCAGCCTCGGCGCTCCCGCAGCGCCTTGCACGCGGCGCGTGCAAGATCTCTTCCGTACGTACATCCACTGACAAAAACACTGCTGTAACAAAGACATAAGGCGTATTTCCGCCGCAAAACTTTACGTCGAATTAACCGCCACATTTAATCATGGCGGGGTCAGTAACGGATCCCGCATGCCGAGCTTCGATTTTCCCATTCGCACGAAGCTGGCGATCTGGGCGGCGCTCGGCGTCCTGTTGGTCGTCGGCATGCTTGCCGAACAGCAGATCGGCGACCGCTGGGCCGCACATCAGCGCGCGATCGCCCAGAACAAGCAGCTCGCCGCCATCGAAGCGCTCCGCGCGGCGGAAGATCTCGGCACCATGCGGACCGATATGCGCGAGATACGTCTCGCGATCGCGCCTGCCGACATCGACCGTGCCCTGCAGAGCCTGCGCACTGACGCCGCCACGGCCGTGCAGCATATCGCGACCGCGATCAATCTCATCGACGAGCCGGCGGATCGGGATCAATTGCAGAAGATCAAGGCGCTGGCCGCCAATTATGTCGCGGTCAGCGCCGAGCTTGCCGCGGCGGCGAAGAATTACGGCGACACCGTTTCCAAGGTCGGTCGCGCGCTGATGCTCGGCCGTCAGATGAATGTGCTGATCGAAGATGCGACCGAGGACCTGATCGGCGCCGCCGAAGATCGCAACGCCAAGGCCAGCACCGAGAGTGCGCGTGTGAGCCGTATCGATCTCGGCATCGGGCTGTTCGTCGTCGCTGTGCTGGCGGGACTCGCGGTGTTCGGTGCCGTCGCCATCGCCAAGCCGATCCGTCGCATCGGCGAAGTGCTGCGCGAGCTCGCGCAGGGCAACAAGGACGTCGAAGTGCCCTATCGCGGGCGGTCGGACGAAGTCGGCGACAATGCCCGCGCGGCGCAGGCCTTCAAGGAAAAGCTCATCCGCATCGAGCAACTGGAAGTCGCCGAAAAACAAATGACGCAGCGCATGCAAGAGCAGCGGCGTATCGACATGAACGACGTTGCCGGCCGGTTCGAACGGACGGTCGCGAGCGTGGCGCATACGGTGTCGTCGTCCTCGACCGAGCTCGAGGCGGCCGCGGAAGCGCTGAGGGCGATGGCTGAATCGACACGGGACATGTCGGTCAAAGTCCTCACGTCGTCGACGCAGGCAGCAGAGAATGTGCTGTCGGTTTCCATCGCCACCGAGCAACTCATCGCTTCGGTCGGCGAGATCAGCCGCCAAGTTCAGGAGTCGAAGCGGATCGCCCGCGAAGCGGTGACGCAGGCGGAGCAGACCGACGGCCGCATCGCCGAATTGACCAGCGCCGCCGGCCGCATCGGCGACGTGGTCAAGCTGATCACCGAAATCGCCGACCAGACAAATTTGCTGGCGCTCAATGCGACCATCGAAGCGGCGCGCGCCGGCACGGCCGGCAAGGGCTTTGCCGTTGTCGCGCAAGAGGTCAAGGCGCTGGCGGCGCAAACCTCGAAGGCGACGAACGAGATCAGCCTGCAGATCGCCGGCGTCCAGGCGGCGACCGACGTCTCGGTCGGCAGCATCAAGGAGATCGGCGGCACCATCACCCGCATTGCCGAAATCGCCGGCGCCATCACCGCCGCGGTCGAATTGCAGGCGCAGACCACGCGCGAAATCGCCGACAACGTTCAGGCCGCCACCGGGAGCGCGGCGCATGTCGCCAACGATCTCGGCGAGGTCAACCAGAGCGCAAGCGGCATCACCTCGGCGTCGGCGCAGATCTTGTCCTCGGCCAGATCGCTGTCGCGCGAGGGCAACCGCCTGACCACGGAAATGGAAAGTCTCCTCGCCGCGGTGCGCGCGGTCTGACTCCAATCAACGGCCGATTCCTCTTCCGTGCCTGTGCCGGCTTGGCTATGCTGCGCTGCATGCGGGCGTAGTTCAGTGGTAGAACGACAGCTTCCCAAGCTGTATGTCGTGGGTTCGATTCCCATCGCCCGCTCCATCGCCGCCTTCCTGCGCGTCCCCGACGCTTCAATTCGCGAGCCCTAATTCGCCACGCCGGGGTAGGCAGCGTCCTGCGTTGCATTGCAACATCCATTTTGGTTTGCTTCGCCACGCGCAGCGATTATGGTGCGGCCTAGTAAGCGGCGGGCGCGTTCGTTGTGCTCGTCCGGGATGCATGCCGGGGGTGGCCGCATGGACGACTGTCATTTTAGGTGACAGCCTCAGGCCAGAAGACACATGAGCCAGCAAAATGTGACGCAGCGGACCAGCAATGACCGACCCGAACGGACGCCGGGCTGGAGCTGGTGGTATCTGCTCTTCATCATTCAGTTCGTCGCCGTGCTGTGGCCGCCGTTTTACAACAAGGCCGAGCCGTCTTGGGCGGGGATACCGTTCTTTTATTGGTATCAGCTGCTGTGGGTCATTATCGGCGCCATCCTGACGGCGATCGTCTACTTTGCCACGGATGCCGAGCACCGCAGGTGAGTGGGTTCGGCCCGATCGGCCGGTCGATCTTTTGGCGCCGAGCGGCAATCAGCCGCTCAATGGAAATAAGTTCAACCTGACATTTTCTGCGTTTCATGTCTGACGACAAGAAAAGCAAGAAAACGACAGGATGGGGGAGGGAACCGTGGCGGAGGTAAATTGGACAGCGCTTACCATCTTCGTGCTGCTGTTCGCATTCATCACCTATCTGGGTTTCGCCGCCGCGCGTTGGCGCAAGGGTGATCTCGATCTCATTCACGAATGGGGGCTCGGCGGCCGCCGCTTCGGGACAATTGTCACTTGGTTCCTGATCGGCGGCGATCTCTATACGGCCTATACTTTCATCGCCGTTCCGGCGCTGGCCTTCGGCGCGGGCGCGATCGCGTTTTTCGCGGTGCCTTACACGATCATGATCTATCCGATCCTGTTTCTGGTGTTTCCGCGTTTTTGGTATGTCTGCCACAAGCACAATTACATCACACCGGCTGATTTTGTGCGCGGCCGGTTCGGCAATCGCTGGCTGGCGCTTGCCGTGACCGTCACCGGCATCGTCGCGACGATGCCCTATATCGCGCTGCAACTTGTCGGTCTGCAGGTCGTCATCGGCGCCATGGGCGTGGGCACGTCGGGCTCGGGGCTCGCCGCCGATCTGCCGCTGATCATCGCCTTCGTCATTCTCGCGGCCTTCACCTATTCGAGCGGGCTGCGCGCGCCGGCATCGATAGCCATCGTCAAGGACCTCTTGATCTATCTCACCGCCTTCGCCGCGGTGATCGTGGTTCCGATCGAACTCGGTGGCTTCGGCAAAATCTTTGCCGCGATGCCGCCGGCAAAGCTGCTGCTCGCCGTTCCCGGCGCCAATACGACCGGTGTTTACGGGGTCTATGCCACGCTGGCTTTGGGCTCGGCGCTGGCGCTGTTCCTCTATCCGCATTCGGTAACCGGGATCCTCGCCGCGAACAGCGGCCATGCCATCCGCCGCAATGCCGCGCTGTTGCCGGGCTATTCGTTCATGCTGGGTCTGTTGGCCCTGGTTGGCTTCTTCGCCATCGCCGCCGGTGTCGGCGCGCTGCCGGAATTCGCCGCTGGCTTCAAACAGTTCGGCAATAATTTCGCCGTCCCGGCGTTGTTCCTGCACACTTTCCCGTCGTGGTTCGTCGGCATTGCCTTTGCCGCGATCGGCATCGGCGCGCTGGTGCCGGCCGCGATCATGTCGATCGCCGCCGCCAACCTCTACACGCGCAACATCCATAAGGAGTTCTTCAACCGCAATCCGACCGACAAGCAGGAAGCACAGATGGCCAAGTGGGTGTCGCTGATCGTCAAGCTCGGCGCGCTGATCGTCATCATCTTCCTGCCGATCCAATTTGCCATCTTCCTGCAGCTCTTGGGCGGCATCCTGATCATCCAGACGTTGCCGGCGGTGATGCTCGGCGTTTATACGCGCTGGTTCAATGATTGGGCGCTGCTGGTCGGCTGGGCGGTGGGGACAGCGGCCGGCATCTGGATGTTCCAGGCGGCCAATCTCACGCCGAACTTTCCGCTGCATTTCGCAGGCTTCACGTTCCCCGGCTACACGGCGCTCTACACCGTCGTGCTTAATCTGATCGCGGCGATTGTTCTGACGCCGGTGTTCAACGCCATCGGCGGGGCGCGGATCGACGAGACCAAGCCGGCCGACTACCACCCCTGATATCGTCGCGGTGGGACGATCGTCTGCTGCGGCCTTCGCGCCGCAGCGGACGCCTTTGCGCCCAACGGCCCTGTAGCCGCGGCGCTCCGATCATGGCAGATTAAGCTACAGATGCGGACATCGAAGCCGCGGTGCGTGCCGCGCAGGCACGCGAATACGCATGCCGTGGTCAGGGAACGTGCCGTCGTAAGGGAGAGGTACATGTCTTGGTGCAAAGTGGCGGATATCGCTTATGGACGTCTGCGATCGCCGGATCTGGATGTTGCGGAAGAATTCCTGACGCGCTTTGGCATGCATCGCAGCGAGCGCACCGCTAACGCGCTCTATATGCGTGGGACCGATCCCAGCCACCACATTCACGTCACCGAAAAGGGCGATCCGAAATTTGTCGGCATCGCCTATTACCTCGACGACGAGGACGATCTGAAGAAGCTCGCCAAGGCGCCCGGCGCCTCGGGCGTCGAGACCATCGACGAGCCCGGCGGCGGCAAGCGCGTGCGTCTCACCGAGCCGAACGGCTATCAGATCGAGGTGGTCGCCGGCATCGCGCCGGTCGAGCCGATTGTGGTCAAACGGCAGAAGATGAATTCAGCCGAAGCGCCCACGGCGCGCGCCGGCGAACTCATGCGGCTGCCGAAAGGCCCGGCCCACGTCAAGCGCGTCGGCCATGGCGTGCTGATGACGCCGAGATTCGGCGAGACTGTCGGCTGGTTCCGCGAAATGCTCGGATTCATCTGCTCCGACGACGTCTATGCCGAGAACAAGAACAATCTGATCGGCTCGTTCAACCGCTGCGATCGCGGCGATACCTATGTCGACCATCACGTCTTCTTCTGCCTCAACCACGAAAAGACCGGACTGAACCACCTGTCTTTCGAGGTGCCGGACATCGACGACGTCTGCATGGGGCACGACTATCTGAAGAAGTTCGGCAGCTACGAGCACATGTGGGGTATCGGCCGCCATGTCCTCGGCAGCCAGGTCTATGATTATTGGGCGGATCCTTGGGGCCGCGTGCATGAGCATTGGGCCGATAGCGACCGGCTCAATCTCGCCAATGGTTCCAATCTCGTCGCCGCCGACGAAGCTTTGGTCTCGCAATGGGGCGAGAGGCCGCCGGAAAAATTCATCAACCATGCCAGCCCGTGATTGCCGGCCGGCGCAGTTCGAGTTTCAGCCCAACAGGTAGTCGGTCGGAATCGCGGTGGTATATTTCAGCTCCTCCATGGCGATGGCGGAGCTGATATCGGCGAATTCCAGCCGATTGATGAGGCGCTTGTAGACGACGTCATAGGTGTCGACATCGGGAACGACGATGCGCAACAGATAGTCGACTTCCCCGGTGAGCCGCCACGCTTCGACGATTTCCGGAATATCCGAAATCACGCGGCGGAAATCTTCGAGCCATTGCCCGGCATGGCGGGTCGTGCGCACCGAAACGAACAGCGTCATCGGCACATTGGCTTTGCGCCGGTCGACCAGCGCCACGCGGCCTTTGATGACGCCCTCATCCTCCATCCGCTTGATCCGCCGCCAGCACGGTGCCGCGCTCAATCCCACCCGGTCGGCGATCGTTGCTACCGGCACCGTGGCGTCGGCCTGAAGGATGTCGAGAATCTTGCGGTCGATGGCGTCCATGATTGGCGCGTCCTGCCTGTGAAAGAGCCCCTTCGGGGATACATTTCTCGTTTTTTATTATATGCGCAATATTATTTCCTTTATATGGATAAATAGCAAACCAAATAGCCCATATGAGTGCATTCGGGCATGAATTCGCAAAATCATCCGAGCTGCGGATCGCTAGTCTTGCCCTGCGGCCAATTCAGCGGGAAATGAAAGGGCGAGCAGATGCGGATGATCGGATTGATCGGCGGCATGAGCTGGGAAAGCACGGCGGTCTATTATCGGCGCATGAACGAGCAGGTCAGGGCGCGCCTGGGCGGACTGCACTCGGCCGACGTGGTGATGCGCTCGGTCGATTTCGCCGGTATTGTCGGCCTGCAGCAGGCCGATGCCTGGGACGAGGCGGCGCGTGTGCTCGCCGATATCGGGCGTGATTTGCGCGATGCCGGCGCAGGGTGCCTCCTGATCTGCACCAACACCATGCACAAGCTCGCCGACAGCGTGCAAAGCGCGGTCGACGTGCCGCTTCTGCACATCGTCGACGTGACCGCGGAGGCGCTGAAAGCCGCAGGCGTCAAGCGGCCCCTTCTGCTGGCGACGCGCTACACCATGGAACAGGATTTCTACCTATCGCGGCTGCGCGAGCGTCATGGCATCAATGCCCTGGTGCCGGCTGCGGCGGACCGCACGATCGTGCATAACGTGATCTTCGAGGAGATCTGCCAGGGCGTTATCCGCGAGGAATCGCGGCAGCGCTACGTCGAGATCGTCGCGCGCGGACGAGCGGCGGGCGCCGACAGCGTGATTTTAGGTTGCACGGAGATCGGTCTTTTGCTCGATCCGCAAAGCGTCGACTTGCCGACGTTCGATTCGACACTGCTGCATGCCGACGCCGCCGTCGAATTCGCGTTGGGCCGTGATGATGCGCCGTGGCTGAAAGCTGCCTGATGCGAAACGGGTGCTAACGGATGACCGTCGGACGCTTTCCATCCCTCGCGCATTGGGGCGCTTTTACGGCTCTCGTCGAGGATGGCCGCGTCATCGGCTGCGAGCCGTTTCCGCACGATCCGGCGCCGTCCGAATTGCTCAACGCGATCCCCGCCATGGTGCATTCGCCGCTGCGCATCGCGCGGCCCGCGGTGCGCAAGGGCTGGCGGCAAGGCGAGCCGCGCAGCGGCGCCGACGAATTCGAGGAAGTATCGTGGGCGACCGCGCTCGATCTGGTCGCCGGCGAGCTCAACCGCATACGGGACGAATTCGGCGCTACCGCGATTTTCGGCGGCTCCTATGGCTGGTCGTCGGCGGGCAGATTGCATCACGCGCGCAGTTCGGTGCGGCGGTTTCTCGCGCTCGGCGGCGGCTTTGTCGACCAGATCGGCAATTATAGCTGGGGCGCGGCGCAGTTTCTGTTGCCGCATGTGATCGGGACATTTCGGCCGGTAACCGGACGCGTCACCGACTGGTCTTCGGTGGTCAAACATACGCGTCTGATGATCGCCTTCGGCGGCCTGGCGCTGAAGAACGCGCAGGTCACGTCCGGCGGCACCGGCGCGCATGTGCTCGAAACCTGGCTCAAGCGCGCCAAAAACAACGGCGCCGCCTTCGTCGTCATCAGTCCCAACAGGTCCGACGCGCCGGACGGTATCGGCGCCGAATGGATTCCGATCCGCCCGAATACCGACACCGCGATGATGCTGGCCATGGCGCATGTGCTCATCGCCGAGCAGCGCCATGATCGCGATTTTCTCGACCGCTGCTGCACCGGCTTCGAGCCGTTGCAGCGCTATCTGCTGGGCGAAACCGACGGCGTCGCCAAGACGCCGGAATGGGCCGCCGCGATCTGCGGCGTGCCGGCGGAGACGATCCGCACGCTCGCCCGCCGCGCCGCTTCAGTGCGCAGCCTCATCACTTGCGCCTGGTCGCTGCAGCGCGCACATCGTGGCGAGCAGCCCTATTGGGCGGCGATCGCGCTTGCCGCAATGCTCGGCGGCATCGGGCTTCCCGGCGGCGGCTTTGCTTTCGGCCACGGCTCGATGAACGGCGTCGGCGTGCCGCGCGCCGACGTGCCGGGCCCGGAAATCTCGAGCCCGCTCAATCCGGTGCGCGCCGCCATTCCGGTCGCGCGCATGGCCGACATGCTGCTGCATCCGGGACAGCCTTACGACTTCAACGGCCGTCGCGGCACCTATCCGGATATCAAGCTGGTCTATTGGGCCGGAGGCAATCCGTTTCACCATCACCAAGATCTCAATCGCCTGCGCCAGGCCTGGCAGCGGCCGCAAACGATCGTGGTCCACGACAGCTGGTGGACGCCGACGGCGCGGCACGCCGACATCGTGCTGCCGGCGACGACCACGCTCGAGCGCAACGATGTCGGCGGCTCTTCGCGCGATCTCTATCTTTTCGCCATGCACCGGGCGATCGATCCGGTCGGCGACGCGCGCAGCGATTACGAGATATTCGGCGCGCTGGCCGCGCGCCTCGGCTACGAACAGGCTTTCACCGAAGGCCGCGAGGAGATGGACTGGTGCCGCGCGATCTATGATCGCGTGCGCCAAGGCGCGGCGGACAAAGGCATCGAGCTTCCCGGCTTTCAGCAATTCTGGGCCGAAGGTTTCGTCGAGTTCCCGCAGCCGGAGCGCGACTTCGTTCTGTTCGAGGAGTTCCGCCGCGATCCGCAATTGCATCCGCTGAAGACGCCCTCCGGCCGCATCGAAATTGCATCGGAAACCATCGCGGGCTTCGGCTACGACGACTGTCCGATGCATCCAACGTGGATCGCGCCCGCCGAATGGCTCGGCAGCGCGCACGCCAAGAACTGGCCGCTTCATCTCGTCACCAATCAGCCGCGGCATCGCCTGCACAGCCAAATGGATCCGGGACCGGTCGCGCAGGCGGCCAAGGTCGCGGGCCGCGAAGCGATCCGCATCAATCCGGCGGACGCCGCGGCGCGCGGCATCGCCGACGGCGACATCGTGCGCGTGTTCAACGATCGCGGCGCGTGCCTTGCCGGCGCGATCGTTGACGATGGCGTGCTGCCGCACGTTGCGGTGATGTCGACCGGCGCCTGGATGGATGTTTCGGACGGCGAGCCCGAGCGCGGCGGCAATCCCAATGTGCTCACGCTCGACATCGGCACGTCGCGACTGGCCCAGGGCTCCAGCGCGCTCAGCGCACTCGTTGAAATCGAACGCTGGACCGGCGGCGCCCTGCCGGTCCGGGTGCTGACCGAGCCTTTGCTCGCTGCCGGCTGACACACCTGTTAGGATCATTCAAACATTGAAGATACGGAGATCGCGATGTCGAATAAGAAGCTGACCGGTTCGTTCGTGGCCTTGATTACGCCTTTCAACAAGGACGGCACCGTCGATTTCGCCGCGTTTCGCACGCTGCTGCAATTTCAGGAGAGCCACGGCACGGCCGCGGTGCTGATCATGGGGTCGACCGGCGAAACATCCATGCTGTCGCCGGAAGAAAAGAAAAAAATCATTGTCGAGACGGCGAAGATGAAGACCGGAAAGATGCCGATCTTCTTCGGCTGCACCGGCAACAACACCGACGCGACGATCGCCAATGTCCGCTTCGCCAAGGACAACGGCGCCGACGGCGCGATTCTCGCGGCGCCTGCCTATATCTGCGCGCCGGAGGCCGATATCGAGCGCTTCTTCCTCGACATTGCCGATGCGACCGATCTGCCGCTCGGCATCTACAACAATCCGCCGCGGGTGAATAGCGACCTGCATTGGGACAATCTGATCCGCATCTTCAAGCATCCCAATTATGTGGTGCACAAGGAATCGACCGCGCGCGTCGGCCAGGTCGCGCAGGTGCTGGCTGCCAAGCCGAGCGTTGCCGTGATGTGTTGCGACAGCCCCAATCTCGGCCTCGTGGTGCCGACCATGAGTCTCGGCGGCCACGGTACCGCGAACATGACCGGCAATATCGCGCCGGCGGAGCTGGCGACGATTTCGACGCCGTGGGCGAGCTACACGGAAGCCGAGAATTTCAAGAAGGCTTATCTGAATCTCCTGCCGCTGCTGCACTTCACCTACTCGGCGATCAATCCGGTCGCGGTAAAATCGCTGATGAAGGCGCTCGGCATGCCGGCGGGCGATCTGCGCAAGCCGCTCACCGGCCTCGATGCGGACGCGCTCGCAAAGGGCTTGCGCATCATCGCCGAGCTCGGGCTCGACAAGACCTACGGTTACAAGCTCAAGCCGATTTCGGCCGTTGCGGCCTGAAGCGCCTTGTCTCCCCGGCTCCGCGCGCTGGTGACGTCGTGAACCTTGGCATCGCCGGCAAGAACGCGCTGCTCTGCGGCGCGAGCAGGGGCCTCGGCAAGGCCTGCGCCTTGGCGCTGGCGCAGGAGGGCGTCAATATCACTATCGTGGCGCGCACGCCGGACGTGCTCGAACGCGCCGGCGCCGAGATTGCGCAGGCGACCGGCGTCACGGTCAAAACCGTGGCCGGCGACATCACCACAAGCGAAGGCCGCAACGGCGCCGTCGCCGCCTGTCCCGAACCGGATATCCTCATCAACAATGCCGACGGTCCGCTGCCGGGCGATTTCCGCGACTGGAGCCGCGACGATTGGATCGCCGCGCTCGATGC
This sequence comes from Xanthobacteraceae bacterium, assembly GCA_035509535.1. GTDB lineage: Bacteria > Pseudomonadota > Alphaproteobacteria > Rhizobiales > Xanthobacteraceae > BOG-931. Next base: position 88,908 of record DATJLN010000047.1, on the reverse strand, counting down.
GATGATGCTGGGCCCGATCGAGATGATGCGGCTCACCGTCGATGGCATGATGGCGCGCGGGTTCGGCCGCATCATCAATATCGTTTCGCGCAGCGTGAAGATCCCGCAGATCGAGCTCGGCCTGTCGAACGGCGCGCGCTCCGGCCTGGTCGGCTTCGCCGGCGGGCTGGCGCGGCAGACGGTCGAACGCAACGTCACCATCAACAATATCCTGCCCGGCATCTTCGACAGCGATGCGCAGCGCCGCCATATCGAAGGCATGCTCGTGCCCGGCGGCAAGACTTTCGATGACGTCTGGCGGGCGCGTGCCGCCGCCAATCCGGCCAAACGCTACGGCCGCCCGTCCGAGCTCGGCGCCTATTGCGCCTTTCTCTGTTCCGAACATGCCGGCTTCGTCACCGGCCAGAACGTGTTGATCGACGGAGGAAGCTATCCAGGGACGTTTTGATGAAAACCCCTGAAAGGATGATATTGAGATGATACGGCTTACATTTGTTGCCGCACTGGCGGCAGCGGCCATCGGGCTTGTGGCACCGGCGGCCGCCGACAATTACCCGAGCAGGACCGTCACTTTGGTCGTGCCTTATCCTCCCGGCGGCTCCGTCGACGGTGTCGCGCGCATTCTGGCGGATAAGCTCAGCCATTCCTTCAACTCGACCTTCATTGTGGAGAACCGCGCCGGCGGCGCAGCCGGCACGGTCGGCGCCAATGCGGTGGCCAAGGCAGAGCCGGATGGCTACACGCTGTTGCTCACGGCCTCGATCCACGTGACCACGCCGTTCCTGTTCAAGAATATTCCCTATAACGTCGTGAAGGACTTCACGCCGATCTCGCTCGTCGCCTCAGGCCCGCTGGTGGTGTCGACCGCGCCGAACGTGCCGGCCAACAATCTGAAGGAATTCTTCGATCTCGTCCGCAAGGATCCCGATAAATATACCTTCGCCACGTCCGGTTTCGGCTCGGCCGGCCATCTCGCCATCGAACTCTTGAAGCGCCAGGCCGGCGTCAAAACGCCGGTTATCACCTATAAGGGCGCCGGCCCCATGCTCAACGACCTGATGGCAGGGCAGATTCAACTCATCGCCGACCCGATGCTGTCCTCGCTGCCCTTGGCGCAGAACAAGTCGATCAAGGCGCTCGCCATCACCAGCCTCGAGCGGGTGCCGGCGGCGCCGAACATCCCCACGGTCGAAGAATCCGGCATGGACAAACTCGAATTCTCGTCGTGGTACGGCCTCTGGGGCCCGAAAGACATGCCGCCGGATCTCGTCATGAAGATCGAGCAGCAGACCGCGAAGGTGCTGGCCGATCCGGAGGTGAAGCAGCGTCTCAGCACGCTCGGCTTCGACGCGCGCTCCATGCCGCCGGACGAGTTCGCCAAGTTCATCGACAAGGAAATGGCGATCTATTCAAAGATCATCAGCGACGCCAATATCAAGATGGAATGAGCGGCGGCGCGTGAAAGTCCTGGTCCTGGGCGCAGGTGTCGTCGGAATAACCTGCGCCCATTATCTTTCCCGCGATGGCCACGAGGTGACGGTCGTCGACCGCCAGTCCGGCGCGGCGCTCGAAACAAGTTTTGGCAATGCCGGCGGCATCTGTCCGGGCTTCGCCGGCCCGTGGGGCGGCGCCGGGCATGCCGCTGAAAGTGCTGCGCTGGCTGTTCCGCAGCCATGCGCCGCTGATGCTGCGGCTGCGGCTCGATCCGGCGCAGTGGCGCTGGCTCGCGCAATTCGTCGTCAATTGCAGCGCGGAGCGCTTCGCCCGCAACAAGGCGCGCATGCAGCGTATCGCGCATTACAGCAAAGCCTGTCTTGGCAAGCTGCGCGAGGAGACCGGCATTGAACACGATCACGGCAGCGGCGGCGTGCTGCAGATCTTTCGCACCGAAGAGGAACTCGAAGGCGGGCGCCTTGCCGCCAAGGTGCTCGAGCGGTTCGCAGTCGAACATCGTCTGGTCGATCGCGACGAGGCGCTGAAGATCGAGCCCGCGCTGGGCGCCGGTCGTGCGGCGCTTTCGGGCGGCCTGCATTTGCCGACGGATGAGACCGGCGACTGCTATTTGTTCACGGTGGGGCTGGCCGAGCGGCTGCAAGCGGCAGGGGTTACTTTCTATTTCGGAACGCATGTCGAAGCCGTTGCCACGGAACGTGACCGCGTCAGCGGCATCGTCACGGATCGCGGCGTGCTGACGGCGGATCGCTATGTTGTCGCGCTGGCGAACGACGCACCCGCGCTGTTGAAGCCGCTCGGCATCGATCTGCCGATCTATCCGGTCAAGGGCTATGCGATCACGCTCGAGGGCGCACGCGCAGAATCGTCGCCGCGATCTTCGGTCATGGATGAGCACAGCAAGGTGATGGTCACCCGGCTCGGCACCCGTTTGCGTGCGGCCGGCGTCGCCGAGATCACGGGCTACGACCGGACGGTCGATCCGGCGAAAGCCGCCGGCGTCCGCGATGCCGCGCGCGAACTGTTTCCGCACGCGGGCGATTATTCCAACGTCGCCTATTGGGCGGGCCTGCGCCCGATGACTCCCGACGGTCCGCCTTATCTCGGGGTGACGCCCTACGACAATCTGTTCCTCAATCTCGGCCAGGGCTCGAACGGCTGGACCCAAGCCTGCGGCGGCGGCCGCATCGTCGCCGATCTTATCGCCGGCCGGAAAACCGAGATCGACCTCGACGGCCTGACGCTCGCAACGCGGAGTTAGTTCTGCGTTGGAGCATCAGGCTTCTTTCGGGGAACGCACGAACGCGCAAGAACTACATCTTGGTCACGCGGGCATGCAGGAGCGCGGCGCGTCCGCTGCGTACCGCCTTGATGCAGCGCTCGAGCGCTGCCGGCGCTTGCGCCGGGTCGGTGAGTTCCTCGGCATAAGCGCCGAATCCTTCGGCCACTTTGGTGAAATGCACATCGGGCGCCAGCTCGGCCTCGAAGTCGTTCGCGGTCTTGGCCTCGCCGTCGGGATAGACGCGCAGCGTCGACTGCTTCACCGCGTTCCAGCCGGTATTGTCGAGCACGATGGTGAAGATCGGCAGCTTGTAGTGATGCGACACGGCGAACACCGAGGTCGGATTGTTGAAGTAGAAGCCGCCGTCGCCGCAGATCTGCACCATCAGCCGGTCCGGCGCCGCGAGCTTGGCGCCGAGCGCGAAACCGCCCGACCAGCCGAGTCCGCCGCCGCCGGCGCGCACGGTCGTATTGGGCAGCGGCCGCGGAATTTGCATCAAGGCCGGCGCGGCATTGGTAATGCCTTCGTTGAAGATCATGTCCTCGGCGTCGATCAGCTTGCCGAGCTCCGCCATCAGATAATGCGGATTGACCGCGCCCGGTCGCCCCTTGTCGGCGGCGAGCTTGGCGGCGTGGGCATGGCGCTCCTCGCGCGCCGCCCTGATGCGGGCGACGCGTGCAGCAGCAGCTTCCTTGAACTTCGGCGTCGCCTTCGCTTTGAGCTGCTCCAGCACCTGTTCGAGGATGCGGCCGCTGTCGCCCTGCATGCGGACATTGCCGGGGAAAGTCCACATCGGCGAACCGGGCTTGAGAATGTCGATGTCGATATGCGCCCAGAACGTCGTGGGGTTCATCTGCACGTCGCTCGGGAACCACGGCACATCGACGTCGACCAGAAGGCCGACATCGGCCTGCGGCACCGCCTTGTCGGCGGAGAAGCCGGCGAAGCAGGGCGAGGTGTGCGAGATATTGTTGGTCATGTTCACTTCGTAGACGGCGATGCCGGCGAATTGCGCCAGCGCGTCGATGATGCGCGAGGCATGCGCGTTCCGTCCGGCATAGCCGGTGATCAGGATCGGATGTTCCGCCGCCAGGAGCTTGTCGGCGAGCTGGCTCACAAGTTTCGGATCGGCGGCGCCGCCGGATGACGGTGTGAACTGGTCCGCCGGATAGCGCCGGATCTCGTCTTCACGCCAGAGCTGCGTCAGCGTCTCACGCTGCATCATCAGATAGACCGGGCCGCGCGGCTCGCTCTGCATCACCGAATGTGCGCGCCGCAGCGCTTCCTTCACCACGACGCCGGACGGCAGCGTCCATTCCCATTTCAGATAAGGCCGCACCAGGCTCGCCTGGTCGAACGGTTCCTGAATGAAGTGCACGTAGGTGTCGCGCGAGCCGATGAGCTCGTCATTAACCGTGTAGGGCGCCTTGCCCGCCATCAGCAGCACCGGCAGGCGGGTGCGGAACATGTTGTGAATGCCGTTTGCCGTATTCGCGGTTCCAACATCGACATGCACCAGCACGCCCTGTCCGCGTCCGGTCATCAGCGCATAGCCTGCGGCCATATGCGCGGCTGTATTCTCGTGCGGACAACGTACAACGCCCGGCATCGGCTCGCCGCGCTTCTTGCGATGCGCCATCTCGTCGATGATCGGCGCATGATCGGTGCCGAAATTGCAGAACAGATAATCGATGCCGATCTCGGTTAATCCTTCGAGGAAATAATACGCGGTGGAAAATTCGGGAACATTGGTTTTGCGGGCAGCTGACGTTTCCATGATCTGAGCACTCTTTGGTCGTGTTTTTTGCAAATCGTGAGGGTTATTACGGATGTCGATTTCACTTGGTTACCGGTAGCGCTGTTTTATAGCATTCCGTTTGGCTGGGTGCGCGCGCCGTGTCATCATGTCTTTGGGCAAAGACCGGGAACAATGTCTTGCCGAGTGGGCGGGATCGACCGCAGGAGGGTGAGGTATGAGGTGGCAGTCTATCGCAGCCGGCGCGCTGGCGTCGGCGCTCTTTGCATTTGGCGCATCGGCCGAGGTTCGTATCACGAATGATCCGGGGGGCGAAGTCTCCTCCTACGTGCAGAAGTTCGAACAGATACGCGCTTCGGGCGAGCGCATCGTGATTGACGGGCCTTGTCTCTCGGCCTGCACTTTGCTGACTGGCATTGTCCCAAGAGATCGGGTCTGTGTCACCAGCCGCGCCGAACTGGGCTTCCATGCAGCATCATATTACGACGACGCCTCGCGTTCACTGGTTCCGACCAGGCAAGGCAGCCGGATGGTGATGCGGCTTTATCCGGCCTCGATCCGGACCTGGATCGGCCACCATGGCGGACTGACTCCGACGCTGAAGTTGATGCGGGGCCACGATCTGGCGGCGCTTTATCGAAGCTGCCAATAACCGGCGGACGTTCGTAATTCCGGCGCTTCGGTTGGGCGCCTGCGCCCAGCCCGGACGCCGTTGTCGGCTGGCGCGTTCCGGCCTATCTAACGCCCATGCCGCTGCGCTCAATTCCCAAGGTCTTGCCGGAGACGACGTCAGGGACGGCCACGCCAACGACTGGGCTGCGGCCGTTGACGGGCGTTTTGGCCACGGCCGTGGGCCTTTTTGCCGCGTTGGCGCTCGCCGGCAGCGTCTTACTGTGGGCGTATTACGGCACCACGGTCTTCTTCGAAACGATCCGTACCGGTTTCGCGGCGTGCTTCGGCTGATGGGAAGTTTTGGCAAGTTGGAACGAACGCCGTGAACGATAAGACATCCCGCGTCGCGCTCATCCTCGGCGCCTTTCTCGCCGGTCTGTTCCTGTTCTTTGCCGCAATATTGGTGGTGACGGGTCGCGCCCCGGTTGGGCAGGCGGTCGCCGCCGTGGGCGGCCCATTCCGGCTCGAGGATCAGAACGGCAAGGCCGTGACCGATGCCGACATGAAGGGCAAGCCGTTCCTGGTGTTCTTCGGCTATACGCATTGCCCCGACGTCTGTCCGACCACGTTGTTCGACCTGTCGCAGCTGTTGAAAGAGCTCGGGCCCGACGCCGATCGCACCAACGCGTTGTTCATCACGGTCGACCCCGAGCGCGACACGCAACAGGTGATGAAGGATTATCTCTCCAATTTCGATCCGCATCTGCGCGGCCTCACCGGCGATCGGGCTTCGATCGATGCCGCGATCAAGGCCTACCGGGTCTATGCCAAGAAGGTGCCGCTCGAGAATGGCGATTACACCATGGATCATACCGCGTTGGTCTATCTCATGGACAAGAACGGCCATTTCGTCGCTCCCTTCGACGTCAGCCGGACCCCGGCCGTGGAAGCTGCGGATTTGCGCCGTTACCTCTGATTTGACCTTGATCTGATTGTTCCCGCCGGCCTGTTTTTTGTCCGTCCGCCTCGACATTTCTGCGCCCGGCGGTTAGGCCGATGGGATTGAAGCGAAGTGCCGCGCCGAATCGCGCCGCAAATTGCCGATAAAGCGATCCGAGCATGCAATCTGAATCCGCCAATTTCCGCCGTGTCACGCGCGTTTTGCCGCGGCTCGCGCTGCTTGCCGTCGTGTGCGCGGCCTTTGCGCACGGCCGCGCGCGAGCGGCGCCGGACACCACCCCCGAGGGGGTCATCACCAAGGACGGCGTCGCGCCGGCCGCGGCCGCTTCGGCTGCCGTGCCCGGCTTTTGGGATCCGCGCCGGCGGCCGGAGCGGCCGGACCTGTCGCGCCTCCAGAGCATTCGCTTCTTGACCGAACTCGATTACCCGCCGTTCGACTATGCCGGCGCGGACGGCAACCCCGCCGGCTTCAATGTCGACCTGGCGCGGCTCATCTGCGCCGAGATCAACACCACCTGCACCATCCAGGCGCGCCGCTTCGATCTCTTGCTCGATGCTCTCAACGACAAATCCGGCGGCGACGCCGTGATCGCCTCGGTCTCCGCCAATGCCGAGACACGGCGGAAGGCCGACTTCACCGATCCGTACTACCGCACGCCGGCGCGCTTTGTGGCACGCATCGACAGCCCGATCCGCGACGTGCTGCCTGAACTGGTCGAAGGCAAGAAGATCGCGGTGGTCGCCGGCACGGCGCACGAGGCTTTTCTAAAGGAGATGTTCACCGAGGCCGAGATTCATCCCTATCCCAATGCCGAAGCCGCGCGCGAGGCGTTGCGCAACAAGGACGTCGATCTGTTGTTCGGCGACGGCATATCGCTCGCCTTCTGGCTCAACGGCAGCGATTCCAACGGCTGCTGCGCCTTCCGCGGCGGTCCCTATCTCGAAAGCCGCTTCTTCGGCGAAGGCGTCGGCATCGCGGTCAAGCGCGGCAACGATCTGTTGCGTCAGGCGCTGAACTGGGCGCTGTTTAGGTTATGGGAAAAAGGCAGCTACACCGATCTCTGGCTGCGCTATTTTCCGATCAACCCGTTTTAGTATTGCGCATGTCCCGGAAAAGGGAGCACCGGTTTTCCGGCGCGGACATGCGCTAAAACAAAGCTGCCGGCGCGCCGGAGACGACGCGACCGCAAATCCGTCCAAAGGTATCTTATGACGACTGCGACCATTGAAAATCCGGCGAGCGAAAGCCCCGCCGAACTGCGCGCCATCGCTGAGCTGTCGCATGCCTGGCCGTTCGAGGAGGCGCGCAAGATCGTCGCGCGGCTGAAGAGGAAACCGAAGGACGAAGTCATCTTCGAGACCGGCTACGGGCCGTCCGGCCTGCCGCATATCGGCACGTTCGGCGAAGTGGCGCGCACGACCATGGTGCGCCACGCGTTTCGCGTTCTCACCGACGACAAGATCAAGACGCGCCTGATCGCGTTCTCCGACGACATGGACGGGCTGCGCAAGGTGCCCGACAACGTGCCGAACAAGGAGATGGTGGCGCAGCATCTCGGCAAGCCGCTCACCAAAGTGCCCGATCCGTTCGGCACCCATGATAGCTTTGCCGCGCACAACAACGCGCGGCTGCGCGCCTTTCTCGATCGGTTCGGCTTCGACTACGAATTCATGTCGGCGACCGCCTGCTACACGTCAGGGCGTTTCGACGAAGCGCTGCTGACCATGCTCGCCCATTTCGAGGAGGTGATGGCGGTGATGCTGCCGTCGCTGCGGGAAGAGCGGGCGCAGACCTATTCGCCATTTCTACCGATCGACCAGAAAACCGGCATCGTCTTGCAGGTGCCTGTCGTCGCCCACGACGCCAAGGCCGGCACGATCACTTACGAAAACGACGGCGAGCGCATCACGACACTTGTCACCGGCGGGCGCTGCAAGCTGCAATGGAAGCCGGACTGGGCGATGCGCTGGTTCGCGCTCGGCATCGACTATGAAATGGCCGGCAAGGACCTTATCGATTCGGTGAAATTGTCGAGCCAGATCTGCCGCGTGCTCGGCGGCACGCCGCCGGAAGGCTTCAACTACGAACTGTTCCTCGACGAGAACGGCCAGAAGATCTCGAAGTCCAAGGGCAACGGTCTCACCATCGAGGAATGGCTGCATTATGCGAGCCCGGAGAGCCTGTCGCTGTTCATGTATCGCGAGCCGAAGGCGGCGAAGCGGCTCTATTTCGATGTCATCCCGCGCCACGTCGACGAATATCTGCAATATCTCGACGCCTATCCGCGCCAGGGCACCAAGGAGCGGCTCGGCAATCCGGTCTGGCACATTCACGGCGGCAAGCCGCCGGCGCCGGATAATCCGGTGCCGTTCGCCATGCTGCTGTCGCTCGTGACCGCATCGAACGCGGCGAATGCCGATACGCTATGGGGCTTCATCGGCCGCTATCGGCCGGGCGTGACCAAGGAGACCAATCCGCGCCTTGCGGCTTTGGTCGACTACGCCATCAACTACTATCGCGATTTCGTCGCGCCGAAGAAGCAGTTCCGCGAGCCGGGCGCGGCGGAGCGCGCGGCGCTGACCGATCTGCGCGACGCGCTGTCGCAATTGCCGGCGGGTGCTCTGCCCGAAGTCATCCAGGATGTCGTTTATGAGATCGGCCGGCGCGAACCGTTCCTGGACGAGAAGAAAAAGGGCAAGGACGGCAAGCCCGGCGTCTCGCTCGACTGGTTCAACATGCTCTATCAGGTGCTGCTCGGCCAGGAGAAAGGTCCGCGCTTCGGCTCCTTCGTCGCCGCCTATGGCATCCAGAACACGATCGACATGATCGACGGCGCACTGGCGCGCTCGGCGTAAGGAATCCCGCGCGTCTTTTCCCTATTGGCTCGCCCACACGATGCGCGCGACCCACAGCACGTCGGTCATCGCAATGGTGCGGTCGGGATGCGCGGAATTGAGCGATTTGAGCTCGATCGCCTTGGCCGTCTTGCGCAACAACTCCCTGGCCATCACTTCGCCGCTCCTGGCGCGCAGCACGACGCGGTCGCCGCGGCGCACCGGAGCCGCCGGCGAGACCACGATGATATCGCCGTCGCGATAGGCCGGCTCCATCGACGCTCCGGAGATTTCGAGCGCATAGGCGTGCTCGTCATTGACGGATGGAAAGGCGAACTCGTCCCAGCCGGCGCCGGCCGGAAAACCGCCGTCGTCGAAATAGCCGCCGTTGGCGGCTTCGGCGAACCCCAAGAGCGGCACCGGTTTCGCCGCGCCGCCGGCGCTTCCCGGCTCGATCAGGGTGACGAAAGCGTCGAACGGCGTGCCGGTTGCGGCCAGCGCCTTGGCGATCGATTCCGTCGAAGGCCAGCGCGCGCGGCCTTGCGGCGTAATGCGCTTGGATTTGTTGAAGGTGGTCGGATCGAGGCCGGCGCGCTTGGCGAGCCCGGAAGCGGAAAGACCCGTGCGCGCGGCAAGGCGATCGATGGCCGACCAGACCTGCGCGTGCGTCAGCATAAAGATCCCAAACCCCGGCACGATCCCGAAGAAATGGCCCCCGGCCTTCGGAACACGATCGTGCGCTACAAAAGCTAGAGCCGGATTTTGACAATACCAAAACTATCCGCCGCCAGCTCAGCAATCATAGGAATTATTGCCTGAATGCTCAAGGCCGCAAAACGGCGCGCGGGCGTGTCGGGTACGGCCGTCCACCCTGCGTCAGTTCGGCTTGAAGGGGCCAGATGCCGCCGATAGGGTCGCCGGCGAAAAAAAACGGCTTTGAGCGTGACGACGATTTACAAAATCTGCGAGTGGACGGCGTGGCAGGAGGCGGAAAGCACCGGGCTTTATCGCGGCTCGGCGGTCGATCACCGCGACGGCTTCATTCATTTCTCCACTGCGGCGCAAGTCGAGGAAACCGCGGCCAAGCATTTTGCCGGGCAGACCGGCCTGATGCTGGTCGCGGTCGAGAGCGCCGCCTTGGGCGCGGCGCTGAAATGGGAAACCTCGCGCGGCGGCGCGTTGTTTCCCCATCTCTACGGCGCGCTGCCGGTTGCCGCGGTGCGCTGGGCGCGGGCGCTGCCCGAGGAGAGCGGCGGGCGGCGAGAAATCGCGGGGCTTGAGCCGTGATCGGTTTTCTCGATCGCCTGGCGCGGCCGTTCCTGCGTGCGCTCGAGCCGGAAGATGCGCATCGGCTCGTCGTCAATCTGCTCAAGCGCGCGCCGCTGCCGCAGGCGCCGGCCGACGATCCGCGGCTCGCCATGCGGGTCTTCGGGCTGAACTTTCCGAATCCGATCGGCATCGCGGCGGGCTTCGACAAGGACGCCGAAGTGCCGGACGCGCTGCTGCGGCTCGGATTCGGCTTTATCGAAGCGGGCACCATCACGCCGCGGCCGCAGCCGGGCAATCCGAAGCCGCGGCTGTTCCGTCTCGACGCCGATCGCGGCGTCATCAATCGGCTCGGCTTCAATTCCCAAGGCGCGGATGCGGCCTTGAAGCGGCTTGCACGGCGCGCCAATGGCGGCGGCGTGGTCGGCATCAATGTCGGGGCCAACAAAGAATCGCCCGACCGCGTCGCCGATTATGTCGAGCTGATCGAACGTTTCGCGGCGGTGGCGAGCTATGTCACGGTCAATATTTCCTCGCCCAATACGCCCGGCCTGCGCAATCTGCAGCAGGCTGCCGTGCTTGACGATCTTCTGGCGCGCGTCATCGATGCCCGCGAACGCGTCGCGCCCAATGCAGGGCCGACGCCGGTGCTTCTCAAGATCGCGCCGGATCTATCGCTGCCCGATCTGGATGACGTGGTCGGCATTGCCCGTTCGCGCCGCGTCGACGGCATGATCATCGGCAACACGACGGTGTCGCGCCCGCCCTCCTTGCGCGAGACGGAAATTGCGAAGGAGGCCGGCGGCCTGTCGGGCCGTCCGCTCCTGCCGCTCGCCAATCGCATGCTGGCGGAAACCTATGTCCGCGTCGAAGGCGTGTTCCCGCTGGTGGGCGCTGGCGGTATCGATACCGGCGCGGCGGCCTTGTCGAAAATCCGTGCCGGCGCGAGTCTCATTCAGGTTTATTCAGGGCTGGTCTTTGCCGGGCTCGGTCTTGTCGCCGACGTCAAGCGCGCGCTCATTGCCGCGCTCGATCGCGACCGGGCCGCGAGCCTTGCCGATTATGTCGGCGTCGACGCGGCTTCGGTCACGGCGGAACCTTGGCCGCAGTGACGCAGCCGCGCTGAGCAGGCGAGAATCTCAAGAGCGATTCGCGCCTAGCGAATCGCGGTAGCGCCCGGCGAAGGGATCAGCACCGGCTTGAGCGCGGGCACCAGCCGCCGCTTTTCCCGCCGCGCCGGTATCGCGCGATAGACCTGCTTGGTGGCTTCGACGATATGAACGCCGGCGAACGGCGCCGACAGCGTCGCCCCGGTGCGCTCCCAGGCGATGGCCGAGCGCAAAAACAGGCTGCGCGAAATCGGCGGCACATAGAGCGCCTCGCCCCAGCCGGTCGGCGTGAACCAAGTATCGCGCAGAAGCTGGGTGATCTGGCTGCGTGAATAGGGCCGGCCGTGACCGAACGGCGTCGTGTCCATGCGCGCCCACACGCCACGCCGGTTCGGCACCACCGCCAGGAGACGTCCGCCGGCGGCGAGGACGCGCCAGGCTTCGCGCAGCAATTCGCCGGGATCAGCCGACATTTCGAGCGCATGGACAAAGAGCACGCGATCGACCGCCGAATCGGTCAGCGGCAATTCGTCCTCCTCGACCAGCGCCGCGAGGCTCGGCCGCGCCGAAGGCCAGCGCACCACGCCCTGCGGCGCCGGCATCATGGCAAGGCAGCGTTCGGCCTCCTCACGGAACAGGCCAAGATAGGGGGTGGCATAGCCGATGCCGACGACCCTCATGCCCCTGGTGTCGGGCCAGCGGGTGCGGATACCGCCGCCAATGAAGCGGCGCGCCACGACGCCCAGATGCTGGGCATAGAAGTTACGCAGGTCGACGACATCCATGCCGGCAAAGTAGCACGCCAGCCGGGAGCGCGCCGACGGCAAGCCGGTCGGGGCTGAAGTCCTTCGCCCTTGCGGTTAATAAGGCGCAGTGCCTACCTTAGAGGCTCTTTCTTCAGCGCAATCATCACGGATTGTCCCCGCCATGCCGGCTGAAACCTATCTATTTCCCTGTCTTTCCGACAATTTCGGCGTCCTTATCCATGATCCGGCAACCGGCGCGACGGCGTCGATCGATGCGCCGGAAGCGGCTCCCGTCGAGGCTGCGCTGCAGAAGACCGGGTGGAAGCTCACCGACATTCTGGTGACGCACCATCACGGCGATCACACCGCCGGCATCGGCGAGCTCAAGGCGCGCCACAAATGCCGGGTCGTCGCGCCGCGCGGCGAGGCGCAGCGCATCGCTCATGTCGATGAAACCGCCGGCGAGGGCGACAGGGTCAAGGTCGGTTCGCTCGAAGCCAAAGTCCTCGACACGCCCGGGCACACTTTGGGGCACATCTCCTATGTCTTTCCGGCGGATAAGCTTGCCTTTGTCGGCGACACTCTGTTCTCGATCGGCTGCGGCCGCGTCATCGAAGGCAATCCGGAAATGATGTGGCAGTCGCTGTTGAAGCTGCGCGCTCTGCCGGATGACACGCGCTTCTACTGCGGCCACGAATATACCGACGCCAATATTCGTTTCGCCAAAACCATCGAGCCGGACAACAAGGCGCTAGCGGCGCGTGCGGACGAGGTGAAAAAGCTGCTCGGCTCCGGCAAGGCCACCATTCCGGCGACGATCGGCGCCGAGAAGGCCGCCAATCCGTTTTTGCGTGCTGACGATGCGGAAGTCGCGAAATCGCTCGGTCTGTCCGGCAAGCCGGCGTGGCGGGTCTTTGCCGAAATCCGCGAACGCAAGAACAAATTCTAGAGCATGATGCGGAAAAAGCCTGCGCGCGGACTTGATCCGAGGCCGGACACCGGTCATCCGAAAAGATCTGCGCCATAAAACATAAGACACCACGTTGACCGCGCCGCTCACTGCAGCCGACATCATCCGGCTGCTCGATCTCAAGCCGCATCCCGAAGGCGGCCATTTCCGCGAGACGTTTCGCGATCCGCACCAGGTCGGCGGGCGGGCGGCGTCAACCGCAATCTATTTTCTGCTGGCGCGCGGCGAGCGCTCGCATTGGCATCGCGTCGATGCGGCCGAAATCTGGCATTGGCATGCCGGCGCGCCGCTCAAGCTCGATGTGTCGCAAGCGTCCGGAAAGATCGACAGCCTTGTGCTCGGCTGTGATCTGAAAGCCGGCGAGCGTCCGCAGGGCGTAGTGCCGGCTCACGCCTGGCAGGCAGCGCAAACGCTCGGCGACTGGACGCTGGTCGGCTGCACCGTCGCGCCAGGCTTCGAGTTCAAGAACTTCGAGCTTGCACCGAAGGACTGGACACCATGACGGCGAGCGTCGGCGGCTTGGCGGTTGTTTCGGCCAGATAGGAATGCAGCGCGGCGACGACTTGCGCGCCTTCGCCCACCGCCGCAGCGACGCGCTTGATCGAGCCCGCACGCACGTCGCCGATGGCAAAGACGCCGCGCTTGCTGGTCTCCAGCGGATGCCGATCGCTGCCGGCATCCTCGCCGGTCAGCACGAAGCCCTTGCCGTCGAGCTTGACCCCCGAGCCTGCGAGCCAGTCGGTATTCGGTTCGGCGCCGATGAACAGGAACAAGTGGCTGAGCGGCTGGCGCACGTCCTCACCGCTTGTGCTGTTGCGCCAGCGTATTGCTTGCAGCACGCCGTTGCTGCCTTCAAGGCCGCTGACCGCGCAGCCGGTCTCGACTTTGACATTGGCGAGGCCGCCAATGCGGTCGACCAGATAGCGCGACATGGTCTCGGCCAAATCCGGCCGCCGCACCAGCATGCGCACCTTGACGCCCTGGCCGGCGAGAAAGACCGCGGCCTGGCCCGCCGAATTGCCGGCGCCGACCAGAGCCACTTCCTGATTGGCGCAGAGTTTCGCTTCGAGCGGCGTCGCCCAATAGTGCACGCTCGCGCCTTCGAACGTATCGAGATTGCTGACGTCGAGCCGCCGGTAGCGGGCGCCGCTCGCGACGACGACGGAACGCGCGCGCACGCGTTCCCCGTTGTGAAGGTTCAAGATGAAGGGATCTTCGCCGCATTCCTGCGCGCAAAGCTTGCTCGCCTCATCCGGGATCGCCATCTCGGCACCGAATTTTTGGGCCTGATTGTAGGCGCGCGCCATCAGGGCCATGCCGGTGATGCCGGTCGGGAAGCCGAGATAATTCTCGATGCGGGCCGAGGCGCCGGCCTGGCCGCCGAAGGCGCGGCAATCGAGCACGATCACGGACAGTCCTTCGGATGCCGCATACACGGCTGTCGCAAGGCCAGCCGGCCCGGCGCCGATTACGGCGACATCATAGAGCCGGTTCGGATCGATCGGCCGCACCAAGCCGACGCAGCGCGCCAATTCGTCTTCGCCCGGATTGCGCAGCAATTGCCCGCCCGGACACAGCACGATCGGCAATTGTCCCGGATCGACATGGAAGCGTTCGATCAGCGCCTTCGCCTCGGGCTCGGTGTCGGAATCGAGCAATTGATGCGGATGGCCGTTGCGGCGGAGGAAGCCTTGCAGCCGCAGCACATCGGCATTTCCGGCGTGTCCGATGATCACCGGGCCGCTGGCGCCGAGCTCGAGCAAGCCGACACGGCGCAGGATCAGCGCCCGCATGATGCGCTCGCCCAGTTCGGCCTCGGCGACGAGCAGCGCGCGAAGCCGGTCGGGCGGGATGATCAGGCTGCGCACGGTCTCCACCGCGGTCGCATCGGCAAGCGACGGCCGGCCGGCCATTTGCGCCAGTTCGCCGAGGAACTGTCCGGGCCCATGCACGACAATCGCATGACGCTTGCCGCGGCCGTCGGTCTGGGTGACCTCGACTTTGCCGCAAGGGATCACGATCAGCCCAGGGCCGACCTCGCCCGTGGTGAAAAGCTTGTCGCCCGGCTCGAAGATGCGGCATTCGCCGAAGCGGCGCATCCGCTCGATCTCGAACGGTTCGAGATCAGGGAACATCTGATCGCGCCGCCGCTCGCTGATGGGGACCTGAGGCGACGCCATGTTCGTTCCAATCGGCCGGAATGCTCTATGACTGCAACACCCTATATAGGGGAGCCCCGCTCAAGTGAAATACTGCCCCCCATTGGCGGTCAGAGTCGAGCCGGTCAGGAGGCCCGCGTCGTCGGACGCGAGAAACACCACGCAGCGCGCGATTTCTTCGGGTTCCCCAAGGCGGCCGATCGGAATCAGCGGCAGCACGCTCTTCTGCAACACCTCTTGCGACATCGCCTTGACCATGTCGGTGGCGATATAACCCGGACAGATCGCATTGACGGTGACGCCGGCGCGCGCGCCCTCCTGCGCCAGCGCCTTGGTGAAGCCGATTTCGCCGGCCTTGGCTGCGGAATAATTGGTCTGGCCGAACTGGCCTTTCTGGCCATTGATCGAGGAAATATTGACGATACGGCCGAATTTTCGCTCGCGCATGCCTTCGATGACGTTGCGGCACATGTTGAACAGCGAGCCGAGATTGGTGTTGATCACCTCGCTCCACTGTTCCGGCTTCATGCGGTGCAGTTGAGCGTCGCGGGTAATGCCGGCATTATTGACCAGCACCTCGACCGGCCCGACCTCGGCCTCGACCTGCTTGATGCCGGCGGCACAAGCCTCGAACGACGACACGTCCCATTTGAAGACGGGAATACCGGTTTCCGCCTTGAAGTGTTGTGCGGCTTCGTCATTGCCGCCGTAATTGGCGGCAACTTTATAGCCGGCAGCTTTGAGGGCTTTGCAGATGGCCGCGCCGATACCGCGCGTCCCCCCCGTAACCAGCGCAACGCGGGGCATGGTCTCCTCCCTATCCAGATCCAACAATCGTCCCAGTTACGGTTCCCCGAACTTGCTCATAAAACTTGCCGGGTGCCCGTTCCGGGACGTTACGTCCTGGGTTTGACAGCCAGCTTAAAGACGCCAATGGCCGGCGCAAGTTGATGCTTGAGCCGGCCATAGCAGCCGGACCGAGGTCCGGCCGTGATTTTAGTCAACGCTCAGTGCGAATTCGGCGCTCAGCGCTCCAGGCACATAGCAATACCCATGCCGCCGCCGATGCACAAAGTGGCAAGGCCCTTCTTGGCGTTGCGCTTCTGCATCTCGTACAGCAGCGTGACGAGCACGCGCGTGCCGGAAGCGCCGATCGGATGACCGATGGCGATCGCGCCGCCATTGACGTTGACCTTGCTGGTATCCCAGCCGAGATCCTTGTTGACGGCGCAGGCTTGCGCCGCGAAGGCTTCGTTGGCTTCGATCAGATCGAGATCATTGGCGCTCCAGCCGGCTTTCTTCAGCGCCGCGCGCGAGGCCGGGATCGGCCCGGTGCCCATGATCTTCGGATCGACGCCGGCCTGCGCCCAGGACACGATGCGCGCCAACGGCGTCTTGCCGCGCTTGGCGGCTTCGCTCGCCTTCATCAATACGACGGCGGCAGCGCCGTCATTGATGCCCGACGCATTGCCGGCGGTGACGGTGCCTTCCTTGTCGAAGGCCGGCCGCAATTTGCCGATCGCTTCGAGAGTCGTGCCGTGTTTCGGATATTCATCGGTATCGACCACGGTGTCGCCCTTGCGGGTCTTGATTGTTACCGGCGTGATCTCGTCCTTGAACTTGCCGGCCTTCTGCGCGGCTTCCGCCTTGTTCTGCGAAGCGACGGCGAATTCATCCTGCTGCTGGCGCGTGATCTGCCACTGCCGCGCGACATTCTCGGCGGTGTTGCCCATGTGATAGCCATTGAAGGCGTCCCACAGGCCGTCCTTGATCATGGTGTCGATCATTTCGAAATTGCCCATCTTCACGCCGCCGCGCAGATGGGCGCAATGCGGCGCCACGCTCATGGATTCCTGGCCGCCGGCGACGACGATCTCGGAATCGCCGTTAGCGATCGCCTGATAACCGAGCGCTACGGAGCGTAAGCCGGAGCCGCACAGCTGATTGACAAGCCAAGCCGGCGTCTCGACCGGGATACCGGCGGCGATCGACGCCTGACGGCCCGGGTTTTGGCCCTGACCCGCGGTCAGGATCTGGCCCATGATGACTTCCGAGATCTGTGACCCCTCGACACCGGCACGGTCGAGCGCCCCTTTGATCGCCGTCCTGCCGAGCTCGTGGGCCGGCACATTGGCGAATACGCCGTTGAATGCGCCGACCGGCGTACGCGTCGCGCTGACAATGACAATATCGTCTTTCATGGGAGAATCCTTCCGGTTAGGGCTCATTCTCGGGCGGGCTCGGTTGGGCTCGGACCGCGAGGCCGAGCCAAGCACAAACCAAGCATCAAGGGGGCAGGCCGCTGGCTCCTTGCCTATGTCATAGGGATGGATAGCGCCCGCGACAAGGCTGGAGAGGCCGCATCGCTGTTATGCCGCAAGACTGCGCGGCGGCCCGCTCACAGGCCGGTTTTTTGCGTAGCAAAGCCGATTTTGCTGCGCGTTTACCTGACGCCACAATAACGGTGGCAGCGCAGCGGAAAACCGCCTATTTTAATGGCACCGCCGCAAGTTGGTGCTCGAATGACCGAAGCTGTGACCAAGACTGCTGAACCGGTAACGATCAAGAAATACGCCAATCGGCGCCTCTACAACACGGGCACGAGCACCTACGTGACGCTCGAAGATCTCGCCGCCATGGTGAAGACCGGCGACGATTTCGTGGTCTATGACGCCAAGACCTCGGAAGACATTACCCGGTCGGTCCTCACCCAGATCATTTTCGAGCAGGAGAACAAGCAGGGCCAGAACCTCCTGCCGATCACCTTCCTGCGCCAGCTCATCCGTTTCTATGGCGACAGCATGCAGATGCTGGTGCCGCGCTATCTGGAAGTTTCGATCGAGTCGCTGACCCGCGAGCAGGAGAAGTTCCGCAATCAGATGGCGCAGGCCTTCGGCGTCGGCGCTTTCACCTCGCTCGAAGAACAGGTGCGGCGGAACATGGAAATGTTCGAACGCACCTTCGCGATGTTTGCGCCTTTCGCGCGCCGCGAAAGCGGTGAGACACCGTTGGATCCGGAGAAGGCGCCGCCGGGAAAGTCGGGTGATATCGACGATCTCAAGCGCCAGCTCGAAGAGATGCAGCGCAAGGTCGATCGGCTGTCGCAGAAAGACTAAACGGCAATCGATCCCGGCTGCGGCCGGAGCCACGGCCGTTCCGCCGTTGCCAGCTCGATCAGCGCACCCTGCAGATAATTGCAACCCCAGTCGCGCAGCGTGCGCGCGGCTTCATCGTCCTGCACCCATTCCGCGACGGTCTCGAGCTTGAGCCGCTGCGCAAGCTCGATCAGCATGCGCACGAAGGCGCGATCGTCCTCCGACCGTAAGATGTCGCGCACGAAAGCGCCGTCGATTTTGATGATGTCCACGCCGAGCTTGCGCAGATTGCGAAACGATGTGTAGCCGGCGCCGAAATCGTCGATGGCGATGCGGCAGCCGAGATCCTTGACACGGGTGACGAAGCCGCTGGTTTCGTCGACGTCGAGGATGGCGGCACTTTCGGTTATCTCGACGATGAGCCGTTCGGCGATGCCGGGATGCGAGCGCAACAGCGCGGCGAGGCCCGACCACCAGTCCGGATCGGTGGTCGACGCCGGCGATACGTTGAGGCTCGCCCGCAAGCTCGGCGTCGCGATCAGTTCATCGACGACGAGCTCGAGCACGCGGAAATCGAGAAGCCGCACCAGCCCGAGCCGCTCCGCGACCGGGATGATTTCGCCTGCAGCGATGAGCCCGCCATCGGCGCGGCGGATGCGCATCAGGCATTCGTAGAAGGCAGGCTTGCGGTCCGCCGCCCGCGCCACGGTTTCGTAAGCAAGGAAAATCCGACGGTCGTTGAGCGCGGCGACGATTTCGTCGGTCGCGCGCGCATTCTCACGGCGCATCGCCTCGCGCTCGATATTAGGCCGATACGGCTCGAACGAGCCGCGGCGGCGCGCTTTTGCGGCGTCGAGGCTCTCCTGCGCGCGCGCCAGAACTTCGGTCACACTGCGGGCATGGCGCGGCGCGGTGACGCCGCCGATGGTGACGGTGATCGCGATCGGCCCTGCTGCCGTCGGCACAGTCTCCTCGCGGACGCCCGCCAGCATGCGCTCCGCGGCAATCGCCATGTCGTCGGGCGTGCAGTCGCGCAACACGAGGCCGAATTTATTGCCGGAGACGCGGCCGAGCGTGTCTTTGCCGCGCATGCGCACGCGCAGGCGCTTGGCCACGGCGCGGATGACCTCGTCGGCGACCTCGAAACCGTAAGCTTCGTTGATGCGCGCCAGGTGATCGATGCCGACCAGAAGAAATCCGCAGGAGGAGCGAAAGCGCAAGACCTGCTCGATCGTATCTTCGAGCATTTCGCCGAGGCTGTGGCGGTTCAATTCGCCGGTCAGGCCGTCGCAGCGCGCGAGAAAGGTGAGCTGCCGCTCGTGCTCGCGGCGCTCATTGATGACGCGAACGACGCCGAGCGCACGCACCGGCTTGCCGTCGGCACCGGCGAACCAGCGGCCGGTATCCTCGATCCATAAGCGTGTCTCCGCGCCCGGTTCGGGCCGGATGCCGTATTGGATTTGGTAGGCAACGCCGTGTCCCTCGTCGCGCTTGCCGGATTGCATCACGGCGTCGTGGCGTGCCTGCGTGTTGTCGGCGTCAAGAATCTGCATATAGAGGCGGCCGCTCGCGATCGCGGCATCGCGAACCAGCAGCACATCGCCGACATTGCCGCTCCACAGCAGTGCATCGGTGTCGATGCACCAGTCATAGGCGGCTTCCCCTACTGCGGCGAGAATCGGCGCGGCATCGAACGGCGCGTCGGGCGGGCGATCGGCCGGCGGATGATCGGTTGAGCTCACGCTGTTGAAGTCATTTGGCATTTGGCATTGCGGCGGTCGAACGCCGCCGTTCCCGGCGCGGCGAGCTTGGTGACGGT
The DNA here is from genome assembly GCA_035509535.1 of Xanthobacteraceae bacterium. GTDB lineage: Bacteria > Pseudomonadota > Alphaproteobacteria > Rhizobiales > Xanthobacteraceae > BOG-931. The sequence goes on along the minus strand of DATJLN010000047.1, from coordinate 68,847 downwards.
ATCGGCGAGACCTTAAACGATTCGGTTAATGCCGGCCTGTCGCACATTCCGCGGCACGCCGATTGCGATCTCCCGACTGAGCGCAGAAAGACGTCCCGTTCCGGGACAGGAGATGCCGGTGAACACTTCTCTCGTTCCGGTGATGTCGGTTAACCGCGATGGCGACAAGCACCATCCGGCGAGCCGTCCCGATTCGGGCTTTATCGCCCATCTCATCGCGATGCAGATCAAGGCGCCGCAAACCCGCACCCGTCGTCGCGCCGAGCCCGGTGAGGCGATCAGCGCCTATGCCGGACTCGGCCAGCGGCCGAGTGCGGCCGGTCGTATCCTCTCTCGTTCGCTTTAAGCTTGGCTCTCGACCTCGATCTGCCGGCGTGACGCACGCATGCCGATGATGAAGCCGGCGAGCACGTCGACCAGCGCAATCGACATCAGCAGGAAGAACGTCGAGGTCGCCGCTTGCGGCACCAGCAGAAATTCCACCAGCATGCCGATGAAAAGCATCATCGCCAGGATGTGATCCATCACGCTGCGCATGCCCATGCGCGTCGCCTTGATCATTTCGACCCAGAGCAGAAAGATCGAGAAAGCGATCAGGATGTCTTCCCAGGTCAGGACCCAATCCCGGCCCGACATCATGTGCACGGTCGTCACCGGCGCCGTCCAGCTCACACCGGGGGTGAGGAACGCGATCATGTTGTAGATGGCGAAGGGGATGAGAAGGAGCGGGAAGCCGAGCACGAACATGACGGGCGTCTTTCGTCGCTGAGCTCTTAGTCTGCTGAGCCCTTAGTCTATCGGCTTTTGGCCCGCTCTTCCATTGCGCAACGCATTAATCACCGCCTCGTTGCAGCGTGCAGGCAGGTGCGAAGGTCTAGCCTTCGCCCTTCTTCTTCAGCACCTGCCGGCCGCGATACATGCCGGTTTTCAAGTCGATATGGTGCGGCCGGCGCAACTCGCCGGAATCCTTGTCCTCGACATAGGCGGATGCCTTCAGCGCGTCGGCCGACCGACGCATGCCGCGCCGCGACGGCGAAGTTTTCTTTTTGGGCACGGCCATGGGGGTCGTTCTCCTGATAGGTCGTGTTGCTCGGGATGGCGCGCTTATAAAAGAACAGGCCGGGTAATGCTAGAGCCCCGCTGGCCCGGTCAGGCCGGTCCTCTCACGCAGGCGCCAAGACCGGAGAACTCCTGGGACCGGCGGACATAAAGGCCGGCCAGCCGGCGGACCAGGATGCTCGGGGTGCGGGCGCTGCGCCGGTAGGGATTGGGCAGGATCGAGGCCATTTCTGCCGCCTCGTAGATGTTCAGGTCGCGGGCCGACTTGCCGAAGGCCCAGCGGGAGCCGGCTTCGGCCCCGAATTCACCATGCGGGCCCCATTCGACAATGTTCAGGTAGATTTCCAGAATTCGCCGCTTCGGCAGGACCAGATTCAGCCAGAGCGCCAGCGGGATTTCGAGCGCTTTGCGGATATAGCTGCGGCCCGGCCATAGGAAGAGATTCTTGGCGGTCTGCTGGGTAATGGTCGAGGCGCCACGCGATTCCTCGATGTCGCCGGACTGCCGCAGCGCCTCGCGCAAGGCCTCACGCATCGCGCCAAGGTCGATCCCGCGGTTGCGGCAGAACGTGCCGTCCTCGGCGACAATGACTGCGAGCGGCAGCGCCGGGGCGATTTGGCCTAGCGGCACCGTTCTGCGCTCGACCCGTGATCCAGTGGCCCAGCGCCAAAGCATCGGCGTCGAGACCGGATCGACGAAGCGGTAGAACGGCGCGATGACATAAGGAATGAACGCCAGGATTGCGACGGCGATCAGAACCGGGATCGCGATACGTCGCAAGGGCGAATTCGCGCTGGACCAGGCGGTCGCGCGTCCCATTGGACGTCAGTCTCGCGCGTAACCGATCAGCGGCTTTTTCTTGCGGCCGAGCACGATCAGAATCGCCGCAATCACGCCGATGACGGCCCAGGCCGGCAGATCGAAGCTCCTTTGCACATAGGGATCCCACGCCCAGGCCAGTTTCTGCTTGAGCCAGTTCTGCGCGGTGTTGAGACTGTTCTGGTCGACAATGGCCCAGACATCGCCGACCTTGCTGTAGACGAGGTCATGATTGGCGATCGACTTGGTGCCGTCATAGACGAAGAACACGAATGCCGTCGCCAGGAGGCAAAGGCCGATAAAGCGAAGCAGGAATCTGATCATCGTTGAGTCTGGTTACGGATGAATCTTCTGGCGGCCGAACCGGCGCGGCGATTCGGAGAAAGACTGACTCTGCTCCGGCACGGATTACCCTTCCGCGCCCGCTTGTTCAATGCGACCCTTTTCGCAAGGCGGTGTCGCGGCCAATGCGTCGCGGGCCGGCCGCTTCACGGACCCCTCGCACGCCCCTTGAGCACCTGCCTTCCTGTTCGCTAAAGTTCCGCCGCCCGCCATCGCGCAGTTGCTGAGTATCCACAGGAAATTGAAATGGCTTCCAAAAACGGCGGAGCGTCGCACCGCCCCACCTTCACCGACCAAGAAGCCCTGCTGTTCCACAGTCAGGGCAAGCCCGGCAAACTCGAAGTCGTCGCCACCAAGCCGATGGCAACGCAGCGCGATTTGTCGCTGGCCTATTCTCCTGGCGTCGCCGTTCCGGTGCTCGCCATTGCCGAGGACGAGGCCAAGGCCTTCGACTACACCACCAAGGGCAATTTCGTCGCCGTCATCACCAATGGCACCGCCATTCTCGGCCTGGGCAATCGCGGCGCGCTCGCCGCCAAACCGGTGATGGAAGGCAAGTCGGTTCTGTTCAAGCGCTTTGCCGATATCGATTCCATCGACATCGAAGTCTCGACCGAAGATCCCGACGAATTCATCAATTGCGTCAAGCTTCTCGGCAAGGGCTGGGGCGGCATCAATCTCGAAGACATCAAGGCGCCGGAATGCTTCATCATCGAGCAGAAGCTGCGCGAGCTGCTCGACATCCCGGTGTTCCATGACGATCAGCACGGCACCGCCATCATCGCCGCCGCCGGCCTGATCAATGCGCTGGAACTCACCGGCCGCGAGATCAAGTCCACCAGGCTCGTCTGCAACGGCGCCGGCGCCGCCGGTGTCGCCTGTCTCGAGCTTCTGCGCGCCATCGGCTTTCGTCCGGAGAATCTCGTCCTCTGCGACACCAAGGGCGTGATCTACGAGGGCCGCACCGACGGCATGAATCAGTGGAAGTCGGGCTTTGCCGTCAAAACCAAGGCGCGGACGCTCGCCGAGGCCCTCGCCGGCGCCGACGTGTTCTTCGGCCTGTCGGTGAAAGGCGCGGTGACCAAGGATATGGTGAAGTCGATGGCGGATAAGCCGATCATCTTCGCCATGGCCAATCCGGATCCGGAAATCACCGCGGAAGAGGTCGCCGAGGTGCGTGACGACGCCATCATGGCGACCGGCCGCTCCGACTATCCGAACCAGATCAACAATGTGCTTGGCTTTCCCTACATTTTCCGCGGCGCCCTCGACGTACGTGCGCGCGCGATCAATATGGAAATGAAGATCGCGGCGGTGCATGCGCTGGCCAGGCTGGCGCGCGAAGACGTTCCCGACGAAGTCGCCGCCGCCTACGGCGCGCGGCCGAAATACGGGCCCGAATACATCATCCCGGTGCCGTTCGATCCGCGGCTGATCTCCGACATTCCCCCGGCGGTGGCCAAGGCCGCGATGGACTCGAAAGTGGCGCGGCGGCCGATCACCGACATGGAGGCCTATCGCCAGCAATTGCGCAGCCGGCTCGATCCGATCGCCGGCGTGCTCACCGGCGTCTACGACCGGCTGCGGCGGCGGCCGCGCCGGGTCGTCTTCGCCGAGGGCGAAGAGGAGCAGGTGATCCGCGCCGCGGCGACCTTCGTCCACCAGGGTCTCGGCACTGCGCTGCTGTGCGGCCGCGAACGGCGCGTGCGCGAGACGGCACAGGCGCTCGGTGTCGAGCTCGGCCGCGGCATCGAGATCGTCAATGCCGCGATGTCGTCGCGCAATGCCGCTTATGCCGCCTATCTGTACGAACGGCTGCAGCGCCGCGGCTTCCTGCAGCGTGATTGTCAACGCCTGGTCAACCAGGACCGCAATCACTTCGCCTCCTGCATGGTCGCGCTGGACGATGCCGATGCCATGGTCACCGGCGTTACCCGCAATTTCTCGGTGGCGCTGGAAGACGTGCGGCGCTGCATCGACGATAAGCCCGGCCACCGGGTGATGGGCGTTTCGCTGGTGCTGGCGCGCGGCCGCACCGTGCTGGTGGCCGATACCGCGGTGACCGAACTACCGACCGCCAATGATCTTGCCGAGATCACCATCGAGGCGGCGCGGGTCGCGCGCACTTTGGGTTACGATCCGCGTGTGGCGCTGCTCGCCTCGTCGAATTTCGGCTACCCCGTGAGCGAGCGCTCCTCGCGCGTGCAGGAGGCGGTGCAAATCCTCGATCGCCAGCGCGTCGATTTCGAATATGACGGCGATATCGCGGCTGACGTCGCCTTGGATATGGAATCGCGCGAAGCCTATCCGTTCTGCCGCCTGTCCGGGCCGGCCAATGTGCTGATCATGCCGGCGATCCACTCGGCCTCGATCTCGACCAAGCTGCTCATGGAACTGGGCGGGGCGAATGTGATCGGGCCGATGCTGGTCGGGCTCGACCGTTCGGTGCAGATCGTGCCGCTCTCGGCGAACGATTCCCAGCTCGTCAACATGGCGGCGATCGCTGCCTTCAACGCTGGCGGCTAGCGCAAACGCAAAAATCCAAGACCATCGAATCCAAGACCATCGAATCCAAGACCAATTAAATCCAAGACCGATTCAAGACTGATTCCAGTCTTGGCGCGTTAACCCTGTTGCCGCGGCCGCAAAGGTCGCGGCAATTGATTCACCATGCCGAAACCAGTGTCGACTAGACGGGATACCCGCGCCCCCGTCGCGCCACTGGAATACGCAAGGCTCATGCAGCATTTTACCTCTCTCGCTCCGGATTTGTTTGCGCTCGAGATTCGCGATCTGGTCAAGTGTTTTGACCGGCCCGCGGTCGATCATCTCGATCTCACTGTGCGCGCGGGAGAGTTCTACGCGCTGCTTGGCCCCAATGGCGCCGGCAAGACGACCACGCTGCGTATGATCGCGGGGCTCTTGCGCCCCGATGCCGGCACGATCCGGGTCGCCGGCATCGACGCGCTCGCCGATCCGGTGCGCGCCAAACACGTGATGGCGTGGATTTCCGATGAGCCGATGATCTACGACAAGCTCACGCCGCACGAATATCTCGAATTCATTGCCGGCCTTTGGGACATCGCGCCCGAGCTTGCCTCGCCGCGCGCCCACGAATTGCTGCACTGGCTCGATCTGCTGCCGCATGCGCACCAGCGCTGCGAGGGCTTCTCCAAAGGCATGCGGCAGAAAGTGGCGCTCGCCGGCGCGCTGGTTCACGATCCGCAGGTCATCATTCTCGACGAGCCGCTCACCGGGCTTGACGCCGGCTCGGCGCGGCAGGTCAAGAATGTGCTTCGCGAGCGCGTGCGCTCGGGCTGCACCATCATCATGACCACGCATATTCTCGAAGTGGCCGAGCGCATGGCCGACCGCATCGGCGTCATCAGCCGCGGCCGGCTCATTGCCGAGGGCTCGCTGGACGAGCTGCGCCGGCAAGCCGGGCATCGCGCCGGTCACGCTGCCGGCGATGCCGCAATGACCGTCGGCGCGAGCCTTGAAGACACATTTCTCGCTTTGGTCGCCGAGCAGGCTGAAGCCGCGTAATGATGCAGGCGGGCACCGCGCTGTGGTTTGCCCGGCACGAATGGCGCCTGGCCTGGCGCGACTGGATTTCGATGATGACGGCCGGCCGGCGCGAGCGCTTGCCGCGCGCGCTCTTCGCCATCGCGCTCTTCGTCGTCTTCATGCACGTCGTCGCCTATTGGATCGTCGGGCCGGATGCCGATGCGGTTGCCGACAAGGCCCTGCTGGTCATGGTCTCGGCCAGCATCGTGTTGTCGTTTTTCCTGATGATCTCGCAGGCGATGGAATCGGCGACGCGCGCCTTCTATGCGCGCTCGGATCTCGATCTCATTCTGTCGTCGCCGGCGCCAACCGAGCGGGTCTTTGCCGTGCGCATGGCGACCATCGCGCTGTCGGTCGCGATGATGGCGCTGCCGCTTGCCGTGCCGTTCATTGACGTGCTGATGACCCGCGGCGGCTGGCGCTGGATCGGCGCCTACGGATTGATCCTCGCCATGGGCGCTGCGGCGACGGCGCTCGCCCTGACCGCGACGGTTGCGTTGTTCCGCACCGTCGGTCCCAAGCGCACGCGCTTTGTGGCGCAGGTCGTCGCCGCGGTGATCGGCGCCGCTTTCGTCATCGGCCTGCAAGTGGCGGCGATCCTGTCGTACGGCACGCTATCGCGCATTTCGGTCGTTGAATCGCAAACCGTCATCGCCCATGCGCCGGCTCTCGACAGCGTCGTCTGGTGGCCGGCACGTGCCGCTTTGGGCGACGGCTTTGCGCTCGCCTGCGTCGTCACGCTCAGTCTCGCTTTGCTGGCCGTCGTCATCGTGCTGGTGGCGCCGCGCTTCGGCGAATACGCGATTACGGCTGCAGGCGTCGCGAATTCGTCCGCTGCCAGCGCGCGCCGGTCCGCCGCGTTTCGTTCGACATCGCCGCGCGGCGCCCTGCGCCGCAAGGAGTGGCTGCTGCTGCGGCGCGATCCATGGCTGGTCTCGCAGACGCTGATGCAGATGCTCTATCTCATTCCGCCCGCGGTGCTGTTGTGGCACAATTTCGGCGACGGCAATGGCGCCTACCAATTGCTGGTGCCGGTTCTGGTCATGGCGGCGGGGCAGCTCGCCGGCGGCCTGTCCTGGCTCGCGATTTCCGGCGAGGACGCGCCCGATCTCGTCGCCACCGCGCCGGTCCCGCCGCGCTTCATCGTGCAAGCCAAGATCGAGGCGGTGCTGGGCGTCATCGCCGTTATTTTCGCGCCGCTCCTGGCGGTGCTGGCGTTCGCATCGCCCTGGCATGCGCTGGTCACCGGCTGCGGCATCGTGGTGGCCGCGGGCGCGGCGGCCTCGATCCAGCTCTGGTTCCGCACCCAGGCCAAGCGCAGCCAGTTTCGCCGCCGTCAGGTGTCCTCGCGTGTCGCCACCTTTGCCGAGGCGTTCTCCTCGATCGGCTGGGCGGCGACCGCAGCCGTGGCCGCCGCCAATCTCTGGCTTGCCGTCGTGCCCGGCATGATCGCGCTGGGTGTGGTGGCGGGGGCCCGTTTCATGAGCCCGCGCCCGCAATGGGCGTAAATTCGGCCCTTGCCGCATGGGGTGGCTATGCGGAATTGCCGCTGCGTCATCTGCGCGGGCGGCTCGACGCGGCGGAGCGAGGTGTGATTTAAAACGGCTCCCGTCACTGTTCCGTCGCAGCGCGGCTTTTCCAGCCTCCTTATTTGATCGGAGCAATCGACGACCAACACGCCCCGGCATGTGGCCGGAACGAAGAGATAGAGGATGGAACGTCCCGAATGATTCCGTTCGACATGGTAGAGCCGGCCTCGCTTGGCGAAGCGATGGCGCTGCTCGATCCGGAAGACCCGACGATCCGCCCGGTGGCCGGTGGCACCGCGCTGATGCTGATGATGAAGGCCGGCGTGTTTCAGCCGAGCCGGCTTGTCTGCCTGCATAAGATCGAGCCTGAGTTCGCGCGCATCTCACTCGGCAGCGCCGGCGAATTGCGCATCGGCGCGCTGGCGACGCTGCGCCAGCTCGAGCACGACGCCAATGTGGCAAAGCTCTTTCCGATGCTGAAAAACGGGCTGGGACGGTTGTCCAATCCGCGGGTGCGCAACGTCGCCCGCGTCGGCGGTGCGCTGGCCCATGGCGATCCGCATATGGATTTGCCGCCGATGCTGACCGCGCTCGGCGCGCGCATCACGATCAAGAGTCCGCGGGGCGAGCGTGAACTGCCGCTCGAACAGCTTTATTCCGGCTATTACGAAACCGTGCTGGAGAAGAACGAGCTGATTACGGCGGTGACCGTGCCTGCCCTCGCCGGACGCAAGGCCGCTTACATGAAAGTCACATCGCGCACTGCGGAAGATTGGCCGTCGCTCGGCGTTGCCGTGACCTTCGCGCTCGAGGATGGCGCGTTGCGCGATCCGATCGTCGTCGCCAGCGCCGCGACCGAGAAGGTCACGCGCATGACGCAAGCGGAAAGGCTGCTGCAAGGCGCCGCAGCCGAAGATGCCATGCTCAAGCGCGCCGGCGACGCCGCGGCCGAAGAGGCCTCGATCCTATCCGACGCGCATGGTTCCGCCGCCTACAAGCGTGAGCTATTGCGCGTTTATCTGCGCCGTGCGGTGCGGCACGCGCTCGGCCAAGACATGCGGCAGGTGGCGTGATGAACCAGGTCGGCAGAAATCTTCCGCGTCTCGAAGTCCGCGCCAAGGTCACCGGCCGCGCCGACTATACGCATCATCTGCGCCTGCCGGGCATGCTCTACGGCAAGGTGTTCCGCTCGACGGTGCCGCACGGCCGCATTGTCAGCATCGACACGCAGGCGGCCAAGGAGTTGCCCGGCGTCTATCGCGTCGTCACCGGCGCCGATATCCAAAAACTCATCCCCGAGCCTTATTACGGCCCGGCTTTCCACGATCAGCCGATCCTGGCGCTCGACAAAGTGCGCCATGTCGGCGAGCCGGTCGCGGTGGTGCTGGCGCAAGATCCGCACGTCGCCGAACAGGCGGTGCAGCTGATCGCCGCCGACTATGAGGAATTGCCGGCGGTCTATGACGAAGTCGCGGCCATGCAACCGGACATTTTGGTCCACGATGTGCTGAAGCCCGCCGGCACTTTCGCCGATCTGAAACACCTCAAGGGCCGCGGCGGCACCAATGTCGCGCTCGACTATCATCTGCGGCGTGGCGATACCGACGCCGCCATGGCCAAGGCGGCTCATGTCCTCGAGCACACGTTCAAGACGCAGCAATGCCTGCATCTCGCTTTCGAGCCGTTCGTCTCGGTGGCCGAGCCCGGCGACAACAAGCTGACGATTTACACCGCGAACCAGTCGCCATCCTTCGTGCGCATCGAGATAGCCCGGCTGTTCGGCTGGCCGGAAAACCGCGTCCGCGTGAAGGTGCCCTATCTCGGCGGCGGCTTCGGCGGCAAGCTCTATATCAAGCTCGAAGCTTTGGTCGCTTCGCTCGCCATGCTCACGCGCCGTCCGGTCAAGATCGCCCTGACCATGGAAGAGCAGTTCTACATGATCACCAAACATCCGACGACGTTTCGCATCAAGAGCGGTGTCGCCAAGGATGGCAAGATCGTCGCACGCAAATGCGAAGTGTTCTGGAACGGCGGCGCCTATGCCGATATCGGCCCGCGCGTGGCGCAAAAATCCGGCTTCACCGCCGCCGGCCCCTATGACATCGACAATGTCAGCGTCGATTCCTACGAGATCTACACCAACCGCACGCCGGCCGGCGCATTGCGCGGCTTCGGCATTCCGCAGCTGGTCTGGGCCTATGAATCGCACACCGATCTGATCGCGCGCGAGCTCGGCATCGATCCGGTCGAATTCCGCCGCAAGAATTTGTTGCGCGACGGCCGCCCGCAAGCGAGCGGTACCGTGCTCAAGGATGCGGCCATTCCGGACGTCTTCGATGCGTTGGTGAAACGCATGAACTGGGACGCGCCGTTCGATCACGGCTCTGGCACGCGCAAGCGTGGCCGCGGCATCGCGATCGCGCTGAAGGCGGTGATTTCGCCGACCACGTCGGTGGCCATCATCAACATTTCCGCCGACGGCAGCATCACGCTGTTCACCGGCACCGTCGATATGGGCCAGGGCTCCGACACGGCCTATGCGCTGATCGTCGGCGAAGTGCTGGGCGTCGCCGCCGAGGACGTCCGCGTCGTTCATTCCGATACCGACGTGACGCCTTACGACATGGGCACGCTCGGCTCCCGCTCGCTTTACCACATGGGCAATGCGGTGCGGCTCGCTGCCGAGGATGCACGGGCGAAATTGCGCGCGCTGGCGGCAGAGGCCGGTCTGCCCGAGGGCACCAATTATCCGCCGGTCGAGATTTTCAAAAAACGCTACGGCATGCAGGCCGGCAATGTGATCGGCGCCGCGACCTTCTTGCCGACTTATAGTCCGCCGGACGCGAAAGGCTTGTCGGAAAACGTCACGCCGTTCTGGATGGTCGGCGGCGCCGGCGCCGAGGTCGAAGTCGATACCGAGACCGGACAGGTGCGGATCCTGCGGCTGGTCAACGCCGCCGATTGCGGCAAGCCGATCAATCCCGCGGTGGCAGCGACGCAGCTGACCGGCGCCGCGATCATGCAACTCGGCTTCACCTTGTCGGAAGCGATGCAGCTTGACGGCGGCCAGGTCACCAATGCCTCGCTGGCCGACTACAAGATTCCCGGCATCGGCGACGTTCCGCCGATGGAAAGCGAATTGGTCACTGCCGAACAGCATACCGGCCCGTTCGGCGCCAAGGGGCTTGGCGAATCCGGCACGTTCGGCGTGTCGCCGGCGATTGCCAATGCGATCCACGACGCTGTCGGCGTCCGCATCATGGAATTGCCGATTACGGCGGAGGCGGTGCTGCGCGCTCTGCGCGCCAAGGAAGGCCGTCCGCTGGACGACGAGTGATTGGACAGACGATGAGCACGCAAGTCATCAATTTCACGCTCAATGGCGAAGCGGTCTCGACCGCAATCGAGCCGCATCGCAATCTCGTCGAGCTGTTACAGCGTTTCGATCTTCTCGGTGCGCGCGAGAGCTGCGGTCAGGGCCTGTGCGGCTGCTGCACCGTCCTGGTCGACGACGTCGCCGTGTCCGGCTGCCTCTATTTCGGCGTCTGGGTCGACGGCAAGACAGTGACCACCGTGGAGCATCTCGACGCCGACGGGTCTTTGTCCAAGGTGCAGCAGGCCTTCGTCGATTGCGGCGCGTTCCAGTGCGGGTTCTGCACGCCGGGCTTCGTGCTGATGACGCATCAATTGCTGAAGCAGAATCCCGATCCGAACGACGACGATATCCGCCACTATCTCTCGGGCAATCTGTGCCGTTGCGCCGCTTACCCTGAGATCATCGAAGCCGTGAAGCGCGCGGCGAAAGCCTGACGTTACGCTTAAGCCGCCGCGTTCTTCTGCGCCCGGAAGAAGCACATATTGCCGAACGTGGAGGGGCGACCGGTCTCAGGCGGCCGCGAGTCCGAGCCGCGCCGCGATGCGGCGGGCGGTCTGTTGGCGCTGCGCGGTGATCTGCCGCATCGCCTCTTTGGCGCGGGCGAGCACCGCCGGCGGCGCCGTTTCCGGCGTGCCGCTGGTGAACGGCGGCTCGGGCGCGTAGGCGATACCAAGTTGAATGCCTTGCGCCACTTCGTCGCCGCGCAGATCGGCGGCAACGCGCAGCGCACCGTCGATGCCCGATGTCACGCCCGCCGCGAAGACGAAATTGCCGTCTCTGACGACGCGTTGGTTGACGATGGTCGCGCCGAAGCAGGGCAGCAGATCGATCGAAGCCCAATGCGTCGTGGCCCGGCGTCCGTTAAGAAGCCCGGCCGCGCCCAGGATCAGCGCGCCGGTGCAAACCGAGAACACACAGCGCGCGCCTTGCGCTTGGCGGCGGATCCAGCCGAGAATCTCCTCGTCATCCATCAGCGCCTCCTGGCCAAAGCCGCCGGGAATGTGAACGAGATCGAGCCGCGGCGCCTCGCTCAGCGGTGCATCCGCCATCATGCGAAGGCCGCGCAGATCGCGCAGCGGCGCGGTGCTTTTGCCGTAGATGCGATACGTCGAATTCGGAATACGGCTGAAGACTTCGAACGGCCCGGTGAGATCGATTTGATCCAACCGGTCGAAGATCAGCGAGCCGATCTGCAGATGCGTTTCGGGCGCGACGATTGGCGCGGTCATGATGTGCCTCCTGATCGTTCAGTCGAGCAAGATCTTCGCCGAAAGCCGTTTTGCACCCGCGGATCATGTCCGAGGCTGCGGCGTCCGGAGTCATGTCGAGAGACCGCCTCCGGCGGCCTCTCGACAGCCGCAATGTAGAGTGGCAAGCTATGGCGGAAATGCCAAAGAACCCTCGTTTTACGCCAAACCGCCGCACCCGCGACATGCGCGCTCGAGGTCCGCGCACGCCAAATCCGCGCAGCGTCGAGATTGTCGCCTTTCCCGCGGTGCAATTGCTCGACGTCGCCGGCCCTCTGCAAGTCTTTGCTACCGCGAACGAGCTTGCCGCGGCGCGCGGCGATGCGCCGCTTTACGCGGTCCGCGTCGTCTCATCCCGCGCGCCGACGGTGACGGCTTCGGCGGGATTGGAGCTGTCGGTCGCGCCGCTGCCGCGTCCGAGCCTCGAGCTCGACACGCTGCTGGTGGCCGGCGGTCCCGGCGTTCACGCCGCATCGCAAGATCCCGTAGTGCTGAAGTGGCTGCGCCGGCGGGCCGTTCAGGCACGCCGTGTCGCCTCGGTCTGCACCGGCGCTTTTCTGCTCGGCGCTGCGGGCTTGTTGAACGGGCGGCGCGCGGCGACGCATTGGCGGCATTGCGCCGAACTTGGCCGCTGCTATCCGGCGATCCGTGTCGAATCCGACCCGATCTATATCAGGGACGGCGCAGTCTGGACGTCGGCCGGCGTGACGGCGGCGATCGATCTGACGCTGGCTTTGGTCGAGGAAGATGCCGGTCGCACGCTCTCGCTTGCCGTGGCGCGGCATCTCGTGATGTTTCTCAAACGTCCCGGCGGCCAGGCACAGTTCTCGACCGCGTTGTCGCTGCAGGGCGCCGAGGACCGTTTCGGCGACTTGCATAGCTGGATGGGCGCGCGCCTGAGCGGCGACCTGTCGCTGCCGACGCTCGCCCGCAAGGCCGGGATGAGCGAGCGCAGCTTCAGCCGGCACTATGCGAAGGCGACCGGCCTGACGCCGGGCCGCGCCGTCGAGCGGCTACGGGTCGAGGCGGCGCGCCGACTTCTTTCCGATACGCGGCTGCCGGTCAAGCGCATCGCCGAGCGTTGCGGCTTCGGCTCCGAAGAAACATTGCGAAGGAGCTTCGGCCGGCTGTTGGCATCGACGCCGCAGGATTACCGGGCCCGGTTCAGCGCCTAGGGCATGATCCGGAAAAGCCCGCCCTCGGACTTGATCCGAGTGCGGTTACCCGAGGTGGTTGCCGATTTTCCGAAAAGATCATGCTCCAATCAAAGCATCAGCCTGTAGCGGACAAAGTCGTCCGCCTTGGCGAACTCATCATAGAGCCGCCGCGCCGGATTGCCCTGGCGCGTATGCCAATAAAGCCGCGACCAGCCCCGGGCCTTGGCACGCCGCACGATATCCGTAATCAGCATGCGCCCGAGTCCCCGGCCGCGGAATTGCGGCGCGACAAACAAGTCCTCGAGATAACAGACCGGGGCGATGACCCAGGTGCCCTCGTGCAGAACGCAAGCGCTGAATCCGGCGACACAAGCGTCGGCCATGGCCAGTCGGCCGAAAATCGGCGAGGCCGGATCGATAATCCGCTGCCAGGTGCGGGCAGTGACTGATTCCGGCACCGAAACTTCGTAGAATGCATTGTAGTCCGCCCAGAGGGCCCGCCATGCCGCCTCGTCGGCGGCAAGCGGATCGCGTATGGATAGGGTCCGGTCAGACATTGGCTCAGACATCGGCTCATAGAGCTTATCGCATTCGCCGCCACGCCATGAATTCTTTTCAAAGACGCCTTTTCTGCCTTGTCGTCTTCCCGGTGCTTGTCGCGGCGATGCCGGGCACCGCGGCGGCGGGCTTCGATTGCACCGGAAAGGATGCCGGCCGGTTCACGGCGATTTGCCATGATGCCGAGCTCATGCGGCTCGATCATGCGGTCGATGCCAGTTTCGTGCGCGTGCAACATGCCGTGGATCCGGTGACGGCGATGCTGCTGCGCCGCGATCAGGATTGGACAATGGAGATCGCCGGCGGCCAATACGCGCAATTCAACGGCGCCGATGATCCGCGGCGGCAACGCATCATTGCGGTCCTGCAGCAGCGCCTTGCCATGCTCGACCGCACCGCGAGCCGCGCCGACGGCATCGCCGGAGAATGGCGCAACGCCTTGGGCGCAGTGAAGGTGACGGCCGGACCCGACGGCGCCTTTCGTGTCGAAGCCCGCACCGATGTGTTCTACGGGAATGCCGATGCGCCGATCACGTGTGGCTTGGCGGCGGATATCAAGCTCGGCGATGATGGCTGGCTGTCAGGGTCCGCGGGTTCGATTGCCGACGGCAAGGATGCGCGGCCGGCTGTCTCGGATTCGCCGCTCACACTGCGTGCGCGCCAGCAGGCCAACACCTTGCGCCTTGTGATCGCCCATAGCCGCGACGACACGGTCTGCAACTGGATGGATACGGTGACGGGGACCTATTTCCCGGTTGCCGGTGCATCCGCTGCCGCCGCGCCGAACGTGCCGCCGCCGCTGACTGCACCGTCGTTTAATTGCGCGACCGCGCAGAATTCCGATGAGAAGGAAATCTGCGCCGATCCCGAACTGGCCGAAAAGGACGTCGCCATCGCCCAGGCCTACAGCGACGCGCTGCACCGTCTCGACGCCAAGACTGCCGATTATCTTCGCGACGACGAGCGGGCCTGGGTTGCCGACAACAAGGACGCCTATGACATCCGGATTCATGCGCCCTGGGACAAGCAGCTCTATTTCGTCCACCATACCGGCGAAACACGCCAAGAGTTGTTTCTGCGGCTCAAGGAGCGGCTGGCCATGCTGAAGAATCTGGACGAGAAACGCCAAGGCGAGATCGGGCTCTGGGTCGGCCATGACGCCATGCTGGCGATTGCGCCGGACAAGGACAAACCAGGCATGCTGGAAGCAGCCGGGCACAAGTGGGACACCGACGACTGGAAAAGCCATTGCGATTTCGAGGCCGACGGCAAGATGGCCGGCGGCCGTTTCACCACCAGCGACGACTTCCCCAAATTGGCCCGCGATGCTGCCACTTTGACGCTCGGCGATGAGAAGATCCGGCCCGGCTATTGCGAACGGATGACCAGCCCCAACGCCCGGCTGTTCCCGGTCAAGGCCGACGCCGATATCGGCTTCAACGACGACCGCATCCGCTAGCGCCTGGCCGCGCTAGGCCTTCAACGCCGCGATGAACCGCTCTTTGATGGCGTGGCCGTCGCGCAACGGCAACACGCGCGGCGTGTCCTCGGATTTGATGCGGGCGTGGATCAAAAGCGGACCTTCGCCGGAATGCAGCAGCGCCCGCATCGCGCCCGCATCCTCGATCCGCGAAACCTGGCAGGCTTGCTTGAAGCGGCAGGCCAGAGCCGTCGCGACCGGATCGATGCCGGCTTGCGTCGCGCTCGCCTGCATGCCGGTCTCGCCGTAATGGCCGTTGTCGAGCACGACGACGGAAAGGTTGTTCGGCTGCTTGACCCCGACCGTGGCGAGGCTGCCGAGCCCCATCAGAAAGTCGCCGTCGCCTGTGATCACGGTGACGCGGCGGTCGGGCCGCGCCAGGGCAAGACCAAGCCCGATCATCAGGGCGCCGCCCATCGCGCCCCAAAGATAGAAATTGAGCGGGTGGTCGCCGGCCGCTGCCGCGTCATAGGTCGCCGAACCCAGCCCGGTGACGACCAGCAGATCGCCGCGGTCGGCAAGCAGATCGGCTACGAATCGGCGACGGTCGAGCATCATCGGGTCCATTGCTTGCGGCCGATCAGCCGTTGCGACAACAGGATCGCGACCTGAAGATTGCCGTCGAACGCCATGTCGCAGCCGGCGCCGACGACTTCCCCGACGTCATCGGCGATGTCGATGCGGTGAGTAAGAAAGCCCGCAAGCTTCAGCACGTCTTCAGTGATCGACCCCATCGGTACTTGCCAGGGATTGAACTCGCCGAACTCGCCCCGCATCGTCACCAGGACGACGCAGCCGAAGCCGCAATTGCGCAGCAGCGAAAACATGTTGATGCAATTGCCGACGCCGCTCGATTGCATCAGGAGCGCCGCGCGCTGCCCGCCGAGGGCCGCTCCCGCGACGAGGCCGACGCCTTCCTCCTCCGTGGTCAGCACCACGTCCGCGATGGCCGGGTCATTCTGGCATAATGTGATCAGCCGGCTATGCCCGGCGTCGGGCACATAGCCGACTTGCCGGATGCCGACGCGGCGGAACTGCGCATAGATCGCGTCCGGCCAATTCACGTCGATAGACGCCGCTCCGATACCAGCAGGACTATGCAAGAAGACCCCCTCTCGTCAGTAAAGGCCGAACCGGTCCATCATTCCGTTCCGGCGATGCCGGCCTCGCGCACGACATTGCCCCAGCGCACGATTTCGGCTTGCAAGAATTTCTGCAATTCCGCCACTGAGCCGGTTCCGCTCGGAATCATGCCGAGGTTCTTCAGGCGGGCGCGAATGTCATCCATGCCGATGATCGCGTTGATTTCCGTATTGAGCTTCGCCTGCACCGGTTCGGGTGTGTGCGCCGGCGCGATCACGCCCTGCCAGGCGGCGGCGTCATAGCCGGGCACGCCCGCCTCGTTGAGCGGCGGCACATCGGGCAGCGCGGCGACGCGTTCCTTGGTCGTCACCGCAAGCGCACGGACCTTCCCGGCACTGATCAGCGGCAAGGCGGCACTCATGTCGCTGAACATCAGCTGGATATAGCCGCCCATGAGATCGTTGAGCGCCGGCGCGGTGCCGCGATAGGGCACATGCGTCATCTTGATGCCGGCCATATTGGAGAACAGCGCGGCGGCAAGATGATGGAAGGCGCCGATGCCGCCGGAGCCGTAACTCAGCGGCCGTTCCTTGGCGAGCTTGATCAGATCGGCAACGTTGTAAACCGGCAATGACGGATTGACGACCAGAACGAAGGGTACCGTCGCCACCACTGCGACGAGCGCAAGATCCTTTCCCGGGTCATAGGGCAGCGATTTGTAGAGCGTGGCGTCGATGGCAAGGGAGGACACCGCCATCATGATCGTGTAGCCATCCGGCGGCGACTTGGCGACGAAGTTCGTGGCGACCACGGTGCCGGCGCCGGGGCGGTTTTCGACGACAAAGGGCTGAGCGAGCCGTTGTTGCAGCCGTTCCGCGAGCAGGCGCGCCAGCGTGTCGGTCGTGCCGGCCGGCGCGAACGGGACGATGAAAGCGACTTGATGGTCCGGGTAGGTTTTGGCGTCAGGTGCGACGCTCTGCGCATGTGCGACGTTTCGGGTAAGCGCCTGAAGGGTGGGACCAAACAACGCAGTCCCGAGCAGCACGCGGCGCGACACCGCGCCGCTCTTCTTCCGCCCCGTATTCGTCGCCATTCCTGCATCCTCCCGTTCCAGGCGCTCGCTGGTCGGACCAGCTTGTTGGTTCTGCGCCATTATTCAATTCGTTATCTTGACGCTAATTGGGCCCGCGCGGAATATCGAGTCCCGAATCAGGTGAAATGAATGCGCCGCCCAGCCGTCGCCATTGCTGCCGTCCTTGCTGCGATGCTCGTGCTGTCAGCCATAAAGCCGACATTCGCCTGCCAGGGCGACAAGGTTCTGCTCGCCGAAGATTTCAAGACTGCGGATGCGTCGTGGGGGGCGGAGACCAATAATTTCGCGATCAAGGACGGCGCGGCGATCATCAAGGCCGACAGTCAGCGCGGCTACAAAGCGCTGGACAATGCGTTTCTGTTCGACGACGCCGATATCTGCGTCACGGTGACCGCGCTCGATATCGGCAAGCCGGAAGCGTCGGCCGGCGGTTTGGTCTTTTGGGCGCAGGATTATCGCAATGCCTATTTTCTGCTGCTGGCGACCAATGGCTATTACAAGATCGGCCGCCTGATGGATGGCGCCTGGGTCAATGCGCCGCTCGACTGGACGCAATCCGACGCCATTGTGCAAGGCGTCGACAAGCCCAATACGCTGCGGCTGACCATCAAGGGCCAGTCGCTCGCGGTCGAGATCAATGGCAAGCCCGGCGCGGTCCTGCGGGCGCAATCTCCGGAGGCCTCGAGCCTGATCGGCCTTTACGCCGAATCCGCCGACAAGGTCGACACCTGGAAGTTCAACGACCTCAAAGTGACCAATGTGAAGTGAGCCTTGTCCCGAGGGACGGTTAAGCGTCCCGGGCCGCGGTCATTTTCCATTTCTTGACAGGGCGTTACGGGACCGCCATAAGAACGCCCGTTGGCGCGCGTCCGGGCCCGACCAGGCCAGGCATCATGCCGCTAACTATCAGCAGAATCGACTGAAAGAAGCCGATCCGGACGGAAAAATCCGAGTATCGGGGTTCGAACACGAGGATAAAAAAAAGATGTTCGCGGTCTTTAAAACCGGTGGCAAGCAATACCGGGTTGCCGCCGAGGACGTGCTCAAGGTCGACAAGATCAAGGGCGAACCCGGTGAAATCGTCGAATTCGGCGAGGTTCTCGTCGTCGGCGGCGACAGCGTCAAGCTCGGCGCCCCGATGGTTGCCGGCGCCACGGTTGCGGCGCAGGTGCTGGAACAGGGGCGCGGCGGCAAGATCATCGCGTTCAAGAAACGCCGGCGTAAGAATTCGCGCCGTAAGATCGGCCATCGCCAGGAATTCACGCTTCTGCGCATTACCGAAATTCTGACCGACGGCCAGAAGGCGAGCAAGGAGGCGAAGCCGCGGCCCAAGCGCGAGGCCAAGCCGAAGCCCGAGGCTGCCGCCGGCGGCGACAGCCCGAAGGTTGCCGCAAAGGGCAAAACTGCGGCGGCCAAAGGCAAAAAGAAGTGATTTTGGAAAGTGATGCTTCTGTCACGAATCCGGTATAACCACTAGCTAGAGAGTTTCGGAGGCCAGCGATGGCACACAAGAAAGCAGGCGGATCCTCACGCAACGGCCGCGACTCGGCCGGCCAGCGCCTGGGGTTGAAGATTTTCGGCGGCGAGGCCGTTGTCGCCGGCAACATCATCGCGCGTCAGCGCGGCACCAAATGGCATCCGGGCCGCAATGTCGGCCTCGGCAAGGACCATACGTTGTTTGCGTTGATCGATGGCAAGGTTGAGTTCCAGACCAAAAGCAAAGGCCGCGTCTTCGTATCAGTACTTCCGATGACCGAGGCCGCTGCCCAGTAACACGGTGGATCATATGAGGTCCGCCGGCATCCAGTCGAACCGGCGGGCCCAAATGGGCTCCGATACAGGGGGAGACCGGGATGCCGGCTCCCCCTTTCGGTTTTTCTGCAGGAGCCCAGGCGATGACTCTATCGACTCAAAGCCTACCGCAGCGTTTGTTGGAGTATTGCGTCCCCGTCCTCGAGACGGAGCGGCTGGTGCTGCGCGCACCGCGTCTTGCCGACGTCAAAGCCATCGCACGCCTCGCCAATGATCGTCGCGTCGCAGAAAACACCGCGCGGATTCCGCACCCGTATCGGGTCGACGATGCCGAGCAGTTCATCGCATTGGTCAATCGCCAACGGGGCGAGGCGACCTTCGCCATCGTGCTCAAAGGCGAATTGATCGGCAAAGGCGAATTGATCGGCATGTGCAGCGTCGAGCCGCGCGAGGGGTCGGCCGAAGTCGGCTATTGGATCGGCGTGCCGCACTGGAACCGCGGCTATGCCACCGAAGCCGCGCGCGCGCTGATCGACCATGCCTTCGGCGGCCTCGAGCAGGAGGTCTTGCAGGCGGGCGCGCGCGTCAGCAATCCCGCCTCGCGGCGGGTGCTGGAGAAGTGCGGCTTCCAATGGACCGGCGTCGGCCTCTATCGCATCCGCGCCATCAAGTCCTCGGCGCCGCTCGACCGCTTCCGCCTCGACCGCGGGCTGTGGGCTTCGCTCAAGGCCTGGGGGCGGGTGAAAGAGGTGGCGTAACGGGGGTTTGTCGCCGCCGCGAAACCATCCCCAAACGCCAACGCCGCGCTATTGTCCCGCGGTCTGCGCGGCGGTGAAAAACGGCGCTAGCTTGTCGACCAGCGCCGTGCCGAAATACGCCTGCGGATTTGACGGCGGATCGTGATCCATCATTTCCCAGCCTTGGATCAGGACCCGGGCGTGATCGAAGGCTTGCGCCAAATTCGCGCCGGGATGCAGGCTCTGCCGGAAGAAGGCGTCGCCGAAATAGGTCCAATCGCGCTCCGGCGCGCAGCCGAATGAGGTATGCGTCGCGTCGGCTGCCGTCAGCACGATGGTGTTGTCATTGGCGAGCGGCGGCAGGAAGATTCCGGCAAAGCACGCCGACACGATCACCACGCGGTTTTTGATGCCTTCGCCGTCGAGCGCCGTGGCGACCTCTTGCGGCGTCAATTCGAGCGTGCGGCCCGGCACCTGCAGTGCAAAGCCCGTCTTTTCGCCATGCGAGGTCATGAAGAGGACGAGAACGTCCTGGTCCTTGTTCATGACGCCGGCGATGGCGTGCAGCGCGGCAGTGAAATTCTGCGGAATGGCGAGCGGCACGGCATCGAGCGTCGCGCGGTTGTTGATCAGCTTGATGGTGTGGTCCTTGATCGGCAGCACGCTTGCGATCGCATCCAGGCCGCCGTCGAGCTCCTTAATGAAAACATCCTGCCCCGCCCAGCCGGCAATGCCGAGCGCATAAACATTCACCGCATCCTTGCGCGGGCCGAGATTGGCGACTTCGGCGCTCAGCAATTTCGCCTGCGCCCTGGCGAGCTTCGCCGGCGCGCCGTAGTTCTCCTGATAATAGGTGTAGGCGACCTCCCACCAATTGGAGTCGCGTGCGTCGAAATGAGGTGGAACGAAAACCGGCGCATGCGGCACCAGCGCGTTGACCGCAAAGAGCGCGACCCACATCGCCGCCGCCGTGCCGAGCGCGCGCAGGCGCGTGCCCGGCGTCAGACTGTTGACGACACAGGCCATGGCGCCGACCCACCAGAGAACGGCGACGGCAAAAATAACAACGCCGGCAATCGGGCTGTTCCAAAGCGGACTTTCGCCCGCTTCCGGTGCAAGCAGCGGCAGGCCGAGCCTGATCGCGGACGTGACGAGATCGGCCATGATCGACAAAACGAACATCGCCGACAGCGCGGTAAGCCGCGCGTCCGGGCGCACGAAAAGCGCCGCGACGGCAAGTTCCAGCGCAATCCAGGCGACAGTCGCGTTAAGTCCGTACGGATTGAACGCATGCGATGGAAACGCCATCGCCAATTCCAGCAAGATGCGGATGGCGGCGACAAGGACCGAAACGCCCAGGAGGACCGGCAGGCTTGTCAGCCGCGGCGCGGACGTCGTGCGCCAAACCGCCGCCCGTCCGGCAAGCTTCAAAATGCTCAACACGCCGCCACGTCTCCGCGCCGCATCAGGCCCAAGGACCTGCCGCTATTTCGAATTTGCACACTATATCAGACCAACAACAGGGGCCACCGCGGCGATTGACGGTTGTGCGAACCGCCACGGCGTACTACGAAGTTGAAATCATGAAGTTTCTCGACGAGGCCAAGGTCTACATCCGCTCCGGCGACGGCGGCAACGGCTGCGTGTCGTTCCGGCGCGAGAAGTTCATCGAGTTCGGCGGGCCCAATGGCGGCGACGGCGGCAAGGGCGGCGATGTGGTCGCGGTTGCGGTCGATGGCCTCAATACCCTGATCGATTACCGGTATCAGCAGCATTTCACCGCCAAGAACGGCGGCGGCGGCATGGGCAAGGACCGCCATGGCGCCAACGGCGCCGATATCGTCATGAAGATTCCGGTCGGCAC
This sequence comes from Xanthobacteraceae bacterium, assembly GCA_035509535.1. GTDB lineage: Bacteria > Pseudomonadota > Alphaproteobacteria > Rhizobiales > Xanthobacteraceae > BOG-931. The sequence continues at coordinate 47,184 of DATJLN010000047.1, read as the reverse complement.
GCAGATCTATGAGGAAGACGGCGAAACGCTCATCGCCGATCTCACCGACGCCGGTCAGCGCGTCGTGCTGGCGCGCGGCGGCAATGGCGGCTTCGGCAATGCCTATTTCAAAAGCTCGACCAATCGCGCGCCGCGTCACGCCAATCCGGGCCAGCCCGGCGCCGAGATGACGATCCGGCTCCGGCTCAAGCTGATCGCGGATGCCGGCATTGTCGGCTTGCCCAATGCCGGCAAGTCGACCTTCCTCGCCGCGGTCAGTGCGGCCAAGCCGAAGATCGCCGATTACCCGTTCACCACGCTGCATCCCCAGCTCGGCGTGGTCGATGTCGACGGCCGCGAATTCGTGCTGGCGGATATTCCCGGATTGATCGAGGGCGCACATGAAGGCGTCGGGCTCGGCGACCGCTTTCTCGGCCATGTCGAGCGCTGCCGCGTGCTCTTGCATCTCATCGACGGCACGGCGGAGGACGCCGGCGCAGCCTACAAAACCGTGCGCGCCGAGCTTGCCGCCTATGGGCACGATCTGACGGAAAAGCCGGAGATCGTCGCGCTCAACAAGGCCGATGCGCTCAGCCCCGAGCAGGTCAAGGAGCAGGCGGCGCGTCTCAAGCGCGCCGCTAAGAAAACGCCGCTGGTGCTGTCCGCGGTGAGCGGCGAGGGCGTCAGCGAGGTGCTGCGCGCGCTGTTCAAGATTATCGAGCGGGCGCGCAAGGCAGAAACGGAGCCGACGGCCGCGGACGCGGCCTGGCAACCGTGATTGCGTCAAGAGCATGATCCCGCAAGGCGGAAACCGGTTTTCGGAAAAGATCACGCGCGACGAAAATCAAGGTCCGGAGGGAGTCATGGCCTATACGTTCGTGCTTGTTCACGGCGCCTGGCACGGCGGCTGGTGCTGGCAGCGTGTCGCCGACCGGCTGCGCAACAACGGCCATAAAGTCTTCACACCGACATTGACCGGGCTTGGCGAGCGTTCGCATCTGCTGCATCAGGGCGTCGACATCGGCACCCACATCGACGATGTGGTGAATGTGATGAAATGGGAGCGCCTGACCGACGTGGTGCTGTGCGGTCATTCTTACGGCGGATTTGTCATCTCGGGCGTCGCCGAGCAAATGGCCGCCGCCATCCGCTCGATCGTTTTCCTCGACGCGTTTCTGCCGGCGGACGGCGATACGACGCAGAACCTGACCAGCGGCGCCGTGCGAGAGGCCATTCGCGCGGCGCTGGCAAGCGGCGCGCTCGGCATGCCGCCGCGGCCGGCGGAATTCTTCGGCGTCAATGAAGCCGACCGCGCCTGGGTGGACAGTCTCTGCACGCCGCAGCCGATCGGCACGTTCACCTATAAGATCGCGCTCACCGGCGCCCGCGAGAAGATCGCACGCAAGATCTATATTCGTGCCAAGAACTATGCCAATCCGGGTTTCGACCGCGCTGTCGCGACGGTGAAGTCGGATCCGTCATGGCGCTTCCACGAAGTGGCCAGCGGCCACGATGTGATGGTGGATATGCCGGAACGCCTCAGCGAGCTTCTTGTGGAAGCTGCGGTCTGAAACGGTCGAACTGCAGCGTGCCGTCGCGCTCGATGCGCGGCAACAGGTCGACTTCCCAGTCGAGATATTCCTGCATCATCGCCCTGGTATTGCCGGAGCGCTCATAGGGTTTGCGCCATTGGTCGACGGCTTCGTCCGCCATCTTGGCTTCGGCCGCGAACGCATGTCCGGCGGCGCGCCAGGCGGCATTGCCCCCGGCGAGGTAGCGCACGGATGCGCCCGTCAGCCTGCTTGCCTCGGTCACGGCGAGCTTTGCCAGAACCCCGTCCTCGGATGTGAGAACAATCGTGCCGTTTCGCGGAATGACTTTGAAGGCACGATCGAGTCTGGTTCTGATGGCAAACCATGCGCCTGGAATGTGCTCGCGCAGATAATCGCGGCTCGTCGCGAGATCGATCACGGTTGCGGCGTCGCGCGACAGCAGCGCGGCAAGGCCGGCGCCATCGATCGCGTTCGCATCTGGCGCCGGCTCCGCCTGCAATATCGGCAGCGCCGGCCGGCCGGTTTCCGCGCCCTTCTCGACCAGGACAAACACGTCGGCATAGCCCATCTGCCGCAGCCATGATCCGGTCATCAGGGCCCGTACCTCCAGATCATCGATCAAGACGATGCGCGCGCCGAAGGCGCCGACATATTGGTCGGTCGCCTGCACCAGCTGCCCGCCGGGCGCTGAGATGGCACCTGGCACATGGCCCGCCTCGTATTCGGTCGGATCGCGCACATCGAACAGATAAAGCGTGCGCTGCACGTCGTTGCGCCAGGCATCGAGTGTCGTCCGGTTGACGTGTCTCACGCCACAGCTTTCCGCCACGCGCCGGGCGGCGTCGCGCGCCCAAGCGACAGTCTTTGCCGACACGTCCGGTGCGCGGCGGCTTTTGCCGCTGTCCGGCGTGAAACCGGCGAGGCTCCAGCCCATGGTGCCGTTGCGCAGCGCCATGACCTTGTTCGGCAGGCCGGCATTGATCAGCGATTGCGCGCCGATAATGCTGCGGGTGCGGCCCGCGCAATTGACCACCACCGTCGTCGCCGGCGACGGCGCGATTTCGCGCGCGCGCAGCACCAGTTCGGCGCCGGGCACATTGGTCGAGGTCGGAATCGAGACCCGTGAATATTCGTCGAACGGGCGGCTGTCGAGCACCACGAGATCGGCGCCGTCGCGAATCAGCTTTTCCAGTTCCGGTGCGGTGATATTGGGCGTGCCGTCGGTGTGTTCGACAAATTCGCCGAACGCCTTGCTCGGCACATAGACGCCCGAGAACAGCTCAAGGCCCGCCGCGCCCCAGGCGGGTACGCCGCCCTCGAGAATGGCGACATCGCCATAGCCGTTGCGCTCCAGGATCTGCGCAGCCCGCACCGCAAGACCGTCATCGTCGTCGCACAAGACGATGCGCGTGCCGCGCCGCGGCACCAAGCTTGGGAAGCGCAATTCAAAGCGGCTCAGCGGCACCGAGCGCGCCAGGAGCAGATGGCTTTGCGAGAAGATCAGCTCCTCGCGCACGTCGACCAGGGCAAGCTCGCGCGAAGGCTCGCCGCCGTCGCCGATCAGGCGCCGCAATTCATGCGGACTGATGAATCTGCTCAAGGCTTTGCCGTCCGAGCCGCGTTCGGATCACGTCGCCTGTTGCGGCGTCATTTGCTTCACTTCGCCGGTCTTCAGGTCGAAGCGCACGCGGTTGATCTGGTCGAGATTGGTGCCGGTCACCCGCACGAAGCGGGCAAAATCCGGATAGTCGATCGAATGGATCCTGCCGTCCTGATAGATACCGGCCTTGCCCGGCGTCAGCCGGTATTTCTTCACCGGCTTGAGCGCAGCATGGGTGGGATCGCGGTCGTCGTCGTCGCGCTCCCATTCGGTCATGTCGGTGTAATGGGTGGCCTGACCATAGATCGCCCATGACGCGCCGTGATCGTGCGGCGGCGAGGTCCGCGCTTTGTCGTTGATATGGGCGAGGATCTGAAAGCCGAGCTTGGGATCCTCATAAAGCACATGCAACCCGCGCGGCGCCTCTTCGCAATGCTTGCGGACAAAATCCGGATTCTGCAGGAGCCGTTCGAGGTTCAGCCGCACTTCTTCGCGGCCTTGCGGTCCGGGGTCTCGGGTGAGGCTTGAACGACAATCGGAAATGAACTGATCGAGCTCATAGGCCATTGCGGTTGCTCCCTGGGAAGGCGCTGCTTCGTTCTATTTTCGCGCAATGAACGGGCCGGCGCCAGTCCATCTGTCCGGCGTGCGAATTGCCGCTTGCAGCGGCATTAGGCCCTTTGGCTATGGCTCGACCAGCGGCTACATTCGTCCCCATGGCTGGTTTCGACCATATTTCCGGCTTCGGCATGTTCGGCCTGCCGCGCACCAACGAGCGGCCGCGCAATGTGCGGCTGGACACGCTGATTCGCCTGCGCTGGCTCGCGGTGCTCGGCCAGTTCGCCGCCGTCATGGTCGTGCATTTCGGTCTTGAATTCGAAGTGCCGATCTGGCCGTGTCTGGCGGTCATCGCGCTTGCGGCCGTACTCAACGTCGCGCTGCGCGTGAGCTTCCATCAATCGCAATGGCTCGAGCCGGATCGCGCCGCCTGGCTGCTCGGCTTCGACGTCGCCGAGCTCACCGCGCTGCTTTATCTTACCGGCGGTCTGGAGAATCCGTTCTCGTTTTTGCTGCTCGGCCCGGTGCTGATCTCGGCGACCGCGTTGCCGCCGCGCATGACGTTATTGATCGGCACGTTCGCGATGTTCTGCGCCACCGCTTTGGTGTTCCTGCATTACAACCTGCCGTGGGACGCCGAGGATCCGCTGGAACTGCCGGAAATCTACATGGTCGGCGTCTGGCTCTCGATCCTGCTCGCGATCGGCTATATCGGCGTCTATACGTGGCAGATCTCGGAAGAGGCGCGGCAGCTCTCCGACGCGCTGGCGGCGACCGAGCTGGTGCTGGCGCGCGAGCAGCATCTGTCTCAGCTCGATGGCTTGGCGGCAGCGGCGGCGCACGAGCTCGGCACGCCGCTGTCGACCATCACCGTCGTCATTCGCGAGATCGAGCGCGCCCTGGAAGCCAATTCGCCCTATGCCGAGGATGTGAAATTGTTGCGCGAACAGGCGCAGCGCTGCCGCGAGATCCTGGCCAAAATCACCGAACTGCCGACCGGCGAGCCGTTTGACCGCATGCAGCTCTCCGCCCTGATCGAGGAGGCCCTGGCCCCGCACCGCAATTTCGGCGTTTCCATCGGCGTCACCTATCCGCCGAACCGATCGGACGAGCCGGTCGGCGCCCGCAATCCCGCAATCCGCTACGGTCTCGGAAATTTGATCGAGAATGCGGTCGATTTCGCCCACAGCCGGGTCGAGATTTTCGCGCAGTGGACGGCGGATGAAGTCAGCATCGTGATCAGCGATGACGGGCCGGGATTCGCGCCCGAGGTCGTCGACCGCATCGGCGCGCCCTATGTCACCCATCGCAGGCCCGGGCCGCGCGGCCCCGACGATCACGAAGAAGCAAGCTTTGGGCTCGGCTTGGGCTTTTTCATCGCAAAAACGCTCTTGGAACGCTCCGGCGCCAAGCTCTCGCTCATTAACCAATCGCCGCCGCTGCATGGCGCCACGGTAACCGTGACTTGGAGCCGTGCCGACTTCGAGCGGCCGGTCGCGTCCCCGCCTCTTGAGCCGGCCGAGCAAACTTCATAGTTTTTACCTATCGGGCGACGTCATTGGAGGAAATGCGTCGATGGAGCAGATCGTGATGAATAGCGCAGCGGCCAATGCCGCGCCGGTTCCCGCCGAACGTACGCTTCTTATTGTTGAAGATGACAAATCTTTCCTGCAGCGGCTTGCCCGCGCCATGGAAGGGCGCGGCTTTCTGGTGACCACGGCCGAATCAGTCGCTGACGGTTTGCTGCAGGTCGAGAAGGCTGCGCCGGCCTTTGCCGTCGTCGACATGCGCCTTGGCGACGGCAACGGTCTTGACGTCATTTCGGCGATGAAAAAGCGCCGGCCTGAAGCGCGCGCCATCATTCTCACCGGCTACGGCAATATCGCGACTGCCGTGAATGCGGTGAAGCTCGGCGCCGTCGATTATCTCGCCAAGCCGGTCGATGCCGACGACGTGGCCGCCGCCCTTCTCGCGCTGGACAACAAGAAGATCGAGCCGCCGGAAAATCCGATGTCGGCGGATCGCGTGCGCTGGGAGCACATCCAGCGCATCTACGAATTGTGCGGCCGCAATGTTTCGGAGACCGCGCGCCGCCTCAACATGCATCGCCGTACCTTGCAGCGCATTCTCGCCAAGAGGGCGCCCAAATAGGCGCGTCCGTACAGGCGAGCGTTCCGAACAACACTTTCCCGAATCTGAGCCGGCCGTGGCGGCGTCCCTTTGCGGACGCCGCGCGGCGGGCAATGATTCGAATTTTAGCGATTTGCTTAAATCAAATTTGTGCCGCGTGACGTTATGAAAGAGCAAGCATATTGGGAATTGGATTTTCGCGTGGTCGAGACCGAACGGTCGGCAAAAGTCGGTGGGCAGGACGCGGCGCAAGCTTCGCCGTCCGAAGCCGCGATGCCGCGCCTCCTCGTCATCGACGACGACTATCTGCACCGCAAGATCATCTGCCGCGTCGCCGCCAAGGCGGGCTATGCGCCGGCCGGCGCCGGCAGCTATGAAGAGGCGGCGAAGCTGGCGCGCGAGAATGCGTTCGATTGCATCAGCCTCGACCTGTCGCTCGGCCAGCATGGCGGCACCGAGATGCTGGAATATCTTCACGGCATCGGCTGCAAGGCGCCGATCATCATCATCAGCGGCTGCGATCCGGCGACGGTGCACGACACGCTGCGCGCGGCGAAAGCGCTCAATCTGGATGTCCGGGAATCGGTCGTAAAGCCGGTCGATCTCGACATGCTGCTCTACAGCTTCGAGCGTATCCGCGCGCAGCATCACACCCCCGCCGCGGCGTAATCCCTAAAACGCTCCGCCGGAATAAGGTCCCTGCGGATCGGTCAGGGCCTGCAGCCGCAGCGCCGCCGCGTGCGCAAAGCGCAGCATGATGGCTTTGCGCGTCGCTGCCGGCAGCCGATGTTCCGGCGCTTCGCTGATGACCGAGGCGCCAAACGCATCGGCCACGATCAGCCCGGCATCGGCCGGAAAAATCTCGCGTGGCACGTCGATGATCGTCGCAAAGAACAGGCGGTCGCAATGCAGCCGATAATCGGTCCATTTCTGATCGGCGCGGAAGTCGGCCACCGACGACTTGATTTCGACAATAACGATTTCGCCGTCGCCGCCGAGCGCCACCAGATCGGCGCGCCGGCCTGACGGCAGCGGCAATTCGGCAACCACGCAATAACCGAGCGCATGCAGATGCCGCGCAGTGCCGCGCGCGATGGCGAGAGCGGTCGGCGATTGCCGGCCGTCGATCGGCACGGCCGGCGCCAGCGAGGTCAGGCTCATGGCCAGGATTCCAGGTAACGGCAGGCGCGACAGCGGACGACATGGGACCCGACGCACGCCACGTACTCCGACGCCACAATATCAAGCCGATTCACTGCAGCGCGTTCATTGTGCCGTGCCGGCGCGGTCGGGAAAAGCCCCGGCCAGGCCGTCGCGAGAGGGTTTCAGCACGCCGCGTTCGGTGATCAGTCCGGTGACCAGGCGCGCCGGAGTGACGTCGAAACCGTAATTCGCCACCGGCGAGCCGTCGGGCACGATGCACACGGTTTCGATGCGGCCGTCCTTGGTACGCCCGGTCATGGTGGCGACTTCCTCGGCGCCGCGTTCCTCGATCGGGATTTCAGCGACACCATCGGCCACCGTGAAATCGATGGTCGGCGAGGGCAGCGCGACGTAGAACGGCACGTTATTGTCGTGCGCGGCGAGCGCCTTGAGATAGGTGCCGATCTTGTTGCAGACGTCGCCATTGGCGGTGACGCGGTCGGTGCCGACGATGACGATGTCGACGAGGCCGTGTTGCATCAGATGGCCGCCGGTATTGTCGGCGATCACCGTATGCGGCACGCCGTGATGGCCGAGTTCCCAGGCGGTGAGCGACGCGCCCTGATTGCGCGGCCGCGTCTCGTCGGCAAAGACGTGAATCGGAATGCCCTTGTCGAACGCCGTATAGATCGGCGCGGTCGCGGTGCCGAAATCCACCGCGGCAAGCCAGCCGGCATTGCAATGGGTAAGCACATTGACGCGCTCGCCGGGCTTTTTCTTGCGCGCGATGGTCTCGATCAGCGGCAGCCCGTTTTGTCCGATCGCCTTGTTGATGGCGATGTCTTCCTCGGCGATCTTGGCGGCGCGTTGATAGGCCGCCGCCGCGCGCTCGGCACGCGGCCGGTTGCGCACGGTCGCCACCATCTCGTCGAGCGCCCATTTCAGATTGATCGCGGTCGGACGCGTGGCGAACAATGTCGCATAGGCGCGTTCCAGCGCCTCGTCGGAGGCGTCCGCGCGCAGTGCCAGGCACATGCCATAGGCCGCCGCGGCGCCGATCAGCGGCGCGCCGCGCACCACCATGGTGCGGATCGCATGCGCGGCCTCATCAAGCGTGGTCAGCCGCAGCGTCACGAGGCGATGCGGCAATGCCGTCTGGTCGATCACGCCGACCGTCCAGCCATCCGGCTCGAGCCAGATGGTACGCATGGATTTGCCGTCGACTTTCATGGGATTCCAAATCCATCGGGCATCGGCACGATGCTCCAACAGGGACGCTCTAACAGAAGATCGGGGCAACTTGCCAGCGCGCCAAGCATGCCGCAATCTCGGCGCAGCGACAGCGCGGGAGCAGCCGGTGCCGGGACCAGATTACGAGACCGAGTACGATAATCGCGCCCGCGTACCCGAACATCCGGAGATTTTTGCGCGGTGGACGCGCGAAGCCGAGGATTATCGCGCCGAGATGCTGAAAGCCGGGCGCGCCGAACTCGGCCTGTCCTATGGCGATACGCCGCGGCAGACCGTCGATCTGTTCCTTCCGGCGTCCGGCCAGTCGGGGGCGCCGGTTGCGATTTTCGTGCACGGCGGCTGGTGGCGTTCGCTCGATCCCTCGCTGTTCAGCCAGATGGCGCGTGGGCTCAATGCCAGCGGCGTCATCGTCGCGGTGGCCGGTTACGATCTATGCCCCAATGTCGGCATCGGCGACATCATTGCGCAAATCCGCCGCGCCTGCCTCTTCGTGTGGCAGCGTTACAGTCGCCGGCTGCTTTTGGTCGGCCATTCGGCCGGCGGTCATCTCGCCGGCGCCATGGTGGCGACCGATTGGCCCGCGCTCTATCCCAAGGCGCCGGCCGATCTGGTTCCCGCAGGCTACGCGATATCCGGCGTGTTCGATCTGGCGCCGCTCATCAGCATCAGCATCAACCAGGACCTCAAGCTCGACGCCGCGTCGGCGCGCGAATTGTCGCCGCTCTATTGGCCGGTGCAGCCGGGACGCATTTTCGACGCGGTCTGCGGCGGGCTCGAGTCGGACGAGTTCAAGCGCCAGAGCCGCGTGCTGGCGGAAGCCTGGGGACAGGACGGCGTCAAAACGCGCTTCGAGGCCATCGCCGGCACCAATCACTTCACGGTCATCGACCCGCTCGCCGATCCGCAAAGTGCCATGACGGCACGGGTCGCCGAGCTCGCGCGGGCGACCAACGCATAGACGCGCTCGCCGCCTTACGGCGTTGCTTCGGCTGTGGTCTGCCGCGTCAGCAGGACGAGCGCCGAAGCCGTGAAGATCAAGGCAAAGCCGATCATGTCGGGCACGGTCGGCACTTCGCCGAGAATGAGAAAGGCCTGCACGACGCCGATCACCGGAACGGCCAGCACGCCGACCGATGCCGCGACCGCGGACAGCCGCCGTGCCGCGGGGAACCACAGCGCGTAGGCGACGCCGTTACCGATAATGCCGGTCCAGATCATGCCGAGCCAGCCATCGGTCCGCGCGCCGCTGACATGCAAAGAGCCTTCGAAGACGAACATGAAGGCGGTCATCACCACAAAGGCGATGGTCATTTGCCAGCTGGCGACGCCCATGACGTCGGCATCGATGTGTGCCCATTTCAGATAGACCGTGCCGGCGGCCCAGCTGAACCCGGTCAAGGCCGCGAGGATGATGCCGAGCGGCAGGCCGTTGCCGGCGAGCGGATAGATCAGGACGGCCAGTCCTGCGGCACAGAGCGCAAGCGCGGCGGCCTGCACGGCATTGGGCCGCTCCCCGAGAATCGGCCAGGCCAGAATCACCGACCAGACCGGCATCGTATAGGCGAGGATGGTGACCCGCGACGTGGCGGCCGTCAGCTGGGCAAATGTGCCCAGAAGACAAAAGCCGACGATGTTGAGCTGCGCCGCGATGAAGATATGAACCCAGGCTTTCGCCGACGGCACTTTCAGGCTGCGGCGCATGACGACGCACAACAGATAAAGCGTCAGCGCGCCCATCGCCGATACCACCGCGCGCATGGAGAACGGCGGCACTTCGCCGAGCACGATCTTCATGACCGACCATGTGGTGCCCCAGATGAAGCACAGCACGGCCAGCATGATCCGTGCACCGATATCGCCATGCGCAGGCGCGTCGCGCACCGGCGCCGCGTTTTTCACCTGGATATTCACGGCGCCTTCGGGCCTTCGGTCATGAACCAGTCGGCGATCTGCGCGCCGGTCCAGAACAGCACGTCGGATTTCTTGCGGATGGTCTCGAAGATGCGGCGGAAATATTTGGCGCGGTGCGGCGCGCCCATGATGTAGGGATGCACTGCCATGGCCATGATGCGCGGCGCGTCGGCGGAGGCGTCGTCGTAGAGCTGCTCGAACTGGTCGAGCGCGCGCTCGCAATATTCCGAGGCCTTGTGGTGCTGGATCAGCATCATGGCGACGTCGTTGCATTCTTGCGTATAGGGCACGTTGAGGATCGGCTTGCTGCGCGTCTTCAGCCAGACCGGCTGATCGTCGAGCACCCAGTCGGCGACGTAGTCATAGCCTTCCTCGGAGAGAATGTCGGGCGTGTGCCAGGTTTCGGTGAGGCCCGGTCCGAGCCAGCCGCGCGGCGGCTTGCCGGTCGCCTTGGTAATGACCTCGCGCACCTTGCGGATGTCGGCGCGCTCGTTCGGCACCTTCTGCAGATTGCGCTGGGTGAAGCCGTGGCCGATGAATTCCCAATTGCGCTCGGTCGCGGCCTTGACGATCTGTGGATAGGCGGCGAGCGCCGCGCCGTTGATGGCGATGGTGCCGGGAACGGCGAATTCGTCGAAAATCTTGATGAAGCGCCAGAAGCCGACGCGATTGCCGTATTCGTGCCAGGCCCAGTTCGGCACGTCCGGCATCGGCGAGCCGCCGGCCGGCGGCGTCAGCACCGTGCGCGGCATGGTCTGCAGCGGATCCCATTCCTCCACATTGACGATCACCCAGATCGCCATGCGCGCGCCGTTCGGCAAATGCAGCGGCGCCCGCTCGGTGATCGGCGAATAGGTCAGGCGGTCGGTCGGCAGCATGATCTTCTTCGCCGGCGCTTTGCGCGGCTTTTTCTTTGCAACTTTCGCCATGTTTTCCTTCCCGCTCTTTCAGCCTCAAGATCGCACGATCGCGCGCCTCATGTCTCGCCGGCCGGGCGATATCCGGTCACCACCGTGCCCAGCACCGTCAAGCCCACGGCGCAGAGGCAGAGCGGCGCAAATGCCGTCCAGGGCTTTCCGGTCAGATCCCACAGCGCGCCGCAAACCGTCGGAATGACGATGGCGCAGCCATAGGCGACGGTGAGCATGCCGGCGGCCGTGCGCGCCACGTCGGCCGGCCTCGCCAGTATCGGCACCAGAGTCATGATCGGAGTGAATGTCATTGCGGTCGCGAAGCCGATGAACCCGGCTGCGACGATGACCGCGAAGCCGGCCGGTGCCAGGATGATCGCGAGCATCGCCACAAGCAGCATCGGGCCGAAGATCAGGAACGGCCAGGCGCGCCGCTGCAGCCGGCCCGACACGGCGAACAGCAGCACGAGCGCGACGATCTGCGATCCGTTGAGCCACGACAGGGTCGGGCTCAGCAGATCGGCTCTGCCTTTGCTGGCGACATAGTCGCCAAGAAAGGCGTTGATCGCGAAATACGGACTGTTGTTGGTGCCGAAGGTCAGGCCGAGCAGCCAGACCAGCGGATCTCTGAAGTCGGGCCACCATGACGTACTCGCCGTCTTGCCGGAGCCGGTGACGGCGCGTGGCGGGCTCAGCAGCACAAACAGCGGCACGATCAGAAGCGCCGGCACCGCCCACACGACGAGATTGAGCCGCCACGAGCCGCCGACATGCGGCAGGACGGCGGAGAACGTGAGCAGCGGCGGAAAGGTCGCGCCCATCATCATGCCGCTGGTATAGGCGAGGGTGGCGAGCGCGATGCGGTTCGGCGTCCATTCGCGGACCAGGACCGGCATGCTCGGCTGCATGATCGCGATGCCGAAGCCGGCCGCGAGCGACGCTGCATAGAGCGTCGGCACATCGATCGCGCCGGCGCGCGCAGCGCCGGCAAACGCCGCGATCAGCATGCCGGCAACGACAGCGCGGCGCGGCCCGATCCGCGCAATCATCAGCGATCCCGGTATGGCGGCGACGGCAAACAGCAGAAGCGGCAGTCCGACCAGAAGCCCGACCTGCGTCTCGGTCATGTGCAATTGCGCATGAACCAGCGGGATCACCGGCGGCATCGCGAGGATCGTCATGCGCATGGCGACGCCACAGAGCCACAGCGCGGCCATCGTTTTGACGACGCGGCCGGTCGAGACTTCGGCAGGATTTCTGGCAAGGAGCATGAGGACGGCCACGCGTTGGCCGCGGACCGTGCATCAGGAGGCGCGCCGCCGCAAGCAAAGCGCAAGCGCGGCAGGGTGGGCAAAATTGCGTAGGCCGCACGTCTGCGCCGTGGCGGCATGCGCTCGTCGCCCGAAACGCATCCACAGGCGCGTCTTTACCGCGGCATCGCGGCATTATTGGGCTTGGCAAGCGATAAGAACGAAGATAGAACGCTTGCGGTTGCAGCGCACCGGAAGCCAATGTCCGACCTCGCGGCGGCGGAAGACATCCTTCACAAGACCTTCGGTTTTTCGGCATTTCGGCCAGGTCAGGCCGACATTGTCGAAGCCGTCCTTGGCGGCCGCGACGTGCTGGCGGTGATGCCGACCGGCAGCGGCAAATCGCTGTGCTACCAGCTTCCGGCTCTGGCGCGGGGCGGCCTCACCATCGTGGTGTCGCCGCTTATCGCGCTGATGCGCAACCAGGTCGCGCAATTGCGCGGCTATGGCGTCGCTGCGGCGGCGTTGAATTCGGCCAACGACGCGTTCGAAAATCGCGCCGTGCGCGACGACATCGAACGCGGTGCCTTGCGGCTCTTGTACGTCGCGCCGGAGCGTTTGCTGAAAGCCGAGACGCTCGATCTGCTCAGGCGCGCGCGGGTCACGATGCTCGCGGTGGACGAAGCCCATTGCATCTCGCAATGGGGTCATGACTTCCGCCCCGAATATGCCGAACTCGGCACGGTGCAAAAAGCTTTGGGCAATCTGCAGACGATTGCCTTCACCGCAACCGCGGATGCCGCGACGCGCGCCGATATTCTACAAAAGCTGTTCGGCAAGCCGCCGGCCGTGTTCGTGCATGGCTTTGACCGGCCCAATCTGCGGCTGGCGATGCAGGCCAAGGGCGGCGGCCGCAAGCAGATTCTCGATTTTGTCAAAGCCCGCCGGGGCCAAAGCGGCATTGTCTATTGCGCCTCGCGGCGCAAGACCGGGGAGATCGCGGACTATCTGCGGGAAGAAGGCATCAAAGCGCTGCCCTATCACGCCGGCATGGAGTCCGACCTGCGCTCCCGCCATCAGGATGTGTTCCTGCAAGAGGACGGTGTCGTCATGGCGGCGACGGTCGCTTTCGGCATGGGCATCGACAAGCCGGACGTGCGCTTCGTCGTCCACGCCGACATGCCGGCCAATATCGAAAGCTATTATCAGGAGATCGGCCGCGCCGGGCGTGACGGGCTTGCGGCCGATACGCTGACGCTCTTCGGCATGGGCGACATCCGGTTGCGGCGGATGCAGATCGACGACAGCGACGCCGCCGACGAGCAGAAACGGGTCGAACGCCAGCGGCTCAGCGCACTGGTGTCGCTGTGCGAATCGCCGCGCTGCCGGCGGCAGACCTTGCTGGCTTATTTCGGCGAGAGCGCGGAGCCGTGCGGGCACTGCGATGTCTGTTGCGACGGCGCGGAACTGATTGACGGCACCGTCGCGGCGCAGAAGGCGATGTCGGCCATTCTGCGCACCGGCTCGCGGTTCGGCACCGAGCACCTGACAAAAATTCTGATCGGCGAAGCATCCGACGCCGTTGTCAAATTCAGCCATGACAAGCTGCCGACCTTCGGCGTCGGCAAGGAATTCGGCGTGCAGGAATGGCGCTCGATTTTCCGCCAGCTCAACGGCGCGGGCGTCATTACGCTCGATGTCACGGGCTTCGGCGCTTGGTCGGTCAGCGATGCCGGCCGCCGCGTGCTCAAGGGCGAAGACAAGATCACGCTGCGCAAGGATACGCTGAAAGCAAGCCGCAAAGCGGCGCGCGCTGCCGCGACCCTGGCCGATGGCGCCATCGGCGATCCGGAATTGTTCGAAGCGTTGCGCAAGCGCCGTTCCGAGCTTGCCAAGGAGCAGCGCGTCGCCGCTTACGTCGTCTTCGCCGACAAGACGCTGATCGACATGGTGCGGCTCAAGCCGCGCACCGTCGGCGAGATGGCCATGGTGCACGGCGTTGGCGAGACCAAGCTGCGCCAATACGGCCAGGTGTTCCTCGACACCATCCGCGCCCATGCGGCAGGTGACACTCAACCCAGCCCATGATGCGGCCCGTCCGTACGCCGCAGGCATAGAACAAAAGTCGTAGATCCGCGCCCTGCGCGGCCGCGTCTTGGCGGGCCCCCGTTGTTGCACCGCAATTGCCGCTATGTTAGCAACGCGGCGATTTTCGCTCGGGGGCGGTTCAGGGGCCGTGCCGGACGAGATTCCAAGCCTTTCTCAACTGGCCTGCCCAGACCAAGTCCCGCTTCAATTTAATCTTGAATATCAGGGGCTTGTGCCGGCCATCAAACCCGATTGCGGGCTGGTTGCGGGGCTTGCGGAAATGCTCCACAAGAACGCCGAACCGGCAACGAACGAGCAGACACTTGGCGACTGAAGAACCCATCATTTCCGGCATGGCGGGCCGCTATGCGACGGCGCTGTTCGATCTGGCCAAAGAGGCCAATGCGATCGACGCGGTGCAGGCGGATCTGGCGCGCTTCGATGCGCTGGTCGGCGACAGCGCCGATCTGTTGCGCCTGGTGCGCAGCCCGGCCTTTTCCACCGCCGAGCAGCTCAAGGCGCTGACCGCCGTCCTCGACCGCGCCGGCATCGGCGGGCTCGCCGCAAATTTTCTCAAGCTCGTGACGTCGAATCGCCGCCTGTTCGCGGTGCGCGACATGATCCGGGCGTTCGGCGATCTCGTCGCCCAGCACAGGGGCGAGGCCACCGCGCAAGTCACCGTCGCCGAACAGCTCAAGGACGAGCACGTGCAGGCGCTGCGCTCGGCGCTCAAGGCGGTGAGCGGCAAGAACGTCGCTCTCGATATCAAGGTCGATCCCGCCATTATCGGCGGACTTATAGTCAAGCTCGGCAGCCGCATGGTCGATAGTTCCCTGCGCACCAAGCTCAATGCCATCAAGCACGCGATGAAAGAGGCTCGCTAATGGACATCCGCGCCGCTGAAATTTCCGCCATCCTCAAGGACCAGATCAAGAATTTTGGCCAGGAGGCCGAAGTCTCCGAAGTCGGTCAGGTGCTGTCGGTCGGCGACGGCATCGCCCGCGTCTACGGCCTCGACAACGTGCAGGCCGGCGAAATGGTCGAGTTTGAGAGCGGCGTGCGCGGCATGGCGCTCAATCTCGAGAGCGACAATGTCGGCATCGTGATCTTCGGCAGCGACCGCGACATCAAGGAAGGCCAGACCGTCAAGCGCACCGGCGCCATCGTGGAAGTGCCGGTCGGCAAGGGCCTTCTTGGCCGCGTCGTCGATGCGCTCGGCGACCCGATCGACGGCAAGGGGCCGATCAAGGCCGACCGCAAGGCGCGCGTCGACGTCAAGGCGCCGGGAATCATTCCGCGCAAATCGGTGCATGAGCCGATGGCGACCGGCCTGAAGGCCATCGACGCGCTGATCCCGATCGGCCGCGGCCAGCGCGAGTTGATCATCGGCGACCGCCAGACCGGCAAGACCGCGATCGCGCTCGACACCATCCTCAATCAGAAGGCGCTCAACCAGACCGGTGACGAGAAGATCAAGCTCTACTGTGTCTATGTCGCGGTCGGACAAAAGCGCTCGACGGTGGCGCAATTCGTCAAGGTGCTCGAAGAGAATGGCGCGCTCGATTATTCGATCGTGATCGCCGCCACCGCTTCCGATCCGGCGCCGATGCAGTACATCGCGCCGTTCGCCGGCTGCACCATGGGCGAGTATTTCCGCGACAACGGCATGCATGCCGTGATCATCTACGACGATCTGTCGAAGCAGGCCGTCGCCTATCGCCAGATGTCGCTGCTGCTGCGCCGTCCGCCGGGCCGCGAAGCCTATCCGGGCGACGTGTTCTATCTGCATTCGCGGCTGCTCGAGCGCGCCGCCAAGATGAATGACGAGAACAAGGCCGGCTCGCTCACCGCGCTGCCGGTGATCGAAACGCAAGCCAACGACGTGTCGGCCTATATTCCGACCAACGTCATTTCCATCACCGACGGCCAGATATTCCTCGAGACCGACCTGTTCTATCAGGGCATCCGCCCGGCGGTGAATGTCGGCCTGTCGGTGTCGCGCGTCGGCTCCGCGGCGCAGACCAAGGCGATGAAGAAGGTCGCCGGCCGCATCAAGGGCGAGCTCGCGCAATACCGCGAAATGGCGGCGTTCGCGCAATTCGGCTCCGACCTCGACGCCACTACCCAGCGCCTGCTCGCGCGCGGCTCGCGCCTTACCGAACTGCTCAAGCAGCCGCAATTCTCGCCGCTGAAGATGGAAGAGCAGGTCTGCGTGATCTATGCCGGCGTCAACGGCTATCTCGATCCGCTCCCGGTCGAGCGCGTGCGCGCCTTCGAGGAAGGGCTCCTCGGCGTGCTGCACAGCAAGCACCCCGACATCCTCAACGGCATCCGCGACTCGCGCGATCTCGATGACGCGACCGCGGGCAAGCTCAAGGGCGCGATTGAAAACTACGCCAAGACCTTCGCTTAAAGATCGAGTTTGCGATGCCGTCGCTTAAAGACCTGCGCAACCGGATCGCCGCCACCAAGGCGACGCAGAAGATCACCAAGGCCATGCAGATGGTCGCGGCGTCGAAGCTGCGCCGCGCGCAGGCGGCAGCCGAGGCGGCGCGGCCCTATGCCAGCCACATGGATACCGTGCTCGGCAATATCGCCGCCTCCGTCGCCGGGCTCGACACCGCGCCGCGGATCCTGCGCGGCACCGGCAGCGATCAGCGCCATCTGCTTCTGGTCTGCACCGCCGAGCGCGGCCTGTGCGGTCCGTTCAACACCGCGATCGTGCGGCTCGCCCGCGAGCGCGCCTATTCGCTCTCCGCCGAAGGCAAAGAGGTCAAATTCTTCTGCGTCGGCCGCAAGGGCTATGATCAGCTCCGCCGGCAGTTCCCGACCCAGATCGTCGAGCTCGTCGATCTGCGCTCGGTGCGCCTGCTGGGCTACGAAAACGCCGAAAAGATCGCCGAGAAGATCATCGCGCTGTTCGACAAGAACGAATTCGACGTCTGCACGCTGTTCTATTCGCGCTTCCGCTCGGTGATCGCGCAGATCCCGACCGCGCAACAGATCATCCCGCCGGTCTTCGACTCGAAGACCGCCGACGCACTCGGCGGCGCGGTCTACGAATTCGAGCCGGACGCCGAGGACATTCTGCAGGAATTGCTGCCGCGCAATCTCGCGGTGCAGATCCTGCGCGCGCTTCTTGAAAACTCGGCGTCGTTCTACGGCGCGCAGATGTCGGCCATGGACAATGCCACGCGCAATGCCGGCGACATGATCCGCAAGCAGACACTCACCTACAACCGCACCCGTCAGGCGATGATCACCAAGGAACTGATCGAGATCATTTCCGGCGCGGAGGCTCTTTAGGCCTTCGGCGCTGTAACGCTCTTCCGAAGAGGACAACAATGGCTCAGCAAGTCGGACACATCACCCAGGTCATTGGCGCCGTCGTCGACGTGCACTTCGAAGAAGGCCTGCCGCCGATTCTCAATGCGCTGGAGACCACCAATCAGGGCAACCGCCTGGTGCTCGAAGTCGCCCAGCAGCTCGGCGAGAACACCGTGCGTACCATCGCCATGGACACCAGCGAAGGTTTGGTGCGCGGCCAGGAAGTGCGCGACACCGGCGCGCCGATTTCGGTGCCGGTCGGGGCCGGCCTGCTCGGCCGCATCATCAATGTGATCGGCGAACCGGTCGACGAAGCTGGTCCGGTCAAGGGCGAGACCAAGCGCGCCATCCATCAGGAAGCGCCGCCCTATACCGATCAATCCACCGAAGCCGCGATTCTCGTCACCGGCATCAAGGTCGTCGATCTGCTCGCGCCTTACGCCAAGGGCGGCAAGATCGGCCTGTTCGGCGGCGCCGGCGTCGGCAAGACCGTGTTGATCATGGAATTGATCAACAACATCGCCAAGGCGCACGGCGGCTATTCGGTGTTCGCCGGCGTCGGCGAACGCACCCGCGAGGGCAACGACCTCTATCACGAAATGATCGAGTCCAAGGTCAACAAGGACCCGAAGGAAGGCTCGGTCGAAGGCTCCAAATGCGCGCTGGTCTATGGCCAGATGAACGAGCCGCCGGGCGCCCGCGCCCGTGTCGGCCTCACCGGGCTGACGGTCGCCGAATATTTCCGCGACCAGGGCCAGGATGTGCTGTTCTTCGTCGACAACATCTTCCGCTTTACCCAGGCCGGCTCTGAAGTGTCGGCGCTGCTCGGCCGCATTCCTTCGGCGGTAGGCTATCAGCCGACGCTCGCGACCGACATGGGCGCGCTGCAGGAGCGCATCACCACGACGCAAAAAGGCTCGGTGACCTCGGTGCAGGCGATTTACGTGCCGGCCGACGACTTGACCGACCCGGCGCCGGCGACGTCGTTCGCGCATCTTGACGCCACCACCGTGCTGTCGCGCGACATCGCCGCCAAGGGCATCTACCCGGCCGTCGATCCGCTCGACTCCACCTCGCGCATGCTGTCGCCGATGATCGTCGGCGAAGAGCACTATCAGGTGGCGCGCCGGGTGCAGCAGGTGCTGCAGCGCTACAAGGCGCTGCAGGACATCATCGCCATTCTCGGCATGGACGAATTGTCCGAAGAGGACAAGCTGACGGTGGCGCGCGCCCGCAAGATCGAGCGCTTCCTGTCGCAGCCGTTCCACGTCGCCGAAGTCTTCACCGGCTCGCCCGGCAAGCTCGTCGACCTGCAGGACACGATCAAAGGCTTCAAGGGCCTGGTCGAAGGCAAGTACGACAATCTGCCGGAGGCCGCCTTCTACATGGTCGGCACCATCGAAGAGGCCGTCGAGAAGGGCAAGAAACTCGCCGCCGAGGCATAACCATGGCTTCCCTGCATTTCGAATTTGTCTCGCCGGAACGCGTGCTGTTCTCCGGCGACGTCGATCAGGTCGATCTGCCCGGCGCCGAAGGCGACATGGGCATTCTGCCGTTGCATGCGCCGATGGTGACGTCGCTGCGGCCCGGCGTGGTGACGATATTCAACGCCGGCCGGCGCCAGGAGGTTGTGGTCGTCGGCGGTTTTGCCGAAATGAGCCCGGCGGGCCTGACCATCCTGGCCGATCGCGCGGTCGCACGCGAAGATTTCGACATGGCGGTTCTCGCCTCGGAGATCAAAAACACCGAGGAAGACGTCGCCGACGCCAAGGACGATGCGGAGCGCGACAAGCTCGCGCGACGCCTCGAACAATTCAAGACATTGCAGGCCGCTTTGGCCGCGTAATTTCCGCGCCAGAATTCGGCATCGGTCTTCTTTTTCAGATTCGGCAGCAGGGCGCCGGTGACGGGATACCTGTTGCGCCGTCGCCTCGTGGTCGGGCATTCTCAGCGCGTCCCCGTGCGCTGTTTGGCCCTGTTCGCGTTTTTGACGGCAGGCATTCATGAAACGAAAGATCGCGGCTATTTTCGCGGCTGATATCGCGGGCTACAGCAAGCTCGTCGCCGAGGACGAGGAAGAGACGCTGCGGCGGCTGGCGTCCTATCGCGCGGTGATGGACGATTTCATCGCGCGCGCCGGCGGCCGCATTTTCAATACTGCGGGCGACGCCGTGCTCGCCGAATTTTCCAGCGCGGTCGAGGCGGTGCGCTGCGCCATCGACATTCAGGAGAGCCTGCGCACGCGCAACATGGCCTATCCGGCAAGCCGCCAGATGTGTTTTCGCATCGGCATCACCATCGGCGACGTGGTCGACCGCGACGGCGATCTCTTGGGGGATGGCGTCAATATCGCCGCCCGCCTCGAAGGCCTCGCGCCGGTCGGCGGCATCTGCATTTCGCGCACGGTCCACGAGCAGGTCGTCAACAAGCTGTCGGTGCAGTTCGCCGATATCGGCGAGCAGCAGGTCAAGAATATTCCGACCCCGGTTCATGCTTTTCAGATCTCGATGCGGCCGGACGAACTGCAGACCGAGGTGCGGGCCAAGGCGGCGGCCGGTACGCCGGATGCAGCGCCGGCAAAGCCGAATTCATTGGCTGTTCCGATGGCCATTGCCGGTGTCTGTGCGGCGCTTCTCGTTGGCGGCGGCCTCGCTTATAAATTCATGCGGCCGCCGCCGCCGGGCCAAGCCGCCAGTGCGCCGGCGGCGGTGACACCCGGCAACACGCAGGCGAGCGCACAAGCGCCGTCTTCTGCGCCGCATGCGGCCGACAGTCTGGTGCCGGATACCATTCCCTTCGTCACCGATCGCGGCCGCGCCGCGGTGCGCGACGAATACATGCCGGCCGCCGATCACAAGGCGCTGGCCATCAGCACCGGTCCGTTCGGTATGAGCAGCGGGCAGGCCGACGATGAGACGGCCAAGGCGGCGGCGCTCGACATTTGCCAAAAGCGCGCCGACGCTTTGCCGGTGCCGCGCAAATGCGAGATCTATGCCGTCGGCAACACTGTCGTTTATGCGCGCGGCCGGCCGCCGATGCCCCCGACGCCTTGGGTGACGAACGATCCCGCGGTCGAAAGCCCGCTCGTGGCTGCCGACATTCCGATCATACGGGATGCCGGCAAGGCCCGCGTCGAGCGCAGTTATGTCCCGGCAAAGGCGCAAAAGGCGCTGGCGCTGGGCCCACAGGGCGGCTTTTTCTTCTACTCCGATCAGGAATCCAGCGACGAAGCGGTGCGCCGTTCGCTCGAAGGCTGCGGCACCAATGCCGGCGTGCCTTGCCTCATCGTCGCGGTGGACAACAATTTCGTGGTGCCTATTCCGACCATCATGAAGGCCACGGGCTTTTTCCGCCCGGCGGGCGCCGACGCCATCGCGCCCGGCTTGCGCGAAGAGGTCGCGCGCCGTCTGGGCAATGGCGGCGGCTGGACCGCGGTCGCCGCGGGGGCAGCCGGCCGGGCCGGCGTTGCCGTGCATGCCGCTGGCGAACAAGCCGCGATCGAGGCGGCCATGGCCGATTGCGCGAAACATGACAGTTCCTGCCGCGTCATCGCCATCGGGCCGTTCGCCGTCGAGGCGAAGTGACACATCAGAATAGAATTACTTCAGAATAGAATTACTTCGTCAGCGGCAAGAACTCGCGCACCACGCGCTCATAGACCGCGCGCTTGAACGGCACCACGAGATCGGGAACGTTTTTGAGAGGCTCCCAGCGCCAGCCGGCGAATTCCTGGGTATGGCCGCCGTCGGGATGCTCGACATCGATCTCGGTTTCACTGCCGGTGAAGCGCAGCGCGAACCATTTCTGCTTCTGCCCGCGATATTTGCCTTTCCAGGCCTGGCCGACGATCTCGCGTGGAATGTCGTAAGTGAGCCAGTCCGCAATTTCACCCAGGCGTTCGACCGAGCGGATACTGGTCTCTTCGCGCAGTTCGCGCAGCGCCGCCGGCCAGGGCTCCTCGCCGACGTCGATGCCACCCTGGGGCATCTGCCAGGAATGCGTCAGATCGACATGTTCGGGCCCGCCGACGCGCCGGCCGATGAAAGCGTGGCCGCGGGCGTTGAGCAGCATCACGCCGACGCAGGGCCGATAGGGCAGGTCTTCGAAGCGCATGAGTGACAGCGATCAGCGAATGACGAGTCGCGCGGTTGCTATTCTACTCTATGCGTGATTGCGCGATTTCGCCATTCGCCGGCGTCAGATCGGCTTTCCCCTGGCCGCTATCGCCGAGACCGGAACCAGAAGCAGGCCGCGATTTTCGGCGGCCTTGGCCCAGGCGGCCAAGCGATCGATCGCCACCGGCAGCGCCGACGCCATGCCGACGGCGAAACCGTGCTCGCGCGCCGTCATTTCCAGCCGATCGAGCGCGTGGTCGATCTCCTTGGCCGTCGGCACGGCGTCGAGCACCACATCGGTGCGAACGAACGACAGGTTGCCGGCGCCGGCAATGCGGCCGGCGGCGCTGCGCGGGCTGGAACCGTCGTCGACATAGATCAATCCGCGTTTGGCGATCTCGCGCAGGACCGGCGACAGCGCGTCCTCGGAGGCCGTGAAACGGGCGCCCATCGCGTTGGTCAAGCCGACATAGCCCTGGATTTTGCCCATCACCGTGTAGAGCCGATCGATATTCTGCTGCGGCGTCAGCGTGGTGAGCAGCGTCTGCGGGCCCGGATCGTTGTCGGGATAGTTGAACGGCTCCATCGGCACTTGCAGCAGGATCTCATGCCCGCTGCTGCGGGCGCGGGTGGCGAGCGCGGCGACATCCGAGCCATAAGGCACGAAGCTGAGCGTCACGGCTTCGGGAAGCTTGCTGATCGCGTCCGCCGTCGTATTGGCGCTGACGCCGAGGCCGCTGACGATGAGCGCGATCCGGGGCGCGCCGGGCTTGCCGGGCAGGGGCTGAACCGGCCTGGCGAAGGCGTCCGCCGGGCGGGTGCCGTCGGCGGCGATGCGCGGCACCGGGCCGCGCGGAGTCATTTCAATGAATTTCGGGTCTACCGCCGGCACTTCGGTTGGTACCGCGCTGCTGGCCGGCCCCGGAACCACGACCTCATGACGCTCACCGGTCTTGCCGTCGATGATGGTGATCGTCGTGGTACCCGGTGGGCTGGCTTGGCCCGGCTGCGCCGCCGCGTCGCGTTTTTGGGGCGCCGATTGCGGTTCGGCCTTGGGCTGCGGCGTCATGCCCTGAGGCTTCGCCGTGACGTGCAGATCGGCCCGCACCGCAGCCATGGGCTCGCCGCCGAACGGGTCGTCGGCCACGATGGCCCACAGCACGAAAACAGCCAGGAACAGCGCCAGCGCTCCGGCAATGAGGGGCGCTACCGGGACTTTGATCTTGCTACGTTTTTTCGGCCGCCGGCGCAGCGGCGCGGTCAAGTCATCGGCCGTCATCCGCCATTCCTGCGCCTTCAGCCCTTGATCGCTAGCGAATCATCCAAGCCAGTCTAGCACGGCGGTTCACGCCAACGGTTCAAGCCGGTGGCCTGCAGCGGCCGACACAGGTGGACAAAACAAAAAGGGCGGCCTTTGGGGCCGCCCTTCCGCTGTTTGCAAAGTTTTTCGTCAGTTCGGCATGGCCGCTTTCGGGTTGGGCGGGAAGGCGGCGTTGCTGGCCTGGCCACGCAGCAGGTCGATGGCCATCTTGAGCGCCTTGTCGTCCTTCTCGTCCGGCGGCACATAGGACTGCGAGCCGGTCTGCTCGGTGCCCTCGGCCTTGAGATGGCCGCGCAGCGAGGCTTCGCCCTTGGAGTCGGTCTGCGATTTCAGGTCATCCGGCACGTCCTGCATCACTTCGATGTCGGGAACGATGCCCTTGGCCTGGATCGAGCGGCCCGACGGCGTGAAGTAGCGCGCCGTGGTCAGCCGCAGCGCGCCGTTGCCGGCGCCGAGCGGAATGATGGTCTGTACCGATCCCTTGCCGAACGAGCGCGTGCCGACCAGCGTCGCACGCTTATGGTCTTGCAGGGCGCCGGCGACGATTTCCGACGCCGATGCCGAGCCGCCATTGATCAGCACGATCACCGGCTTGCCCTAGGCCATGTCGCCCGGCCGGGCGTTGAAGCGCTGGGTCTCTTCCGGATTGCGGCCGCGCGTCGACACGATCTCGCCCTTGTCGAGGAACGTATCCGACACCGAGATCGCCTGATCGAGCAGGCCGCCCGGATTGTTGCGCAGATCGACGATGTAGCCCCTGATCTTATCGGGGCCGAGCTGATTGTTGAGGTCGTTGATCGCCTGCTTCAGGCCGTCGGTGGTCTGCTCGTTGAATTGCGTGATGCGGATATAGCCGACGTCACTACCTTCCGGATGCGAGCGCACCGACTTCACGCGGATGATGTCGCGCATGATCGAGACTTCGATCGGCTTGTCGGCGCCCTTGCGCATGATGGTGAGCTTGATCTTGGTGTTGACCGGCCCGCGCATCTTGTCGACGGCTTGATTGAGGGTCAGGCCCTGCACCTGTTCGTCGTCGAGCTTGGTGATGATGTCGTTGGCCATGACGCCGGCCTTGGCGGCGGGCGTGTCGTCGATCGGCGCCACCACTTTCACCAGGCCGTCTTCCATCGTGACTTCGATGCCCAGGCCGCCGAATTCGCCGCGCGTCTGCACCTGCATGTCGCGGAAGCTCTTCGGATCCATGTAACTCGAATGCGGATCGAGCCCGGCGAGCATGCCGTTGATTGCCGATTCGACGAGCTGAGAGTCGTCGGGTTTCTCGACATAGTCGGAGCGGACCCGCTCGAAGACGTCGCCGAACAGATTGAGCTGCCGGTAGGTATCCGAGGCCGCCGCTCGCGCCGCTGAGCCGACCGCCATCGAATAGGGCTGCGTCACCGCCAGCGTGGCCAAGGCGCCAGCCACAGCACCGAGGAAAACCAGTGAAGTTTTGCGCATCATCCGCGAACCTTTTCGCCTTCGTTTGTCGCCCACCAAGGGCTGGGATCAATGGGAGTGCCGTCCTTGCGGAACTCCACGTACAAAACCGGTTGTTTGGGCACAGGCGTGGTCGCGGACGCAGACGCTTGCGACGCGCCAGCCATCACCGCCACGGGCTCACCCGTTAGCACGAATTGGCCGAGATCGACGGAAATTCGTTCCATTCCCGCTAACAAAACATGATACCCGCCGCCGGCATTCAGGATCAAGAGTTGTCCGTAACTGCGAAACGCCCCGGCATAGACCACCCAACCATCACACGGTGCCGTAATTTGGGCACCGGGCCGGGAAGCGATAGAAAGTCCTTTCTGGGTTCCGCCGGCACCATCGGAGCCGCCAAATTCGCGGATTCGCACGCCATTGACCGGCAAACGCATGCGTCCGCGCATGTCGCCGAAAGCCACGGCTGGCGACAGCCGTCCGGGATCGCCCAGGGCGGCAAGGTCGGGCTTGGTCGCGTCGCTTTCGATGGCGCGCGCCGAATCGCGCTTGGCGCGCGCGGCGGGATCGAGGCCCTGTTCGAGCTTGCCGATCAGATCCTTAATCGTGTCGGCCTGGCGGGCGAGATTGGCGGCGCGCTGACGCTCGCCGTCGAGCGCCTGTTCATCGACGGTCTGTTTCTTCTGCCGCTGGTCGATCAGAAGCGTCATGCGCAATTGCTCGCGGCCGAGCGCTTCGATGTCGCTTGAGAGCCGATCGCGCTCGGCGACGATCTGCTTGCGCACGGCCATGAGGTCGGCGAGATCGCCGGCCAAAGCGTTGGCTTGCGCGCGCATTTCCGGAACCACGGCGCCGAGCGTGATCGCGGTGCGCACCGCCTGCAGCGCATCTTCCGGCCGCACCAGCAGCGCCGGCGGCGGCTGACGGCCGACGCGCTGCAGCGCTGCCAGAATCTCGATGATCATGCTGCGCCGCTCGGCCAGCGATTTCTGGAACAGCGCCTGCTTTTCATCGAGCGGCCTGAGCCGCGCTCGCGTGGCGTCGATATTGGCTTCGGTGTCGCGGATCTTCGCCGCGGTGCCGATGAGCTGCTGATTGAACTTGCGCCGGTCGTCGCTCAGCGCTTCGATCTCGATTTTCAGCTTGGCTTGGCTCTCCGCCGAGCCGCGCTGCTTGGCGAGCGTTGCGCTGAGTTCCTGGTCGCGCTGGTGGAGCGCGTCGGCGTTGTTTGCCGGCGCGGTGGCCGCCGGCTGCGTCCCGGGGGATTGCGAACTTTGCGGCGGGGCCGGCGGCGAAGGTTTCGACTGCGCCAGCGCGATCGGGCCTGTGGCGATGTTCAAGCCGAGCGACAGCATGAATGCCAACAGCCAAAACAGCGGCGCAAACAGCGGTCTGCATACCGGTTCAAGTCCCGGTATCTGATGCTCAGCGCAGAGCGGCGGTCGGAGAATCATCCGGTTCACGCTAGACCACAGCCTCGCGAAGGCAAGGAAAAGCCCCTGCAACAGTATCGGCAACAACACCTATAAATTCCCCAATCGGGGCGTCCTGAAAGGACATCGCAGCGGGACCGGAATAAGGCCGGTTCCGGTCGAGACTTTGGCCAAAGACGCAGACCAAAAACCTGAGCCAGAAACCTGGGCCAAAAGCCAAGGCCAAAGACCGGGGCCAAAAACCTAGGCCAAAGACCCAGCCCCTAAGATGCCGGGCCGGAAATCTGGGCCGGCCGGTACCCTCAGCCCCGGTGATAGGGGTGGCCGGCGAGGATGGTGCCGGCCCGGTAAATCTGTTCCAGCATCATCACCCGCACCAGCTGATGCGGCCAGGTCGCGGCGCCGAAGGCAAGCTTGAGCTTGGCCCGCTCGCGCAGGCTTTGCGCCAGCCCGTCGGCGCCGCCGATGATGAAACAGGCGGCCGGCCGGTCTTCGCTGCGCCATTGTTGCAGCAGCGCCGCGATCGCGGCGCTGTCGAGATTCTCGCCGCGCTCGTCGAGCATCGCGACCATCGCGCGCTCGGGAATGACGTTGGCGATCGCGATCGATTCTTCGGTGCGGCGCCGCTCGACATCCTGCGCGCGGCTTTCCCGGATCTCGACAATCTCGATGTCGCGGAAACCGGAATTGCGCCCGACCGCTTCGGCGCGCTTGCGATAGACGGAAGCAAGTTCGCGTTCAGGGCCCTGTTTCAGGCGGCCGACCGCGGCGATGACAATGCGCATGAGATCAACATGACAGCCACATGGACGGCGGGCGAAAATGACAGCTCGGCGACAATCACGACTGAAGACAAAAGCAGCCGCAGGGGCGAAATGCCCTCAATAGCCACCTCGATCGATCCCGCGAGCCGGTATCCAGACGGCTTGTCCGAGATCATCGGACGCCGGCTGTAGCGCGTCAGCTCGCGCGCTTGGCCTGTTTGCCCGACGCCCACATCTTTTCGAGATTGTAGAATTCCCGAACTTCCGGACGGAAGACGTGAACGACGACTTCGCCGGCGTCGATCAGCACCCAATCGCAATGGGGCATGCCTTCGACGCGCGTGCGAACGCCAGCTTTGTGCAAATCCTCAACGACCCTGTCGGCCATCGATCCGACATGGCGCTGCGACCGGCCGGAGGACACGACCATGTAGTCGCCGATTGATGGTTTGTCTCGAAGATCGATGGTGAGGGTGTCCTCCGCCTTCATGTCGTCGAGGCGGGCGAGGACCAGACGGAGGATCTCCTCGGCGTTAGCACGCATTCTGGAGACCGCTTCGGGCTCGCGACGTTCGGCCCGGGAGATTACAACTGTCGACAGGGCTATTTATCCTTTCGCTCCAAGATTTCTGCGCAGCGTCCGGTGCGGACTTTCACGCAGCGTTTTGTCACACAACCTTCTTACAGCACTCCACACCACTCTCGGTGTCGCTCCAAGATCCCCTTGTCGCGCGTGACTGTCACTTCGTGTGATTCTTGATCGCTACAAGGTTCCCGATCGCTCCTGTAAGCTCCCCGGCCACCGAATCCGAGGGCCCCTTTAAGATAGTCACGGCCAGTTAACAGTTTCAACCTCTTTGCTTCAATCCGGCGTTCCGCCCGGCGCCGTTTCGGGCCGGATTATCGGACCCCGCCATCTCGGCTAAGGTCATTTGCGCACGGATGATTTGAGCCCCTGCTGGGCCCGCGCGGCGCGCAACGCCGTCGACGACAGCGGCGATTTCAATCCATGCAGATAGAGCCAGGCCGGCGGCTTGCGTCCGACCAGGCTCCTGGCCGCGGTTTCCGGAATCCGCGCCCAGGCCAGCGCGTTCCCGGCAACGCCGGCCGCCGAGTAGAGACTGGGACCGAGCCGGTCGATCACCGCGACCGGCACCAGCCGCGTAATATCGCGCCAGCGCTGCCAGCGGTGAAAGTGGCGCAGATTGTCGGCGCCCATGATCCAGACGAATTTCACGCCCGGACAACGCTGCGTGAGATAGCGGATCGTCGCATAGGTGTAGCTGGTGCCGAGATCGGCTTCGAGGTCGGTGACATCGATGCGCGGATGACTGGCAAGCGCGCGTGCCGCCGCCATGCGCTCGGCGAGCGGGGTCAGGCCCGACGTGTCCTTGAGCGGATTGCCCGGCGTGACCAGCCACCAGACGCGATCGAGCCCGAGCCGCCGCATCGCCAAAAGGCACGCCGCACGATGCGCGGCATGGGGTGGATCGAACGTGCCGCCGAACAGGCCGATGCGCATGCCCGGCGCATGCGGCGGCAGGACGACGCGGCCGGCTTGCCGATCGCTCACGCGGCCGCCGGCGCGGTCGTTCGGCGGCGCCTGCACGGTGCGCACAGGAGGGAACTCACAATTCATGGCCTTTGAAAAACAACCCCCTCCCAATGCGTCGGCGGCATCTTTTGCGCGAGCATGACCTGGTCCGATTTGCCGTCGTCCGCCGCCGCAAATGTCGCGACAGCGGGAACCCGGTCGCCGCCCCCGGAGCGCATCCGACGGCAAGTGTTTGTTTCATGCTCTCGTTATGGCCGTGTCTGCCCCGTGCCGCGTATGCGATATTTGAAACTGGTGAGCTGCTCGACTCCGACCGGGCCGCGCGCGTGCATCCGCCCCGTCGCGATGCCGATCTCGGCGCCGAAGCCGAACTCGCCGCCGTCGGCGAATTGCGTCGAAGCATTATGCAGCACGATTGCCGAATCGACTTCGCGCAGGAATTTGTCGGCGGCCTTCTTGTCTTCGGTGACGATGGCGTCGGTATGGTGCGAGCCGTAGCGCTCGATATGCGCGATCGCCGCGTCAACGCCGTCGACCACGCCCGCGGTCAGGACGGCGTCGAGATATTCGGTGCTCCAGTCGGCTTCGCTCGCCGGCTTGACGCGGGGATCGACAGCCAGCACCGCCTCGTCGCCGCGGATTTCGCAGCCGGCGTCGAGCAGCATGGTGATCAGCGGCTTGAGCAGCTTGTCGGCGGCTGCGCGGTCGACCAACAGTGTCTCGGCCGCGCCGCAGACGCCGGTGCGCCGCATCTTGGCATTGAGCACGATTTTTTTCGCCATGGGCAGCTTGGCTTTCCGGTCGACATAGACGTGGCAGACGCCTTCGAGATGCGCGAAGACCGGAACGCGCGCTTCCTTCTGCACGCGCGCGACAAGGCCTTTGCCGCCGCGCGGCACGATCACGTCCAGCGCGCCGTCGAGCCCGGCCAGCATCATGCCGACGGCCGCGCGGTCGCGCGTCGGCACCAGCGTGATGGCAGCCCGCGGCAATCCGGCTTCGGCGAGGCCGTCGGCCAGCGCGGCATGGATGGCGCGGCAGGAACGAAAGCTTTCCGAGCCGCCGCGCAGGATCGCGGCATTGCCGGCTTTGAGGCAAAGCGCACCGGCATCGGCGGTGACATTGGGACGGCTTTCGAAAATCACGCCAATGACGCCGAGCGGCACCCGCACGCGCTCGATGCGCATGCCGTTCGGCCGCCGCCACGATCCCATCACGGTGCCGATCGGATCTTTGAGCTGGCGGATGACATCGAGGCCTTCCGCCATGGCCGCGACGCGTGCCGCATCGAGCGACAGCCGGTCGAGGAATGCCGGCGTGGCGCCGCCGGATTTCGCCTCAGCCTGATCCTCGGCATTGGCGGCGAGGATGGCGTTGCACGAGAGGCGCACCGCCTTGGCCATGGCAGCCAGCGCCCGGTCCTTCTGCGCGGCCGGCGCCAGCGCCAGAACATGCGCGGCCTCGCGCGCATCCTGCGCGATGCCGCGCATCAGCGTGTCGAGATCGGCGCCCTTGTCGGCACTCTTGGTGCCGACCCTTTCGGAGCCGGCCAGTGCCTTCAGCGGGGCGTTCATCGGTGCCTCATAGCTTGCCGCCAAGGTTTGGGGCGACGTTTGGTTGGGGCGATGCTTCCAGTCATGTTCAGGGCCATCGCCTTGATCCATCATGCATTCGGCGAACTTTGTAACACGTCCGCGCCGCTGCGGCGAGGCGGCTTCCCGGTGGCCGCAGAGGCGTTCCGATCTCGGGTCCAGGATCAAATCGCCCACCGAATTGCCCACACTGATTCACAACATTTCGCCTAACCGTCACAGAGTTCAGGGAACCTTACAAAAAATATTAACGTTGCAAATTCAGCTTTCCATCGACGGGAGGGTGCCATGCATTTAGAGGGTGCCACGCATTCATCGTTAAGCGGCGACGCGCGCCGGCTGCCCAAGCGGTTTCCGGTCGGCTCGACCTATGTGGTCGAGGGGCGCCGCGGAGAAAACGGCCATTTACGCGTGTTTTCACGGTACGTGATGCTGCCGGACGGCCGGCGCATCAATCTCGACGCGGATTTAGGCGGAACGGCCGCATTGCGGGCCCGGCGGACCCGCGGCCGTCAAGCCGTGGCGGCTGCCAGCACGCCGGCCGGCGGCAAGCCCCGCAGCGCGAGGCCGAAGAAAATTTCGGTGGATCGAGGAACCCCCCGCCGCAACCGCCGTTGACAGGCAGGCGCCGGGCGAAGCCCCCCAGCCCCTCACCCTCAATCACCCGGCGTCGAACCCCGGCCGTTTTAACGGCCGGGGTTCCCCTTTTTAGGACCGGCCATTTCAGTCACGGTTAATCCCGAACCACCAGATCGTCGCGGTGGATCATCTCGGCCCGGCCGGTGAAGCCGAGGATCGAATCGATATCCGCCGAGGAACGGCCCGTGATCTTTTGTGCATCTTCGGCGTCGAAAGCGCTCAGGCCGCGTGCGACCTCCACCCCGTCCGGGCCGCGGATAATGACGGCATCGCCGCGCGCAAAGTCGCCCTCCACCTTGACCACGCCGACGGGCAACAGGCTGTTGCCCCGGCGCAGTGCGGCGACTGCGCCGGCATCGATGCCCAACGTGCCCTTGGGCTCGAGCGAGCCGGCGATCCATTTCTTGCGCGCCGTCACCGGGTTGGCGCCGGTCAAGAACCAGGTGCAGCGCGTGTCATTGTCCGATGCTTTGGCAATCGTTTCGAGCGGATGGTCCACGAGGCCCGAAGCGATGACCATGTGCGTGCCGGCGCCGGTCACGATCTTGCCAGCCTCGATCTTGGTCTGCATGCCGCCGCGCGAAAGGTCCGAGCCCGCCGATCCGGCCATGGCTTCGATCTCCGGCGTGATCCGTTCGACCAGCGGAATATGCCGCGCCGAGGCCACGGTCGCCGGCGGCGCGTCATAAAGACCGTCGATATCGGACAGCAACACCAACAGATCGGCGCTCACCATGGTGGCGACGCGCGCGGCAAGGCGGTCGTTGTCGCCGTAACGAATTTCGGTGGTCGCCACCGTATCGTTCTCGTTGATCACCGGCACGGCGCGCCATTCCAGGAGCTTGTCGATGGTGGCGCGGGCATTGAGATAGCGCCGCCGCTCCTCGGTATCGCCGAGCGTGACCAGAATCTGCCCCGCGGTGATGCCGCGCCGTGACAGCGCCTCGGTCCAGGTGCGCGCCAGCACGATCTGGCCGACGGCGGCCGCCGCCTGGCTCTCCTCGAGCTCGATCCGGCCCGGCGGCAATTTGAGCACGCTGCGGCCGAGCGCGATCGCGCCCGAAGACACCACCAGAACATCGCGCTTGCCGGCATGCAGCGCCGCGATGTCGGCGACCAGCGATTCAAGCCAGGTCTCGCGAAGCCGGCCGGCTTTGGCATCGACCAGCAATGAGGAGCCGACCTTGACCACGATGCGGCGAAAATCGGCGAGTCTCGGCGTTGTCATGACCGGACGTTTAAGCGGCGGCGGCGAACAGGCCAAGAGGGACAAAGCAGGGCGCAGGAAATGCGAGCGCTGAAGGTTAAAGCTCGGCTTCGTTCTGCAACTGCGCTTTGTTTTCCAGGCAATAATAGCCGGACAGCCGGCTCACCAGCTTGCGGCGCTTCCAGTCGTTGAGGATTCGGCTGACATTCTCGCGCGCGATGCCGGCCATGGCGGCAAGGTCGCTCTGGCCGATCTTCTGGCGGATGACGATGCGGCCGGAGCCGACATCCTGGCCGAAATCCTCGGCCAATTCGAGCAGCGTGCAGGCGACGCGGCCGCGCAGCGGCAGAAAGCTTCCGGCGGCGATCACGGCATCGGTTTCACGCAAGCGCGTGGCCAACAGGGTCACCAGCGACTTGTATATCCCGGGGTGTTTCTTGGCGAAATCCTCGAAGGCGGCGCGACTGAGAAAAGACAGCGAGGAACTGCGCACGGCAACCACCGACGCCGAGCGCGGCAGGCCGTCGATGATCGAAAGCTCGCCGACAATGGCGCCGGGCCCGAAAAAAGCGAGAATCCGCTCGGTGCCGGAGCGCGACATCATCGTGACTTTGAGAAGCCCGTCCTCGACGCGATAGCAGCCGTCACCCGCGTCGCCGGCGAGGAACAGAACCTCGTCGGCGGCAAGCTGTTTGGTCGTCGCGCTGCTGAACAGGTCTGCCGAAAGGTGCTCGGGCAAACCCGAGAGCAGGCTCGGATTGACACGCGTAGCGGGCATCTTCGTATGACGACACGGCTATGGCCGTGCATTTTGTTGTGAGACCGGTCCCGGGTCCCCGCCGGCGACAATGCGGCAGAAACAGCGGCAGCGCAATTGCGGCGGTTGCAACTTGCTCGCGCGTTTCTTGCAACGCTCAAATTGAGCCGGTTGGGGGCCGTTAAGCTTTTGAAAACCAACGAACTTTCTGAAAATTTTTATAGGCCTGCCGGGGTGGCGGGTGCATCCTGGCGTCCTGCCCAGACGGGGAGGAAAAAGCCCGCCCAGGGGGGACTGGGCGGGCTATCTGACCCCGTTTGAGGGTCATCGGGGTGTATGGGGACCGATTTTCACCCCTCGGACATCATCGGTCATCGGGGCTTGGGGGGACCGACCTGATGACGTCCAATCGCTTGGTGCAGCCAAACTAGGGAGTTTGCGGCTTAAGCAAAGTGACCGTCGTCACAGAAAGTCGCTTTGGTATAAGTTATTGAAATACAATGACTTAATGAGAGTCGCGAGCCGCGGCGACGGGTAAAATCCGAGTCGGCCACTGGCCGGGCTAGCCTTCCGGTGCGCGAATCTCGACGCCGGCTCGCTTCTCCAGCGGCTGCACGATCTGCGTCATGTCCTTGTCGGGGCCGAGCTCATCGCAGGTGAGCTTGAAGATTGCCGCCACCGCGTCGATCACGCTGCTCGACAGGCCGAGGGCTTTCGCTTCCGAAAGAAACAGATTCACGTCCTTGAGCATCAGCCCGGCGGTGAAGCCCTGATTGAATTTGCGCGGCACGACCACTTGCGGAAATTTCTGCTCGGTCGCGGTGCTGCGGCCGGACGAGGCGTTGATCACCTCCAGCATCACCCGCGGATCAAGGCCCGCTTTCACGCCCATGAGGATCGATTCCGATGTCGCCGCCATGCCGGCCGCGGAGAGCACGTTGTTGCAGAGCTTCATGGTCTGCCCGGCGCCGGGCTTCTCGCTGATGAAAAAGAACTTGCCGATCACGCGCAGCGCCGGTTCGACCGCCTCGACATCTGCGCGCGGGCCGGACGCCATCACCGCGACGGTGCCCTTCTCGGCGCCGATCACGCCGCCCGACACCGGCGCATCGATCTGCACGATGTTGCGTTCGCCAAGCGCCTTGAAAATGCGCTGCGCCGTCACCGCGCCGGTGGTCGACAGATCGACAAAGCGGCGCACCTTCTTGCCTTCGATCACGCCGTCGGGCCCGGTCGCGACTTTGAGCACGATGTCGGGCGTCGGCAGGCTCGCCATCACCACCTCGGTCATGTCGGCGACTTCCTTCGGCGAGCGTGCTGCGAGCGCGCCCTTCGCCGCGAGATCGCCGATCGCCTCCTGACGGGTGTCATAGACGATGACCCTGTGGCCGGCTTCGACCAGCCGCCGCGCCATGTGCGCGCCCATATTGCCGAGACCGATGAAGCCGATGTCCATGGCGTCCTTCCCTGTTGCGACCGTTCACGTCTTTGGTTCGCGAGATTAAAGGCGTGGATGGCCGGGACAAGCCCGGCCATGACGGCTCAATACGATCGCGGCAGGCCGAGCACGTGCTCGGCGATGTAAGACAGGACCAGGTTGGTCGAGATCGGCGCCACGGTGTAGAGGCGCGTCTCGCGGAATTTGCGCTCGATGTCGAATTCCTCCGCGAAGCCGAAACCGCCGTGCGTCTGCACGCACATGTCGGCCGCGGCCCAGGATGCTTCGGCGGCGAGGTGCTTGGCCATGTTGGCTTCGGCGCCGCAATCCTTGCCGGCTTCGTAGAGCGAGGCCGCCTCGCGCACCATCAATTCGGCGGCGCGCATGTTGATGTAGCTTCGCGCGATCGGAAACTGCACGCCCTGGTTCTGGCCGATCGGCCGGCCGAACACGACACGCTCCCCGGCATAGCCGACAGCCTTCTCGATGAACCATTTGGCGTCGCCGATGCACTCCGCCGCGATGAGAATGCGCTCGGCATTCATGCCGGACAGGATGTAGCGAAAGCCCATGCCCTCTTCGCCGACCAGATTATCGGCGGGCACCCGCATGTTCTCGAAGAACACTTCGGTGGTGGCGTGATTCATCATGGTGCGGATCGGCCGGATGGTCAGCCCTTTGCCTTTCACCTCGCGCATGTCGACCAGGAACACCGAAAGCCCGCCGGTGCGCGAGGTCGCCTGATCGCGCGGCGTGGTGCGGGCCAAGAGCAGCATCAGGTCGGAATGCTCGGCGCGTGACGTCCAGATTTTCTGGCCGTTGATGAGGTAGTGATCTCCGTCGCGCACGGCCGTGGTGCGGAGGCTGAGCGTGTCGGTGCCGGAGGTCGGCTCGGTGACGCCGAAGGCCTGCAGGCGCAATTCGCCGCGCGCGATGCCGGGCAGATAACGCGCCTTCTGCGCCGGGCTGCCGTGCCGCAGCACCGTGCCCATCGTGTACATCTGCGCGTGACAGGGCGCGCCGTTGCAGCCGGATGCCTGGATTTCCTCCATGATGGCGGTTGCGGCCGTCATCGTCAGGCCGCTGCCGCCATACTCTTCCGGAATGAGCGCAGCAAGGAAGCCGGCCTGCGTCAGCGCCGCGACGAATTTATCGGGATAGCCGCGTTCGCGGTCGAGGGCGCGCCAATATTCGCCGGGAAACTCCTTGCACAGCGCGCGCACCGATTCGCGGATCGCGGCAAGCTCGGCGGCGTCGGTCATCACACCGGGTCCATCAAACGGGGTCCCACGAAAAGACGTCACTTGAACGATCGAGCGGCGTGAACGAACTGGCGAACGCACCCTTGAGCTGCTTGTCGATCTTCTCCGGCGTCCAGCCGTCGGAGCGCTGCAAGGTACGGATCGGGCGCGTCTGGTTGAACAGATAGATCTCGTTGTTGCGCACCGAAAAGATCTGCCCGCTGATGCCGGACGCCTTGTCCGAGGCGAGATAGACCACGAGCGGCGCGATCTTCTCCGGCGTCATTTCGCGAAACGCCGCGACATGCGCCTTCTCTTCTTCGGTCTCGGCCGGGATCGAATCGATCATCCGCGTCCAGGCGAACGGCGCCACGCAATTCGATCGCACATTGAAGCGGGCCATGTCGAGCGCGATGCCGCGCGAAAGGCCGACAATGCCGAGCTTGGCCGCCATGTAATTGGCCTGGCCGAAATTGCCCACGAGGCCCGAGGTCGAGGTCATGTGCACGTAAGTGCCGGAATTCCGCTCGCGGAAGGCCGTGGCGCAGGCGCGGCTCATCAGGAAGCTGCCGTTGAGATGCACATTGATCACGTCGGACCAGTCCGACCAGCTCATGCGATGAAAGATGCGGTCGCGCAGGATGCCGGCATTGTTGACCAGGATATCGACGCGGCCGAAGGCGTCGAGCGCCGACTGCACGATCTTGTCGGCATTGCCCGGCTCGCTGATCGACAATGTAGAGGCGATCGCCTTGCCGCCGGCCTTGTTGATCTCGTCGACCACCGCCTGCGCCGGGCCGGCATCGGAGCCGGCGCCTTCGAGGCTCGCGCCGATGTCGCAGACGACGACGCTTGCGCCCTCCTGCGCCAGCAACAGCGCGATGCCTCGGCCGATGCCGCGACCCGCGCCGGTGACGATGGCGACTTTGCCGGCAACGATATTGGGCATTACCCCCACACTTCCTGCGCGATGTCTCCGATCATGCGCAGCTTGGCCCATTGTTCGTCCTCAGCCAAGGCGTTGCCTTCCTCGGTCGAGGCGAAGCCGCATTGCGGCGACAGGCAGAGCTGGTCGAGATCGGCGTATTTCGCCGCTTCCTCGATCCGGCGCCTGATGGCGTCCTTTTTTTCCAGCGTGCCGGTTTTGGTGGTGACCAGGCCGAGGACGGCGAGGCGGCCCTTCTGCAGGCGTTTGAGCGGCTCGAAACCGCCGGCGCGCTCGGTGTCGTATTCCATGAAATAGCCGTGCACCTTGATGCGATCGAACAGCACCTCCTGCATCGCCTCGTAGCCGCCTGCGCCCATGAAGGTCGATTTGTAGTTGCCGCGGCACAGATGCATGGTCACCGTCATGTCGGCCGGTATATCCGAAATCGCGACATTGATCAGGTCGCCATAGAGCGGCCCGAGCGCATCGGGATCGTCGCCGCGGTCTTTCATCTGCTGGCGATATTTCGGATCGCACAGCATGGCGATGAACACTTCATCGAGCTGCAGATAACGGCAACCGGCGTCGGCAAAGGCGCGCACGGCCTTTTTGTAGGCCTGGCCGAGATCGTCGAACATCTTGTCGAGCGACGGATAGACCGCCTTGTTGATCGGCGTCGGGGTCGGACGCCCGTACAAAGCCGACGGCGCCGGAATCGTCATTTTCGGCGTGCGCGTCGTGTTGGCTTTAAGAAATTTGAAATGCTCGATCATCGGATGGCCGGAAAAGCCGATCTTGCCGGTGACCTGCACGCCTTCATTGCGCGTCGTCACCGCGGCAAAGGCGATGCCGGTATTCATCACGTGGCGCTCGACGCCATCGAGCCCCCACAGAAAATCGAGGTGCCACCAAGAGCGGCGGAATTCGCCGTCGGTGATCGACTGAAGGCCAACCGCTTCCTGCTTCTGGATGGCGGATTTGATCTCGCGATCTTCGACGGCCTGCAGCGCCGCCGCATCGATCTCGCCTTTGGCGTGCTGCTCGCGCGCCTGTCTCAGCGCTGCCGGCCGCAACAGCGAGCCGACGTGATCGGCGCGGAACGGCGGCTTGGTGCGGTGACTCATGACTTCACTCCCGTTTGCGTTAGCGGCCCCAGACCTCGTCGGCCAATTCCACGATCATCCTCAGTTTCGCCCATTGCTCGTCTTCGGCCAGCACGTTGCCTTCCTCGGTCGAGGCGAAGCCGCATTGCGGCGACAGGCAGAGCTGATCGAGCGGAATATATTTGGTTGCCTCCTCGATCCGCCGCTTGATGGCGTCCTTCTTTTCCAGCGTGCCGGTCTTGGAGGTGACGAGCCCGAGCACGACGGTCTTGCCCTTCGGCACGAAACGCAGCGGCTCGAAGCCGCCGGCGCGCTCGCTGTCGTACTCCATGAAATAGCCATGTACATCGATGGCGTTGAAGAGCATTTCCGCGACCGGCTCGTAGCCGCCCGAGGCGACGAAGTTGGAGCGGAAATTGCCGCGGCACAGATGCATGGTGATGGTCATGTCGGAGGGAATGCCGGCGATCGCGGCATTGATCATCTTGGCATAGGTGGCCGGCAGCGTCGCGGGATCCTCGCCGCGATCAGTGATGAATTTGCGCAGCGACGGATCGCACAGATAGGTGAGGTTGACCTCGTCGAGCTGCAGATAGCGGCAGCCGGCTTGCGCAAAGGCGGCGACCAC
Source organism: Xanthobacteraceae bacterium (assembly GCA_035509535.1). Lineage (GTDB taxonomy): Bacteria > Pseudomonadota > Alphaproteobacteria > Rhizobiales > Xanthobacteraceae > BOG-931. The sequence goes on along the minus strand of DATJLN010000047.1, from coordinate 9,319 downwards.
CTTGCTGTAGGACTGGCCGAGGTCGCGATAGAACTCCTCCATCTCGGGATAGATCGAGGTCGGCACTGCATCGCGGCCGTAGCGGAAGTGCAATGACGACGGCGACGGGATCGTCATTTTCGGCGTCTGCTTGGTGTGCGTCTTCAGAAACTTGAAGTGCTCGATCATCGGATGCGGCTTGTAGGAGCCGAGCTTGCCGACGACGCGCAGCAGCACCTGGCGCGGCTGCGCGCCGCTCGACGAGAACTTCACTTTGCGCTCGCCGGCATAGGACTCGACATTGTCGATCTGTTCGAGGAAGTCGATATTCCAGGAAATGCGGCGGAATTCGCCGTCGGTGACCGATTTCAGCCCCACCGCTTCCTGCTTCTTGATTACGCCCTCGATCTCGTGGTCTTCGATCTCCTTGAACGCCGCCGCGCTCAAGGCGCCGCTGGCGCGCTTCTCGCGCGCCTCCTTCAGCGCGGCCGAGCGCAACAGACTGCCGACATGATCGGCGCGGAACGGCGGCTTAGCACGTTGCATTCTCAACCCCACACTTCGTCTGCGATTTCAACAATCATGCGCAGCTTCGCCCATTGCTCGTCTTCAGCGAGCACGTTGCCTTCCTCGGTCGAAGCGAAGCCGCATTGCGGCGACAGGCACAGCTGATCGAGCGGCACGTATTTGGTCGCTTCCTCGATCCGGCGCTCGATGTCGTCCTTCCTTTCGAGCTTGCCGCTTTTTGACGTCACGAGCCCGAGCACCAGCTGTTTCTTGCCCTTGGGAAAGAACCGCAGCGGCTCGAAGCCGCCGGCGCGCTCGGTGTCGTATTCGAGGAAATAGCCGTCGAGATCGGTATTGCCGAGAAGCTGTTCGGCGACGAATTCGTAGCCGCCCGAGGCGATGAAGGTCGAACGGAAATTGCCGCGGCAGGAATGCATGGTGATCGCCATGTCGGCCGGCTTGCCTTCCAGCGCAAGCTGGGTGAGCCGCGCATAGCGCTGCGGCAGCACGTCCGGATCGTCGCCGCGCGAGCGCGATTGCGCGCGCTCGTTGGGGTCGCAGATCATCGCCCAGGCGGTGTCGTCGAGCTGCAGATAGCGGCAGCCGGCGTCGTAGAAGGCGCGGATCGCCGTGCGCCAGGCCTTGGCGACGTCGTCGAAGAACGCGTCGAGATCGGGATAAACGTCCTTGCTGATCGAGGCGCGGCCTTGGCGGAAGTGGAAGGTCGACGGCGCGGGAATGGTCATTTTCGGCGTGACGCGCGCGTGGGCTTTGAGGAACTTGAAATGTTCCAGCATCGGATGGCCGGAAAAGCCGATCTTGCCGGTGATCTTGATGCCCTCGGCCTTGGTCTGCACGCCCGCGAACTGGATGCCGTGATCCGTCGTGTGGAACGTGACGCCGCCGAGCCCGCGGAAGAAATCGAAATGCCACCAGGAGCGGCGAAACTCGCCGTCGGTCGCGAGCTTGAGCCCGACGGCTTCCTGTTTCCGGATGACGGCGGCGATCTCGCGGTCCTCAACGGCCTTCAGGTCCTCCGGCGAGATCGCGCCTTGCGCACGCTTGGCGCGCGCCTCTTTCAGAGCGGCCGTGCGCAGCAGGCTACCGACATGATCGGCGCGGAATGGCGGAGTGATACGCTGCATGTGTCCTCCCGGCGCGCGCCCTTTCGTTGCCGGGTGCGCTTATCGTCATTGTAGCTCGCTGCGATTTAGCAATGCGCCCGCATGGGTGTAAATGCCATTGCGCGCGCAGCGTGGAACGAAGACACTCGCTCCGCGCATAGAGCGGTTGCCTGCGGCAGAAGGAGTGGGATGGTGCCCCAAATGTCGTCACCGGTATTGCGATTGACCGAGGATATTCTGTCGAACGGCAGCGAGGCGTCGCTACCGGCCGCGCCGCGCATGATCTTTGTCGCGCATGGGTCGGTGGCGATCAGCGAACGCACCGTGAAGGCTGACGAAGCAATCAGCGGCGAGGAGGCGATCACGCTGAAAGCAGGCAGCGAGGGCGCAACCGTATGGCGCTGGGAGTTTCTGACCTCCGGTGGCGCCGTGGCCGCGGTGCCCGGCATGACCGTGCGCGAAAAGCTGACGGCCTCGCTCGAGACGCTGCCCAAAGGCGAGCTTCTGCTGCGCGGCGACAGCGTCGCCTTTCCGCCGGGCGGCTGCGCCTATCTGCACCGCCATCAAGGCCCCGGCACGCGTTGCGTGATCGAAGGCGCGATCCGCATCGACACGCACGGCAAGTCGACGTCGTACGGGCCCGGCGGCGCGTGGTACGAGACCGGGCCCGATCCGGTCTTTGCGCAAGCCGCGCTCGATCGCCCGACGCGCTTCATCCGCGTCATGATCCTGCCGCGCGCACTGATCGGCAAGAGCTCGATCGAATATCTCAACGAGGCGGACAAGGCGAAGCCGAAGTCACAGAGCTACAAGCTCTATGCCGATGTGCCGATTGCCAAGGCCGGCGCATAGCTGCATTCCGCCACCCTAAGGCGCGGCCACTGCGGGATGACCGGCCATTCATTGTCATAGCGGCTTGTAGCCGCGCTCCATGTCGACGTCGATCAGCATCGCGGCATTGCTCGCCAGCGCTTTGCCGATCAGGTCGGTCGCGTCCTGCACCGTCTTGGCGCGATGGGCGTCGATGCCGAGCGCGTGCGCGAGCCCGACGAAATCGATCGCCGGGTCGTTGAGATCCATGCCGACGAACGTGTCGGCCTGCTCGGCAAGCCCGCGCAGCATCACCAGGCGCTGCTTGAGGATGCGATAGCTCGTATTGTTGAAGATCACCCAGACGATCGGCAGCCGGTAGCGCGCCGCGGTCCACAGTCCCTGGATCGTGTACATGGCGCTGCCGTCACCGACCAGCGCCACCACCGGCCGCTCCGGCAGCGCGATCTTGACGCCGATCGCCGCCGGCAGGCCCCAGCCGATGCCGCCGCCGCGCAGGCCGAAAAAGCTCTGCTCGTCGTTGCTGTTGATCAGCGAGCGTGCGCCGGGCGCCGACGAAAGAATCTCCTCGATCACCACCGCGTCCCTTGGCAGCATCGATCCGATGGCTTCGAGAAGCGCCAGCGGCGCGACCGGGGTCTTGCCCGACAGCGCGTGCGCCTTGGCACGAAACGCCTCGCGTTCTTGTTTGATCGCCTCGGTGAGCGATTTGAGCCGCGCCGTTGCTGCGCTCTTGGCGCCCGCGCTCATGCGCGCGGTGACGGCGGCGGTGATGTCGGGCAGCGTCGCCTTCGGATCGCCGAGGATCGCCGCCTGTGCCGGATAGTTCTTGCCGATCTGCCAGGGATCGGAATCCAGATGAATGAGCGGCAGGCCGCTCGGCCACGGATCGATCGGCGACGGCAGCGACCAGGTGAACAGATCGCCGCCGGCCGAGAACAGCAGATCGTGATTGTCGAGCACCTCGCGCACGCCGGCCTGCGTGCGCGTCATGGCGCCGCGGAAAAGCGGATGCGAGGCCGGGAACGAGGCGGTGTTGGGAATGAACTCGACATAGACCGGCGCGGCGAGCGCTTCGGCAAGCGCGATGAGTTCCTTGTGGGCGCGGCTCTGCGCCACCGCGTCGCCGGCGATGATCACCGGCCGCTCGGCCTTGGCCAGCATCTCGGCGGCTTTGGCGATCGCCGCGGCATCACCGCGCACCCGCGTCGCGACTCGCGTCGGCTCGAGCAGGTCGATCGCGGCGTCGGTTTTCAAGATGTCGCCGGGCAGCGACAGGAAGACCGGCCCGCAGGGCGGCGCCAGCGCCGTCTTTACCGCGCGATGCACATAGCGCGGCAGGTCTTCGGCGCGCTGCACTTCGGCGGCCCATTTGACGAAGGGCCGCGCCAAGGTCGGCAGGTCGGCTGTCAGCACCGGCTCGGTGACGACATATTCGAGGTCCTGCTGGCCCGCGGTCACCAGCACCGGCGCGTTCGCCTTCGCCGCGTCGTAGAGCATGCCCATGGCGTTGCCGAGCCCCGGCGCGACATGAAGGTTCAGCACGGCGAGATTGCCGGAGGCCTGCGCATAGCCGTCGGCCATCGCCATCAAGGCGGCTTCCTGCAGTCCGAGGATGTAACGGATGTCATGCTCGACGGCGAAAGCGTCCATCAGTGGCAATTCGGTGGTGCCGGGATTGCCGAACATCACCGTGACGCCCTCCTGCTTGAGCAGATCGAGAAAGGCGCGTTTTCCGGACATCACGGGCAAGACTTTCCTCCTCAGGCACTCCATTGCTGCGCGATCATAGCAAGTGACGTCGCTGTTTGTTCATATGTTATTACTCAAAGAATCATCATCCGCATCGGCATCAATGGTGGCGTCGCGCATATAAGTTGAGACTTTGGGTAGGCGCGTGGCAAATATCACGATGTAGGGGGAATGTTTAGTTTGTCGAAAAAGATGCGATTACGCTTTTTCGCGTCCTGAAGCATTTTGCTGTAATCGACGACTTCATAGTAGGTGTTATAGCCGCGATGAAATCCGTAATAGCCCTGCTTATCCGGTGTTGTGAATGCATCAAAAGTCTTCAAGACCTGCCGCATTGTTGGAGTCATATCGCATATGCAGTAAGCAGTGGCTGGGATATCTCTGTTAGAAACCGAAACAGAACGTCCACGAATTTCGAATTCGGAATTTCTGATTTCATCTATTAGTTTGAAAGCCTGCTCAAGCGGGTTTTCTGCAGAGGTGTAGTCATCGCGGCCCGGTCGTTTGAACTCGATGGTCGTGATCGAGTTGATTGGATGTTCTGACGGATCGACGTCAGAGAAAATGATCTTTTCATCGAAGATTACTATATCGCCCCTTTGAGCAGAGTTTGTGCGCAGAAGCTCAAGCGATCGCAATTGTTTATCTGATGCGATTAGCGAATGGTAGGTTAGCCGCTCGTCGATCATCCACAAATTTTGCTCGTGATAGGGGATATCATCAGAGGTGCTGTGCATCGGGAATACGAGGCGATGAACTACCTCTTCCAAAGGATATTTGCTTGAGCCTTCTGGAATCTCAACGGCTTTTTGCAGAAACTCCAGAATGATCTTTCGATGCGCTACATACTGCACAAGTGCGGAAACGCCGAGCTCATTATATTGGTCGATGAATTGATTTAAGCGACGATGATATTCATCGTAATTATCAATTTTATCCGCTTCTTTTATTATGCGCGTACTTTCTCTTCTAAGTTCCACTTCGCGCTTGTGGAGCTCCGTGTGTAGAGCGGCCTCGATTTGATTCCTTGTAGGGTGCGGCGGCAGCAGGTTGAGGAATTCGTTGGCGTATTTCAAAAGGATTCGATATTGGGGGGCGTGGCTCCGTATATAGGCTCGGACGCGCTGCAATTTGGCTGCATTGATACTTTCTATGATGCCAGCGAGATCTCCCTCAATGAAGGCGACGGCGCGGTCTCGAATATCTGAGCGTGGGATGAGTTCGTCGCCAAAGTCTAATTCCATTTCTGCGTCTTCAGATGAATCAAAATCAAAGTCGGCACGATTCGCGCTGACATGTGCGCTCAGATAAGAGCTCTGAATAATTGCCAAGTAGAAAAAGGCCTCCCCATCCTCATCCTCTAGGCGCGACCTCAAATTTGGAAGATACGCTTCAAGCTTCTCGCTCAGGACCGCCCTCTGATCGGCGGCGTACAGAAGCGTGTGTTTGGTTGTGCGTGATGTTGGCAGGCGAAAGCCATACATTGTGAAGAGATGTTCGTTGATTTTGAACGTATGAGTCGATGCCGTCCCTTGATAGTCTCGAACGAATATTGAGTTGATGTCGTATACTTTGCCTAAGTCATGAATCGTGACATTGGGGCAATCCGGCTCGAGCAGGACCAGAATGAAATGCTCGATAACTTTTTGAACGAACCTATCTGGGTCGCGCGGGCATTTGCCGACGAACTCGGATCGAAGGCCGACTAAATCAATCATTGTTCCAGATTTGGAAGCTCCGTTTGCATGCGGCAAGCCGCGATCATCAAGGTCGTATTGTTCGTCGAATACAAATGATCGCGTGAGGTATCCTTCTTCCGTTAGGAATGTGCTTTCGATTTTTGCGCAATCGAATGCCTTGAGCCATGTAAAGCGTCCGAGGCCTTTGCCCCCTTTTTTTAATTTGTGTGGCGAGTATGCGGTATTGAAGGAATCGAAATTGTCGTCGTCTAGACCAATGCCATTGTCCGAGATTCGAAAGCCAACGATTGGCGGCGCGTTTTCTCCGAGAAGGTCCGGTTGTCGATATACGTCGATAGATATCTTGCCGATAGTATGGGCGGGTAGGTTGGCATCCTTGATTGCCTGAAACGAATTCATAATTGCTTCGAACAAAGGAAGAAGCGGTCGCCACGCTGGTATCGTGGTTTGTCTGACTTGGTTGGCCAGATCGATTTTGATGGACATCGCAAGTCCCCGGATGGGCCGGTGTAGTTTCCTGTCAACTTCCGCTCTATAGAGCTGGACCGGGCCGCCGATCGGCGCCCCTATTTTCCGTGGGGCGGATCAATCGAAGCCAAATGCTTCGCGGCAAATCGTGTTACGCGACGGCCCAGTGAGTCGAATCCGCAGCGTTTGAGTCGGCCACAACCTGCGTTCACCTTCAAGACTTAAATCCGCAATCGCGGCACGCTGACTGGATGTGATCATGCGTCAAAAAAGACGTCCCGAGCCCCGACTCTACTTAGGACGAGCGCCTGGCCGAACTTTGGGGATGATGGCTGGGAAAACTGGTGCCGCGGAAGGGATTCGAACCCCCGACCCCCGCATTACGAGTGCGGTGACAGAACTCTGCCGGTGAGCCGGGAGAAAACGCTGGTGCCGCGGAAGGGATTCGAACCCCCGACCCCCGCATTACGAATGCGGTGCTCTACCAGCTGAGCTACCGCGGCCCATTTGCGCTGTGCCCCTCCTAATACCCGGAAACTGTAAACGCAAGAAGGACGGCGTTTCCCGGCTGCAGCGCGCTTGGAGTTCGAACTTTACCGCCGATCGGAACGGTTTCGGCCGTTGCAAGCCGGCGGCCCAGGCATAGCTAGAGTGAGATGCCGGCAAAGTCGGAAGCTTCGGGGAAGTATCATGCCCGTCTACATAATTTCGGACGTCACAGTGAAGGATCGTGCCGCCATGGAGGCGTATCGTACCCGCGCGGCGCCGACCATCGCGCTTTATGGCGGCCGCTATCTGGTGCGGGGCGGCGAGGCCGAGGCGCTCGAGGGAACCTGGCTGCCGAGCATGTTCATCATCGCCGAGTTTCCCGACCGCGAGACGGCGCATCGCTGGTACCGCTCTCCGGAATACGCGCAGGCGCTGGCGTTTCGCGACGCCGGGCTGAGCCGGAATTTGATCCTGGTGGATGGGGTCCCGCAGCCGCTATAGGCTTTAGGCGGGGAGCATTCGCCGGGAGCGGCCGTCTTGCCGAATATCATCGAGCCTGCACGCGAGACGCCGATTTTCGGCGCTTACGAAATCGTCGTGCTCGGCGGCGGTCCGGCCGGAATTGCGGCGGCCGCAGCCGCCGGCGCGCAGGGCCGCAAGACGCTGCTGATCGAACGCTACGGCTTTCTCGGCGGCATGGGCACGGCCGCCGGCGTGACCAATTTCTGCGGCCTGCACGCCAATGTGCACGGCGATATCCGCCAGGTCGTGCATGGCGTCGCCGACGATCTGCTTGGCCGGATCGATGCGCTCGGCGGGCTCAATGCGCCGCACCTGATCTTCGGCAAGACCAAGGCGCAGGCCTATGACACGGCGGCCTATAAATGCGCCGCCGACGATCTCCTCTTCGCACGCAAGGTGGACGTGCTGTTTCACGCGCTCGCCGTCGGCGTCGTGATGAACGGCGCGCGGATCGATGCGCTTCTGATCGAGACCAGATCGGGACGCAGCGCGGTGCGCGGCGAGATCTTCATCGATGGCTCAGGCGACGGCGATCTGGCGCAGTTTGCCGGCGCGCCGTTCGAAATCGGCGACGCCGACGGCAACATGCTCTATCCGACCATGATGTTCCGCTTGAACGGCGTCGATCCGGCCGCCGCCGGCGAGGCCTGGAAGACGATTCCGGCCTTGATGGAAGAGGCCGAGAAACGCGGCATGCGCTTTCCGCGCAAAGGCGCCATCGTGCGGCCGATGAAACACGAGACCGAATGGCGGGTGAACGTCACCCAGCTGAAAACCGGCAACGGCCGCGCCATCGACGGCACCGATGCGCGTGAATTGAGCGCGGGCGAAAGCGAGGGCCGCCGGCAAGCTTTGGCTTTCTTTGAATTCCTCAAGGCCAATGCGCCGGGCTTCGCCGAGGCTTACGTCGTCGACATCCCGCCCCAACTCGGCATCCGCGAGACCCGCCGCATTACCGGCCGCTACGTGCTGACCCGCGACGACGTGCTCGGCTGCGCGAGCTTTGACGACACGATCGGCGTCAATGGCTGGCCGATCGAAGCCCATGTCGCGGGCGACGTGGTCTGGGGCTGGCCCGACATCCCCGGCTCGCGCGGTTTCAATCATTTGCCGTATCGCATGCTTTTGCCGTTGCAGGTCGAGAATCTTCTCGTCGCCGGCCGCTGCGCCTCGATGACGCATGAGGGCCAGTCGGCGGCGCGCGTTTCCGGCGCGTGTTTTGTCATGGGCGAAGCCGCCGCCGTCGCGGCGGATCTGGCGCTTGCGTCCGACGCCGATCCGGCGGATATCGATGTTGCACGCCTGCAACGGACGCTCGAGAAGAACGGCGTCTTTCTTGGGACGGAAACCTAGAGCATGATCCCGAAAAGCGGAAACCGGTTTTCGGAAAAGATCATGCTTAAACGAAGGATCTAGGCGACAAGACATGAAAAGATTTTTCGTTCTCCTCGGCTTTTTCTTTGTTGCCCTGCAAGCCGCCGTGACGCCGGCCCTGGTGTCGCCTGCTGCCGCGCAAGAGTGGCCGGCCAAGACCGTGCACATCCTGGTGCCGTTCGGTCCCGGCTCGACGCCCGATATCGTGGCGCGGCTGGTCGCGCAGAGCCTGCAGCAGAAATATCCCGCGTCCGCTTTTGTCGTCGAGAACAAGCCGGGCGCGAGCGGCAATATCGGCACCGATGCCGTCGCCAAGGCCGATCCGGACGGTTCGACCATCGGCGTGAGTATCGGCGGGCCGCTCGCCATCAACACGCTGCTGTTTTCCTCGCTGCCGTATGATCCCAAGACCGACATCGCCGCGGTGACGCAGCTCGTCACCATGCCGAGCGTGCTCGCGGTCAATCCCAATCTCGGCGTCAACAGCGTCAGCGACCTCATCGCGCTGCTCAAGCGCGAACCGGGCAAATACGACTTTGGCTCGATCGGCAACGGCTCGCTCTCGCATCTCGC
>DATJLN010000046.1:0-100552 GCA_035509535.1 Xanthobacteraceae bacterium | reverse complement strand
GGCCGGAGCGAGTGCGGTGCCCGCGGGCGGAGTTACGATCCGCACCCGGGCGGCTTTGGGCATCAGCCGCCGGTAAGCGTGGCCGGCCGTGCGGTGCGCACTGGACTGGGACAGGCAGGGGCGGGTAACGCCCGTCTAGCGGTGCCGGATTTTAGTGGCGCATGATCTGATCGGAAAACCGGCTTCCACTTTTCCGGATCATGCGCAAGCGGCCGCGTCCCAGGAAGCCTGGCCTGAAGCTGGACGGGGATGTTCCGACATCTCCGGGAAGAGCCGCAGTGGAACGCCGACAGGCGAGCGCGCCCGCAGCGGAGGGTCGGCGCCAGCCGATCTAAACCGTGGCGCGCCCCGCACCCGCTGGTGCGGACAGTCTCACCTGCGTCTGCCGGCGTTCCGCTTCCTTCCTTTGCTTGTCGTTCTTTCGTCATTGCAAGCCGCCCGAAGCGGCCGGCCGGATGACAAGCTCCGCGACGCAATCCGGCGCGGTGGTGCGGCCAACTCGACCCGCGCGATTGTTGCGCGGCGGCGCTGGATTGCTTGGTCGCTGTCGCTCCGCGCAAGGCCGCGGAGAGTCCATGGCTGTTTGACATCGCAGGCAAGGGACTTGCGCGCGCGCACTGCGCTGCGGGAGCAACTCGCATTGCCGGCTCATACGCTTTCTCCTATGGTCGTGTGCGGCTGAGGGCAGGGGTGATGGCGGACGAACCAAAACGCCGTGAAGTGAAAATCCGCGTCCACGACGGCGTCGAGATCGCGGTCGCGCTCTATATGCCGGACGGCGAGGGTCCGTTCCCGGTCGTGCTCGGCGCTTCGCCCTATCGCTACGACAACAATGCGCTGCCGGCCTCGCCGCAATTTCTCTGGCGCGAGACCGGCCCGATCGGGCTCTATGTCGCGCGCGGCTATGTCTATGCGCAGATGGATGCGCGCGGCTGCGGCAAATCCGGCGGCGAGTTCCGCTTTCTCGACCGCAACGAGCAGAAAGATCTCTATGACGTCATCGAATGGCTCGGCCGCCAGCCGTGGTCGAGCGGCAAGGTCGGCGGCATCGGCCAGTCCTATTTCTGCATGCTGCAATGGTGGATGGCGATCCAGCGGCCGCCGTCGCTCGCCTGCATCGCCGCCTTCGACGGGCTCAACGATCCGTATCGCGCTTCGGTCTATCAGGGCGGCATGCTGAGCGATTTCTTCGGCAGCTATTGGTGGAACCAGAACCGCATCATCAATCGCCATCCGGCCAACGGCGAATTTCCGCGCGAGCAGCCCTTCGATCTTAATCTGCAGCTGCAGCAGCATCCGGTCTATGACGAGTTCTGGCGCGAGCGCTGCGCCGCCGAGCATCTGCACCAGATCGAGGTGCCGCTGTATTCGATCGGCGTCTGGGGCAAGGTCGATCTGCACACCCGCGGCAATATCGACGGCTATCGCCGCGCCCGCGGCCAGAAGAAATTGAAGATGATCGGGCCCGTGAACGCCTTCGTCGCCAATCGGGAGTTCAATAGTCCGCAATTGCACGAGACGCTGCTGTTGCCGTTCTACGACCATTACCTCAAAGGCCTGAAGACCGATTATCCCGACCGGGCCGAGGTCGAATATTTCGTGCGCGGCGCCGATGCTGTGCGCAGCTCTTCGACCTGGCCGCCGCAGGGCGTGCGGTACCTCGACTGGCACTTGAACGCGGACCAGACCGGCAGCGTGACCTCGCTCAACGACGGCGGGCTGTCGCGCGATGGCGCGTCGGGCGAAAAAGCGACCTCTTACACTTATCCCAATCCGGGCTGGATGATCGGCGTGGTCGGCTTCGGTCCCAACCAGCAGCCCGATCCGGCGCGCCGGGTGTTGACTTTCACCACCGCGCCGCTCGCGCAGGATCTGGAAATCGCCGGGCCGATCAAGCTCGTGCTTTACGCGTCATCGACGCGCGACGACATGGATATCTTCGTCAAACTGTCCGAGCAGCTGCCGCAATCCGCCGACGAGCGCGCCAAGGGCCTCAATCCGGCGTCGTTCTGGATCACCAAAGGCTGGCTGCGCGCCTCGCACCGCGCGCTCGATGCCCAAAAGTCGACCGAGATGGAGCCCTACCATACGCACGCTGAACCGTCGCCGATCGAGCCCGGCGAGGTTTATCGGTTCGACATCAGCGTCGAGCCGATGGCGCACCGGTTCAAGAAGGGCAGCCGCGTGCGGCTCGAAATCGTCAACGGCGATTCGGCGGTCACCGATGTGCTGTGGTCGCATTATTATGCGCCCAACAAGATCGGCACCGATACGATCTATCACTCGGCCGCGTATCCGTCCGCGCTCACTTTGCCGGTGATGGACGGCGCGTGATGTTCCGTGCGGCGCTGCGGCTGGCGGCGGCGACAATTTTGACGATCGCAGCGCGTGCGCCGCTCACAGCTTCTCGGCGAGGAAGCGAAGGAGCCGCGGCGCGACGAAAGCGCAATAGCTGTTCGGCTCCTCGATCGGATCGTTCATCCAGTAATGCGGCGCGCCGTGCACGATGCAAGGGCGCACGAAGAAGTTGGCCTGCTTGAGCGCGAGCGTGAACGGATCGGTCTGCACTTTGCGATCGACCAGATCGTCCTCGGTGCCGGTGACGAGAAGAACCGCGAGCGCATTGTTGTCGAACGTGGCGTAGCTGATCGGCGAGGCGTCGAAATAGGCCTGCCGGTTCGCCATCGGCGGAGCGCCCATGAATTTCTGGATGTTGTTCTCGCGGCCGCCCTGGATCTGATAATTCAGCCACATCGCGGTGACGTCATAGATGCCGTAGACGCCGACCAGCGCCTTCACCGAAGCGTCCGTCGAAGCGAACGCATCGCTCGGATAGGCGCCCAGAAATGTCCTGCCGCTCAGCGCGGCAAGCGCGGCGAGGTGCGCGCCGGCGGAAGCGCCGAGAAGGCCGATGCGGGCCGGGTCGATGCCGAAGCCGCCCGCCTTGCCGCGCAGGAATTGCACGCCGGCGAGCACGTCCTGGACCGCTTCCGGAAACGTCTTGGTCTTGGCCGCCAACCGGTAGGAGACGGAGAACACGGCGATGCCGCGCGCGGCAAGATAGGGGCCCCAATATTTGAAGGCGTCGCGCGCGCCTTGCACCCAGCCGCCGCCGTGCACGGCGACCAGCGCCGGAACGGCTTTGGCGTCCTTCGGCACGTAGAGGTCGCCTTGCAGGTCGGCGCCATCATGATTGGCATAGGTGATGCCGCTGTGAATGGTCGTGCCGGCCGTCTGGGCATCGCTCATTGCATGGCTCCGTTCTTTCCCTGCGATGGCAAAAAGCAAGTCACGTGGTAGAACAATGCGACGGACTTGAGAAGGCCGTTGCAAGAGCATGATCCCGACGAGATCATGCTTGAATGAGAAACTGGCCTGGTGTCGGGAAAAATCATTGCGCGAAAACGCGCAGGGAAATTCGGGAGGCGGAATGTCGCTTGCGGCGGAGAGCGCTGATGGCTCGTTGACGGTTGGCGGGGTGCGGATCGACCTGATCGAGCGCGGCCAAAGACACAGCCAGGCACGCGGCGGCGGAGGGCCGCTGCTTTTTCTTCACGCCGAGAACGGGATCGAGCCGTCACGCGAGATCATCGAGGAATTGGCGAAAAGCGCACATGTGCTGGCGCCGACGCATCCGGGCTTCGGCCGCTCGGAATTGCCCAAGAGCATGCGCTCGGTCGATGATCTGTCCTATTTCTATCTCGACCTGCTCGATCAGCTCGACTTGACCGACGTTACCGTCGTCGGCGTCTCGTTCGGCGCCTGGATCGCCGCCGAGATAGCGGTGAAATCCACGGCGCGGCTGTCGCGCCTCGTCATGGCCAATGCCGTCGGCGTCAAGGTCGGCGACCGGGAGACCCGCGACATCGCCGATATTTTTGCGGTGACCGATCCGGACTATCTGGCGATGGTCTATTGCGATCCTGCGGTCGGCAAGCGCGACTACAAGGCGCTGCCGGATGCCGAGGTGCTCGCTGCGGCACGCGCGCGTGAGGCGACGGCGCGCTTCGCCTGGAATCCGTACTTTCACAATCCTCGCCTCAAGAGCCGGCTGCATCGCATCCGCATCCCGACATTGTTCTTATGGGGTACGCATGACCGCATGCTCAGCGAAGCTTATGGCCGGGCCTATTGCGCGATGATCCCCGGCGCGCGGTTGGAAACCATCGAACGCGCCGGGCATTTCCCGCATGAGGAGCAGCCGAAGATTTTTGTCGAGAGGGTTTTTGCCTTTTGCGGGAAGGTCGAGGAGCGCGTGGCATGAGAGTCTATCAGTTCAGCGAGCAGGCCTATTTCCCGGCTTGGAACGAGCATTCCGGTTCGCTGCGCGTCATTTTTCCGAACCAGAAATGCGATCCGCACGTCGCGGCCGATCTGTTCCATCGCTACTACGACGAGTATCAGGCCGCCGATGAGCTCGGCATCGACATCATGCTCAACGAGCATCATGCGACCGCGACCTGCATGTCGTCGACGGTCGTGGTCGGATTGGCGATCCTGGCGCGGGCGACGAAAAACGCACGCCTCCTGGTGCTGGGCTATCCGATCGGCCACCGGCCCGATCCGCTGCGCGTCGCGGAAGAGCTCTCCACCATCGACGTGATCTCGCGCGGCCGCCTCGACATGGGCTTCATCAAGGGCATCCCTTACGAAGTCGCGGCGTCAAACCAGAACCCGGTTTATCTGATGGACCGCTTCTGGGAAGCGCATGATTTCGTCATCAAGGCGATGACCACGCATGACGGGCCGTTCAACTGGGAAGGCGAATATTTTCACTATCGCCAGGTGAATGTCTGGCCGCGGGTCTGGCAACAGCCGCATCCTCCGGTCTGGTCGACCACCGGCAGCCCGACGCAGGCGCGCATTCTTGGCGAGCGCGGCTATGTCATGGCGACGCTCGGCACCGGCTTTGGCACGCGCAAGGTCTACGATGCCTATCGCAAGAGTTATCTCAGCAAACACGGCAAGGCGCCCGGCGCCGACCGCTTCGCCTATCTCGGTCTGGTCGCGGTCGCCAATGATCGTGAGGAGGCGAGGAAGCGCGGGGAATTGATCGCGGGCTATCTGCGCACCAGTCCGATCGTCTATCCGCCGTTTCGCAATCCGCCGGGCTATCTGCCGCCCGAGGACAATGCGCGCGTGCTGCGCGGCGAGAGCCCGCCGCGCACCTACACCAAAGCCGGTCGAGTCATCTCGATGCAGAACGCGCCGGTCGACGATCTGATCGATGCCGGTGTGCTGTTCTGCGGCACGCCGGACGACGTCTATGCGCAGATCGCCGCGTTCTGCGAGCATTGCGGCGGCATGGGCAATCTTTTGATGATGGGGCAGGCGGGCTTCCTCACTCATGCCCAGACCATCGACAATCTGTCGCTGTTTGCCCGTGAGGTTTATCCGCGGCTGAAGGCCTATCAGCAGCCGGACGCCGAAGCTGTAGCTGCGGCGGCCTAGCGGGCGTTCAACGTTAGATAGAGACGACCTGAGCGACGTGTAACCAGTTGCTAGTGCTTGTTAATTTGTCGGATTGTTCAAAAAATGGGAAAAATATTGATTCTGGAACACAGCTCGTTCATTGAATGGAACGCGGTCCTGGGTGCGTACCGATGGGGCGGCCGGATGCCGGGCGGCGCATGCTCCTGCCAGGCCCACTCGTGTGAAGCGCTCGCGCCGACGATCCGGCGCGGCATTATCGGGGTAAAGTGATTCTGTCATGACCACGCGTATCACCATCCGCAAGCCGGACGACTGGCATCTGCACGTGCGTGACGGCGAAATGCTCAAGGCGGTGATGCCGTTCACCGCAAAAAATTTCGGCCGTGCCATTCTGATGCCGAACCTGGTGCCGCCGGTGCGCACTACGGCGGACGGGATGGCCTATCGCGAGCGGGTCATGGCGGCATTGCCGCCCGGCTCGACATTCAAGCCGCTGATGACTTTGTATCTTACCGACGACACCGATCCGGACGATGTCGAGCGCGGCTTTCGCGACGGATTGTTCACCGGCGTCAAGCTCTACCCGGCGCATGCCACGACCAATTCGGCCTCCGGCGTCACCGACTACAGCAAAGTGATGCGCGTTCTCGAGCGGATGGAAAAGATCGACATGCCGTTCCTGATGCATGGTGAAGAGGTTTCGCCGGACGTCGATATTTTCGACCGCGAGAAGGTGTTTCTCGACCGCCGGCTGTCGAAATGGACCCGGCAATTTCCCGGCTTGCGCATGATCCTCGAACATCTGTCGTCGAAAGACGGCGTCGATTTCGTCAAGAGCGCCGCGCCTCAGGTCGGCGGCACGATCACGCCCTATCACATGATCCTCAACCGCACGGATTGGCTCGGCCACGGCCTCAAGCCTTACATGTACGTGATGCCGGTGATCAAAACCGAACGCGATCGTCTGGCGCTGCGCAAAGCGGCGATCTCGGGCGAGGCCTGTTATTTCCTCGGCACCGATTCCGCGCCGCATCCTTACGCCCGGAAGGTTTCGACGAACGGCATTCCCGGCATGTTCAATGCGCCGGTTGCGATCGAGACTTACACCCAGATCTTCGAGGAAGAAGGTGCGCTCGACCGGCTCGAGGCATTTGCCTCGCTGAACGGTCCGAAGCATTATCATCTGCCGCCCAACGAGGAGACGATTACGCTCGAAAAGATCTCGTGGACGGCGCCGGAAGAGGTGAAAGTCCCCGGTCCCGACGAACGCGCCTTGATCTATCGCGGCGGCGAGACCATCACTTGGAAAGTCGTCAACTAGTTCGCGGAGACCATTTTGATGACAGGCTTCCCCAGCAAAGAGGTGATGGCGGAACTCACGGCAAAGATGCTGCTTGAGGTCGACGCGGTCCGCTTCATGACCGACAAGCCGTTCATCTACACGTCGGGCTGGGCCAGTCCTGTTTACACCGATTGCCGCAGATTGATCTCGTTCCCCCGTGTGCGCCAGGCCCTGATCGATTTCGGCGCGGCGACGATCATGCGCGATGCCGGCTTTGAGCAATTCGACGCCGTTGCCGGTGGCGAAACCGCGGGCATTCCGTTCGCCGCCTGGATGGCCGACCGGATGATGTTGCCGATGCAATATGTGCGCAAGAAGCCCAAGGGTTTCGGCCGCAATGCCCAGATCGAGGGCCATCTCGAAGCCGGCGCGCGCGTTCTTCTGGTCGAGGATATGACGACGGACGGCCGCAGCAAGGTCAATTTCTGCCAGGCGCTGCGTGAGGCCGGGGCTGTGGTCGAACATGTCCTGGTTTTCTTCTTCTACGACATATTCCCCGAGGGCAAAACGATCCTGAGCGATCTCGGCGTCACCCTGCATGCGCTGGCGACATGGTGGGACGTTCTTGCCGTCGCCAAGAAGAGCGGCAAGTTCGACAAGGACCAGCTCAAGGAAGTCGAAAAATTCATGAATGATCCTTCCGGCTGGTCGAAAGCGCATGGCGGCGCGGCGCAAGCCGCGGAGTGACGCGGCAAGCGGCACAATGGAGATCGGGCGGAGGCAAGGATGGATGTCAAAGTCAAAGGCCCGCTCAACGGATTGTCCGTAACCGAAATCGCCGCAAAGATTGCCGCCGGTGAAACGACTTGCGAAACGGTGGTGCGCGATTGCCTCGCGCGCATCGCCGCCCGCGACAAGGCCGTCAAAGCTTTTGTCAATTTGGATCCCGATCATGCATTGGCCCAAGCGCGCGCGCTGGATCGCGGTCCGCGCCGTGGGCCGCTGCACGGCGTGCCGATCGGCCTGAAAGATACGATCGACACTTTCGACCTGCCGACGGAAATGGGCTCGCCGCTGTTTCGCGGCCACCGCCCGCGTGCGGATGCGTCGTGCGTCGCGCTGCTGCGCCGCGCCGGCGCGGTGATCCTCGGCAAGACCGCGACCTGCGAATTTGCCGGCAGTGCGCCGCCGGAAACCGCCAATCCGCACAATCCGGCGCACACGCCGGGCGGCTCGTCGAGCGGCTCGGCGGCGGCCGTTGCCGATCATATGATCCCGGCCGCACTCGGCACGCAAACCGGCGGCTCGGTGCTGCGGCCGTCGTCGTTCTGCGGGATATTCGGCTTCAAGCCGACCTACAACATGTTCAACAAAGGCGGCGTATGGCCGGCCGCCGACTCCATCGACACGCTCGGCTGGCTGGCCGGATCGCTCGACGATATCGAAACGCTGACGGCCGTGTTGCGCATGCAGGCGCCGCAGCCGCCGCGCACCTTGGACGGTCTGCCGCGGATCGGCGTCTGGCGCACCGATTTGTGGGACGCGCTGCAGGACGAGTCGAAGGCCGCGGTCGAGGACGCCGCTGCGCGGCTGGGCAAAGCCGGCGCCAAAATACGCGACATTGAAATGCCGGCTGCATTCTCTGGTCTTCATGTCATTGCGCGCTCGACGATCGGCTTCTATGAACGCGCCGCCTGCATGGCCCATTTCTGGGATCACGCGCGCGAGAAACTGTCGCCGCAGATGCAGCACTATATCGAGAACGGTCATCGGATTCGGCGCGAAGACTATGTCGCCGGCCTGCGGCGGCTCGACGAATGCCGTGCGCTTCTGGCCACTGTCTTTGCCGACATTGACGTGCTGCTGGTGCCCGCCGTCGTTGGCGAGGCGCCGAAAGGCCTTGCCTCGACCGGCGATGCCGGACCGCAGGCGATCTGGACGGCGCTGCACACGCCGTCGCTGACTTTGCCGACCCATCGCGGGCCGAACAATCTGCCGGTCGGCATTCAACTCGTGGGACAACGCCATGACGACGACCGGCTGCTCGCCTGCGCACGTTTTGTTTGGGCGAAGATCGGCGCACCTGAATTGGTCGGTGTGACGAGAAGTCATTGAGGCGAGCTCCGTCCTGGCGTCATTCTTGCTTTTGGCTGTGCCGTGGAGTGATCGATCATCGAGGACTAAATGAAATCTGCCCTGGTCTTGCGTACGACGGCATGTGCCATCGCCGCGATCGTTTTTGCCATCGGCGTTGCCGCAGCCGACAACGTCGAAGCCTTCTATAAAGGCCTGAACATGCCGCTGATCATCGGCTACAGCGCCGGCGGCGGTTACGATGTCTATGCGCGGATGCTGGCGCGTTATTTCGGCAAGCACGTTCCCGGCAATCCGACCATCGTGCCGCAGCAGATGGAAGGCGCCGGCAGCCTGCGCTCCGCCAATTACATCTTCTCGGTTGCGCCCAAGAACGGCTCGGTGATCGGCACGTTCTCGCGCAGCATGGGCATTTCGCCGCTGCTCGACAAAGCCAATTTCGACAGCCGCAAATTCACCTGGCTCGGCAGTATCACCGACGACGATACGGTCTGCCTCACCTGGAACACGTCGCCGATCAAAACCTGGGCTGATTTCACCAGCAAGCCGTCCAAGTTCGGCGGTGAAGGTCCGGGCGCGGATCCCGACATTTGGGCGCAGGCTTATAAGAACGTGCTCGGCGCCAAGGATCAGCTGGTCTCCGGCTATCCGGGCACCAATGACATCGTGCTTGCCATGCAGCGCGGCGAGGTCGACGGCCTGTGCGGCATATCGTGGAGCACGATCATTGCGGCGCATCCAGACTGGATGCCCAACCACTTGGTCAACATCCTGGTTCAGGCGCCGATCAGCAAGAAAGACGAGATTCCGGGCGTGCCGCACGCGGCCGATCTCGTGACCAAACCGGAGCAGTTGCAGATCCTCAAAGTGCTGATGGCGAGCCAAGGCATGGCGCGGCCGTTCGTCGCGCCGCCCGACATTCCCGCAGACCGCAAGGCCGCGCTGACCGCTGCTTTCGATGCGACCATGACCGATCCGGATTTTCTCGCCGACGCGCACAAGCTGTCGTTGGACGTGCGGCCGGTGACCGGGGCGACGATCGACAAGATACTCGCCGAAGTCTACGCCACGCCGAAAGACGTGCTGGCAAAGACCATCAAGGCTATCGCCAACGAATGACCGATCGCGCAAGTTGTGACATTCGCACCGCCCGTACAAAGGTTTGACGCGCCATTCTCTCCGGGTCAAACTGCGTCAGCTACAGGTCGGCAGGAGGTCTCGAAAATGATGCGCGTTGAGATCGGTAATTTCGCTTTGGGTGCGCGGGTGCGGTGGGCGCGCGTCCTTTGTTTGGTGGCGTCCGCTTGGTTCGCCGCAGTCCTGCTCGCCGCAGCAATGCCGGCGCGGGCCGAAGATTTTCCGTCGCGGCCGATCCATCTCATTATTCCCTACGGGCCGGGCGGCATCGTCGATTTCACCGGCCGCCAGCTCGCGCAGAAGATGAGCGAGAATCTCGGCCAGCCCGTCGTCGCGGATAATCGCCCGGGCGCGGGCGGTATCGTCGGCATCGACTATGTCGCCCATTCCGATCCCGACGGTTACAACGTCGTGCTGATGGACCCGGCGATCGTGATCAATCCGACGCTGCAGAAGTCCTTGCCCTACGACATCTTCAAGGATCTGGTGACGGTCTCGCGTGTCAGTTCGTCGCCGGAAGTCCTGGTCGTCGCGCCGCAGCTCGGCTTCAAATCCTATGCCGACCTTGTCGCCTACGGCAAAGCCAATCCCGGCAAGCTCAATTACGCCTCGGCGGGCGTCGGCACCGCCCCGCATCTTGCCGCCGCGATGTGGGCCGCGGGGACCGGCATCCAAGCGGTGCATGTACCCTATAAGGGAATCGGCGGTTCGTTCACCGACATGATGGACAACAAGGTGCAAATGGCGTTTTCCAGCATTCCCGGCGCGCTGCCTTTTACCAGCACCAACCGTGTTCAGGCGCTGGCGACCACGGGCCTGAAGCGCTCGCCGATCTATCCCGATCTGCCGACTGTGGCTGAATCCGGCTTGCCCGGATATGACGTCGACGTATGGATGACGCTCTACGGCCGGGCCGGCATGCCGCCGGACGTGCTCGCCAAGCTCAACAGCTCGGTCAAAAAGGCGCTGCAGGATCCTGCGCTGATTGCGGCTTTCGCCAAATTCGGCCTGACCCCCGTGCCGACGAACTTGGCGGACAGCGCGGCTTTCACCAAATCAGAATATGAGAAGTGGAAGAAAGTCATCAAGGACAATCACATTACGCTTGATTGAGCCAAGCCTCTCCAGTCCGGCAAGCGAGGATTGATCTGGTGCCGCCTTGGCCGACCGAACTGCGCTTGCACAAAGACCGCAAGGCCATGAGCGTCGCTTTCGACAGCGGCGAAAGCTTTGATCTCGCGGCCGAATACTTGCGCATCCGCAGTCCGAGCGCAGAAGTGCAGGGTCATTCGCCGAGCGAGCGGCGCACGGTGGCCGGCAAGCAGAATGTGCAGATTCTGGAACTGCTGCCGGTCGGCAATTACGCGGTGCGCCTGGTCTTCGACGATATGCATTCGACCGGAATTTTCAGCTGGGATTATCTGTTCGAGCTCGGGCGCAACCGCGACAAATACTGGAACGAATATCTCGGCGAATTGAAAGAGAAGAATCTGTCGCGTGCGCCGCCGCGTTAGCACGCGGCGAAGACGCGGGCGCTTGCCGGACCTTTCGGTTCGATTCAATTCGATTTGAAATAATATTCCCGCGCGAGTTCGCAACACTTCGCCGCGACATTGTCGGCATAATTGCCGATAATCTTTGCAGTCTACTTAAACCCCGTTGCATTTCGGCTGCGTAAAGTCATGACCGTGCGCGGCCGGGCGCGGTGTCGGGCTCCCGGTTTTGCATCGCGCAGTCGGGCAATTTCAGTGCGGGAATGGGAATACCGAATGAGTAAGGGCCTCATCATGGGAACTTTGCGCAATTTGCTTCCGGATTTTCCGGCCGATGAGCCGGGCGGACGTACCATCGAATATGGCTTGCTTGCGGTGGGCATCGTGGTGGCCTGCGTCGCCGCGGCGGCCGCGCTCGGTGGCGGTCTTGATGCGTCGTCCCTTAATGCTTCGTCCCAAGACGCCGCCTATACCCGGCCGAACGCGCTCTATCCGCGTCTCGCCGGGTCTTTGCATATCAACGATCGGTCAACTTCGATCCGGCAAGATCAGGGCAGTGTCGGGGTGGGGCGTTGATGGGGTACCTGCCGACATTAGAGCGGCCCTCGGCCCGTTTCCCTCAGGGCTGGGGCCGCTCGCACGTTTTAGAGGGCCTGCCGACGGACAAAAATCCGTATTTGCTTTGAACTTCAATGCTTTGAACTTCAATGCTTTGAAGAAGAGCTTGCGCCGCCGAGGGCGACGGCCTGCAATCGCCGTACGCCAGTAGGCGGCGCTCACCTTGGACGACGGTTGCCGCCGCCTGCAGCCGGCTCGCTGCCTCCCGGCATTTACAATTATGGTTGACGGAGCGTTCCTCCGATACTTGCGACGGTTTCCGTCGAGCGCCTGTCCGGGCGCATGCGCAATCGGCCTCCTGTCTTCGCACGCGAAAGTTGCTTGTATGATCCTTGAAAGTGCTAGGATCGGCCAGCAGCGGGAAAAAGCTGCCAGGACAGGGAGGAGAAATCGATGAAGTTGCGTATCGTCACAGCACTTGCGCTCGCGGCTGGCATGCTTGCCGCCGGCGCCGCCACCGCTCAGCAGGCCGCGGCACCGGCAGCGCCGCCCGACTTGAATGCCATTCCCGAAAAGATGCCGTTCAATCTTCCGTTCGGCACGCCGATCTCGGCCGAGCGGGCGCAGGCTGTGCTGCATGCGGCGGTCACCGAAGCGACCAAGCGCGGCTGGCCGGAGGACTTCGCCGTGGTCGACACCAACGGCGACCTCGTTGCCTTTGTTCGTATGGATGGCGCGCAGTTGGCCTCGATCGCCATCGCGCAGCACAAGGCACGCACGGCGGCGCGCTACCGCCGTCCGACCCGCGCGTTTGAAGATGCGGTGCAGAAATTCGGCCTCAATTACATTTTGTCGCTTGACGACGTGATCGCCTCGCGCGGCGGCATACCTTTGGTCGATGGTGGCAAGATCATCGGCGCGGTCGGCTGCTCGGGCGGCACTGGGTCGCAGGACGAGGCGATCTGCACGGTCGCCGCGGACACCATCAACAAAACCCAATAGATCGGCGAGTACCAAGTCGATTTGTGGCGAGGGCGGCAGCAATGCCGCCCTTTTTACGTCAAAGAATCGGATATGAAGGCGCGGCGGGTCTTTTTGATGCAGCCTGCGCCGGAAGCGAATGGGGACCAAACCGCTGGACCGATTTTCACGCCGTCTGCTCGCCGGTCTCCTCACGGCGGCCGCGCTTGGCATGCAGCCGGCTGCCGCCCAGACCAATCAAACAAACGCCGCGCCGGCAGAACTTGCAGCGGCGATGGCGCAATATCGGCGCGCGCTCGATGCCTATAACGTCGCGCACGAACGATATGCCGCGATCGCGAATGCCTATTGGTCATCGATCGTCGACAAACGGAAATCGCGCAACGCAAAGCGCGCCGCGGGCGAAGCGCTTGCGATCGACGACTATGTGCTCGATCAGCCGCCGGTCTATTCCGGACCGCCCAAGCCGAAAAATCCGCTCAAGCCGGAAGCGCCGGAGCATCGCGTTCCGGTGCCCGTGGTCGCCGATTTCCTGGCCGCCGCGCAACGGCAATTCAATTTCGTGCCGCGGCTGCCGCAAAGCGATCTGCAGTTCAAGCAAGTCTACGCGCAAGTGGCCGCGGCCGCCGGCTTGACCAAAGACCAGGTGGTGCGAATCTACGGCTTCGAGGCCACCGGCAATGGCGACTACGACGTCGAGGCTGGCCTCGAGTACAACAAGCACGCACGCGCGATCACGACGGCGCTCGGTTATAATCAGCTGCTGGCGACCAATTCCGTGGAAATCATCGCGGAGAAGGGTCCGCAATTCATCGACGAATTCCGCGCCGAGGCGAGCCAGGTCCCTGACGGCCAACGCCAGTCGCTCGAAGGCAAGATCGAAGTTCTGCGCAAGATGGTCGCCTTCGCGCGCAGCGTGCCGGACGATTGGAATCAGCACGAGGCGCTCGCCAATACCGAAAAAGGCCTCGGCGTCCACGCGCTCAATCTCGATATCGATATCGGCCCGCTGCTGCAGACGCAGAAGCTGTTGGATTCCGTCGTCTTCGCGCGGCGCAAGGGTGTGACCAGAACGCTGACCGCAGCCGAACTCGAAATGATGAATCTCACCGGCGACGGCAACGGTTTCGACATGGTGACGATGCCGCTCGAATGGCGCGACCGGGTGCCGACGGCGAACTTCTTCCGGCCGAGCGGCTATTTCGACAATCCGGTCGCGCAGCGCAATAACGTGGTGGCCCGGCTGATCGCGGCGACCGACGCCCGCATGGACGAAGAATCCAAGAAGCAGGGCGCCCGCGAGTTGGCCGCGGTGCTGCGCTGATTGATGGTGCTGGATTACGGTTGATGATTTTGCCGACTGATTTATGCCGTTGCTGCGCCGCATTGGATCGCTATGGTCGCTGATCCATCGAGCTACCTTATTACCTTGCGTCCCCTCCTGGGCTGGGCATGAAGCGCCGCGATTTTTTGAAGTTCTTATCTGGCGCGGTCTGGCCGGCGATCTGGCCTTTCGCCGCGCGTGCGCAATATCCAGCTCCCTATGGCGCGCCGCCCTATCCGACATCGCCCTACCAAGCCCCGCCGGATCAGACGCAGCCCTATCAAGGTCAGCCTGCTCAATCCCAACCGCAACAGGCGCCGTCCAATCAGCCATCCGCGGCTGCAAATCAAGCAGCAGCAGCGTCCGACGACATGTCGGTGGGACAGGTATCGACACTCACCGGCCGTGCCACCGTGGCGCGCGGTTCGACCGCCGTCGTCGTCTTGAAAGTCGCGGACCACATCTTTCAGAACGACGCGCTGCAAACCGATGTGAACTCGACGCTCGGCATTACGTTCGACGACGAGACGACGTTCAGCTTGTCGGAAAATACGCGCATCGTGGTCGACAAGTTCGTCTTTGATGAGGGCGCGAGCGGCAATGCCGCGTCGTTTCATGTTGCGACCGGCACAGCCGCCTTCGTCGCCAGTCTTGTCGCCAAGACCGGCGATATGCGGGTGTCGACGGATGGTGCGACGCTCGGCATCCGCGGCACGACCGGTGTCGTCGAAGTGCCCGCGGGCGGCGGCGCAGCGGCACCGATTATCAAGCTCTATCCGGACACCGACGGTCACGTCGGGCGGATCGAGGTCTTTGACCGCCAGGGCGCACGGCTCGGCGAACTGACCCAGGGCATGAGCGCCTTTTCTCTTCGCCCGGGCGCCAATGGCCGCCTAACCGCCGTGCCCTATCGGATCCCGCCCCAAGAAGCGGCGCGGGATCGCGGCGTATTGCGGCGCCTCAACACGTCGCACGCCATCGGCCGGCGGATTGCCATCCAGCGCCGGCAGATCCGCGCCATCAACCGGCAGCGGCAGAATCTTCAGCGGCCGAACAACCAACGTCCCGGCGGCCCGCAGCCTTTCAATCGGCCGCCGGGGCCGGGGCCAGGGCAACCGCGACCGCGTGGACCGGCGCCGCTGCGGCGGCGCGGCGGCGGAAACAACAGGCGCAGACAGTAGGCATAGGCCTGTCAGACCGGCGCGGCGCGCTAATACACGCGAATATATTTGTCGCGCCGCACGGTGATGGCCGGTCCGATCTCGAACGACATCAGGTCTTCGCCGATCTCCAGCGGGCCCGTGTAGGTCATGCGGGTCTCGGCGATGACATCGGCGACTGTCGCCGGCAAAACCGTCTCGCTTGCCGGCAGCACAAGATGCGTATAGGCGGCGAGTCTCGGATGGGCGCGCGAGAATACCATGCCGGCTTCGCGCGGCGTGGTGTGATGGCCGATGATCCGCCGCATATAGGCTTCCGCCATCAAAGCGGGGCGGGCCGCGGCGACCTCGTGAATCAGCAGATCGGCGCCGGTGCCGTATTTCACCACGTTTTCGTTGTAGCGCGTATCGCCTGATACGACGATGCAATGTTCGCCGTATTCGATGCGATAGCCGTAGGCCGGCTTGATGACATCGCCATGATCGACTTCGAACGCCACGACCCGCACGCCGTCCTTTGCGTAGACGAGGCCGTCTTCAAAGAATTCCTCCGCGAGGAGCGCGATGCCCTCCGGCGGCAGCTTCTCGTCCTCGATGCGGATCCTAATGTCGGCGGCGTAGGCCTTTTCAAGATTCGACGTCAGCGTCTTGGTGCCGGTAGGCCCGATCACGCGGAACGGCGTGCGGCGGGCGCCGAAGGGTGATTCCAGCCATCCGGTGAGCCACAGGTCAGGCAGGCCCGACGTGTGGTCGGAATGGAAATGGGTGAGGAACAGCGCGTCGATCGTTCCGAGCGGAATCTTGAGCTGAAAAAGCCGCATCGTGATGCCGCGGCCGGCGTCGATGAGCAGCCTTTGCTCTTCCGCCTCGATCAAGAGTCCCGGCCCAAAACGATCCGGGCTCGGTATCGGAACGCCGGTGCCGAGAAGGGTGACGCGGAAAGGCTTTTCACTCATTGCTGTATCTTCAGGCCGGCCGTTTTGACGACCTGCGCCCAATGCGACATCTCCGACTTCACGAATTCGCCGAACGCAGCCGGTGTGCCGCCGGCCGGTGTCGCGCCGAGATTGGCCAAAGCGGCGCGGACATCGGGCTTGGTCAGCGCCGCATTGATCGCCGAATTGAGGGCGTTGACGGTGTCGCTCGGCGTGCCGGTTTTGACGTCGAAGCCGGTCCAGTCTTCGACGACCAGATCCGGATAGCCTTCCTCGACAATGCTCGGCACGTCGGCGAGCGCCGGCACGCGTTTCGGCGCGGTGACGGCGAGCGCGCGCAGCTTGCCCGCTTTGATCAGGTCGACCACCGGCAGCATGGCAACGAACATGAACTGATTGGTGCCGCTGATCAGGTCGCCGATCGCCTGCGGAAATTGCTGATAGGGGACGTGAATGGCGTGCGTACCGGTGCGCTGCTCGAACAGTTCGCCGATGAGATGCGCCGGCGTGCCGTAGCCGCCGGAGGAGAACGTCAACTGGTTGGGTTTGCTCTTGAGCAGCCCGACCAGATCGGACACCGAGTGGACCGGCAGGCTCGGATTGACCACGAGAACATTGTAGGAGACGGCGACCTTGATCAGCGGCGCGAAGTCGCGGCTGAGGTTGAACGGCATGTCGGCAACAAAGGCTGGCGCGGCCGATACCGGCAAACTGAGCGCGTAGATGGACGTGCCGTCGGCCGGCTGCCGCAGCACCTCGGTGCCGGCAAGGGTCATCACCGCGCCGGGCTTGTTTTCGACGACGACGTTCCAGTCTTTGTCAGCCGCCAGCCGTTGGGCAATGACGCGGCTGATGATGTCGGGCGGGGTGCTTGGCGCAGTTGGAACGACGATGCGGATCGTGCCTGGCGAAAATGTCTGCGCCAAAACCTGCGGACCCAAAAGCAGCAGCGCGAGCAACAGCATCGGCGGGATGGCGAATCCCCACCGTGTTCGGCGCATCATGTGGTTTTCCCTTGTACTGCGTTGAGAGCTGTATGGCGTTGAAAGCCGCCCCCGGCGCCCGGGATTGGGTCCCGAGCCGGGCCCAGAACCGGTTCCGAACTATGGATCCGATTCTGGGCCCATTGCTGAACCATCACCGAAGCGATGGCCGACCGCCGTCCGGCTGCGCGCGCCCCCCAGCGCACTGCAGCGAGTCGGACGGCTGCATTTTTTGTGAGCATCGCCGACGACGCCACGGAAAAAAGCTGTTGTTTCGTTCTGCGGAATGGTTCATTCCGCCAGGCGGAATAGACTATCTTTCTTGTTGATGGGCAAGAGCACGACAGCGAGGACGCCAATGCCGCGTTCCGACACGATCCGGGGCCTCGAGCGCGGCCTTGCGGTGCTGCAGGCGCTGCACACCAAGCCGGCCTGTTCGCTGCAGGATCTCAACCAGCTCACCCGCATCCCGAAACCAAGCCTGCTGCGCATCCTGCGCACGCTCGAGCAGTCCGGTTGGGCGGCCCGTCGCCTCGCCGACGGCCGCTATCGGGTCGGCACCCATTTCGACCAGGTGGCGCGCACGCGCGACCGTTACGACCCGCTCGCGGAAGCCGCGGGCCCGGTGCTCGAACGGCTGTGCCGGAGCCTGTCATGGCCGTCGGACCTCATGGTGCCGGCCGGAGATCACATGGAAATCCGTGAATCCAGCCGCGGTCACAGTCCGTTCCTCATCAACCGCGATCAAATCGGCCATCCGGTGCCGTGGCTGGTCTCGGCGGTCGGTCGCGCCTATCTCGCCTATTGTCCGGAAAAAGAGCGGGAGCAGATCGTCGCGACCTTGCGCAAGTCCAGTCTTCGCGACGACCGCTGGGCGCGCGACCCGCGGCTTGTCGAGGAGATCCTGGCGGAGGTTCGCGCCAAGGGCTATGGGACGCGCGACCCCGCGCATACCGGCGGCGCTTATGGCGGGCCGAGTTTCGTCGACGGGCTTGCCGCAATCGCCGTGCCGGTGATGAAAAGCCGCCGCGTCTATGGCGCGATCAATCTGTTGTGGATCAAGACGGCATTTCCGGTCGACGAATTCGCCAGCGTCCATCTGCCCGCGTTGCAGGCCGCGGCGCGCGACATCGTCGAGGCCATGTCGCTCGAGCAGCGGCGGCAACGCCTGATGCCTTGACGCGCGGAAAATTCTGCTCCCGTAATCTCCCTACTGGCGAAAAATCGGTCACACGCGCGGAGAGAAAACACATGCGAGCCTATCAATTGCCCAAGGGCGGCGCGGGCGTCGACGCACTGCAACAGGTCGAACGCCCCGAGCCGAAGCCCGCCTATCGCCAAGTTCTGGTGAAGGTGAAGGCCTGCTCGCTGAATTTCCGCGACTTCGCCATCGCGCGCGGTACCTATCGCATGGGTGTCCGCGACAATCTCGTGCCGCTGTCCGACGGCGCGGGCGAAGTGGCCGAGATCGGACCCGGCGTCACGCGCGTGAAGGTCGGCGATCGCGTTGCCGGCAATTTCTTTCAGCGCTGGTCGGGCGGCGAGCCGTCGGCGGACACGCACAAGAGCGCGCTCGGCGGCGGCATCGACGGCATGCTGGCCGAATATGTCGTGCTCGAGGAAGACGGCGTGGTGAAAATCCCGCAGCATCTGTCGCTGGAGGAGGCCGCGACATTGCCTTGCGCCGCCGTGACCGTGTGGCACGCGATGTTCGAGCACGCCAAGCTCAAAGCCGGCGACACGGTGCTGCTGCAAGGCACCGGCGGCGTCTCGATCTTCGGGCTGCAATTCGCCGGCGCGGCGGGCATCCGCGCCGTCATCACATCGTCGAGCGACGAGAAGTTGAAACGCGCGCAGGCGCTCGGCGCCGCTTTCGGCATCAATTACAAAACGACGCCGGACTGGGACAAGGCGGCGATGGAATTCACCGGCGGCGTCGGTGTCGATCATGTGGTCGAAGTCGGCGGCGCTGCGACCCTGACGCGCTCGTTCGGCGCGCTACGCGCGGGCGGCAAGGTCACTTTGATCGGCGGGCTGAGCGGGGGCGCGAGCGAGCTCAATCCGGGCCTGATCTTCTCGCGCCGCGCCAATGTTCAAGGCATTTCCGTGGGTTCGACGCAGATGTTCGAGGCCGTGAATCGGGCGGTGGAGATCAATGCCATCAAGCCGGTGATCGACAAGGTTTTTCCTTTTGCGCAGGCCAAAGACGCCTATCGCCACATGGCGTCAGGCGCGCATTTCGGAAAAATCGTGATCGGCGTCGGCTAGGCCGCGGTGGCTTTTTGCTGGGGGACTGCGCCGCTGCTCGCGCCGATACGGAATATGCGGGCCTGTTCGGTCATGGCGGCGGCCTGCGTTGCCAGCATTTTCGCAGTCGCTGCGCTCTGTTCCACGAGCGCCGAATTCTGCTGTGTGATCTGGTCCATCTGCGCCAGCGCCCGGTTGATCTGCTCGATGCCGTTTGATTGCTCGCTGCTGGCGGAGGCGATTTCGCCGACGATCGCGGCGACCTCCTTGATCGAGGTGACGATGCCGCCCAGTGTGCCGCCGGACTCATTGACAAGGTCGACGCCGTCCTGAACCAGGCTGTTGCTGTTCATGATCAGCTGCGTAATGTCTTTGGCGGCCTGCGACGATCGCTGCGCCAGGCTGCGCACCTCCGAGGCGACGACGGCGAAGCCGCGGCCGGCGTCGCCGGCGCGCGCAGCTTCGACGGCGGCATTGAGTGCGAGCAGGTTGGTCTGCCGCGCGATCTCATCGATCAAGCCGATAATGTCGGAAATCTTGCCTGATGATTCCTTGATCCGCGCCATGGCCTCGACGGTATTGGCCACGACCTGGCTGCTGCGTTCGGCAAGTTCGCAGGCGCCGCTTGCCGAGCGGTCGGCGTGCTGGGCATTCTGCGCATTGCGCCGCGCCGTCGAGGAGATTTCTTCCATCGCCGCCGAAGTCTGTTCCAGGCTCGCCGCCTGCTGCTCCGTACGCTCCGACAGATCGGTCGTGCTTGCCGAAATCTCGGTCGAAGCGCCGCTGACCTCGCGCGTCGCCTTGACGATCGCGCCGATGCTCCGCTGCAGCCGCTCGACGGCGGCGTTGAAGTCGTCGCGTATCTGCCGCGTCGCTTCCGTGAAGCCTTCGCTCAGCCGGATCGTCAGGTCGCCTTCGGACAGTTTGGCGAGGCCGTCGGCAAGCGCGCCGACCACGCCGGTCTGGGCGGCGGCGTTGCGGGCCCGTTCCGCCTGCATGTGGCGTTCAGTGTCGCGTTGCGACGCCTGAAGGCGCCGCTGTGCATCGCGCGCCTCTTGGCGCTGGTCCGCGGCCTCGCGCTCGGCCAATTCCTTCGCCGCGGCGGCGTTTTTCAGCTCACCAAGCGCGTCGCGCATCTGTTCGATTTCGTTGCTGGATTGCGCTGCATTTTGCCCGGCGCTTTCGTCGGCGGCGAGATGGGGTGTGCCGACATAAAGGATCCCGATGGCCTCGCCGTTGAACAGCACCGGCTCATAGATCGAGAAATACTGCCGGCCGAAGATCATCGCATCGCCGCGAAACGTCTTGCCCTGTTTGAGCACCCGCTCGTAGACCGGACCAGGCGCAAGCCTCGTGCCGAGTATGCGCTCCCCATCGGCATTGCGCACGTTCGTGGTGACGCGCTGGTCGCCCATGAAAATCGACACCAGCGTTCCGTTCTGTGCGCCGATGCTGTCGGCCAATGCGAGATCGTTGTTGACCGGCTTGTCGCCGAAGAGGAATTGATCGCCGTCGCGCCGCGGCTCGCCGCGGCTATAGAGCGTCTGCCGCAATTCATCGAGATCGACGTCGAGGACGGCGAGCGTGCGGGCATCGACCTCCTGCTGCGTCGTCGTCTTCGCCATCGCCACGAGCTCGCGCTTGATGGCGCCGATCGGCGCAAACGCGCGCCTGACCAGAAGGAACATGATAAGGCCGCCGAGCAGGATCGCGGCCAGGCCAAGCTCGATATTAGTGGTCAGCAGGCTGCGCAGCACGCCGAAGAATTCGGCCTTCTTCACGCCGACATAAGCGATGCCGAGCACACCGTCGCCGCCGGTGATGGGCTCATAGATGGTGAGATAGGTCTGGCCGAGGATGTCGGCCTCGCCGCGATAGGTCTCGTGCCGGGTGAAGACGGCGTCGTAAGCCGGGCCGGGCGCGAGCTTGGTGCCGACGGCGCGCGAGCCATCGGCTTTCATCACATTGGTCGCGACGCGCTGGTCGCCGAGAAAGATCGTAGCCGTGCCGCCGGCGACCGCCTTGACGCGGTCCACCGGCTCGAAATTGCCGTTGATCAACGTCGTGCCGAAAAAGAGCTGATCGCCTTTGCGGGACGGCGTGCCGTAGCCAGCGAGAATGGAATCGAGCAGCTTGATATTGATCGACAGATTGGCCTGCGCGTGCCGATACATTTCGGCTTCGGTGATCTTCACCGAAGCCCAGATCGAAACGGCGACCGCGGCAAAGATGCTGAGCACGCCGATCAAAGCGATCCGCGGCACGATGCCGAGCCGCGGCACGATCTTGCGCAGTCGTGGCGCGATAGCGGTCATGACGCGCGACTTTGCGCGCGGCGCCGGAGCATTTTCGCCCGCAGCACATTGGGCGACGGCGAGATCGGTCATAAGGCGACGGCGGCTCCGCTTGAAATTTCACAGCGGCCAAGATTGCAGCGCTGGTCGCTGCGCCGGCCGCGAAACGGCATTGCATGATTTTGCAGACGGCGTTTCGACCGGGAAACGGTCCGGACTTCCAAGTACGGAATGCTCCAGGCTTCCTCGCACCGGCGGCCGGGCGCTGTTACTTTCGTAGCAGGGTACCGCGGCATGGCAGGCGCTCCCCCAGCCTGGGATATAAAAATAGAAAAACGCAATATCGTTAACGCCCGGTAACCAAATACGGCCGGCCGGGTCTTAAACCCCGAGGCTGCGGCAAAATGCGCGGATCCGATCGGCGCACACCAACTTGCCGTGGTTCATGCGCGGACTAGGCGGACTTTTTTTTCGCGGTGGTCTTTTTGGTCCGGCTCGGCTCTTGGGTTCGGGTTGGCCTCGCTCCTTTGCGCAGCACGCCCGCCAAGACGACGGCGTGATTCACGTCAGGGTCGCGCGCGCCATAGAGCAGCGTCACGAGGCGGCCTTTGCCCAGCCGGCGAAGCTCGGCCAGTTCCGGATTGCCGGCGAGTTCTTTTCCATAACGTTTCTTGAATTCGGCAAAGCGTTCGGGACTGTGGCCGAACCATACGCGCAGCCGCGGACTCGGTGCGACGTTTTTCATCCAACGGTCGATATGAGCGTTCGATTTCCTCACCCCGCGCGGCCATAACCGGTCGACCAGGACGCGGACGCCGTCGGATCGCTTGGCGGGTTCGTAGATGCGCTTGATCTGGAACGTCATTGTCGCGCCCGTCGTCTCGGCAATCGACACGATAGCCGGGAGCCGCAAAGATGCTATCCTCGCCCGCAAACGCGAAGAGTTCAAGGAAGCGCCGGAACAAGGACATAGGCCCATGGTCGAGCCGAGCATCGCCAAGCAGAGGATCAGCTACGTTCCACTGGAACAGATGGACGCCCGCATGCGCGCCGAGATGGAGCGATGCCAGCGCGAGGGTACGCCGCGGCCGGAAAGCTCGGCGATCCGCGCCCACGTGCCGGCCTGTTTCTGGTTCTTCGCCGAGTCATGGCACAACATCTTCCGCACCGGCGTTCTCGACCACGCCATCAAGGAATTGTGCCGGCTCTACGTGTCGCGCTCGGTCACCTGCGAATATTGCGGCAATCAGCGCTCAGTGAAGGCGGCGGCGAGCGGCGCATTGATCGAAGATCACGTGCGCGACCTGTTGAATTTCGAAAAGTCGGCGCGCTACGACGATCGCCAGAAAACGGCGCTGGCTTATGCCGAGGCCATTGTCTGGCATCTCCATACGGATGACGCCTTCTGGGAGCGCATGCATCGCCATTTCTCCGAACCCGAACTGGTCGAGCTCGGTTGCATGATCGGATTGACGCTCGGCCAGCAGAGCTGGCTGCGGCTTCTCAATATCGAGCATCACGAGGTGATGGCTGGAACCTCGGCGTCGATGGCGCCGGGCTATGAGGATGCCAGGCAGCTCAAGGCGACCAAGTCCCGGTCGGATTATTGGGCCAAGGCGAAAGTCGAGGGCACTGCGTAAGGTTCATTCCGGTGGCGGCAAATGTCGCAAGCGCGGGATTATGCGGCCTCAGATTCGCTGCGCAACGGGCGGCACGTGGAAATCCGCGCCATCAGGCCTGATGACGGAACTGCTCTGAGTGCAACAGTCGCCGGCCTGAGCGCGGCAAGCCTGCGTCGGCGTTTCTTTTCGGTGAAACGTAATTTCTCGGAGCAAGAAAAAGCATTCTTTCTGAATGTCGACTTTGCCAATCATGTTGCCCTGGTCGCTGAGCTGAAGGACGGCGAGCGCGGCGCCATTGTCGGCGGTGCGCGCTACATCGTCATCGCTCCCGCAACCGCCGAAGTTGCTTTCGCCGTCGCCGAGGAATTCCAGGGACAGGGGCTCGGCACCTTGCTCATGCGCCATCTCCTGACGCTTGCGCGCCGGACCGGCCTCAAGACGTTCGTTGCCGAAGTCCTGCCCGAGAACGCGCCCATGCTGCACGTGTTCGCCAACAGCGGCCTTGAACTGCAAACCCGGCACGAGGCCGGGCTCGTTCATGTCACGATGCGGATTTCTTGAACCATTGGGCCTGTAATGGCGTCGACCCGGCAGAGCGAAAAATGGCTATGGCATCGGCCGGGATTCTCGTCCATCAAGGCGGGACGTCTTTATCGAGGATGGTGCCGATGCCGCAGGCGGAAACAGTCAGCGAAGCCAAGCTGCGCGAGCAGTTGGTCGAATGCACGCGCATGATGGTCATGGCCGAGCTTCTGGATTACAGCGGCCATGTCAGCGCGCGGCTGCCGGGCACCGACCGCTTTCTCATTCCGGCGCGGGACGCGAGCCGCGCCGGGATCAATGCCGACGACATTCTCGTTGTCGATCTTGCCGGCAAGGTTCTTGACGGCAACAAGCCATGCCCGGCCGAGACGCAAATCCACGCCGGCGTCTATCGGGCGCGCGATGACGTCAAGGCCGTCGGCCACGGCCACCCGCCGATGTCGACTTTGTTCACCATGGTCGACCGGCCGATGATCGCGATGCGCAACTACGGCTATCGTTTCATCGGCATGCCGGTGCACCCGGACCCGACCCATATCCGCAATGCGGAGCAGGGCGATGCGGTCGCACGCACGCTCGGCACATGCAATTGCTGCCTGCTGCGCGGCCATGGCAGCGTGGTCGCGGGCGACGATATCGCAGGCGTCTTCCTCGACAGCCTGGAGATGGAAGAGAACGCCCGCAGCACCATCCATGCCGCAAGCCTTGGTCAATGGCTCGGCCCGCTCAAGCCGATCACGCCCGAAGAGGCGGAACTGCTCAAAGCGAGCTTCGCCAAGAATGATTTCCGCGCCGCCAAGGTGTGGGACCACTACCGGGAAAAGGCCAAGATCGCCGGCCTGCTCTAGACCGACGAGTAAACCAGTCCATGAAAATCATCGCCGTCGAGCCGCTTCACATCAGCGTTCCCTACGATTTCGGCAACACCGTGCAGAACGCGGCGGCCGTGCAGTGGAAGACAATGGAGACGCTGTTCGTCAAGGTGACGACCGATGAAGGTCTGGTCGGCTGGGGCGAGGGTTTTGGCCTCGCCACCTGCGCCATCACCAAAGTCGCGGTGGAGCGAGCGATAGCGCCGCTGGCGATCGGACGCGATCCGGCCGACATTGCGCGGCTCACCGGCGACATCGCCTATCGGCTGCGCGGCTCCGCGCGCAACGGGCCGGTCGCGTTCGCGCTGTCTGCGCTCGACATCGCGCTATGGGATATCGCCGGCCAGCGCGCGAACCTGCCGCTCCATCGCCTGCTCGGCGGAACACAGCCGGTCGAGCGGGTCCAGGCCTATGCGAGCTTGCTTCGTTACGGCAATGCCGATGTCGTCGGGCAAAACAGCGCCAAGGCGGTCGCGCGCGGCTATGCCAGCATCAAGCTTCATGAAATTGGCGCGGCCGAAATCGCCGCGGCGCGCGAGGCGATCGGTCCGGACACCGTGCTCACGGTCGACGCAAGCTGCGCCTGGAGCGTGTCGCAAGCCATCGCCATGGCGAAGGAGCTCGAGCCGCAGCATCTCACCTGGCTCGAAGAGCCGCTGTGGCCGCCGGAGGACTATGTCGGGCTGGCGAAACTGAAGGCCGAAGGCGGCGGCATGCCGATCGCCGCCGGCGAAAACGCCGGAACGCTGACCGACATCGCACTATTCATCGATGTCGCGCGCGTCGACTACGTCCAGCCGAGCATCACCAAGATCGGCGGCGTCAGCGCCATGTTGAAGATCGCGGAGATGGCGCGCCGCGCCGGAACCAGGATCGCGCCGCACTCGCCCTATTTCGGTCCCGGCCTGATCGCGACCGTCCATTTCGCCGCCAGCTTGCCCGAGCGGCCGACAGTCGAGCACTACTATGTCGACATGGAAGCCAATCCGCTCGGCGATCTGGTCGAAGCGCCCGGCGGATTCATGCGCGTGCCCAACGGGCCGGGACTGGGCATTGACGTCGACGAGGCGGTGCTGAGCAAATATCGCGCGCGCTGATATGGGATGGCATGCCGAGCCGCCGCTCGCGTCAGCTTCGTCCGCCTTCGTCCTTCCTTTGAGCTCGGCGCGCAGACTTCTCCCGCGGCGCGATCGCAGTAACTTGCTGCTTGTCACCCTGCGCTCGGCACGGGTTTGGCGCGAGTCGGCAGCGCCGACAGCCAATGCTTGCCGTGAAAGCCGAAGACAGTATCGATGGATTGGCCGAAGTATCCCAGCTCTGTTTCGATCGCAAACCGCGCGGCTATGCCCGGAGGCGCGAAAGCGATTCCAGCGGCCTGCAGCTCTTTGTACAGAAAGTGGCAGATCAGAATATCCTCGACCTTGATCGGAAAAGACAGTTGATCAAATCGAAACCGACTGGTGGCCTCCAGGAGCTTCTTGCTCCGCAATGAAAATCCGCCGTTGCCAACCGTGTTGTGCAATCGCAGCGGCACATTTCCCGGCCGCATCAGAATCGTTTTGGGCCACGGCGCGCCGACGTAATCGTAGGCAAGGAAATCATCACGCCAGCGCGAAGGATCGAGCACAAAGCCGTCGTATTGGACGACAAGGCAGTGAGGCGTTTGGATATACGAATTTAGAGATTCGATCATGAAGCGTGAATAGCCGAGGTAATCAATCTGCGGAATCGGCAGGTACTCGATGCGTTGATCGAGCGTTGACGGGTTTTCCGAACAAAGGAACTTGACCGCACCGAAATTGATGTGCGAGGCGCAATGCAGAAGCGCTTCATTCGTCTTATCGATATTGAGCGATGTAACCGCTACGAGCGTCACATCCGGCAGATGCAGTCTCGTCGGCATGTCGGCTTATCCGGATCTTGCATGAGATGGGTGAGGGGCATGGAAAATTCTCTCGGATACGATTTATATCGCGGTCGGTGAACAGCTGTTCGCCCGGCCAGATGGTAGAATGCTTTGCCGTCGGAGTGAATTTCAGAAATGGCTTGGCATTGGGTTGAAGTCGCCTGCTGCGATTGATGAACAGCGTCCCATTGTGCTTACATATCACACTCGTGCTGATCTCGGACGAGTTGCGAAGAACCAATTGTTTATTCGTAAACCGCTTACGCAATGCCAAAGATCTCGATCATTGTTCCGAATTACAATCACGCGCCTTACCTCGAAATGCGTCTTCGGAGCGTGTTCGAGCAAAGCTTCGCGGATACCGAGATCATCCTGCTCGATGATTGCAGCACGGACGGCAGCGTGGACATTCTGGCGCGATACCGGCAGCATCCCAAGGTCACGCATTGCCTGTTCAATCAGGCCAACAGCGGCAGCACCTTTCGCCAATGGGGGCGCGGCGTGGGATGCGCGACGGGCGACTACATTTGGATTGCCGAGAGCGACGACGTGGCCGACCTGCAATTTCTGGCGCAGTTATCCGGTGTGCTTGATGCCCATCCCAATGTCGGCCTGGCCTATTGCCAATCGCTCAAGATCGACGCCGCCGGCGGGACCATCGGTTCGTGGAAGGATCAGACCGACAGGATTCCCGGAAATCCCTGGCGCAACAGCTTCGTTGCCACCGGACAGCGCATGTTGCGTGACTTCTTCCTGTTCCACAACGTGGTGCCGAATGCCAGTGCTGTGTTGTGGCGCCGGAATTGCTTGGTCGCCGACGTTCTGCGGAATGCCGCCGGTTACACGATCAACGGCGATTGGTATGTCTGGAGCAACATCCTGCTTGCGGCCGACCTCGCTTTTGTCAATCAGAACTGGAACTGTTGCCGGTTTCACCTCCAGAAAGGCAGCGCTCCGAACATCCGCAACTTTAACAATATCGTTGAGTTCTACCGTTTGCGGGGCTTCCTCTATGATGCTCTTGGCTTGTCGGATACCGAACGGCGGGCGCTAAATGCCGGCTTGTTTCAGCTATGGACGGCGCAGCGACGCTCGATGGGGCTCGCCAAAAACGCTCCTGAGACGTTGAAGGTTCTGGCTGCGGCCGAATCTGTAGATCCCACGGTCCGAGCCCGGTTGGCGGCGGCCGAGATGTAGGGCTGTGCAGTGATCGTTATTTTGCGAGATCATCGGCCGGCGACTGCCTGCCTCGCTGTGACGTGTGTGCGTGGCAGCCGAGAAAACGAGAAGTATGTACGAGCTTGGGGACGAAGCGGCGGGCCGATTTTTTCCGCGCGCTCAAGCGCCGGGCGGGCTTAAAATGGTGGGCGCTGTAGGGATTGAACCTACGACCTCTCCCGTGTGAAGGGAACGCTCTCCCGCTGAGCTAAGCGCCCGTATCGGCAATCTCGGCGGTCTGCGCCGAGAGACACATCAGCCAAAGTGGGTATGTGCGCCAATCTCCGGATCGGCCGCGATTTAAGGTACAGCCGGTAACCTGTCAAGAAAGCCGTCCCGGCATCGAAATTCACCGCCAAAATAGCTAGTTCGAGGCAACGCGCGAGGCGGTCGTCTGCAATGCGCGGATGCGGTCGGCGAGCGTGTTCTTGTTGTCGCCGTTGCCGCTCTCGGCGGCGGTTTCGCTGCGACCCGCCGCGCCGCCGCGCCCGGCGCCGGCGGCTTCGGCGAGCAGCGATTCGATCGGCGAGCCCGGGCCTTCGAGCGTCGCGGTGAGGCGGGCGACCTCGGCGGCGACGTCATTGATGCGCTCGCGCAGCAGCGCGTTCTCGACCCGCTCCGCCGCCCAGGTGGATTCGGCGTCGCGCTTCATGGTGCCGATCTCGCGCTGCAGCTTGGCGCGTTCCTCGATCGCGGCGGCTAGCTGTGCTTCGAGCTGGGTGATGTCGCTGCGGAACCGGTCGACGGCGCTCGAACTGCGATTGCCCGAGGTCGACAGTTCGGCCCGCAAATCGCTTTCCATCTTGCGCGACGTGTCGAGATCATGGCGCATGCGATCGAGCTGATATTCGCGGTCGGCGAGCATGCGGCCCTGCTCGTTGAGCCGGTTTTCGAGCTCTTGGGCGCGGCGGCTCAGCAATTCGGCTTCCGTCGACTGCACGAAAAGCTGGCGCTCGAGGTCGGTCGTGCGGGTGCCGAGGTCGCCGAGCTTGCCGCGCGCACTGGTCAATTCGCCGGCCACTGTCTGCGCATCGGCGCGCTCGCGCGTCAGACGGCTTTCGGTGTCGGCCACCGCACGCTCGTAGTCGGCGACGCTGACCTTCATGGCCTCGACCTGGGTGCGGAAGGTCGCGATCTCGGTGCGCTGATTTTCGGCAACCGAAGACTGTTCGCCAAGCTCGCCGAGGAGCTTGCTCAGTTCGGCTTCCTTGTCGGCGAGATGGCGTTCCGCCTCGCGCAGCGAAGCGCTCTTGATCTCGAATTCTTCCTCGCTGGCGCGCAACTGCTCGCGCAGCGTCTTGTCGCGCGCTTCGAGCGCAAAGATCGTCGCGGTCTTTTCGCCGAGCTCTTTCTTGAGCTGATTGATGGCGTCGGTCTTCTTGCCGAGTTCGGCCAATTGCGATGTGGTCTTGGCCTTCATCTTCTCGACGCTCATTTCGAGCCGCCGGGTCGACATCGCGAATTCGGCGCGCAGCTGGTCCTTGTCGGCGCGAATCTCGGCGATCGAGAGCGGGGTCGCGGCCTCGAGGCGCTTCATCGTCAGGCGCACGGCGCGATTATGCACCAGCGGGACGAAGAGCAGGCAAAGCAGCGCCGCAACCAGGAATCCGATCCCAAAATACATGACCGGTTCGATCATGACTCGACGCCTCTGACCGCACACCGCTGCCGTGGACCAAACCTTGCCACGGCGAAGCGGGATTCACCACTTTTACCAAGCGCTAACCTAAACCGACTTGATCCGCCGCGCCAAGCACTTGATGGCGACAACAACTGTTGCGGTTACGTTCGCCGCCGATTGGCGGATCAGAACGGATTCCAAGTCGGGTGATCGGTGAATTTGAGATAGCCGAGATTGGCGCCCAGGCGGAAACCGATGCCGGAGCGGATCGGCACCAGCACGATGTTATCGGCAGTCAATGCGGTCATGCCGAAGCCGCCGATAAAATAGGCCGAACCGTTGATGCCGCCGAAGCGGTCGAAGATCGCGTCGGTCCGCGGCAGGTTATAGACCAGCATCATGGTGCGAGCGCCGTCGGCACCGGCATCGAAGCCGATGCTCGGGCCTTGCCAGAACACGCGCAAATCGCCGGCGTTCTTGGTGTAAAGCGTGCCGTCGCCGTAGCGCAGGCCGCCGACAAAAGCGCCGCCGGCTTCCTCGCCGAGTACATAGCCATTAGGCTGGCCCCATTGGCTGAACGCCTTCTCGAGCACCATGGCGAGCCCGCGCGAGACTCCGCCGAAGAACCGGTGCCCGGCATCGACGATCTCGTTCGATGAAAATTGGTTTGCCGGCGGCGGCTGCGGCGGCGCTTCGGGCATGGTCTGGGCCGGCGGCGGTTCTGACGGCGGAACCGCGGTCGGCGGCGGCAGAGGTGGCGCGTTTTGCGCCAAGACCGGTGCGGATTGCGTCAGCGCCCAGCCCGCGGCCAGGAACGCTATGACGGCGGCGATCCGCAAGGCGTGATTCATGCTGACGTTCATGGCCGGTTCCCCGCTTAACCCCTTACTCACGCGACCGATCTACTTTGCGGCATTAATCGATCCGAATCAGTTAAGCCTTTGTCGAGACTATGACGGCAGCGCGGCAGAAGAAAAAGCAATACTGGTTCGGCCTTGCGGCGATCGCGGCACTCCTCGTCTATGTCGGCTTAGTCTTTGTTAGTGCTGCAGTTATTGCCGCCGGACCCGCGGCTTCGGCCGACGAGCGGATTGTCGTCGATTGGCACACCGGGCTCGCGATCGACGGCTATGACCCGGTCGCTTATTTCACCGACGGCAAGCCGTTGCAGGGCAGTCCCAATCTGGAACTGCGCAAGAGCAACGTCATCTGGCGCTTCATCAATGTCGGGAACCGGGCCGCATTCGCCGCGGCGCCCAATGTCTATATGCCGCAATATGGCGGTTATGACCCGATCGGCGTCGCGCGCGGGCTGGCGGTCGCGGGAAATCCCAATGTGTGGCTGATCCAGGGCCAGCGCTTGTTTCTATTTTATGACAGCGCCCGCCGGCAGAAATTCGCCGGCGGCCCGAACCGCGTGATTGCCGCCGCCGACCGCAAATGGACGGACGTGCAGCGCACGATCACGCCTTAGCGCGTGGTCCGGAAAAGCGTGCTCAAAGCGTGCCCAAAAGCATGTCTTGGACTCGATCCGAGAGTGGAAACCGTTTTCCGAAAAGGTCATGCCGCGCTCGCATCTCCCCAGGCGAGAAAGGCCGGTATCAGGAGTTCCTTGGTGCCGTAAGCAAGCGGCGATCCATCCGGCGCGCTGACTTTGCCGCCGGCCGCTGCAAGGATCGCGTGTCCTGCCGCGATGTCCCAGTCGTGGGTCGGCGCAAGGCGTGCGTAAAGGTCGGCCGCGCCTTCCGCGACGCGGCAGAATTTCACCGAGGAGCCGCACTGCAGCAGCGCGGCTTGGGGAAATTTCGCGATATATGCCGAGGTTCGTGCGTCGAGATGCGAACGGCTGATCATGATCTTGAATTCGCGCTGCGGACGCGGCCGGGCATGGATCGGCTTTGCCGCGATCGCGCCGGCACCCATCGATAGAGAGTCCGCACCGCGGCCGACCACGCCGCGCCAGACCATTCCGGCCGCCGGCGCCGTGACAACGCCGAGGATCGGCACGCCGTTCGTCACAATGGCGACGTTGACCGTGTATTCGTTGCTGCCGGAGATGAATTCCTTGGTGCCATCAAGCGGATCGACCAGAAAATAGCTGCCGCTCGGGCCGGTTTGCGGCCGGTCATGCGCAGCCTGCTCTTCCGAGACAATCGGCACTGCCGGCGCCAGCCGCTCGAGGCTTTCACGGATGATGGCTTCAGCGGCCTCGTCGGCTGCAGTCACCGGCGAGCCATCGTCCTTATTGCGGACCTTCGCGTTCTGAGTCCCGCCCGCCTCTTGCAGAATGGCCGCGCTCGCACGCTCTGCGACTTCGGTGAGCGCATCCAGCATTTGCGCGCATGCGGCGGCGTCGAGGGTCGGCACGAACGGCTCCTGATTGCGGCTTTGCGCCGATACGAAGGGACGGCAAAGGGGCTGGGGTGTAACACGGCCTGTCAGCAAGCGCACGATTGCCGAATCGCCTGCGCTGTGACACGGACGGACGACATCCTATCGCGCCGCAGCGGAGAATCCTGATGTCCGCCCCTGAATCCGGTTCCACGACAAGTTCGGTCAGCCTCGGAGCGCTCGATCTGGCGGCGCTTCTGTGCTCGCGGGTCTGCCACGATCTGATCAGTCCCGTCGGCGCCATCGTCAACGGGCTTGAGGTGCTTGAGGAGGACAAGGACGAAGAAACCAAGACCTTCGCCCTCGAACTGATCAAGAAAAGCGCTCAGCAGGCTTCCGCCAAGCTGCAATTCTGCCGGCTCGCCTTCGGCGCCGCGGGTTCAGCCGGCGCACAGATCGAAACCGGCGATGCGGAGCGGGTGGCGCGCGGCTTGATCGAGGACGGTAAAACCACGGTCGCTTGGAATCTGCCGCGGGAGCTTGTGCCCAAGAACCGGGTCAAGCTGCTCTTGAACATGATCGTGGTCGCTGCCGGCGCCATTCCCCGCGGCGGCACGCTGACCGTGGATGCCGTGGATAGCGGCTATCGCATTGTCGCGGCGGGGCTTAATGCCCGGCTGACAGCGGCTACCGCTGAGCTGATTTCGGGCGGCTCCGGCCATACCGTCGACGCCCACGCTATCCAGCCGGTCTATACCGGCATTCTCGCCCGCGACTGCGGGTTGACGCTGGCGGCCGCCGCTGAGGGCGAAACCGTGGTCGTAACAGCCCGCTAAGCCGGCGGAATAACGGCGCCGCGGGGCCATTTAGCTCCGCTATCCATCGGTTTTCGCAACCGAAATTAAACGCTTTAGCAACAGACTGGGGGCGTCCGATCAGGCTGTCGCGCCTGGCGATGGCGGCGCGCGCCATGCGCGCCGGTTCGAGTAACAACCCGTTTTGGCTGTTCCGGCAGACATTTAGGCCGGGCCCCGACGAGGCGCGTAGTATGGACGAGTTGCTGCGGGACTTCCTGACCGAGACTGGCGAGAGTCTGGACCGCGTCGACGCCGAACTCGTGCGCTTCGAGCAGGAGCCCAACAATACCCAGATCCTCGGCAACATCTTCCGGCTCGTCCACACCATCAAAGGCACTTGCGGCTTTCTCGCTTTGTCGCGGCTCGAACGGCTGACGCATGCGGCCGAGAGCCTGATGGGCAAGTTTCGCGACGGCATGCCGGTGACGCGCGATGCCGTGACGCTCATTCTCGCCACGCTCGACCGCATCAAATCGATCTTGGACGGGATCGAATCCTTGGAGCAGGAGCCCGAGGGCAGCGACGACGATCTCATCGCGCGGCTTGGCGCCATGTCGCGTGGTGAATTGGCGCGTGGTGAATTGGCGCGTGGTGAACCGGCGCGGGTCGAGCCGGCGCCGCCGGCGGCTGTGCCTGTTGAAAAACTCAAGAGCGAACCGCCGGCCGAAAAGCGCGCCGAAGCTTCCGAGAAATCCGCGGCGGAAACGGCCGACAAGCTCGCCAACCACTCGATCCGCGTCAGCGTCGACACGCTCGATCATCTGATGACAACGGTGTCGGAGCTTGTGCTCACCCGTAATCAGCTGCTCGAAATCGTGCGCCGGCACGAGGATTCCGATTTCAAAGTGCCGCTGCAACGGCTCTCCAATGTCACCGCCGAGTTGCAGGAAGGCGTGATGAAGACCCGCATGCAGCCGATCGGCAATGCGTGGCAGAAGCTGCCGCGCGTCGTGCGCGATCTGTCCGCCGAGCTCGGCAAGTCCATTGAGCTTGAAATGGAGGGCGCCGAGACCGAGCTCGACCGCCAGGTGCTCGAACTGGTCAGGGATCCGCTCACTCATCTGGTCCGCAACTGCGCCGATCACGGCATCGAGCGTCCGGCCGAGCGCGCCGCTGCCGGCAAGCCGCAGA
Source organism: Xanthobacteraceae bacterium (assembly GCA_035509535.1). GTDB lineage: Bacteria > Pseudomonadota > Alphaproteobacteria > Rhizobiales > Xanthobacteraceae > BOG-931. The sequence continues at coordinate 66,530 of DATJLN010000046.1, read as the reverse complement.
GCGGCAAGATCAGGCTCAACGCCTATCATCAAGGCGGCCACATCATCATCGAGATCGCCGACGACGGCCGCGGCCTCGATACCCGCCGCATCAAGGCCAAGGCGCTCGATCTCGGGCTCGCGGGCGAGGCCGATCTCGCGGCGAAATCCGACGCCGAAATCTGCAATTTCATCTTCGCGCCCGGCTTTTCCACCGCGGCCGAAATCACCAGCATTTCTGGCCGCGGCGTCGGCATGGATGTCGTGCGCAGCAATATCGAGCAGATCGGCGGCACGGTCGATCTGAAGTCGGTTCCCGGCAAAGGCACCACCTTCACCATCAAGATTCCGCTGACCCTGGCGATCGTCTCGGCGCTCATCGTCGAGGTCGGCGGCGAGCGCTTTGCCATTCCGCAGCTCGCGGTGCTCGAACTGGTGCGCGCCGGCGGCGGCGAGCATCGCATCGAGCGGATCAAGGACACGCCGGTGCTGCGGCTGCGCAATACGCTATTGCCGCTCCTCTATCTGAAGGAGGTCCTGCGTCTCGGCGAGGTCGGCGGCGACGAAGGCTTTGTCGTGGTCACCCAGGTCGGCAATCAGATCTTCGGCACCGTCGTCGACAGCGTGTTTCACACCGAAGAAATCGTCATCAAGCCGATGTCGTCAAGACTGCGGCACATTTCGGCGTTCTCGGGCACCACCATTCTCGGCGACGGTTCGGTGATCATGATCCTCGACCCGAACGGCATCGCACAGTCGCTCGGCCGCGCCGCGCAGGCGCAAGCCGAGGCCAATACGCGCCACGAGGACGAGGGCGCGGCGAACGAGGATGCCGTGTCGCTGCTCGTTTTTCGCGCCGGCTCGCAGCGGCCGAAGGCGGTGCCGTTGTCGCTGGTCACGCGGCTCGAGGAAATCGACCGTCAACGCATCGAAATATCCGACGGACGTTGTCTCGTGCAATATCGCGAGCAGTTGATGCCGCTGTTGCGCATCGACGATCAGACCGGCCTGAAAAAGGAGGGCACGCAGCCGATCCTGGTATTTTCCGAGCACGGTCGCTCGATGGGTCTTGCGGTCGACGAGATCATCGACATCGTCGAGGACAAGCTCGATATCGAGGTGGGCGGCAATCGTCCCGGCGTGCTCGGTTATGCGGTGGTCAAGGGCAATACGACCGAGATCATCGACGTCGGTCATTTCCTGCCGCAGGCTTTCGAAGATTGGTTCCGCCGCCGCGGCAGTGCGGGACGACGTTCGTCACGGAGCGTGCTCCTGGTCGACGATTCCGCCTTCTTCCGCGACATGCTGGCACCGCTGATCAAGGCGGCCGGTTATCACGTCCTTGCGGTCGGGTCGGCCGCGGAGGCACTGGAAGCCTTGCAGTCGGGGGCGCGATTCGATCTCGTCGTCACCGACATCGAGATGCCCGACATGGATGGCTTCGCGCTTGCCGAGGCGATGCGCGGCGTCCCGAACGCGGCGCAACTGCCCATCATCGCGCTGTCCGCCATGGTCTCGGACGACACGATCGAACGCGGCCGCGCCGCCGGCTTCCACGATTTCGTCGCCAAGTTCGATCGGGCCGGGCTGATCGCCGCCATCAAGGAACAGAGCGCCGATGTCAATGAGGCAGCGTGACAGCGATGAACGATAACGCCAGGCTCAGCGAGTTTGTCACCTTCACCACGGCAGGCCAGCTGTTCGGCCTGCCGATCGGGCGCGTCCAGGACGTCTTCAAGCCGTCGCAGATCACGCGCGTGCCGCTGGCGGGCGCCGAGATCGCGGGCGTTCTCAATCTGCGCGGGCGGATCGTCACCGCGATCCATCTCAGCGCCCGGCTGGACCTGGAATCCGGCCGGCAGGACGAGCCGCACAAAAAGCCGCCTATGGCGATCGGCATCGAATGCGGCGCGGAATCCTTCGGCCTATTGGTCGACGCCGTGGGCGAAGTGCTCAAGCTGCCGGAAGCGGAGCTTGAGGCCAATCCCATCAATCTCGACCGCAAGCTCGCCCGCGTGTCGGATGGCGTGTTTCGTCTCGACGGCCAGCTTCTCGTCGTGCTCGACGTCGATCGCGTGCTCGACTTCGGCCCGGAAGCAGCCGCGGCTTGATGGCGGAGTGAACGTTTTTGGTTAGGCCGAGTGTGGAAGTGACATCAGTTTCGCCCGACTTTGGGAGAGTGAGGACAAATGAAAACGTGCTTGGTTGTCGACGATTCCAGCGTCATCCGTAAGGTGGCGCGGCGCATTCTTGAAGGGCTCGACTTCCAGATCTCGGAAGCCGAGAACGGCGAAGAGGCCATCGAGACCTGCAAGAGCCAATTGCCGGATGCGATCCTGCTCGACTGGAACATGCCGAAAATGGACGGCTATGCCTTCTTGCGCGTGCTGCGGCGGTTGCCGGGCGGCGATAAGCCGAAAGTGGTGTTCTGCACCACCGAGAACGACGTCGCACATATCGCCCGCGCGCTGCACGCCGGCGCCAACGAATACATCATGAAACCGTTCGACAAGGACATTGTCGAAGCCAAGTTTCAGGAGGTTGGACTGATCTGAGTCCGCCTGCGATGGGCGTGTCGCGTCAGTGAGGGTAGCGTTGGGGAAAGAATCAGCCGCATGAGTAGCGTTCTCGTTACTGGGCACTCCGCCGCGAACCATGCCGCGGGCGCAGTGAAAACGACCGCCAAGGCCGTCCGCGTGGTGGTGGTGGACGATGCGGTCGTCGTGCGCAGCCTGTTGGCGCGCTGGATCGACGCCGAGCCCGACATGCATGTCGTCGCATCGCTGCCGACGGGACGCGAAGTCATCGCCTGGTTCGAGAAAAACGACGCCGATGTCGTCCTGCTCGATATCGAAATGCCGGACATCGACGGCATCTCGGCCCTGCCCGTGCTCTTGCAAAAGAAGCGCGACCTCACTGTCATCATGGTCTCGACCTTCACGCGCCGCAGCGCCGAGATCAGCTTGCGTGCGCTCTCGCTCGGCGCCGCCGACTATATTCCGAAGCCCGAAAGCACCCGCGAAGTCACCGTCTCGGTTTCGTTCCGCCGCGAGCTGCTGGAAAAAGTGCGCGCCCTCGGTCAGCGCCGCCGTCCGTCGGGGCGTGTACCGGCGCCGACGCTGGTGCCGCCGGTCGAACCGATACCGGACTTGCATAGCGAACCGCAGCCGGCGCTGCGCGCACGCCGCCCGGACCTGGCTCACGCTTTCGTACCCGATCACGGCGCGATCCAGTTACGGCCGTTCGCGGTGACGCCGCCGCGCGCGCTCTTGATCGGCTCCTCGACCGGCGGCCCGCAGGCACTGACGGCGCTGATCGAGAAGCTCCCCGCCGCCGTCGACCGGGCGCCGCTTTTGATCACGCAGCATATGCCGCCGACCTTCACCACGGTCATGGCCGAGCATTTGTCGCGGGTCGGCGGCCGCGGCGCGCACGAAGCCGAGGACGGCGAACCGGTCCTCGCCGGCGGCATTTACGTCGCGCCGGGCGGCCGGCACATGCGCGTCGTGCGCGACGGCGACGCGGTCCGGATCGCCATCGGCGACGACGAGCCGATCCATTTTTGCAGACCGTCGGTCGATGCCCTGTTCAGCTCGGCGGCGGCGGTGTGGGGCGCAGCGAGCCTGGCGCTGGTCCTGACCGGCATGGGCACCGACGGCACGCGAGGCGCGACCGATATCGTGGCGTCGGGCGGCAGCGTGATCGCGCAGGATGAATCGACCAGCGTGGTCTGGGGCATGCCGCGTTCGGTGGCGCAAGCCGGCCTGTGCTCGGCTGTTCTGCCGCTCGATCAGATCGCGCCGAAGGTCCTGCGGGTCTTTGCGGGAGATCGGACATGACCCCGCACGATTACGATTTCCTGCGCCGGTGCCTCAAGGAACGGTCGGGCCTCGTGCTGTCGGCCGACAAGCAATATCTGGTCGAAAGCCGGCTGCTTCCCGTTGCCCGCAGGGCCGGTGTCGCGACGCTGGGCGAACTGGTCGGCATGCTCAGGAATGCCGAAGATGCGACGCTGATGACCAGTGTCGTCGAAGCCATGACGACGAACGAGACCTTCTTCTTCCGCGACAAGGTTCCGTTCGAGCATTTCCGCACGACGATCATGCCCGCGCTCCTTGCGGCGCGGCGGCACGCGCGCGCGATCCGGATCTGGTGTGCGGCGTCGTCCACCGGCCAGGAGCCTTATTCGCTGGCCATGTGTCTGAAAGACTTCGAGCATGCCATTGCAGGCTGGCGTATCGAACTCTTGGCGACGGACCTCTCCGGCGAAGTTTTGGAGAAGGCGCGCCAGGGCATCTACAGCCAGTTCGAAGTGCAGCGCGGCCTGCCGATTCAGCTGCTGGTCAAACATTTCACCCGCACGGGCGAGTTCTGGCAGATCGCGCCGGACCTGCGCGCCGTGGTGCGTTACCGGCAACTCAATCTGCTGGCCGATTTTTCCCAGCTCGGCATGTTCGACGCCGTATTCTGCCGCAACGTGCTGATCTATTTCGACGCCGAGACCAAGGTCGGTGTCCTCAACCGCCTCGCCAAGGTCACCGCGTCCGATGGCTATCTGGTGCTCGGCGCCGCAGAAACCGTCGTTGGCCTCACCGATCGCTTCAAGATGTTGACGGATCGGCGTGGACTCTATGTGCCCAATGCCGATCCGCCGCGCCCTTCGGTGCTCGACGGCGCACGAAGCGCTCCGCGCCTGGTCGCGATTCAAGGCGGCAGATAGGCCGCCGGCAGATGGGGAAGGGGCCTATGCAATAAAAAACCCCGGCCGAATGGCCGGGGCTTTTTGTTTCCTGGCTTTGGCCCGGGATCGGGCCGGGACTACGCTGGGATCCTGGCCTCGTCCTCGCTCGGCTCGCGCAGCACGTAGCCGCGGCCCCACACCGTTTCGATGTAGTTCTTGCCGTTCGAGGCGTTGGCGAGCTTTTTGCGGAGCTTGCAGATGAAGACGTCGATGATCTTCAGCTCCGGCTCGTCCATGCCGCCATAGAGGTGGTTGAGGAACATTTCCTTGGTCAGCGTCGTGCCTTTGCGCAGGCTCAGGAGCTCCAGCATCTGGTACTCCTTGCCGGTCAGGTGGACGCGGGCGCCGTTGACCTCGACGGTCTTGGTATCGAGGTTGACCACCAGATCGCCGGTCTGGATGACCGACTGGGCATGGCCCTTGGAACGGCGCACGATGGCGTGAATCCGCGCCACCAGCTCGTCCTTGTGAAAGGGCTTGGTCATGTAGTCGTCGGCGCCGAAGCCCAGGCCCCTGACCTTGTCCTCGATGCCGGCGAGGCCGGACAGGATCAGGATCGGCGTCTTGACCTTCGACACCCGGAGACTGCGAAGAACCTCGAAGCCGGACATGTCCGGCAGGTTCAGGTCAAGCAGGATGATGTCGTAATCGTAGATCTTACCGAGATCGATGCCTTCTTCGCCGAGATCGGTCGTATAGACATTGAAGCTCTCGGATTTGAGCATCAGCTCAATCGATTGCGCAGTGGCGCTATCGTCTTCAATCAGCAATACGCGCATGCCAGTCCCCTTCCTCGCCGCGCAGGCTCAAGGTCGGCGCCGCAGCGGCGGCCCCTGGAAAACGCCTTCTACAAACTGATTCGGGACACTAACGGCGCTATGGTTAACAAAACCTGATTCTCTCGCGCAAGAGTCGAATAGGCAAATTCCTGCGAATCGCCTTAAACTGTTGCGTAACAGTGAGTTTTTAGCCACGGCCGTATTCATGTTCCAAATTAAGTCTCGGCGCTAACCGATTCACGTGACTCACCCATCGGTACTGGCGGGGGAGCCTGCCTTGCCCCTAAGGACGACTGAGCAATGATTAACGTCCCGGGTAAACAAGCGATTAACAAACCGGTGCGCGAGGTAACCATTCTTGCGCTGAAATATCGATCGCGTCGGCACTGTTGCCGATTTGGCACCGGCCCGGAGATGCGGGTTCGGCCATGAAGGCGCTCGCCGAACAGATTAACGAACTCGACGGCATAGAAATTTACGGCCGCGTCGTCGGCGTGCGCGGCCTGATGGTGGAGGTCGCCGGACCGCTGCATACAATGTCGGTCGGCGCGCGGGTGATCATCGAGACGCCGGGCAAGAACATCCCCTGCGAGGTGGTTGGTTTTTCCAACAACAATGCATTGTTGATGCCGTTTGCGCCTTTGGAAGGGGTGCGGCGCGGCTGCCGGGCGCTGGTGACGTCGGTGCCCGGCGCGGTGCGTCCCTCGGCCGCCTGGCTCGGCCGGGTCGTCAACGCCTTGGGGGAACCGATCGACGGCAAGGGCTCGCTGCTGCTGGGGCCGTCGCCTTATCCGTTCCGCAACACGCCGCCGGCGGCGCACGCGCGGCGCCGCGTCGGCGGACCGCTCGATCTCGGCGTGCGCGCGCTCAATACTTTTATCACCTGCTGCCGCGGCCAGCGCATGGGCATTTTCTCGGGCTCCGGCGTCGGCAAATCGGTGCTGCTGTCGATGCTGGCGCGCAATGTCGCCGCCGATGTCAGCGTCATCGGCCTGATCGGCGAACGCGGCCGCGAGGTGCAGGAATTCTTGCAGGACGACCTCGGCGAGTCCGGTCTGGCCCGCTCCGTCGTGGTGGTCTCGACCTCCGACGAACCGGCCCTGATGCGCCGCCAGGCTGCCCATGTCACGCTCGCCATCGCCGAATATTTTCGCGACGAGGGCAAGGACGTGCTGGTCCTTATGGACTCGGTGACGCGCTTTGCCATGGCGCAGCGCGAGATCGGGCTCTCCGCCGGCGAGCCGCCGACGGCCAAGGGCTATACGCCGACGGTATTCACCGAATTGCCGCGGCTTCTGGAGCGCGCCGGACCAGGCACGGAGCAGGGCACGATCACCGGCGTTTTCACCGTGCTGGTCGACGGCGACGACCACAACGAACCGATCGCCGACGCCGTGCGCGGCATTCTCGACGGCCATATCGTCATGGAGCGCGCCATCGCCGAGCGCGGGCGCTATCCGGCCATCAATGTCCTGAAATCGATTTCGCGGACCATGCCGCGGGCCGCCGACCAGGCCTATCTGCCGGCCTTGAGCAGAGCCCGTCAGATCATGGCGACCTATGCAGATATGGAGGAACTCATCCGGCTCGGCGCCTATCGCCCCGGCACCAGCGCCGATGTCGACGAGGCGATCCGCCTGCACAAGCCGATCGAGGACTTTCTGCGCCAAGGTAAGGAAGAAGCAACCAGCTTGGCCGAAGGATATCGCCAATTGGCTCAAATCGTGGCTAGCCCGGAAACCGAACGCTAACTTTGTACGGAAACCGAACGCTAACGTTATCATGCCATGATCGATGCCTCCGGGTGCGGCGTTCGATTTGGACGGCGCATCCGGCTCTTGGATCGTAATTTAGGTCGCATGGCTTCGGGGGAGTACGTAGTCGATGAAGTCCCGTGAGACGCTTATTCGCCTGAAGAAATTTCAGGTCGACGAGAAGCGGCGCAAGGTCGCGCAGATCGAGACCATGATCGCGGAGTTCGAGCGCATGGGCGGCGATCTCGAGCGCGAAATCAAGGTCGAGCAGGATCGCGCCGGGATCCACGATCCGGGCCATTTCGCCTATCCGACCTATGCCAAGGCGGCGATCGCGCGGCGCGAAAACCTCAAGCGTTCGGCCGACGAGCTGCGCATTCAGCTCGACGACGCGAAATCGGCGCTGGGCGAAGCTTTCGACGAGCTGAAAAAGGTCGAATTGCTCGACGAACGCGACCAGATGCGCGAGCGCGAGGCGGGAGAGGCCGCCGAACAAGCCGAACTCGACAACATCGCGCTGTTGCGCATGCGCGGCGCCGCGCCGGCGTAAGTCCTAAAGCATCAGGGCGATCCACTTCCATCGCGGGCAAGCTCCCGCGCCGGCACCAGCGCGTGCCGAAATGTCTCAGAATGCGACGCTATTACCGGTGGGTCGGAGCTTCCGCCCGCCGTTTCGCTCTCGACGAAAGGCGGCTTCAGCGGCGATAATCAGTCCCGGTAGGGCCTGGGGGGCCAGCTCTATGGTTGGCTGGGGCATTTATGTTGATGCAGACGGAACTCGTCTGGTTGCTTGGCGCCGTCGCCAAAGGCGATGAGGCGGCGTTCGAGCGCCTCTATGCCGCCACCCGCGCGAAACTTTACGGCGTCCTGCTCCGTATCTTGGGTCGAGCCGCCTTGGCCGACGAGGTCATGCAGGAGACCTATCTCAAGGTGTGGAAAATGGCCGACCAGTTCGACCCGCAGGTCGCAAGCCCGATCACCTGGATGGTGGCAATCGCGCGCAACCGCGCCATCGATATCGTACGCAAGCGCGGCGAGCTGTCGATCGAGGACGAGCCGGAGGCGTTGGAAGTCGCGGCTGAATCGCCGTCGCCATTGGCGCGGCGCGAAATGTCCGAAGAGCTGAAACGGCTCTTGTCATGCCTCGGCAAGCTTGACCCGGAGAAGCAGCGCATCGTGCTGTTGGCCTATTACAGCGGCTGGAGCCGCGACCAGCTGGCGGAGAAGCTCGACATCCCGGTCAACACGATCAAGACGTGGCTTCGCCGCAGTCTGCTCGAAATTCGCGAGTGTATGGGGCCGAGATCTTGAACCGTTTCATGATCGGACTCAGTTTGAGGTAGCCGATGTACGACGACGACAGAGATGCGCTTGCCGCCGAATATGTACTTGGAACGCTCTCGGCCGATGAGCGCGAACAAGCCGAGGCGCTGCTGGCCATCGACCCGGGCTTTGCCGAAATCGTCCACGTATGGGAACGCCGGCTTGGCGAGCTCAACGTCATGGTCGAAGCCGTCGAGCCGCCAGCCGAGGTTTGGGACAAGATCAAATCGGAGATCGTCGGCCCCGAAGTGGCGGCTCACGGCGCCGTAGCTCCCGAACCGCGCTTTACGGCTGAGGAGGAATTCTCGTTTCCCGCAATCGAAGAGACGTCGCCGCCTGCGGCTTCCGCGGTCGCAGCGGAGGAGCTGCCTGCAATTGCTGCGGCCGATGAGACTGCTGTGGCCGAGCGGTATGAACACGACCAGGAGCAGCCGGTTGCGCCGGACGCTCACGCTCCCCTGGTCGGCGACGAGGCTTTTCAGGATCTCCTGGCGGGGCCGTTGCCGGAAGCGCCCGAGGATGCCGACGAACCCTCCGAACTGCTGGCCTCGAGCCTGTTGCCGCCCGAGCCGGAATCCGTGTCCGAGTCGGCCGTGGACAAGAAGCCGGAGCCGGATGGTGCGCAGGATCTCGAAGCGGAACTTGAAGCGGATCTGAAAGCGGTGGTGCTGTCCGATTTGATCAGGGAGGATTCAGACCGCGACGAGTTGGGCGAGGACTCCAGGCGGGATCCCGCCGCCAAGCCGTTCACGCCGGTTGTGCCGCCAAGGGCTGAGCGTGATGTGGCCGAGCGTAATGCCGAGGTCATTGTGCTCGCGCGGCGGGCGCGGCGTTGGCGCCGGATGACGGCGGCGATGACTGCGATTGCCGCGCTGCTCGCGCTTTATGTCGGGGTTTCGCAATTCGCGCCGGGACTCATTCCGGTGGGCCGGCATGCCCCGTCCGCCACGACGGCGCAGGTCGCTTCGGCGCCGCCGGCGCCGCGTCTCGTTGCCGTCTTGCAGCAGGATCCGACAACACCCGCTTTTCTGGTCTCGATCGACCCGACGAGCCGCCAGCTGACCGTGCGCCGGGTCTCGGCGACGCCTGAGCCCGGCCGTAGCTACGAGCTGTGGCTGATCTCGAGCAAATATCCGGCGCCCCAGTCGTTGGGACTGGTAGGCGCCAGCGAATTCACCGCGCGAGCGCTGCCGTCGGCCTTCGACGCCGATACGATCAAGACGGCGAGCTACGCCATATCACTCGAGCCGGCCGGCGGCTCGCCGACCGGCGCGCCGACAGGACCGATCCTGTTCAAGGGACAGATCGTCGAGTCGCTGCCGGACTCGGCGGAGTAGCGCATGCCCCGGAAAAGCATGTCTTTGGGTTCGATCCAAGAATGCCTGTCCAAGCATGCCTGCCGGTCATCCGATAGGGGCACACGCAAATCGAAAATCCGGCATCAATCGGCAAAACGAAGGCCCGCGCTTGGCGTGGGCCTTCGCAGATTTATGAACGAGTAGCCTGTTACCGGATGGTCGGGACCTGCCCGCTCAACGCCGTCGGTTCGCCAGCCTTGACCAGCGGCGCGGTGCCGAGATCCAGGCCGCTGCCGGCATTGGCAAAAATGCCAACCATGGCGACCGCGGTCGCGCAGGCAATGCCAATGACCACGATCTTCAAATGCGTTGCGCGGTCGGCGCTGTACATCGAATGGTTCATCGCCACCTCCCGTTCCTGCCGCTAAGTCGCGGCGGCGGGGTAAAAGGGTTCACTTGATCGCTTAAAATTAACCTCGCTCACACCGCTCAATTGGGGTGTGATCCTCGACACAAAAACGCGTCTTCACAGAACCTGAACTGCCGTGATAACGCCCAGATCCGCGGTCGGGTTCCGCACGGAAACGAGCTAAAAAATCCGAGCTAAAAAGATCAGAGCAAATAATCGCGCCGCACCAAAACCATGAAGGGGGACATCGTGAGCGAGATTGCATCCAAACAAGTTGTGGCGGAACTGGCGCCGACCGGAACCCTGCGCGCCGGCATCAACATGGGCAACATGCTGTTGGTCACGGGACGGACGGAGACGGGCGATCCGGCCGGCGTCGCGCCCGACATGGCCGCGGAAATCGCCAAGCGGCTCGGCGTCCCGGTCGCTTACGTCAAATATGAAAAGCCGTCGCTGTTGGCCGATGCCGCCGGGACCGGTGCCTGGGATATCGGCCTTATCGGGGCCGAGCCCGCTCGCGCCGAAAAGATCGCCTTCACGGCGGCTTATTGCGAGATCGAGGCAACCTATCTGGTGCCGGAAAACTCGCCGTTCAAATCCGCGGCCGAGGTCGACCGGGCCGGCGCGCGCATCTCGGTCAAGCGCGGCACGGCTTACGATCTCTGGCTCGCGCGCAATATCAAACATGCCACCGTGCTCCGCACGGACGCGCCGGACGGGCCGCTCAACCAGTTCGTCGCCGACAAGCTCGAGGCCATGGCCAGCCTTCGCCCGGCTTTGCTGGAAGACGTCAAGAAAGTGCCGGGCACCAAAATCCTTCCGGGTAATTTTACCGCGGTGCAGCAGGCGATCGGCACGACGAAACAGAATACCGCCGGCGCCGCATTTCTCAGCAGCTTCGTGGAGGAGGCCAAGAGCTCAGGTCTTGTGGCGCGTTTGATCGAGCGGCATCACGTCCAGGGTCTTTCGGTCGCGCCTTAGCGCGTGATTCCGAAAAGTCGAGACTGGTTCTGGCCGCGGGGCTTTGGCCGCGCCGGCTTTTGATGGAGCCGGGGCTTTAGATGCTGCCGACCGTTCGCAGCCGCGCGCGCGGATGAATTTCGGATTGGGCGAGTACGGTGGTCTGGGCGCGGAAGCGCTCGACGATGCCGCGCACGAAGGGACGGACGGCGGGCGAGGTGACCAGTACCGGCGCCTCGCCGTCGCGCGCCGCCTGCTCGAACTTTTCGCGGACCAGATTGATGAATTCGGTGAGCTTTGACGGCTGCATCGCGAGGCTTCGGTCGTCGCCCTGGCCGACGATCGATTCGGCAAAGGCCTGCTCCCACTTTGCAGTGAGCGCGATGATCGGCAGCGTGCCGTCGGGGCCGACATGTTGCGCGCAAAGCTGGCGCGCCAGCCGTGCGCGCACATGCTCGGCCAGCATCGTGGTGTTGCGCGTGATCGCAAGCCCGTCGGCGATGCCCTCGAGAATGGTCGCCAGGTCGCGGATCGAGACGCGCTCGGCGAGCAGGATCTGCAGCACGCGCTGAATGCCCGACACGGTGATCTGCGCCGGCACGATGTCCTTCATCAGCTCGCTTTGCTCCTTCGGCAGCTCCTTGATCAGTTTCTGCACCTCGCCATAGGACAACAGCTCCGCCATGTTGGCCTTGATCAGCTCGGTCAGATGCGTGGCGAGCACGGTGGCGGCGTCGACGACGGTCAGGCCTTTGACGGATGCTTCTTCCTTCAGCGCCGGATCGATCCAGGTTGCCGGCAGGCCGAATGTGGGCTCGGTCGTGTGCGTGCCCGGTAGCGTCACCTGATTGCCCGTCGGGTCCATGACCATGAACTGGCCGTGCCACACCCTGCCGGTGCCGGCGTCGACCTCCTTGATCTTGATGACATAGGTGTTGGCCTCGAGCTGCATGTTGTCGAGCAGACGCACCGACGGCATGACGAAGCCCATCTCGATCGCCAGCGATCGGCGCAAGGCCTTGATCTGCTCGGTCAGGCGATCGGAGCCGTTGGGGGCGTTGACCAGCGGCAGCAGCGCATAGCCGAGCTCGATCTTGAGCTCGTCCATCTTCAGCGACTGCGAGATCGGCTCTTCGGCCGGCGCGGCCTTGGCGGCTTCGGTCTTTTTGGCTTCGGCGACGATGGCCTGCCTGCCGCGGCGGTCGATCACGTAGGCCAGCGCGGCGGTGCCGCCGCCCAAAGCAATGAACGGGATCATGGGAATGCCCGGCAGCAGCGCCATGACCAGCATCACCGCGGCCGACATGCCGAGCGCCTTGGGATAGCCGGAGAGCTGGCCGAGCAGGGCCTTGTCGGCAGCGCCCGAGACGCCGGCTTTCGACACCAGAAGGCCGGCCGCGGTGGACACGATCAGCGCCGGGATTTGGGTGACGAGGCCGTCGCCGACGGTGAGCAGCGTATAAGTGCGGCCGGCTTCGGCGAAGCTCAAGCCTTCCTGCACGATACCGATGACCATGCCGCCGATGACATTGATCATGACGACGAGGAGACCCGCGATTGCGTCGCCGCGAACGAACTTCGAGGCGCCGTCCATGGCGCCGAAGAAACCGGATTCGTCCTCGAGATTCTTGCGCCTGCGGCGCGCTTCCTTGTCGTCGATCAGACCGGCATTGAGGTCGGCGTCGATCGCCATCTGCTTGCCGGGCATGCCGTCCAAGTGGAAGCGGGCCGCGACTTCGGCGATGCGGCCCGAGCCCTTGGTGATGACCACGAAATTCACGATCACCAGGATCGTGAACACGATGATGCCGATCACGAAGTTGCCGCCCATGACGAAATGGCCGAACGCTTCGATGACGTGGCCGGCGGCGGCGGTGCCCTCGTGGCCGTGCGCCAGGATCAGCCGCGTCGAGGCCAGATTCAGCGACAGCCGCAACATGGTCGAGATCAGCAGGACAGTCGGAAACGCCGAAAATTCGAGCGGCGTCTGGATGAACAGCGACGTCATCAGGATCAGGACGGAGAAGGTGATCGAGACCGCCAGGGCGAAATCCAGCAACACCGGCGGCAGCGGCAGAATGAGGATCACAAGGATCGTCATGATACCGAGCGCAAGCCCGATATCGCCACGCCGCAGCATGGTGCCGAGGTCGACTAGGCGGGAGAGCGCGTTATCTCCGCTCTCGGCCGAGGTTGCGTCACTCATACCGGTCGATCCGCTCCGTTTGCGGTCGCGAGACTCAAAGCTGTGGGTTGCGGCAACGATACCGCCGGCAGCGGGAAGTGGAGCTACGCCTGCGTCCAAGGCCGGCTCCGAAGAGCGAGGTGGAAAGGGCTACGCCGATGGGCTACGTCTCACGCCTCCTGTACGCCTTCTGGGCAAAATGTGCCGGGTGTATGGTTACTGCCAGGTTAACGGCAACGTGCCCGGCGCTTGCGAAGCGGCGCCGGAAGGTCCGGAAGGTAATGAGGAATGGAATTGCCGCGGGTCATTGGCATTGCTGTTTTCGGGATTTCCGGCGTCATCGCGCTTTCCGCTTCGGTTTCCACGGCGCGTGCCGACGGCATCGACCCCGGGCTCTGGAAGGTCACAACTCAGAGCAAGGCCGGAGGCATGGTCAGCCCGCCGCACGAATCGACGAAATGCCTGACCGAGGACGAGACGAAGGATCTCGCCACGACGTTCTCGCCGGTGCCGCGCATGATCAATTCGGAATGCATGCCGGTCGAACGCAAGCTCGATGGCGCGCGGCTTGACTGGCGCCTGGTCTGCAAGGGGCAGCTCAATGTGGAATTGACCGGCGCATTCAATTTCGACAGCGCGCGTCACTATACCGCGACAGTGCGGACTCACGCGACCATCGGCGATGAGGTCATGGATACGGTGGACATGCTCGAGGGGCGGTGGGTGTCGGCCTGCCAGTAAGAGATGCGCAAGCCTGCTTTTCTTGTGCGGTCGGTCGCGTTGGTCGCCGCTTTCGGCAGCCAAGCCGCGACTGCTCAATTTGCCGCTCCGCAACAAGGCGTTTCCCAACAAGCCTTGCCCCGACAGGCCGCGCCGCGGCAGACCGTGGACGAGCGCCCCGCCGCGTTCGTCGATGCCGCGACGATCGTGCCCGGTCTGATCGCCGAGATGCGCTACGCGACCGCGCATAATTTCACCGGGCGGCCGATCGACGGCTATGACGCGCGGCGCTGCCTGTTGACGCGGCAGGCGGCGGAGGCGCTCGCCGCCGTCGCCCGCGATGTCGCATCGCGCGGCCTCTACATCAAGGCGTTCGACTGCTATCGGCCGACGCGTGCGGTCGCGAATTTCGTGCGCTGGGCGCGCGACATCAACGACCAGCTGGCGCGCGAGGAATTCTACCCCAATGTCGACAAGCGCACGCTGTTCCGCGACGGCTATATTGCCTCGCATTCCGGACATTCGCGCGGCTCGACCATCGACATGACGCTGGCGCATGCCGACGGCACCGAGCTCGACATGGGCACGCATTTCGATTTTTTCAGCCCGCGATCATGGACCGCCGATCCGACCGTCACGCCCGGGCAGCATGCCAACCGCATGTTCCTGGTCGCGGCCATGCGGCGACGCGGCTTTCGCAATTACGAAAAGGAATGGTGGCACTATACGCTGACGCCGGAGCCGTTCCCGGAGACTTATTTCAATTTTCCGGTGCGGTGAGACGCGCTCAGGCGAGCGTCACGCCCATCAGGTAGATCCCGAGCAGCGCCAGCCCGATCAGGAACCAGCGGCGGAAGGTTTGCGGCGACAGCCGCAGCCGCAGTTCCTGCCCGGCCCACATGCCCAGGGCCGCCATGGCGAGCACGCCTAGTGTCGGACCCGCGAGCGAGATCCTGAGCGCGCCGGCCAGTGCCAGATTGATCGAAAGCGCAATGGTCGAGACCGTGAAGGTCAGGCCGAGCGCCTGGACGAAGTCTTCTTTGTCGAAGCCGATCGCCTGCAGATAAGGCACCGACGGAATCATGAACACGCCGGTTGCCGCGGCGATCACGCCAGTCACGGCGCCGACGACAGGGCCGAGCCAAGGCTCGTGCGCCTTCGCAACTTTGATATGCAGCGACGCCAGCGCCGTCAGCGCGTATACGACGAGCGTGACGCCAAGGAACAGGGTGCCGTAGCGCGCATATGGTCCGGTCATCAGGCCGGCGCCGGCCAAGGTTCCGAGGCAGATCGCGGCCATCATCGGCCAAAGGCGCAAGATGACCGGCTTCAAAGACGGCCCGGCGACCAGCTGCCAGATATTGGTGAGAAAGGTCGGCAGCACGACCAGCGCCGCTGCCTGCAACGGCGTCATGACGGCGGCGAGCAACCCCATGGAGACTGTCGGAAGCCCGAGCCCGGTGACGCCTTTGACGACGCCCGCCAAAACGAAGACTGCGCCGATGAAGATGACTTTTGCATCCGGCATGCGATGAGATAACAGGCGTGCGCGCGACCGCGCAATTCGGGACTGATGGAGCCTGGCTTCAAGAATGACGGAGGCTGGCATGCCGAACCGGCGGCCGCCGCGATCATAGCCCGAGATAGAATTTCTTGATCAGATCGTTGTTGTTGAGTTCGTCAGCCGAGCGGCCCTCGAAGGCGATCTTACCGTGGACGATGACATAGCCGCGGTCGGCGATGCGGATGGCCTGGTTAAAATTCTGCTCGGCCATCAGCACGGTCAGCGAATAGCGCTGCTTCATCTCGTTGATGGCGTCGATGGTGCGGCTGACCAGGATCGGCGCGAGACCCACCGACGGCTCGTCGACCAGCAGGATCCTGGGCGCCAGCATCACCGCGCGCCCGAGCGCCAGCATCTGCTGCTCGCCGCCCGACATGCTGCCGGCCAGCTGCTTTCGGCGCTCGGCAAGGCGCGGGAAGGTCTCATAACAGACGGCGAGGTTGCGTTCGAGCTCGCGGCGCGCGGACTTGCGAAAGGCGCCGAGCAGCAGGTTTTCCTCGACCGTGAGCAGCGGAAACAGCCGGCGGCCTTCCGGCACCAGCGCGATACCGAGGTCGACGATTTCCTCGGTGGTGCGGCCGACCAGATCGTGGTTGATGCCGTCGATCTCGGCGACGATCGAGCCTTCGTGCGGCTGCACGATGCCCATGATGCATTTCATCAGCGTCGACTTGCCGTTGCCGTTGGTGCCGAGAAGCGCCACGGTTTCGCCGCCGTCTACCTTGAGCGAGACATCGTCGATCACGCGCACCGCGCCGTAAGCGGCGTGGATGCCGGATATGGTGAGACTATTGGCCAAGATAGGCTCGCTCCACTTCCGGATCGCGCATCACTTCACCGGGCTCGCCGTCGGCGATCTTCTTGCCGGAGACCAGGACGACGAGGCGGCGGGAGAAGCTCATCACCGCGCTCATGATGTGCTCGATCAGGATGACGGTGACGCCCTGTTCGTTGAGCCGCACCAGCAGCGCGAGAATATCCTCGACCTCGGAATGCGTGAGTCCCGCCATCGCTTCGTCGGCGATCAGGAGCTTGGGCTCCGCCGCCATGGCGCGGGCGAGCTCGAGCTTGCGCATTTCGACCTGTGTGAGGTCGCGCGGCTTGCGCCCGGCTTTGGCTTCGAGGCCGACTTCGCGCAACAGCGTTGTGCAGCGCTCTTCGATGGAGTGCTGCGACAGATGAATGCCGCGTGCGGCGACGGTGTAGAGCAGGGGGATGCGGATATTGTCGGCGAGGTTCATGCTGACAAAGGGGCGCGGCAGCTGGAAGCTTCGCGCCAGTCCCAGATGCGTGCGCCGATGCGCCTCGAGGCCGTCGATCTTGCGTCCGTCGAATTGAACAGTGCCTTGCTCATTGTGCAGCGTGCCGCAGATGCAATTGACCAGCGTCGACTTCCCCGAACCGTTCGGCCCGATCAGGCCGAGACGCTCGCCGGCCGGAATCGACAGCGAGATCTTGTCGAGCGCCACGAAGCCGCCGAACCGCTTGCTGAGATTGTCGATTTCGAGGAGGGCGCTCACCGGAACGGCCTCATGGCACGGTCTCCGGCGATTCCATCTCGACATGGCGGCGGCCGACGAAGTCGTCCGGCTTGCGCTGCAGATAGGTGTGAACGAGACCGACAATGCCGTTCGGCGCGACGATGACAAAGCCGACCAGCAGGCAGCCGACGATCAGCAGATTGACCGCCGAGGAAATCGTCACCGTGGCGATCTGCTGCAGCGAGCCAAGGAGGACGGAGCCGATCAGAGGCCCGACCCAGCTCGTGGTGCCGCCGATCAGCGGCATGGCGATGGAGTTGACGGCGTAATCGAGCCCGAAGGTTGAGGCCGGCTGCAGATAACCGATGTAATAGGGGAATGGCGCGCCGGCCATGCCCATCAGTGCGCCGGAGATCGTCGTCGCGATGAGCTTTAATTTCAGCGTCGGTACGCCGGAGGCTTCAGCCGCCAATTCGTCGTCGCGGATGGTGGCGAGGCCGTAGCCCAGGCGCGAACGCTCGATCAGCCGCGCGGTGGTGATCGCAATCACCGCCAAGAGCAGCATCAACAGGAACAGGTATCTGATATAGGGACCGAACGGTGCGATTTCCTCGGGCCGGATGATGTAGGCGCCGCGCGAGCCCCCGACGAAATCCCAATTGACGATCAGTGTCTCCAACACCACCGCCAGTGCGAGCGTGGCAATGGCAAAGAAGGCGCCGCGCAGCCGCAACGTCAGATAGCCCATGCCGAGACCGACCAGGCCCGAGACCAGGCCGCCGATCAGAATCAAGACCGGCATCGGCACCCGATAGGGGAAATCGTTCTCGGTGATGAGCTTGTAGATGGCGACCGTCGAATAGGCGCCGAGCGCGAAGAAAGCCGCCGAGCCGAAATTCACGTAGCCGCAATAGCCGCCGAGAATGTTCCAGGCAGTGGACAAGACCACGTATTGCAGCACCACATAGCCGGCGAAGAACACGTAATCGTTGCCGGAGACGATCGCAGCGCCGAACACCACCGCGGCAATGCCGAGCCAGATGAGGAAAAAGAGTGGTGTGCGCACGGTTCAGCGTCCCATCAAGCCGGCCGGCCGGATGGCCAGCGTCAGCAGCAGGAATCCAAACGACACCGCCGGCGCCCAGGACGGCCCGTAGAAGGTCGCGGTGAGGCTTTCAACGATGCCGAGCAGCATCGCCGCGATCACGGTCCCCGGCAGGCTGCCCATGCCGCCAAGCACGCAGATGGCGAAGACGCGGCCAATATATTCGCGGCCGACCGACGGTTCGACCGGCTGGATAATGATGAGAAAGGCGCCGGCGAGCGCCGCCGTGGCGATCGAGATGCCGAAGGCGATGCGCTTGATGCGCACCGGATTCACGGCCATCAGCCGCAGCGCCAGCTGATCCTGCGCCACCGCCATGATGGCGCGGCCGATAAAGGTGCGCGAGAGAATGAGCTGCAGCACGGTGATGAGCAGCAGCGAAACCAGGCACGGAACCAGGATGCGCAGCGGCACGTCGATCATGCCGAAGTGCAGGCTCGGCCCGATATAGCGCGCCTCGACGTAACGGTAGTCGACGCCGAAATACAGGACCAGCGTCACCTCGGTGATGAACAGAAGGCCGAAGAAGAAGGCGAGGCCGCGCAGCGATTCCTGGCCGCGCTTTTCGAACGAGACGTAATAGACCTGATAAATGACGGCGCCGAGCAGATAGAAGAACGGGATGGCAATGATCGCGGCGAGAATCGGATCGATGCCAAAGGTCGCGTTGGCGATATAAGCGACGTAAGAGCCGAGAATGATGAAGGCCGGGTGGGCGATATTGACGATGTCGAGGATGCCGAAGGACAGCGATACGCCCGAAGTCACTGCGGCATAGAACCCGCCGATGAGGATGCCGGACACCACCGCATTGACGAGAAGATCGAAGGAAAAAATCATTACTCGGCTGCCGAGCCGCACGCGCGCGTGCCGGCTTTCCCCCCATCTTGTGACGTTTCCGCGAGGCTGACGCGCCCGCCGCTTTCGATTTGCGGCACACTCTGCAGCAACGCCAAGGTCTTGGCTAGTCTTTTTGAATTCGACCTTTGGCGGCCAATCCCAGGTGCGGCGGCCGTGCTCTCGATCGCGCCGCAAATATCAGCATCGATTTAGCCGCATCGGCGCATGCGCGAGATCATTTCCGTGCTTTTGCATATGAAAGAAGCAATCCGGCCCTTTGCGCGGGCCGGCTGTCGTTTCAGCAATGCCGGTACGGCGGCTAATCGCCTCACGCCGCGGCGCGGACCTTGTCCGGAATAGCCAGCGGCTTGTTGGCGCTGTTCAGGAATTCGATGGTCATGAAGACCATTTCCTTGTCGCCCAGATTTTCCAGGTCATGGACCTTGAACTCGCCAGGGCCGTAAGTCTCGTGGCGGGTCTCGCCGGGGACGTAGGTGTATTCCACCGTGGTGCCGTCATGGATGTGCTGCCGTCCGCGGCCGCCCGTGACCGAGGTCCAGAAATAGTCGAGCACGTGGCGGTGGAAACCGATCCGTTCGCCGGGCGCGAGCCTGATGATCCAGACTCTCACCTTCTCGCTCTCCGACAGAAGCGTCGAACCGACGCAGCCGTTCGGGTTCTGCCGCTCGCGTTCGAATTCCGCCGCGATCGCCGGCGGCCATGCCGACTTGTCGGCGCGGTCGCTGGCTTTATCCAACATGGTCAGGGCCATTGGCTCCTCCGTAAAGATAGCTTTCCTCCGAAGATTCTGAGCACAATATAGAAAACCTTTCCGGCTTAGGAAATAGTCGCGAAAGGCCCGACACAGTGGGATTAACACATGGCGAGGAAACGCCGGGCGCTTATGGTCGGCGGCTCGATGAGCGGGCTTTTGACCGCCATCATGCTGTTGCGGCGGGGCTGGGACGTCGATGTCTTCGAGCGCGCCGAGGAGGAATTGGCCGGCCGCGGCGCCGGGATCGTCGCTCAGCCCGAGCTCATCGCGCGGCTCAAGGCGGTCGGGATCGGCACTGCAGACCTGGGCGTTGCCGTCACCACGCGCAAGATCTTCGGCCGCGACGGCCATGTCACCGCGACGAGCACCTGTCCGCAAGTCCTCACGGCGTGGGAACGAGTCTATCGGCTGTTGCGCGATGCGTTTCCGCAGCAGCGCTATCATCGGGCGAGCTGGCTCAAGGGCTTCACCCAGACACCGGAAGGGGTGTCAGGCCATTTCAGCGACGGCAATTCGCTGACAGCCGACCTGCTCGTCGGCGCTGACGGCTTGCGTTCAACGGTGCGGCAGCAATGTCTGCCGGATGTGGCGCCGCTTTATGCCGGCTATGTGGCGTGGCGCGCGCTGCTGGCCGAGGGCGAATTCCCGCCCGAGATCCATCGTGAGCTGTTCATGCTGATGACGTTCTGCTTGCCGCCCGGCGAGCAATGGCTCGGTTATCCGGTGGCGGGGCCGAATAACGATCTGCGCGAGGGCCATCGCCGCTACAACATCGTCTGGTATCGGCCGGCCGACGAGACGCGCGAACTGCCGCAACTTCTCACCGACAAGACCGGCGCGGCGCATTCGGTGTCGATCCCGCCGCCGCTGATCCGCGCCGAGCCGATCGCCGCCATGCGGGCAGCGGCCGAACGGCTTCTGGCGCCGCATTTGCGCGACATCATGCGCTTGGTTGACGAGCCGATCCTGCAGCCGATCTATGATCTGGAAAGTCCGCACCTGGCATTCGGCCGCGTCGCGATCGTCGGCGATGCCGCCTTTGTAGCGCGGCCGCATGTCGGGGCTGGCGTGTCGAAAGCGTCCGATGACGCTGCTGCGCTGGCCGACGCGCTCGACAGCAATGACGATATTGCATCCGCGCTGCGCCGCTTCGAGGCGGCGCGATTGCCCGACAACAGGAAAATCATCGAGCGCGCCCGCCATCTTGGCGCCTATCTGCAGGCGACGCAGACGGCGGAGGAGCGCGCCCGCTCGGCGCGGCACAGCATTCCGCAAGCCGTGCTCGCCGAAACCGCGATGATCGATTTCTTGCATCGGTAGAGCGCTTGCCGTCCGGGCCAATTCAACGCCCGTCATTGCGAGCGAAGCGAAGCAATCCGGTGCGCGGAGGCCCTGGATCGCTCGCACGTCCTGTCATCGGGCCGGCCGCTTCAGGCCGAACCGGTCGGCTCCCCGCGATGGCGATCAATCCTCAGCCGAGCTTGGCGTCGAGCGTGATCTGCGCATTGAGGACTTTCGATACTGGACAATTCTTTTCCGCTTCACCGGCAAGCTTCTTGAACGTCGCTTCGTCGAGGTTCGGCACGGTGGCACGCAAGGTCAGCGCCGATTTCGTGATGCGGAAGCCTTGGCCCTCGGGCTCCAGGCTGACGGCGGCTTCGGTTACAAGCTCGGTCGGCGTGAAGCCCGCGCCCTGCAGCTGAAACGCCAGCGCCATGGTGAAACAGCCGGCGTGAGCGGCGGCGATGAGCTCTTCGGGATTAGTGCCTTTCTCGTTCTCGAAGCGGGTCTTGAACGAGTAGGGCGTCTTGTCGAGTACGCCGGAATCGCTGGTGAGGTCGCCATCGCCCGCGCGTCCCGTGCCGCGCCAAACCGCTTTCGCCTTGCGGATCATCGAACTCTCCTGTGCTGAAAATAGCCCTGCCCCGAACGGTCGGAGACCAGCGCAGCCGGCAGGGTACGAGGTTACGAACGAACAAGATGCCCAGTCCGTTTGTTCCACGGCCTGGGGCCAATGAACCCCCGGCCGCGAGAAGGATCTGCGGATCGCAGGAGGACGTGTCAATCTATGGCTGCCGCGCGCGCTTTGTCAGGGGCTGGCGCGGGTCTTTCGAGCAAAGGATCGTGAACAATCGTCTTGTCACGATAGAGTTGTTGAATGGCCGCGTCGCTCAGCCCCAAAAGGTTGCGCAAAATTTCCTCATTGTGTTCGCCGAGCCGGTCCGCTCTGAGGTCGGATGCCGGCGTCCAGCGCGAGAATTTGGCGGCGAGTCCGGGAATATCGAATTCGCCGATGTCGCGATCGGTCACGCGGCGTACCGTGCCGCGTGTGCGCAGATGCGGATGCGCCATGGCCTGGTGCAGCGTGAGCACCGGCGCGCAGGGTATGCGTTCCGCTTCGAGCGCGGTGATCGCCTCGTCGCGGCTGGCAAATCGCTCAAGCCAGGTTTCGATGATGTCTTTGAGCGCGACATTGTTGTCGCGCCGGGCGCGGGCGTCGCGAAAGCGCGGATCATCGGCCAGTTCCGGCATATCCATGGTCTTGACCATCAGCGGCCATTGATGCGGCATGACCATGATCGAGACGAATGCGCCGTCTTTGCAACGGAACACGCCGGTCGGGCCGCCGTCGGGATGCAGCGAGCCCATGCGCGGCGGTTGGAATTGCGCCCCGCGCAATGAGGATTTCGGCACATTGACTTCGTGCATGTTGAAATAGGTGTCGATCAGCGAGCAATCGATATATTGGCCTTCCCCGGTGCGCTCGCGATGCAGGAGCGCAAATCCGACGGCCATCGCCGCGGTCACGCCGGTGGCGCTGTCGCTGATGGCGATCGGCAGTTGCGCCGGTCCGCGGTCGGTTTCGCCGATGCACGACGTGATGCCGGCATAGGCGGCGCCCATATAGTCGAAGCCGGGCTTGTCGCTGAGCGGGCCGGATTGCCCGGCAAGCGAGATCGAGCACATGATCAGCTTCGGATTGATCGCGGACAACTTGTCGTAGCCGAACCCGGCGCGGGCCATGACGCCCGGTGCGAAATTCTCGACGACAACGTCGATCTTGGGGATGAGCGAGTAGACGAGTTCGCGCCCGCGCTCCTGTTTGATGTCGACGGCGAGTGATTGCTTCGAGTGATTGTGCTGAAAGTAGTAGGTGCTCTGCGAGGTCTTTTTCAGGTCAGGGTCGCGCGGCTTGTCGCCGGAGAAGCGGCCGCGATCGCCCGATGGCGCCAGTTCGAGCTTGATCACCTCGGCACCGAATTCGGCGAGGATGCGCGTACAGGTCGGCGCGGCGACGAATTGGCCGATATCGAGGACGCGATAGCCTTTCAGCATCGGCGGATTGTTCATCGGCTCACCATCGGGCCTGGCGCTATCGCGATCAGCGCGCCTCGAATTGTTTCCGGCCGAATAAGATGTCCCAGGATCCGCCGGCTGGCTTTTCCTTGTTCTTCTCGAGGCGATCCGCCATCACTGCAAGTCCGCGCTGTACCGCGGGGCGCGCCCGCACCGCTTTGTACCAGCGCTGCAGGTTCGGCCAGGCCGCGATGTCCTGGCCCTGCCATTTGTGCGGCCGCAGCCAGGGATAGACCGCCATGTCGGCGATCGAATAGTCGCCGGCAAGATACTCCGCTTCGCCGAGCCGCTTGTCGAGCACGCGATAGAGCCGCGCCGCTTCGTTGGTATAGCGGTCGATGGCGTAGGGGATCGGCTCCTTGGCATAGCGGCGGAAATGGTGCGCTTGGCCGAGCATCGGGCCGATGCCGCCCATCTGAAACATCAGCCATTCGATCACTTCGTAGCGGCGCCGCGGCTCGGCCGGCATGAAGCGGAAGCCCGCTTTCTCGGCGAGATACATCATGATGGCGCCGGACTCGAACAAAGCAAGCGGCCTGCCGCCGGGCCCGTCGGGATCGACCAGCGCCGGGATCTTGTTGTTTGGACTGGTCTTGAGAAATTCCGGATCAAACTGCTCGCCCTTGCCGATATGGATCGGCACGACATTGTAGGCGAGCTCGAGTTCCTCGAGCAGGATCGTGACCTTGTAGCCGTTGGGCGTGGTCCAGAAGTAAAGGTCGAGCATCGCAGCTTTCACACCGCCTGCTTCAGCGGCTGCTCTCTTTTGAGGCCGGCTTCGGCGAGCCGCTGCTCCAGAAGACCGATGCGGTCGTAACCCCAGAACGGCTCGCCGTTGAAATAAAACATCGGCACGCCGAAGACCTGGTCGGTCACGGCATCCTGCTGGGCACGCTCGTAGTCGGCCGGCCCTTCGCCCGCGAGATAATCGCGATAGCCCTGCGGCGAGAGCCCGACGCTTTCAACGACCGGGGCAACAGCATCGGCCTCGTCGGCCGCGAGCTCGCGCTTGAAGAACAGCTCGAAAACCCTGTTGCCGTAGGCACGAAGCCTGCCGTGCTTCTCGGCATAGAGGCCGCCGATCAAGGCCGGCGTCGTGTCGAAGATTTTCAACGGGCCGCGGATCATCAGGCCGCCGCGCATATTGGCCCAGCGCCGCGCGTCCATATAGGAGTACTTGACCTTGTATTCGGAATATTGGCTGCGCTCGCCTTTGCCCTTGAGGCGCAGCTGAAACGGCTTCCACTTCAGGGCGACGTGGAACCTGTCTTCGAGCGCAAAGGCAGGATCGAAAGCGAGAAAGGCGTAGGGACTCTTGAAGTCCGAATACATTTTCACTTCGGCCCGGTCGCTCTGCATCCGATGCTCGCTGTTTTCGCGTGTGGCGCCGATCGCACGTTCGGCACGAAGCGGCATGGCTCCGACTTTGACAAGCGTATGCCGTCAATGTCAATTTGAAATGAATAACGATATTTCATGCTAATGTCGCATAAATGGGAAGCGAGCCATGGCCGATCTGCAGGATGTGCCTGATCTGTCGATGAAGCACCTGCGCACGGTGGTCGCCTTGGCGCGGTTCGGCAGCTTCGTCGCGGCGGCATCTTATCTGCGCATGTCGCAGCCGGGCGTCAGCCGCATCGTGCAGCAGGCCGAGGCGCGGCTCGGCGTAAAGCTGTTCGCCCGAGGCACCCGCAGCGTGTCGCAGACCGAGGCCGGCCGTGAGTTCATTCCGGCGGCGGAGCGGCTCCTCGGCGAATTTCTGCAGCAGTCGCAGAAGGCGCGGGAACTCGACGGCGAAATGCGCGGCCAGCTCATCATCGCAAGCCTGATGTCGATCTCGCATCGGGTGCTGCCGGCGGCGCTGGTGGCGTTCCGGAAGAAGCATCCGAAGATCCATGTACAAATCAGGGAAGGACTGACCAGCGCCGTCGCCGAAGACGTCAGAAGCGGCATTGCCGATTTCGGCATCGGCAATGCGTTGGGCCTTGCCGAAGGCATCGCGGCGGAAACGCTGGTCAACGAGCCTTGTTATGTCGTGATGCCGAAGCGCCATCGTCTCGCAGCGCTTTCGGCGATTTCGCTCAAGGACATCGGCGACGAGCCGATGATCTCGATGCCGAGCGATTCCGGTCTGCGGCGGACGCTGGATATGGCGGCGAACGATCGCGGCGTCGCGTTCAACCACAGCATCGTCACCAATCAGTTCGGCTCGCTGTTCGATTTCGTGGCGCGCGGGCTCGGTCTTGCCGTCGTCCCGGCATCGGCTTTGCCGCCTGCGAGCGGCTCGGTCATCGCGGTGAAGCCGCTGCGCCCGGCGATCACGCGCCGCATCGGCGTTTTGCGCCTGGCCGACAAGAGCTTGATGCCGGCCTCGCAAGCTTTTCTCGAAATCTTTCAGCCGCGATTTCTGGCCGCGGCGCGCGGGCGCCGGGCGGGCTGAGCTACAGGTAGGCCGCCCCGCCGCCGGCGGCGAATTTCGCGGGCTCGCCTTCCCAGACGATGCGGGCATGTTCGAGCACATAGACGCGGTCGGCATGCGGTAGCGCGAACGTGACATTTTGCTCGCCGAGCAGCACGGTGATGTCGGTCGTTTGCCGCAGCTTCTCCAGCGCCTTGGAAATCTGCTCGAGGACGACGGGCGCGAGTCCGAGGGTCGGCTCGTCGAGGATCAGAAGCTTGGGCTTCATCATCAGCGCGCGCGCGATGGTCAGCATCTGCTGCTCGCCGCCGGACAGGGTGCCGGCAGCCTGTTTCTGGCGCTCGTTGAGAATCGGGAACAGTTCGAACAGTCCGGCAATTTGCGCGGCGCTTTCGTCGGGGGGCAGGTGCTGGCCGCCGAGATCGAGATTTTCGCGCACTGTCATGTCGGTGAACAGCTCGCGCCCCTCCGGACATTGCACGATGCCGTTGCGGGCGATGGTCGCCGCGGTCTGACCGCGCAGCGAGGCGCCCTGGCGGCGGATGTCGCCGGTATAAGGCAGCAGGCCGGAAATGGCATTGAACAGCGTGGTCTTGCCGGCGCCGTTGAGACCGACCACCGAAACGAACTCGCCGGCATGGACGTGGATCGACACCTTCTCCAGCGCCTGCGCCTTGCCGTAGAACACGCTGACATTGTCGACTTCGAGAAACGGCGTGGTGCCGTCGGCGAATGAGGTTTCCGGCCGCGCCGCGGTCTCGATGCTGCCGCCGAGATAGACGCGCCGCACGGTCTCGTCACGCATCACCTCCTCGGCGCTGCCTTCGGCGATGCGCTCGCCGACATACATCGCCAGCACCCGGTCGACGAGGCGCGCCACGCTCTTCACGTTGTGGTCGACCAGGAGAATGGCGCGGCCGTCGTCGCGCAATTCGCAGATCAGATCGGAAAAGGCCTCGGTCTCCGTCGCGGTCAGGCCGGCGAACGGCTCGTCGATCAGGAGCACTTTCGGATCGCGGGCGATCGCTTTGGCGATCTCGATCTTGCGCAGGTCGGCGAACGGCAGCGTCGCCGGCCGGCGGTCGAGCACTTGGGTCAGGCCGACGCGGGCGGCGATGGCGCGGGCATGATCGTCGATATGCGGATCGGCGAACAGCCGGGTGAGCTTGTCGGGCAGCAGTGCGAGCTTGATGTTCTCCAGCACGGTCTGGCGGTGCAGCGGGCGGGAATGCTGAAACACGATGCCGGCGCCCATGCGCGCGATCTTGTGCGACGGCCAGCCGGCCACCTCGATGCCATTGATGCGCACCGAGCCGGCATTGGGCCGCTCGATGCCCATGATCAGCTTCATCACGGTGGACTTGCCGGAGCCGTTGGGGCCGATCAGGCCGAGAATTTGGCCGGCATGGACGTTGAGCGCCATGTCCTTGACGGCAATGAGGCCGCCGAAGCGCTTGGTGAGGCCTTTGACCTCGAGATTTGCGCTCGCGGCTGCGCTTTCTGCGGTGCTCACGTGAGTGTTCACGAGGGCTCCTTGCTGCGCGTCAGCAGGCCGAAGAAGCCGCTCGGGAACAAGAGCACGACGACGAGCGCCATCGCGAACACGACGAAGTTCGACAGGTCGCCGAGCGGGCGGAGCGCCTCGCTCATGGCGATGAGGAAGATCGCGCCCAGCACGGCGCCGAGGATGGTGCGGCGGCCGCCGAGCACCGCCGCGATGATGATCTGCACGCCGACCGTGATGTCGACCAGCGTGCCCACCGAGGCCGAGCCGAGATAGAACACCAGCATGGCGCCGGCGAGACCTGAGAAGAAGGCGCTGATGATGAAAGCCGCCAGCTTGTGCTTGGTCACGTTGAAGCCGAGTGCGCCGGCCTGCACGGCATCCTGTCCGCTGGCCTGGAGGATCAAGCCGACCGGCGAACGCGACAGCGCAAAAAGGATGGCGCCGCTGATCGCCATGAACCAGAGCGCGATCCAATAATTCGTGGCGTCGCTGATGGTGATGACGTCGGGCACGGTCAGCCCGATCTCGCCCCCGGTGAGACTTGCATCGACGACGATGAAGTTTTGCAGCATCAGCACGGCGACCAGCGTGGTCAGGCCGAAATAGGGCCCGCGCACGCGCAGCGCCGGCAGCGCCAGCACCACGCCGCCGAGCACGGCGGCCAAGGCGCCGGCGGCGACACAGACAAAAATCGGCGGCTGGTAGAGATTGTCGAGGATGCCCGCGGTATAGGCGCCGGTGCCGATCAGGAAGGTCGGGCCGAAATTGACCTCGCCGGCGAAGCCGAACAACAGATCCCACGCCATCGCGAACACGCCGAAATAATAGGCGATGGTGAGAAGGCCGAGCACATAACCCGAAACGCCGAGCGGCAGGAACGACAGCAGGATGACCGCGCCAAGGGCGATCAGAAGGATACGCGTGGTGGAGAGCGTGCCCATCTAGCGCCGCCCCAACAGGCCGCGCGGGCTGACATACATCACCACGACGAGAAGGAGCAGGGCGGGAATGGTGCGATAGGCCGGCGAGATCAGGTAGGCGGTGATGGTTTCGAGATAGCCGACGATATAGGCCGCGATCAAAGCGCCCGATACGCTGCCCAGCCCGCCGAGGACCACGATGGAGAACGCGCTCGCCGTCAGCGGCCCGACGCTGTAGGACGATACGCCGAGAAACATGCCGAGCAGGACGCCGGCAATGCCGACCAGCACGCCATAGATCGCCCAGACCACGATATAGACCTGCGACAGTTCGATGCCGAGCAGGGTCACCCCGCGCGGATTCATCGAGGCGGCGAGCACGGCCTTGCCGGCGCGGGTGCGGTTGACCAGGAGCCACAGCACGCCGATGGCGAGCCAGCACACCACCGCGGTGAAGATCTCGTTCTGCGGCGTGCGCACGCCGGCAATGGAAATGACGCCGTTGACGATCGGCGCGACGGTCTTGGCGTTGTTGGTATAGAGATAGGCGATCAGCTCCTGGATCATGATGCCCCAGAGCAGCGTCGCGGTCAGGATGAAGATCTCTTTTTCCTCCTCGCGGATCTTTCGCGTCTGCTGTAGCGGACGCACGACGACGAAATAGGTCAGGAGCGTTGCGGCGAACCCGACCGCGACGCCGATTGCGGCGCCGGAATAAGGGCCGGCATGCAGATCGTTGCCGGCGGCCCAGGCCGCGACCACGGCCGCGACCATCAGCGCGCCGTGCGACAGATTGAGGACGCCGGAGACGCCGAAGATCAGCGCGAAGCCCATGGCGCCGAGCGCGTATAGCGAACTGATTGCAAAGCCATCGACCAGGATTTGCCAGAACAGCATCGTTCAGACCACGCTCACGCGACCACGCTCCGGAGCTCGGCTTGCACGCGCCCCCATCAAACGTCTCCCCGCCCGCAAGTGCGGACGGGGAGAGAATGAGAGCGGGGTCCGCTCGTCAGTTCGCCGAGCCGACCTTGATGAATTTCGGGAACTTCAGCTTGCCGTTGGCGACCTTGGCCGGCCACAGATTGGTCTGCTTGCCGTCCTGCCACTGCAGCATGAGGCCGGTAATGGTGTCAGGGCCGATCTTGAGCGCGTGCGGATTGGGCGTGTCCTTGCCTTTGAACTGGATGCGGCCGATGGTGCCGACCCAGTCGGTCTTCTCCAGCGCATCGACCAGCTTGTCCGGATCGGTCGAGCCGGCCCGCTTGATGGCGTCGGCAATGTAGTAGACCTCGTCATAGGCAGTGTAGCCGCAATAGGACGGGTTGTTGCCGAAGCGCTTGTTGAAGGCTGCGACGAACGGCAGCGTCTTTGGTGTCACCGCGACGCCCGGTCCGGAAAACGCCTGGTACAACACGCCCTCGGTGGCGCCGTTGGTGTCCTGCCAGAAGCTGGAATTGGTCGCCTGCGAGGACACGCCGAACATCGGGATCGGCACTTCCTGCTGCTTCCACTGCACGGTCGGCTGCACGCCGACATGGGAAATGCCGGTGATGATCACGTCAGGCTTTTCGCCCTCGATCTTGTTGAAGATCGGCGTGAAGTCGGTCGTGTCGGGCGAGAATCGGATGTGGTCGAGGACCTTCAGCCCGATCTTGGGCAGGCACTTGAGATATTCTTCGTCGAGCGGGGTGGTCCAGGCTGCATCTTCGCTCATCACCACCGCCGACTTCATGTGCAACTGCCCGACCAAAAGGTCCTTGGCCGCCTCGCACGTGGCGTCGGCAATGCTGGTCGAGGTCGAGTAGCCGTGGAACGTATATTTGAGATGATCGTAGTCCTTGGCGATGTTCTGGGTAATGACGTCGGACGCGGCGCCCGGCGTCACCATCACGGTCTTGAGGCGGCCGGTCCACGGTTCGAGCGCGAGCACGACTTCGCTGATGTAGCTTGCGATCACCGCATTGACATGATCTTCGTTCGCCGCGCGTTGGAAGGCGCGTACCGCTTCCGCGGCGGAGGAGTGATCGTCATAGGAGACGATCTCGATCTTGCGGCCGTTGACGCCGCCGGCGGCATTGATCTCGTCGGCGGCGAGCTGGGCGGCCTGCGGGATCGACGAGCCGGCAACAGCCTGGGCTTCGGCGATCACGCCGATCTTGATGGGATCAGCGGCTTGGGCGGGGCTGTAGACCGCGAGCGCAACAGCCGCGGCGCCGGCGCCCGCCAACAGCAGCGTGCGCAAAGCTTTGGTCGCAATACCCCTATCTGATTTGCTCATCTTGATACTCTCCCTGGAATTGCCGTCTTTTGCTTGAAGTGGACGACTTTGCGGCAAGTCTATCCCAATACCTTCGGACGGCAAGCCGGTTTTCTTTAGACTAAAGGAGGCCAAAGCGCGCAGCGGCGGAGTTTACGCCACTTGATGTTCCGTCCACGCGGCACGGAAAATGAGCCGGTCAACGCCGTCTTCGGATCTAAACGTGCTGGCCGCCGTTGATGTGGATTTCGGCGCCGTTGACGTAAGACGAGGTATCCGTGCACAGCACATAGATGATCTTGGCGACTTCGTCCGGCGTGCCCAGCCGGTGCATCGGAATGTTTTCGACGATTTTCTCAGTCCCCGGCGACAGCATCGCGGTGTCGATCTCGCCTGGCGCAATGGCATTGACGCGGATGCCGAGCGGGCCGAAATCGGCGGCCATTTCACGGGTCAGCGCGGCGAGCGCGGCTTTCGAAGTGGCATAGGCCGCGCCGGCAAAGGGATGCACGCGCGAGCCGGCGATCGAGGTGACATTGACCACCGAGCCCTTGGCGGCCTTGAGCTCATCGAGCAGGCCGCGCGCCAGCATGATCGGGGCGAAGAAGTTCACCTGAAAGACATGATGCCAATCCTCGCGCGTGGTCGCGATCGAGGAGAGCCGCTTGCTGCCTTCCGCCTTCGGCGAGATCGCGGCATTATTGACCAGCGCATGCAGTTCGCCGTGGAGCCGACGCTTGGTTTCCGCGATCGCCTCTTCGGTATTTTCGGGATTGGAGAGATCGACCTGAATGTGATCTTCCGGTCCTGCCTCCCAGGGACAGTTCTCCGGAAACGGATGCCGCGAACAGGTGACGACGCGCCAGCCGGCGGCGGAGAAGCGCTTCACCGTGGCGTGGCCGATGCCGCGGCTCGCTCCGGTGAGAAGGAGCGTGCGGCGCGGCTGGTTGCTGGTTGGCATAGGCTCTCTTTTGCTCGGGCGTTTTGCTCGCGATTACGGATAAAGCCGCGTCTTGGTCCAGGCAGCATTCAAGTTCGGCCGCGCGAAGACAATACGGTCGTGCAGCCGAAACGGCCGTTCCTGCCAGAATTCGATTTGCCCCGGCACGACGCGAAAGCCGGACCAATAGGGCGGGCGTGGTACCGTGCCGATGGCGAATTTGGCGGTCTGGATCGCGATCGCCTTTTCGAAGGCGAGGCGGCTTTCCAGCGCTGCGGATTGTTTGCTCGCCCACGCCCCGATCTGCGCCATGCGCGAGCGGGTGGCGAAATAGGCGTCGGCCTCTTCCCTGGACACGGCTTCGACGCTGCCGCGCAGCCGCACCTGCCGTTGCAGCGACTTCCAATAGAACGTCAGCGCCGCTTTCGGCGTCTGCGCGAGTTCGTTGCCCTTGGTGCTGTCGAGGTTGGTGTAAAACACGAAGCCGCGCTCATCGAAGCCTTTCAGCAGCACCATGCGCGCGTCGGGCATGCCGCCGGCGTCGACGGTCGACAGCGTCATGGCTTCCGCATTGACCGGCTCCGCACGCGTGGCTTCCGCAAACCACGCGGCAAACAAACGCAGCGGCTCGTCGGCCTCGGTGAAGTCACCGCCCGTTAACCAAGCCGGATGTTCAATGGACGCTGCGTCGGACATTCTCGGAGTACCCAAGTGCGGGTGTGGTGTGGTCGGGAAACATGGCGCCGGTCTCTATATAGTGGAACAACGGCGTTACGCCTATGCAGGCGATGGCACTGGATGTCCTGCATCGCGGCGGCGCTCACGGCTTTCGCAGCTTCCGGCTGTTCCTACCGGCTGGCTTCCCTGAATTCGCAAGTCGACGGCGGTCCGCCGGCGACCGGTTCCATCGCCGCCGCAGCTCCGCCGGCCAGGCCGGCCTCGGCGGCCGGCGTCTCGTCGCGCGCCGAAGCGGACCTGGCCTATGCGCGTGCCGCCGCGTCGGATGTGCTGGCCCGAGGCGGCAAGGATTCAAGCGTGCCCTGGCAGAATCCGGAGACCGGCGCCGGCGGCAATATCACGCCCTTGGCGACTTCCTATAGCGAGGGCGGACGGCGGTGCCGCGATTTCCTCGCCAGCTATGTCCACGGCGGCTCGCAGGACTGGCTGCAAGGCGCGGCCTGCCGCACGGCAGCCGGCGGCTGGAAGGTCGAGCGGCTGACGCCCCTCAATAACGGCTAAGCAGGCTATCATCGCCTCGTACTTGCTCGATTCGCCGTTGGCCATCCGGAAACTGTTGCTGCATTGCATCACAGCTGTGTTATGCCCACATTGAAGGCAGCTGGGCGGGCGGGGCCGGCCCTAAAGACTTATGCGGAGTTCTGCGGGGATGCGTGATCCCTATCAAGTCTTGGGCGTCGACCGCAAGGCGAGCGCAAGCGAGATCAAGAGCGCCTATCGGCGGCTCGCCAAAAAGCTGCATCCCGACGCCAACAAGAACGATCCGAAGGCGGCGACGCGGTTTGCCGAGCTGAACGCTGCCAATGAACTCTTGGGCGACGAGGACAAGCGCAAAGCCTTCGATCGCGGCGAGATCGATGCCGAGGGCAAGCCGCGTTTCCAGGGTTTTGGAGGTCAAGGTTTCGGTGGTCAAGGTTTCGGCGGCGGTCCTGGCGCCGGTTATGGCGGCGACTCGAGCTTCGAGAGCTTTCATTTCGGTCCCGAAGGTTTCACCCGGGCCACCCGGCGCGGACGCGGCGGCGGCGAAGGCAGCGGCAGTTTTGCCGGCTTCGAGGACATCCTCAAGGAAGC
Organism: Xanthobacteraceae bacterium; assembly: GCA_035509535.1. GTDB lineage: Bacteria > Pseudomonadota > Alphaproteobacteria > Rhizobiales > Xanthobacteraceae > BOG-931. The sequence continues at coordinate 33,406 of DATJLN010000046.1, read as the reverse complement.
TTTCGGTGCGGCGGCACGCGGCCGCTCAGGCGCAGGATCGACCTTCGAGCAGGAAGATTTCGGCATCGGCGCCGATGTGCATGCATCATTGACGATCACCCTGCCGGAGGCGGCAAAGGGCGTCACCGAGCGTCTGCATCTGCCGACCGGCAAGGACGTCGATGTCAAGATTCCGGCGGGCATCACCGAAGGCCAGCAGGTCAGGCTCAAGGGCCAGGGCATGGCGGGCCAGGCCGGCTCCGGCGACGTGCTGATCACCATCTCGATCGCGCCGCATCCGGTGTTCAAGCTCGATGGCAACGACGTGCGGCTCGATCTGCCGATCACGCTTTACGAGGCGGCGCTCGGCGCCAAGGTGCGGGTGCCGACGCTCGACAAACCGGTCGAGATCACGATCCCGTCTTGGACTTCGGGCGGGCGGACGTTTCGCCTGAAGGGAAAAGGTTTCCCGGCCAAGGGACATCACGGCGATCTGCTCGCCACCGTGCGCATCGTGCTTCCGGAGAAGGGCGATCCCGATCTCGACGCGCTGATGAAGAAGTGGCAGATCGACAAGTCCTACGATCCGCGCAAGGACATGTGATCGCGCAGCAACAGGTCGAGGTTAAAGCCTCGCCCGGTCTTTGCTGAAAGCGGGTGATGCCGCTTGCGACTGCACCGACGGTGTCGTTACCGTCGCGATCCCCCGCAACAGCCGTCCCAGCAGATCGGCTCCGGTAATGATCCGGCGCTGCTCGCCCCAGACGACGATGATGTCGTTGTCGATCACGTCGTCGCCCGGACGCTCCGGCACGACAGTCATTTGCCAAAGAACGTCACCCAGCCGGGTCTTGATGTCGCGCACGATGATCGGCCGGTGCCAGTAGGTGCCGGGATTGCTTTCAAGCTGATTGAACAGCGCATCGCGCAGGAAATAGTGCGAGTCGAGGACGAATTCCGGTTCGCCTTCGGGGTTGGTGACGATGATCCATTTCATCCCGGAAGCGTCGAGCTTGCGCAGAAAGGGATCATCGGGGGACGAGTCGAACGGCGGCAAGATGCATTTGCGGTTGGCGACCGGCAGGCTGATGATGCTTTGCGCATGGATCGGCTCGCCCTCGTCGCACACCGGAACATCGTCGAGATCGAGAAAATTGCGCGCGCCGGTCGCCTCCAGCTTGCTGATATCGCCGCCGCTCACGGCGCTGCGCGCGATCATGGCGCGCACGTCCCGCTCGCGCAGATAATTGACGCCTTCCACGCCGAGCCAGGTGTCGAGAAGCAGCGCCACCGGCTTGGCCAAGGGGTAAAGCACAAAGCGGTAAAAATTCAGGAACGGCAGAAGGCGCCAGACCATGCGCAGCGCATTGCGCGAGAAGTAAGCCTGCGGAATGATTTCGCCCAGCAGCGTGAGGGCGAAGGTCGAGAACAAGAAACCGGCAAGGCCGCTCAGGACGGAATCGGACAGCAGCGCCAGCAGAACATTGGTCGAGATGTTGCCCCAGACAATGGTGGCGAGCAGCTGATTGGAATTCCTGCGCAGTGCGAGAACGCGTGCGGCGTCGGCGTCGCCGCCATCGGCATTAATCTGAAGCCGCAATTGGCTCAGGCTGAACACCGCGAGATTGAGGCCGGAGAACATGGCGGATTGCAGAATGCAAAGCACGATGCCCGCCCAGAGCCACTGGCTTGGTAGCGACTCCAGGCTCGGTAACAAGGCCATCCAGGCTGAAATCGAAGACGCGATCGAGGACATGTCGGAAAACGCCGACCCGGTGGGGACCATGGACCACCTCGCGCTTTTGGCGTTGCTCCCGCCACTGTAATGCAACAGCCGGCGGAACGGCCTGACGCATTCAGGGACCGCTATTTTACATATTTGGGGTCTGTGACAATGCAGTGCGACGGCGCGGGAAATCAGCCGCCGCGCGCCGTTTTTCTTTGCCGAAATGCGACGCGCCCTTAGAGCGGCGTACGCTGATCGATCTGATCGTAAGCCGACTTCGCGATCTCGTGCAGCCGGTCCTGGTGGGCCGGTCCGCTCAGCACATAGGCGACATTGCCGTCGACCCAGTAATAGGCGGCGTTGCGCTCGCCCGCGGTGTAGAGGAGCGCCGTCTGCTGGTCGCTGGTGCGTCCGCAATAAAGCGTGAAACGTTCGCCGGAGGCGCTCTCATACATGAAGAACGCCGTCGGTCCGGTCGGCCCCGGCAACAAGCGGCCGCCGACGAGTTTCAGACCCAGCTTGTCCAACTCCGGCGCGCGCAGCTGCGAGCCGACCCGCTTCGACAGCCATTCTTGCAGGTGCGGCCGCTGGTCGCCCGGCACCTCGACCGGATGGCGGACCTCGACGGTGTAAATGCGATAGGCGTCGAGCGCATCGGTGGTGAAGAGCGCGAGGCCGGACGGGCTCGGCGCCATTGCGCCGCGCACGGTCCAGCCGGTGGCGCCGCCGATCACGAGAGCCGCAAGCGTTGCGGCAATGGCGGCGGCCCAGCCGCGATAGCTGCGGCGGGTCAGCCGCGCGACGTCGAGCCTCCGCGGCGGCTTCTCGTTGATTGCGGCGCCATAGCGCGCCCGGATGAGTTCGACCTGCTGGCGCCAGGCGGCGACCTTTATTGCATCGTCGGGATGGCTCGCCAGCCAAGCCTCGACGGCACCAAGGCGTTCGGCCGGCAGTTCGCCATCGACATAGGCGTTGAGCTCGTCTTCGCTCACATTCTGGTCTCGATCAATCATCGTCCGCTCTCTTCATCATTTCACGCGGCGCAGCGCCGGGCGCTCGCCGTCGAGAAAAGCTCTTATCTGCGTCCGCGCACGCGCCAGACGCGACATCACCGTGCCGATCGGCACACCCTGAATCTCGGCGACCTCGCGATAGGTGAGGCCTTCGAGCACAACCAGCAACAGCGCCGAGCGCTGATCCTCGGCGAGTTCGTCGAGTGCGCGCCCGATATCGCGGCCGCCGGAATCCGGGCCGCTGATCGCCGCATCGTTGTCGTGAATCGGCGTCAGCATCGGCCGCCGCGACAGGCTGCGCAGGCGGTTGCGGTTGAGATTGGTGAGGATGGTGTAAAGCCATGCCCGCGTATCTCCGCCGTGAAACAAATGCTCCGACCGCAAGGCCCGCACCAGCGTGTCCTGCACGATATCGTCGGCGGTTTCGGCGTTGCGCGTCAGCGCCCGCGCATAACGGCGCAGCGCCGGTATCGCCGCCTCGATCTGCTGCCGGAATTCACTCAAGCATGCCACCCATTAAGGGACGTTAAGCTTTGCCGGCCGTTCCGACAGGTTCACATCCAAAAACCCCAAGCACGGCCCGCTATTCCGCGCCGGCGCCGCCGTAAGGGTCGCACGGATCTTGCTCGGCCCTTGTGGCCGATTTGGACCGATGCCGCTGTGTCGGGCGTGGCAGCCCGCCGAGACGGCGACGGTCGAGCGCGCTTGATGGCCCAAGGACCCTATGCCATAGGAGGCCGGGGCTGGAAAACCGCGTACGGGGGTCCTGCACGAATGTCAGAAAAATCCGGCCTCATGCGCGGCAAACGCGGCCTGGTCATGGGGGTCGCCAACCATCGTTCGCTGGCTTGGGGCATCGCCAAAGCCTGCCACGCACATGGCGCCGAGCTCGCCTTCACCTACCAGGGCGATGCGCTGAAGAAGCGCGTCGAGCCCTTGGCGCATGAGATCAACGGCATCCTCGTCGGCGATTGCGACGTCACCGACCCGAAAAGCATCGACGCCGTTTTCGCCGTGCTGCAATCGGCCTGGGGCGGGTTCGATTTTCTGGTCCACGCGATCGCGTTTTCCGACAGGGATCAGCTCGACGGCCGCTACGTCGATACGACGCAAGACAATTTCACCAAGACCATGCTGATCAGCTGCTACTCGTTCACCGCGATCGCACAGCGGGCGGAGAAGCTGATGCCGAACGGCGGCGCGATGCTGACATTGACCTATTACGGGTCGGAGAAATGGATGCCGCATTATAATGTCATGGGTGTCGCCAAGGCGGCGCTCGAGGCTTCGGTGTGGTACCTCGCCGCCGATCTCGGCGCGAAGAATATCCGCGTCAACGCCATCTCGTCGGGGCCGATCAAGACACTGGCGGCGTCCGGCATCGGCGACTTCCGCTACATCTTGAAGTGGAACGAATACAACGCGCCGCTTCGCCGCAATGTGACCATCGAGGACGTCGGCGAAGCCGGCGCCTATCTCTTGTCCGACATGTCGCGCGGCGTTACCGGCGAAGTGCATCATGTCGATGCCGGCTACCATATCGTCGGGATGAAACATCCCGATGCGCCCGATATTGCCGTCGGTAAAGAGTGACGTTCCGGCGCTTGCGCGGATCCGATAAGTTATTGAGTGCAGTTCCGCGATTGCGGGACCAGCGATAGTTAAAGCATGCCGATCCTCTATTACGTCCGTCACGGCGAGACTGATTTTAATGTGCAGCAGCGCCTGCAAGGCCGCCAGGACACGCTGTTGAACGCGCGCGGCAAGGCGCAGGCCAAGGATTCCGGCGAATTGCTGCGCGACCTGTTTGCCCGCGACACCCGCAACCCGGCGGACTTTTTCTATGTGGCGAGCCCGCTGCAACGGGCGCGCGAGACCATGGAAATCATGCGCGAGCCGCTTGGCCTGGCGCCGCATCCTTATACGACCGATAACCGGCTCCTGGAGATTGCCTACGGCGCCTGGGAAGGCTGGACACTGCCGGAAGTCGAGGCGCGCATGCCCGGCCTCCTCGCCGAGCGCGAGCGCGACAAGTGGGACTTCGCGCCGCCCGGCGGCGAGAGCTATCGCGAACTCACCGCCCGCATCGGCGAATGGTACGCCTCGCTCACGCGCGATACAGTTGTGGCCGCCCATGGCGGCGGCGTGCGCGCGCTGATGGCGCTGTTCAATGTGGTGCCGAAAGAGGAGGCGACGCATGCGCAGATCGCGCAAGGCGTGGTCTACGTTTTCGCTGACGGTGTCATGGCGCGCTACGCCTGAACGGCGGGGGCGAACCGCCCGGAAAGCAACGGCGAAGGCCCGCCGAAAACGAAAGCGGCCGGACCTCGATCCAGCCGCCTTGCAAGATCACAGGATCTCGCGAAACCGAAGTTTGTGCGGCCCCAATACGAGGCCGGCGCAATTACTTCGACTTCTTCTTCGGAGCTTTCTTCTTCTTGCTGGCCATGGTGGTCTTCCTCGGTGTTTGAGTGATGAACCTGGGGCAGGGTTGGTGCAGTCAGGTTGATCTTGATCTCGGTCCTAAAATCGCGGTCCTTCGACCTTGGTCCCTGGGCTTCAGCCCCCTTACCGAAATCGACAGTGCCACAGCGGCGTCCGAAGCGCAATCGAAAAATCGAAAAAAGTCTTTATTTTCCGTAGCTTAACAGATATTCAGGTTGCCATTAATCGGCGTTCAGCGAGATGAATGCGGCATGAACGGCACGCACACGGCGCAGCTGATTCTGCGTATTATCGCGGCAAAGCCGACGCGCGGATTTTGCGGGCGCGAACGAAACACGCAAATCCTGCCGCATCTGCGAACGGTCTTGCGTGCAGCGCGGCACGCATTTGACCGGATGGGGTGCGCGGGCTACCAAGCCGCCGAGCTTTTCAAGTCACCGGCCGCATCATGTCGTTCAACACGTTCGGTCACCTGTTTCGCGTCACGACCTTTGGCGAAAGCCACGGGCCAGCGATCGGCTGCGTGATCGACGGTTGCCCGCCGCGCATTCCGCTCGACGAATCCGACATCCAGCCCTATCTCGACCGTCGCCGCCCGGGACAATCGCGCTTCACCACGCAGCGCCAGGAGCCCGACAAGGTCAGGATTCTTTCGGGCGTGTTCACCGACGGGCGCAGCGGCGCCCAGGTGACGACCGGAACGCCGATTGCGCTCTTGATCGACAATGTCGATCAGCGCTCGAAGGACTATTCCGACATCAAGGACAAATATCGTCCCGGTCACGCCGATTTCACTTATGACGTCAAATACGGCTTGCGCGATTATCGCGGCGGCGGCCGGCAATCCGCGCGCGAAACCGCGATGCGCGTTGCTGCCGGTGCCGTGGCGCGTAAAGTGGCGCCCGGCCTCAAAGTGCGCGCGGCGCTGGTGCAGATGGGGCCGCATCGCGTCGATCGCGCACGCTGGGACTGGGCTGAGGTCGACAACAACCCGTTCTTCTGTCCGGACGCCAAGCTCGCATCTCAGCTCGGCGATTACCTCGACGGCCTACGCAAGCAGGGTTCTTCCATCGGAGCGGTAATCGAAGTCGTCGCCGAGGGCGTGCCGCCGGGGCTCGGCGCGCCGATCTACAATAAGCTCGATGGCGATCTCGCCGGAGCGCTGATGGGCATCAACGCGGTGAAGGGTGTCGAGATTGGCGCCGGCTTCGGCGCGGCCGAACTCAGCGGCGAAGAAAACGGCGACGAGATGCGCATGGGCAATGACGGCAAGCTGCTGTTCCTGTCCAACAATGCCGGCGGCATTCTCGGCGGCATTTCCACCGGCCAGCCGGTCGTGGCGCGCTTCGCCGTCAAGCCGACCTCGTCGATCCTCAATCCACGCCGCACCGTCGACCGCTATGGCCGCGAAACCGATATTTCGACCACCGGCCGCCACGACCCCTGCGTCGGCATCCGCGCGGTGCCAATCGGCGAAGCCATGGTGGCATGTGTGATTGCGGATCACTATCTACGTCAGCGCGGTCAGGTCGGTGAGACGCCGGCCTGGCCAGCCACGCCGCCCGCTGGCTGAGAGCACAGGCTGACGGCGCGCACGGGGCAAAGACCGAGAAATGCAGGACGCTCACGAACGTATTCGCACCGCGATCGCCGCCTTCGCGCGCGGTGAAATCATCATCGTCGCCGACGATGATGATCGCGAGAATGAAGGCGACCTGTTTGTCGCAGCGAATCTGTGCACGCCGGAAAAGATGGCCTTCATCATTCGCCACACGTCCGGCATTGTTTGCGCGCCGCTGGCGCTGGACGAGGCGCGGCGGCTGCATCTCGATCCGATGGTCGCGCACAACGACGCGCCCCTCGGCACGGCATTCACCGTTTCCGTCGATGTTCGCCACGGCCTGACCACCGGCATTTCAGCGGAAGAGCGCACCAATACCGTGCGGGCCCTGGCGAACGGCAATTCCGGCGCATCCGATTTCGTACGGCCGGGTCACGTCTTTCCGCTGGTCGCCAAGGAAGGCGGCGTGTTGATGCGCTCGGGCCATACCGAAGCTTGCGTCGACATGTGCCGGCTCGCCGGCGTGCCGCCGGTCGGGGTGCTGTCCGAACTGATGAATGATGACGGCACCGTCATGCGCGGCCCCGATCTTGCGATATTTGCCGAGAAGCACAAACTGCAGCGCATCTCGATCTCGGAGCTGATCGCGTACCGCCAGTCGCGCGACAAGCTGATCGAGCGCGCCGGGGAATTCCCGGTGCAGACGGAAATCGGAACGCTCACCGGTTATGCTTTCCTGACGCCGTTCGACCCGGTCTATCACATGGCCTTCGTGTATGGCCGCATCGGCGACGGCAAGAACGTGCTGACGCGGCTGCACCGCGCCAATATCATTTCCGACGTGTTCGGCGGCGCGAAGCCCATTCATCAGGCGCTGGCCCGCTTTGCCGCGGACGGCAGGGGCGTGCTGATCATGTTGCGCGACGGTACCGCGGGCGTACCGGTGATCTCGATCCCGAAAAACGACGAGACCGCGTCCGGCGAAGCGCGCTCGCGGCAATGGCGCGAGGTCGGGCTGGGTGCGCAAATCCTCAAAGAACTCGGTGTCAGTTCGATCCGGCTGCTGACCTCCTCGCGCGGCATGACTTATGTCGGGCTTTCCGGCTTCGGCATCGAAATAACGGGGACCGAGCCGATCGACGGTTGAACTGTTCGCTGCGTTTGTGCGTCAAATGCAATAAGGAGGGCGGCATGCCCAATTTTATCAGCAACATTCGCACCAATATTCGCGCGATTCTGACGGTCATCGGCTTGGGGCTGACGCTTTCGGCGTGCGGCTACAATACGATCCCCACTCTGCAGGAGACGGCCAAGGCGCGCTGGGCCGACGTGCAGAACCAGTATCAGCGCCGCGCCGATCTCATTCCCAATCTGGTCGCGACCGTGCAGGGCTACGCCGCACAGGAAAAAAGCGTGCTTACCGCGGTGGTCGAAGCCCGCGCCAAGGCCACGCAGATCAAGCTCGATGCTTCCGACCTCACCGATCCGGCGAAGATGAAGGCGTTTCAGGACGCGCAGAACCAGTTGACCGGGGTGCTGGGGCGGCTGTTGGCGGTGACCGAAAACTATCCGGATCTGAAATCCAACGCCAACTTCCTGGCGCTGCAATCGCAGCTCGAGGGCACCGAGAACCGCATTGCCGTGGCGCGGCGGGATTATATCGATGCCGTGCGCGCCTATAATCTGGCGCTGCGCACCTTCCCGACGGTGCTTTGGGCCAAGACCGTGTTCTCCGGCGAGCAGCCGATGGCGGAGTTCACTGCGACCGAAGGCTCCGAAAAGCCTCCACAAGTGAAGTTCTGACGCTTCGTCATTCCGGAAGCTGCGAAGCGGCGAGCCGGAGTCCATAACTACAGGTCAAAGAGCGTGACCTCAGGCATCGTAAATCCCAGGCGTCTGCGGTCACGGATTCCGGGTTCGCATGCAGCCTGTCATCGGGCTGCGCTTCGCGCGGGTCCTTTTGCGCGGTCCGGAATGGCGGCAGGCCTCGCCGCGACGCTGCTTCTCTGTTTCGCGGGTTTGGCCTTCGCGCTCGATTTTCCGCCCTTGACCGGCCGGGTGGTGGATCAGGCCAATATCATGACGCCGCAGAGCCGCAGCGAGATCGAGACGAAGCTGAAAGATCTCGAAGACAAATCCAGCATTCAGCTTGTCGTCGCCACGGTGAAATCGCTGCAAGGCAGCGATATCGAGACTTACGCCAATGAGCTGGCGCGCCATTGGAAGCTCGGCCAGGCGCAGAAGAACAACGGCGTGCTGCTCTTGATCGCGCCGAATGAGCACAAGGTGCGCATCGAGGTCGGCTACGGGCTCGAAGGCACGCTGACCGACGCGCTGTCGTCGGTGATCATCTCAAGCGCCATAGTTCCGCGATTCAAGGCTGGCGATTTCTCCGGCGGCATCAATCGCGGTGTCGACGGGATCATCAGTGTTCTCAGCGGCGATACCTCGGACTGGCAGCGCAAGGTCGATGTCCGCAAGGAAGATCCCGCCGCCGATTTCAACCAGCTGTTCCCGATCCTGTTCTTTTTCCTGATCGTCTTTGTCTGCTGGTACCTGATCCACAATGCCGGCGGCAGCGGCCCTCCCGGGCCCGGCACTCCGCGGCGCCGCGGCGGCCCGATCTTCATTCCCTATGGCGGTCCGGGCTGGGGCGGCGGGAGCGGCGGCGGTTTTGGCGGCGGCGGCTTCGGGGGAGGGTTTAGCGGCGGCGGCGGCTCGTTCGGCGGCGGCGGCGCATCGGGGAGCTGGTGATGCGGTTCGGTAAAGACGATTACGAAGCCGTGGCGGCAGCGATCCACGATGTGGAGAAAAAAACCTCCGGCCAGATCGTCTGCGTGCTGGCGCGTGCGTCATCGGGCTATGTGCACGTCCCCATTCTTTGGGCGACGGTACTGGCGCTGTTCGCACCGTGGCCGCTCATCGACTTCACCCAGTTGAGCGTGCAGCGCATCTTCCTGTTGCAACTCGTGGTCTTCATCGTCGCCGGCTTGGTTTTTTCATGGATGCCGCTGCGGCTTCTGCTGGTGCCTCGGGCATTGCAGCGGGCGCGCGCCCATCGCGCCGCGATCGAGCAATTCGTCATCCGCGGCATCAGCCACACCAAAAACCGCGCCGGCGTTCTGATCTTCGTGTCGCTTGCCGAGCACTACGCCCGGATCGTCGCCGATGAGGGGATTGCGGCCAAAGTGCCCGCGGGCGAATGGCAGGCCGCCATCGACGTGCTGACCGAGCATATGCGCGCCAACGAGGTTGCCGCTGGATTTACCGCTGCGATCGCGCGTTGCGGCGAGGTCCTGGCGCGTCACGCGCCGCCGGACGGCTCATCCGACGAACTGCCGGATCGCTTGTATATTATGTAGCCGGATTGCATTGCGCGAATCCGGGGCAACTTCCCGCCCGCGAGGCACCTGCATTGCGACCTGATCCGTCACCTGTCTGCGTCACCCGACTGTCATCGAACAATCATAGTGCAAACGCGACCATGGCGGTCGGCGCCCGGCGCCGCTCGCTTTGACGGCTGCATCGGGAGATTCCTTGGCACAAACCCCAGAAGACAACGGACCGCGCTACGCGATCTATTTCGTGCCGCCGCCATCGTCGCAACTTTATCGCTGCGGCAGTTCCATTCTCGGCTACGATGCCTATACCGGCAACAATGTCCCTTTCCCGGACAAATTCGGCGGCGGCGCGGTGAACTGGAACGAGCTCACGGCAACGCCGCGGCGCTACGGATTTCATGCCACGTTGAAGGCGCCGTTCTTTCTGGCGCCGGCCTGCACCGAACATCAGCTCGTCACTGCGCTACGGAATTTTGCCGGTCTCGGCCATCCGCTGCACAGCTTTGTGCCGACGCTGCGCGAACTCGAGGACTTTATCGCCGTTGTGCCACGGGAACTTGAAGCGTCGCTCAACGAGCTGGCCGCGTCCTGCACGACGCTGTTCGACGCCTATCGCGCGCCGATGTCGCCGAAAGAGCGCGCCCGCCGTCTCGCCTCCAGATTAAGCCGGAGCCAGATCCAGAATCTCGATCGCTGGGGCTATCCGTTCGTCTTCTCCGAGTTCCGTTTTCACATGACGCTGACCGGTGCGGTGGCGCCGCACCGCAAGAGGGCGATCCTTGACGTGCTGCATGACGGCTTTCGCGTGATGAAAGTCGAACCCTTGATCGCCGTCGACCGGCTCATCCTGATGCGGCAGGAAACGGCCGAGGCGCCGTTCCGCGTGCTTGACGAGGCGGTGCTGAAGATCGCGCCCAGCTAAGCCTGCGCCGCGCGTTTGGGAAACAGTTGCGGCCGCAGCTTCGGATGTCCGGCCATGGTCTTCGGCGCATAGGGCGTCTCGGCGCCGAGCTCTTCGGCGGCGTGCCAGGCCCAGCGTGGATCGTAGATCGCCCCGCGCGCGATGCAGATCAGGTCGGCCTTGCCCGAGGCGACGATATCCTCGGCCTGCTGGTAGCCGGCGATCAGCCCGACGCTCATCGTGGTGATACCGGTTTCCTTCTTCACCTTCTCGGCGAACGGCACCTGATAGCCGGCCGAAAGCGGAATCTTCTGCCGCGGGTCGAGCCCGCCGGTCGAGACGTCCATGTAATCCAGGCCGCGCTTCTTGAGTTCTTTCGCCAGCAGCACGGTTTCTTCCGGCGTCCAGCCGCCCTCGACCCAGTCGGTAGCGGAGACGCGCATGCCGAGCGGCTTTTGCTCCGGCCACACAGCACGCACCGCTTCGTACATTTCGACGGCAAAGCGCATGCGGTTCTCGGTCGAGCCGCCGTACTCGTCGGTGCGCTGGTTGGAGAGCGGGGAAAGGAATTGGTGCGCCAGATAGCCGTGGGCACCGTGCAACTCGATCACGTCATAGCCGATGCGGTCGACGCGCTTGGCGGCGGCGGCAAATTCGCCGATGCAGCGCTTGATGTCCTCTTTGGTCATCGCATGCGGCACCGGCCAGCCGGTGTCGTAGGGAATGGCCGACGGCGCCTCCGGCGTCCAGCCGCCTTCCTCCTTGGTGAGGATCGGCTTGCCGCCCGCGGCCGGCGGCGCAGTCGGGCCCTTGCGGCCGGCATGGGCGAGCTGTACGCCGAGCTTGGCGACGCCGTATTGGCGGCAGAAATCGTGCACCCGCTTGAGCGCCTTTTCATTGTCGTCCGACCACATGCCGGCGCATCTCGGCGTGATGCGGCCCTGCGGATTGACATCGGTCATCTCGCACATCACGAGGCCGCCGCAGCCGAGCGACATATTGCCCAGATGCATGAGGTGCCAGTCGTTGGCCGAGCCGTTGTCGGAATTGTACTGGCACATCGGCGACACCACGACGCGGTTGGGAAGCGTCAGACCGCGCAGCGTGATCGGAGAAAACAGGACGCTAGCCATAAATCGAGATCCTTTGTTGGAGGCGCTTGAGTGTCTTGAGATCGGAAGCCCTGAAAATGCGTTCCGGCAGGCTGCCGTTCCTGCCCAGATGCCGCAGCAGAAGGCATCTATCACGCCAACGGATCGGCCGGCAAACCCAGGCAGAATTTACCGTGGTTCTCGTAGGCCGTATCGCTCATCACCTGGTGGATGCCCGCGGTGTTGAGGTCGCGCAGCAAGCGGCCGATGACATGGGGGTGATGCAGGCCGGTATTGCCGGCAAAGTGGTAGCACATGGTAGCCGTCTCGACGGCAATATCGGTCGCATAGACGCAAATCGCCCGTACGTCGGCAATGGCCGCACCGTCCGGCAGCGTCCCGCCGTTCACGCTGTCGTACAGACGATCATAGCGCTCATGCATCAATGCGCGCACCGCCCGCAATTTCAGGTCGGCCTCGGCGATGAAGCGATGCACCACCTGGCGCTCGTCGAGCCGCGACGAGCGGAACTTGCCGCGGGTCGTCGTCGCAATGGCGATAAGCTCGTCAAGCGCGCGCCGAGCGGCGCCGACGGCGACACTGCCGTGCTCTTTGGCGACGTAGCTGAACGGCGGAAACAGATACGACGGGCCGCCGCGGCGCGGCTTGGGCGCCAGAAGATCCCACACGAAAGTCTGATCCGGCGGCAGTTCGTAATCTTCGACCGAAAAATCACACGAGCCGGTGCCGCGCAGGCCAACGACGCCGCCCCAGTTGTCGTGGATGATGACGTCCTTGATGGGGAAGGCCGAGAACATCACGATCGGACGGCCGGCGTTTTCGGCTTCCGTTCCTTCGACGACTGTCCCGCCCAGCACCCATTCCGCATGCCGAATGCCGCTATTGAACCGCCAGCGGCCGCGCACGCGAAATCCGCTGCCGTCGCGCACCGCGCGTCCCGCGGGGAAAAAGGATATGGCCGCCGTCGGTACGCGGCCCTTGGCAAAGACCTTGTCGAGGCCGGATTGCGGCAGGAAGGTCCCGAGCGATGCGACGGCCGTCGCGCCGACCATCGTGCACCAGCCGCTGGTGAGATCGTGATAGGCAAGCTGCTCCAGCACCATCATCTCGGTCACGGGATCGGCCTCGGCGCCGCCCATCTCCGCGCAAAGCTTCAGCTTGAATATGCCGGCGTCCCGCAACGCCGCGACCGCCTCGGGCGCCAGAGTGCCGAGTTCTTCGCTTTGGGGCCCGGAGGCCCGCAGCACCGGAGCGATTTTGTCTACGGAATCGAGAAGAGCTTTTCTTTTCAGCATCCGCTCTTTTGGGAATACGTCCGACATTTTTTCCTCCCCACACTCACCGCGATCTTGTCGTGGCTTGATTGCACTCGGGCCGTCATCGCCATCTTGATCTGATCGTTGTTTGCTCAACCGGTCGCGAATTTCGTCGACGCGGTGCTACAGAAGCCGAGCGCCCGGCTGACAATGGCTTCCGGGTCCGGCGCACTGTCCGCTCGCCAAGCCACGATCTGATCGGGTCGCACCAAGACCAGGTCGGCCCCGTAAAGGTCGCGAGCGCCATCTGCGGAAATATCCAGAAGTTCAAGCGTGGTACCGGTTCTGGCGGCCGCGGCGACGAGGCCGTCAGCGTCGGCTCCGCCGCGGAACCGCAACAGCGTCCATTCAAAACTGAAGCTGTCGTAGAGCGAGCTGCCGTCGGCGAGCCAGAGATGCGGCGCGCGGCCGCCCGGCTTCGCGCTGGCGACGTAGACGTTGGCTTCGTCAGGCGGTGGTGCGGTGCCGTCATCGCATATGATGGGCGATCCATCATAACGTCCGCCGAATGTGATGCCGGGGATGTTGAATTCGCTCCGTCCATGAAGCGCGAGATATTCACCGGCCGCGTGGCGAGCCTGCTCACCCTCGGCCGTGTCATCTTCGATCTCGGGTGCCGGCAGGAAATTGCCGATCGAATCGGCAAATTTTTTTGCAAAACCGGTATTGCGGATGGCGTTCGGCCGGCGCTCCGCTTCATAGCTGTCGAGCAAGCCAGCACGGGCTTCGCCGCGAACCACGCTGGCAAGCTTCCAGCCGAGATTAACGGCATCTTCGACAGCGGTATTGTAGCCAAGCCCGCCCGTCGGCGTGAACAGATGGGCGGCATCGCCGGCGAGAAACACGCGTCCGCGCTGAAACCGTTCGGCGACGAGCGCGAAGCCTGCGGTCCACGTTCCGCGCGACAGGATTTCGAGATCGATCGGTGCGCCGACCGCTGCGCGAAACATGGCAGCGGCGCGATCTTCCGTGATTTCGTCCTCGTTTTCGTGCGGTCGCAATTGGGTGTGGAACGCGAATTCAGCCTTGCCATCGACGGCCGCCATGAAGGCCCGGCGCTCGCGATTGAACGTCACGTTCATCCAGGCGGGAGAATGGGGCACGACCCGATAGAAATCCGGCGCGCGCAGATAGATCGCGTGCATCCGGCCGCCGAAAAAGTCGCGCACGATCTCCTGATCGCCGAGATATCCGATTCCGAGCGCCTGCCGGACCGTGCTTCGCGGGCCATCGGCACCGACGAGATAGGATGCCTCCATGGTCGCCGTTCGCCCGTCATCAACCCGCTCGACCAGTGCGTGAATTCCGCGCGCGTCGTCGGAGAAGCGAACAAGACGCCAACCATAGCTGATTGAAATGCCCCGAAGCTTCTCTGCTTGCCGGCGCAGCACCTGTTCGACAAACTTTTGCGAGACGCGATGCGGCAATTCCGCCGCGCTCCATGAGCCGGACAGCTGCTTTATCCGCTCGACCGCCTGGCCGGCCGACGGCAAGCGAAAGCGGGCCAATTCGTGGCCGGCGTAGCGCGTGAAATAGGCGATGTCAGTCGGAAAATCTGCGGGCAGGCCGAGCGATCGGATTTCGTGCGCAAAGCCGAGGCGCCGAAAGTGCTCCATGGTCCGCGCCTGTGTCGCATTGGCTTGGGGGTTAAAGGCCGTCGTCGGCTTCTGATCGACCAGAGCCGCGCTGACGCCGCGCCGGCCCAGCTCATTGGCCAGCATCAGCCCGCACGGACCGCCGCCGACAATCAGCACCGTGCATTTGCTTGGAGGGGCCTCGGCCAATCGTGCTGCTCGCGATGTTTCGGTTTGGCCCGGTGAGGGCGCAGCCGCGCCCAGGCCGCTTGCCAAGGCGCGTCGGGTTCGATATCAAGTTCAGCATATTGAACCGATCTATCATATGAAACTAAGCTCGACCTCGGCTGTCAAGTCGCTCGATCGCGGCCTCGACATTCTCGAATATGTCGCCGGCTGTCCCGAGCCGCCGTCGTTTTCGCAGCTATTGGGAAACCTCGGTATTCCGCGCAGCAGCCTGTTTCATCTGCTCACAAATTTGTTGTCGCGAAATTTCCTCGAACGCGATCCGCAGACCGAGCGTTACCGGCTCGGAACGGAGGTCGTTAATCTCGCAAGAAGGGTACGAAAGCCGTCGCTGGGTGATCGGGTGACGCCGTTCCTGCGGCAGCTGAGCACAGAGGCCAGCGAGACGTGCGGCTTCTACGTCCACGTCGCGGATCGCGTCGAAGTGCTCGCGTCCGCCATCAGCACGCAGGCCCTGTCCTACACGATGAAGGTCGGCATGAACGCACCGCTCTATGCCGTCTCCGCGGGCAAGATCGTGCTGGCGGAGCTTCGCCCGGAAGAACTCAGCGAATATCTGGCGCGCGTCGCATTCGCGCCCGTGACGCCGCACACGGTGCGATCCAAGAACCGTCTGAAGAAGGAGATCGCGGAGGTCAAGGCGACGGGCTTTGCCTATTCGCGCGAAGAGTTCACGTTGGGGATCACCGCAATCGCAACGGCCGTGCGCGACGAGCGGAATTTCTACGGCGCGATCAATTTGGCGGTGCCGACGGCGCGGTTCACGCTCGATCGCGACGCCGATTTTCGGGAGGCTCTGCGGCGGACGGCACAGGCGATCGCCAAAGAGATGGGCGGGGAGCGATAAGCGCCGTTCGGCCTCAGCGAAGCGAGAGATCGATATCGGAGGCCAGACTCGCCGAAAGAATATCCGTGATCTGTTTTCGGACATGCGCATTGTAACGGCGCGCCAGGTCCTGCGCGCCTTTCGCATCGCTTTTGCCGATGACCTCTACCGCCTGTTCGAGGATCCGCAGCGCACCGGTGAAGCGCACGGCGAGGTTATGGTCGCGCTGCTGTTCCAGATCGTGAACCGCGTGCTGCGCCACGCGAAGCTTGTCCACAAGCATTTGTCGTGCGGCTTTCTCGAGGCTGCGGTTGTGGCAGGCCGCTGCAATCGCCGCATGAATCTCATAATTGCTCTGGACGATCGCCTCGGCGTCCTCGCGCATGATCGCGGCTCGAAACGCCTCGAGACACTTTTTGATGTGGTCGAGATCGGCGTTGGTCCGGCGGACGGCGGCGAAGTGCCAGATCACCGGCTGGAACACGTCCATGGCCTCATAGTGATCGAGGACGTCGACGAATTGTAAGGCCGCGACTTTGGCGCCGCGGTTTGGTTCGAGTTCGACGAGCCCTTCGGACGCCAGACGAATCAGCGCCTCGCGCAGCGGCGTGCGCGAAACACTGTACTGCTGGCAAAGGCGCTCCTCTTCGAGCGGCGCGCCGGGCTCGACCTGCAGCACGATGATCGCATGCCGCAGCGCCGCGTAGACGCGTTGCGCGCCGGTCAGCTGTCCGCCGCCTTTGTTCGATGCGGACGGTTTTGGTCCTCGCGCCTTGGGACGCACTGTTTTCTTCATGAGCCATGCCTGAAGCAGCGCACACCCCGCGTCAATGCGGATTTGACAGCGGCGCCAATATGTATTTTTATAGTATACAAATAAAGAGGCCGTGGAACGCGGCCGTAGCAATCGCGGCAAGACCGCGGGGCCAAAGGGCGGAGGAAGCGAAATGTCCCAGCTAGCCATTTCAGCGGTACCTGTTTCCGAAGAAGCCATTTCGGCGCGGATTGAACGCCTGCCGGTCGGCGGCTGGTACCGGCGGATCATGCTCATCGTCGGCACCGCCGGCTTTTTCGATGCCTTCGACGCCATCTCGATCGCCTTCGTTCTGCCGGTGCTGATCGGCCTCTGGCACATCAGCCCGGGGGAGATCGGTGCGCTGATTTCGATCGGCTATGTCGGACAACTGCTCGGCGCTGTCGGCTTCAGCCGGCTGGCGGAGAGCTACGGCCGCCAGCGCGTGCTGTGCTGGACGATCGTCGTTATCGGTCTCCTCAGTATCGCTTGCGCGCTGGCGTGGAATTACCAGTCGCTGTTCTGGTTTCGCTTCGTCCAGGGCCTGGGTCTCGGTGCCGAAGTCCCGATCGCCGCGACCTATATGAACGAACTGACGCGACACGACATGCGCGGACGCATGGTGGCGCTGTTTCAATCGATCTTTGCCTTTGGCGTGATGGCCACCGCCCTGGTCTCGATATGGGTCGTTCCGCATCTCGGCTGGAATAGGATGTTCATCATCGGCGCGATCCCGGCGATCCTGGCGATCTGGCTGCGGCGTCTCGTTCCCGAATCACCGCGCTGGCTGGCGAGCCACGGCCGGCTCGATGAGGCCGACACGACGCTCCAGCGCATTGAGGACAAAGCTTCAGCAGGCGGCGTGGCCTTGCCGCCGTTGCCGATGAACATTCCGAAAATCGTCAAGCAACAGGCCGGATGGCTCGAACTGTTCGGCAGCGCCTATCTGGGCCGTACGCTCACGGCTTGGGCCATGGCGTTTACGACATCGATCGTCGGCTACGGCCTGTTGGCATGGCTGCCGACGATCTACCGCACGGTCTATCATCTGCCGCTCGACCAGAACCTGCGCTACAGCTTCATCAGCTACTTCGTCGGCCTTTTCGGTTCGCTGTTCGGTGCGCTATTGATCGATCGCTTTGGCCGGCGGCCGAGCTATATCACCGCGTTCGTCGGAGCCGCGCTGCCGCTGCTCTCGGTGTGGTGGATTAGCCGGGACGGCCAGGTGCCGATCGAGGCGATGGTCGCGCTCGCCTCCGTCAGCCTGTTCTTCATCTCGATCTTGCTGGCCGGCATTTACGTTTACATGCCGGAAATTTATCCCACCCGGATGCGCGCCCTTGGCAGCGGCACGGCGAGCGCTTGGCTGCGCATTGCCTCAATCGTCGGCCCGGCCATCGTCGGCTTCATCCTCGGCAGCGCGGGCCTCGGCAGCGTGTTTCTGTTCTTCGCGGTCGCCGGTCTCGCCGGAGCGCTGATCGTCTTTCTGTTTGCCATCGAAACCAAAGGCAAGGTCCTGGAAGAGATTTCGCGCTGATCGGTTGGCGATCGGCTCGTTCAACGACGGCATGGCCTCGGAACCGCGCGCTTCGAGGCAATCGGTTCAGCAAGGAGAGAGATATGAAAGGCGTTGGAGATCATCGTTACGTGGCCGTCCTGTTGCCCTATGACGGCCAGTTCAAAATCGACGAGCAGGCCTATCGGCGATTTCTACGATATTTCTTGAAAGATCCGCGTTTCGTTCGCGAGGGTGGTTTGTGCGTCAATCCGGAAGCTGGTGAGATTTTCTATCTGACACGCCAGGAAAAGCGCCGGGTGCTCGAAATCGCCATGGAAGAAGCGCACGGCAAGGTTCCGATCATTGCCGGCACCTGGGCCATCACTACCGATGAAACGGTGGAGACGGCGAAAGACGCCAAGGCGCTCGGGGTGGATGGAATTTTTGTTACGCCGCCCGGCGGCGCGCAGGATGTCACGTCGTGTTGGGACGCCGACGAATATCCGGAGATCTGGCTCGACCAGATCAAGGCGCAGGATCGCGCGGTCGATCTGCCGATCGTGACGCATCCTGTGGGAGGCGCGAAGCCCCCGTTCAATCCGGGCCTCCCGCTCGGCGCCACAATGCGCATCTGCCGCGAAGTGCCGAACGTCGTCGGCTGGAAGATGACCTATATGTACGACGGCTTTAAGATCATTGCCAACGGACTGCGCTCGCTGGATCGCCATGTCGCCGTGATGGGCGCCTTGGCTTCGCGTTTCCATGAATACAAGGCCACGGGTCTGTTCGACGGCACGCTGAGCGGGTTCTGGAATTTCGCGCTCGAGCCGATGCTCGATCATCTCGACGCCTGGGATGCCAAGGACGTCGATCGCGCAACCAAAATCTGGAACGGTGGCCTGCACCAATTGCACGACTATGTGGCCGACATGGGCCGCCTGCACATTCGCTATAAGACCGCAACTTGGCTGCGCGGCCTGATCCCAAGCCCGTTCATGCGCGCGCCCATGCCGCAGCCGAAACAGGCGGAGATCGACACGCTTTATCGCTTGCTCAAGGCGCTCAACCTTCCGGTGATCGACTTGAAAGAGACGCGGCTGGCCGCGTAAAGCGGCGGCGGCGGGCGGCACACCGCCCGCCTCACGGTCCCGGCGGGAAGTCGGTATGGAACTTTATCGCGCTGCCGTTCGTCCGCTCCTCTTTGCCTGCGACGCGGAATGGAGTCATCGCGCGACGATGGCGTTCTGCCGGACGCTGTCGCGCAGCAAATGCGTCCTGAAAATGCTGGAGCGGCAGTTTGCGGTCCGCGACGGCCGACTTGAGACGATTGTCGCAGGGCTGAAATTCGATAGCCCGCTGGGTCTCGCGGCCGGCTTCGACAAGAACGGAACTGCCGTCGACATCGTGTCGCGGCTGGGGTTTGGTTTTGTCGAAATCGGTTCCGTGTCCGAACGGCCGTCGGGCGGGAACCGCGCTCGGCCGCGTATTTGGCGATTGCCGGCTGATGAAGGTTTGCGCGTCTATTACGGCTGCCCGAACGATGGTGCGGCGGTGGTGGCCGCTCGACTGGAAAAGAGCCGGCCAACGGTGCCGGTCGGCATCAATCTCGTTGAGACAAATACCGGTCAGCTTGTGACCGCGGAACAGGCGGCCGTGGAGCTTGCGCTTGCGCTCACACGTTTCGCCGGTATCGCCGACTACATCGTGCTCAATCTGAGCTGTCCGAACATGCCGCATGGCCCCGGCGGGCTTTTCGATGAGCCGGAGGAGCTTGGACGCCTCCTCCAATGCATCGGACGAAGCACGCGGTTGCCGCCGGTCTTCCTCAAGCTCAAGCCGGCCGGCGATCTGCAGGATCCGCGTGCCATCGATCCGATCCTCCAGGCGGTTGACGGCTACGCCTTTGTGAAGGGATTCATTCTGAACATTCCCAACCCGGATCCGTATGCCACGCTGCGCACCCCGGCGGCAGCGCTCGACCGCATGCGGGGCGGAATCACCGGTCCGTCGCTGCGGCGCCCGACCAACGCGGCGATCGGGGCTTGGTATCGGCGCATCGATCGCAAGCGGCATGTGCTGATCGGGACCGGCGGAATCAGCAGCGCGGAAGACGCTTATGAGATCATCACGCTCGGTGCGTCGCTGGTCCAGCTTTATACCGCGATGGTTTATCGCGGACCTGGCCTGGTCCGTCAGATCAATGACGGGCTGTGTCGTTTGCTGGCGCGCGGCGGCTTTCGCAATATCGGCGAGGCCGTGGGAAGCGCAAATATCCGGCCGGGACGCTATTTTTCGAGCCGCGCCACAATCTCCACATGGGCGGAATAGCGGAATTGGTCCACCGGCGTGACGCCGGCGAGCCGATAGCCGCCGTCGAGCAGAATGCGCGCGTCGCGCGCGAATGTCCCGGGATTGCATGACACTGCGGCGACGACAGGCACGCCGCTTGCCGCAATCTCGCGTGACTGCGCCTGGGCACCTTGGCGTGGCGGATCGAACACGACCGCGTCGAAGCGGTTGAGCTCGGCGGCGAGAAGCGGATTCTTGAACAGATCGCGCCGTACGATGGCGACGGGCTTCAGACCCGATACGTTGCTCGCGCGCGACAGTGCGGTAAGCGCCGCTTCGTCATCATCGCAGGCGGCGACGCGCGCCTGCGCGGCGAACCGCAGCGCGAAAGGGCCGATGCCGGCGAACAGGTCCGCGACGCCTTGCTTCGGCTTTGCCGTGGTGCAGATTTCCGAAACGAGCCGCGCCAGCACGCTTTCCCCTTCGGCTGTGGCCTGCAAAAAAGCAGCGGGCGGTAGAAGCACGGTCGCCGATCCGACGCGAATGGCCGGCGCGCGCGCCTGCGCGACAAGCTCGCCGTGCCGCGTGAGCCGGGCCAGATTGTGGGCGGCGGCGAGGCGGGCCAGCGTCGCCGTCGCCGTCGCGGTCAAGGGACCCGAACCGCGCACGTCGATGTCGAGGCCGACGTCGGTTGCCGTGGCATGAATATCGAGCGGCTTGCGCAGCGGGCTGAGCGTTTCAGCAATGGCCCATGCCGCCTTGAGCGCACCGTCGAGACCCTTGGCCAGAATCGGGCAGCGGTCGATCGGGACGACATGATGCGCCCGCGCCGCCGCGAAGCCGACTTCGAGCACGTCATGCGTGCCCCGGCGGGCATGAAAGACGGCGCGGCGGCGGCCGTCGCCGTGCGCATCGATCAGGTCGGCGACCGGGGCGTCGATGCCGGCCTGGCGCAACGCTTCGACAACAAGGCTGCGTTTCCATGTCCGATAGGCGGATGTCTCCCAGTGCTGCATGGCGCAGCCGCCGCACACGCCGAAATGCGGGCAGATCGGCGCGATGCGCTGCGGGCTTGCGGTTTCGACACGCAAAAGCTGGCGGCGGTCGGGATGACCAGGCACCGTGTCGACTTCCACGGTCTCGCCCGGCAAGGCGCCGGGAACAAAGATCGGCTCGTCGGCGCCGTCGACCACGCCGTCGCCGCGATGGCCGATCCGGTCGATCACCAGATGCTCAACCACGCTCCGCCTCGATGAAGAACTCGCGGTTGCCGTCGCCGCCGAGGATGGGTGAAGGCGCAACGCCGCCGACCTGCCAGCCGAGCGAGGCGACGAAGGCGCCGATATCTTCGCAGATCATTTTATGAACGCTCTCGTCGCGGATGATGCCCTTCTTGCTGTGTCTGCGTTCGGCCTCGAATTGCGGCTTGATCAGCGCCAGAAATTGCGCGCGGGGCGTGAGAAGTTCGCCGATCGCCGGCAATACGAGCTTGAGCGAGATGAAGCTGACATCGATCGTCGCAAAGTCGGGCGGCGCGGGCAGGCGGACCGGATCGAGGTCGCGGATGTCGGTTTGCTCGATGGATAGGACGTCGTCATGCCTGCGCAGGCGCGGGTGAAGCTGAGCGGAGCCGACGTCGACCGCGTAAACGCGGCGTGCTCCGCGCGCCAGCAGCACCTCGGTGAAGCCTCCGGTCGAAGCGCCGACGTCGAGGCAGATGCGGCCCTTGATGTCGAGCGAGAACGCATCGAAGGCGGCTGCAAGCTTGACGCCGCCGCGCGAGACATAGGGATGTTCGGGTGTGGCGGCGATGACGGCGTCCGGTGAAATCTCGTCGGAAGCTTTGCGCACCGGAACGCCATCGGCCGTCACGAGCCCCGCGGCGATCGCGGCCTGAGCGCGGGCGCGGCTCTCGAACAGGCCGCGCGCGACCAGCAGACGATCGGCGCGTTCGCGATGGGTCATGGCGCGATTATACGACAATTGTCGTGACGGCGTTTGCGGAGCGGGCTCCAAAACGCACATGCCCGGCACGGGGCCGGGCATGACGATTGAAGACCGTTATTTGGCCGCCTTTAGGCGAGCTTCACCACTTCACCGCGCATGTTCTGGCCGAGCGCCTCGAACGCCTTGGCGACGATGCCTTTGGTATCGAGACCGGCTTTGGCATACATGGCGTTCGGCGAGTCCTGGTCGATGAAGGTATCCGGCAGGATCATCGAGCGGACCTTCAGGCCGCGATCGAGCACGCCGTGCTCGGCGAGCGTCTGCATCACATAGCTGCCGAAGCCGCCGATCGAGCCTTCCTCGATGGTGAGCAGCACTTCGTGTTCGCGGGCGAGCCGCAGCAGCAGGTCGACGTCGAGCGGCTTGGCGAAGCGCGCGTCGGCCACGGTGGTCGAGAGGCCGTAAGTCGCGAGTTCGTCGGCCGCCTTGAGGCATTCCCCGAGACGCGTGCCGAACGAGAACAGCGCCACCTTGGTGCCTTCGCGCAGGATACGGCCCTTGCCGATCTCCAGCGGCTTGCCTTCCTCAGGCATCGGCACGCCGAGACCTTCGCCGCGCGGATAGCGAATCGCCGACGGGCGATCGTCGATCGCCACCGCGGTCGCCACCATGTGGACGAGTTCGGCTTCGTCGGCTGCCGCCATCACCACGAAATTGGGCAGGCAGCCGAGATAAGCGACGTCGAACGAACCGGCATGGGTCGGGCCGTCGGCGCCGACGAGGCCGGCGCGGTCGAGCGCAAAGCGCACCGGCAGCTTCTGGATAGCGACGTCATGCACGACCTGGTCATAGGCGCGCTGCAGGAAGGTCGAATAGATCGTCGCAAAGGGCTTGTAGCCTTCGGTCGCGAGACCCGCGGCGAAAGTGACGCCGTGCTGCTCGGCAATGCCGACATCGAAGGTGCGGTTCGGGAATTCCTTCTGGAACAGATCAATCCCGGTACCGGACGGCATGGCCGCCGTGATGGCGACGATCTTGTCGTCCTTGCGCGCTTCCTTGATCAGGCTCTCGGCAAATACTTTCGTATAGGCCGGGGCGCTCGATTTCGATTTCTGCTGTGCGCCGGTGGCGACGTCGAATTTGACGACGCCGTGATATTTGTCGGCGGAATTCTCCGCCGGCTTATAGCCCTTGCCCTTCTGCGTGACGACGTGAACCAGGAACGGACCGTTCTTGGCGTCGCGCACGTTCTGCAGCACCGGCAACAGGTGATCGATGTTGTGGCCGTCGATCGGGCCGACATAGAAGAAGCCGAGCTCATCGAACAGCGTGCCGCCGGTGACTAGGCCGCGCGCATATTCCTCGACCGCCAGCGCCCGCTGCTCGAGCATCTTGGTCGGCATGCGCTTGGCAACCTGGTGCACGAGCTTGCGCAGGCGGTGATAGCCGCGTCCCGAGACGCGGCGCGCCAGATAGGCCGACAGCGCGCCGACCGGCGGCGCAATCGACATATCGTTGTCGTTGAGGATCACGATCAGGCGCGAGTTCATCGCGCCGGCATTGTTCATGGCCTCGTAGGCCATGCCGGCAGACATCGCGCCGTCGCCGATGACGGCGATGACATTGTTCTGCTTGCCCTGGAGGTCGCGTGCGACCGCCATGCCGAGGCCGGCGGAAATCGACGTCGACGAATGCGCGGCACCGAACGGATCGTATTCGCTCTCGGCGCGCTTGGTGAAGCCGGAGAGGCCGTTGCCCTGGCGCAGCGTGCGAATGCGGTCGCGGCGTCCGGTCAGGATCTTGTGCGGATACGCCTGATGGCCGACGTCCCAGATGAGCCGGTCGGCGGGCGTGTCGAAAACATAATGCAACGCGACAGTGAGCTCGATCACGCCGAGACCCGCGCCGAGGTGGCCGCCGGTCACCGCAACTGCGTCGACTGTCTCACGGCGCAATTCATCGGCGACCTGCTGCAGCTGACCGGCTTCGAGGCGCCTGAGGTCGTCGGGGGTTTTAATCTGGTCGAGCAATGGGGTCTTGGACAAAACCGTCACGCTACGCTCCTTAGCTTTCGAATGAATGTGTTGTTTCGGCCTAATGCCGATTGTAGGGGTCCCCGGTCCCGGGCCCACGGATGGAATACGCGGATTTTAGCGTCCCTTAGCCAGGGTCCTTACACTATTATGGGCCGGGAACGCAATTTACTCGGCGGGAGCCCGGCAACGTCGTTAAGGGAACTGTCAAGCCCTCCAATGCCTTATCTTCAAGCCCGGTGACCCGCCTTGCGTTCCGCCCTAAAGACGGAGTTTGAAGCCAGATAGGTTCAATTCCGTGCCTTAACCAGGGCCCCACGACGGTTATGCGACGATACGGCTATGGGGCGGGCGGGTGTGCCGGGGCCATGTGACCGAAATGGGGCGATTACTTCTGGTGGTATCAACCGGCAGATAGCTAACGAGTTGCACCGTGGGGCTCGAAACTTACCGAAAAAAGCGGAAGTTTAATGTTACCTCCGAGCCGCGGGGGCGGGTCGATCGCGCCGGCGGCTTTCGCTATGTGATCCAAAAGCACGATGCGACGCGGCTGCACTATGATCTGCGGCTCGAACTCGACGGCGTGATGAAGAGCTGGGCGGTGACCCGCGGACCGAGCCTCGATCCCAACGACAAGCGTCTTGCCGTTCACGTCGAGGATCATCCGATCGAATACAACGCTTTCGAAGGCACCATTCCGGAGGGTGAATACGGCGGCGGAACGGTGATGATCTGGGATCGCGGCACCTGGTCGCCCGAAGGTGATCCGGGCAAGGGTTACGCCAAGGGTCATCTCGAATTTACCCTGCATGGCAGAAAGCTGCATGGCCGCTGGCATCTCGTGCGGATGCGGCCGCGCCCGGGCGATCGGCGAGACAGCGGCCACGACAACTGGCTCCTGATCAAGGCCAAGGACAAAGAGGCCCGCAGCGGACGCAACGCAGATATTCTCGATGCGGAGCCGTTGTCGGCGGCGACCGGCCGGTCCATGGAGGAGATCGCGGCCGGAAAGGGCAGACGGCGGGTCTGGCACAGCAACCGCAGCCGCGGCGCCGCGCCGCCCGATTCTGCGAAAGACTCCGGCCGGCCGCAGTCGCAGCGCGAGTTCAAGGCGCAACTCAAGGCGCTCGGCGCCGCGCGGACGAAGCCGCAACGCAGGGCGGCGAAAACGAAAGCGGCGAAAACGCCCCCGGCAAAGCAGCGCGCACGGGCGAAGCCGGCGGCGGCCAAAGTGGAGCGCAAAAGCGCGCAGCGCCCGCGCCGGAACAGGAACGAAACCGGCGGCAGCACTCGTCTGCCCGCTTTCGTTCCGCCGAGCCTTGCCACGCTGCACGACAGCGCGCCGAGCGGCAAGAACTGGCTGCACGAGATCAAATTCGACGGCTATCGCATCGAGGCGCGGCTCGACCACGGCCAGGTGCAGCTTTTGACGCGCAAGAAGCTCGACTGGACAAGCCGTTTCGCGCCGATTGCGGAGGCGGTCGAGGCGCTTCCTGCCGACACGGTGCTGATCGACGGCGAACTTGTGGTCGAGGATGACAAGGGTGTGTCGAATTTCTCGCTGCTGCAGACCGATCTGAAAGACGGCCGCCGCGATCGCTTTGTCTACCGCGTCTTCGATCTGCTGTATCTCGACGGCAAGGATCTCAGCGGAGCGCCGCTGATCGAACGCAAGGCGGCGCTGCACCGGCTGCTCAAGGGCGAAAGCCGCAAGGGCCGCATCCGCTATGTCGAACATTTCGACGGCGACGGGCCGGCGATCTTCAAATCGGCCTGCGAGATGAAGCTCGAAGGCATTATTTCGAAGCTGCGCGACGCGCCTTATCGCTCCGGCCGCTCGGACAATTTCATCAAGGTCAAATGCCACAACGAACAGGAATTCGTGGTCGCGGGCTTCAGTCCTTCGGCGGCGATGCCGAAGGCCGTCGGCGCGCTGATCGCGGCGTTTCACGAACACGGCAAGTTGCGTTACGCCGGGCGCATCGGCACCGGCTATACGCGCGAAGTCGCGCGCGATTTGTGGAAGCGGCTTTATCCGCTGCGCGTGGACAAGCCTCCGGTGGCGCTGCCGCCCGACGAGCGGCGTAAGGACGTTGTCTGGGTCAAGCCGCAAACGGTGATCGAGGCGGAATTCCGCGGCATCACCCATGACGGCTTGCTGCGGCAGGCGTCGTTCAAGGGCCTGCGCGAGGACAAGCCGGCGCGCGAAGTGGTGCGCGAGATGCCTGTCGCGGCCAGTTCCGCGGCCAATTCGATCGCCAATTCGATCGCCATGGCGCAGCGCCAGCCGGTGCGCAAGTCGGTGCACAAGTCGGTGAAATCTCCGTCGCCTGGACGCACGAACGCCGATGTCAAAGGCGACGGCGTGATCGCGGGCGTCCACCTGACGCATCCCGATCGCGTCTATTGGGCCGATGTCGGCGTCACCAAGGAAGATCTCGCCAATTACTATGTGCGGGTGTGGGACGTCATGGCGCCATACGTGGTGGGGCGGCCGCTTGCGGTCTTGCGCTGCCCGGAGGGAACGGCGGGCGAGTGCTTTTTCCAGAAGCACATTGCACAGGCCATCAAGCGATCGTCACTGCGCCATATCGTCAAAGGCAAAGACCACGACGTCATCGCGGTGGAGACGCTCGAAGAACTGATCGAACTCGTGCAATCCGGCGCACTCGAGATTCACGTCCGCGGTTCGCGGCTCGACAGTCTGGAGACGTGCGACCGCATCGTGTTCGATCTCGATCCGGGCGAGGGCGTCGCCTGGAAAGAGGTCATTGCCGGCGCCAGGGAGATTCGCGATCGCCTCGCCGAACTGAAGCTGCAAGGCTTCGCCAAACTCTCCGGCGGCAAGGGCATCCATGTGGTCGTGCCGATCGCAGATGCCGACTGGGATGCGGCCAAGGCGTTCTCCGCGACAATCGCAGCGGCCATGGCGGCCGACAGCCCCAAGCTTTATCTGGCGAAAATGACCAAGGCCGAACGGCACGGCCGCATTTTCATCGATTATCTGCGCAACACGCGCGAGGCGACTTCGGTCGCGGCCTATTCGACCCGCGCACGGGCCGGTGCGCCGCTGTCCTTGCCGGTATCGTGGGAAGCCTTGGCGCGCACCAAGAGCGGCCATCAATTCACGCTGCCCGATCTGAAAAAGCTTCCGGCGAAGGATGCTTGGACTGATCTCGGCAAGGTGCGGCAGAGATTGCCCGAGATAACAAACAAGCGGCGTTGGGGGATGTAATTGATCTGTCCGCTCATCCCGCGAGCTTGAGACGATCCGCCTTCGGCTCGAAACGGGCGCGAAAGACCTCCGCGTCCGCCGGGTCTTCGAAACAGTAGCGAACGAAGGCCGCGTAATCGTCTTCGACATACATGTCGAAGTTGCCGACATGGTCGATCAGGAAATCCAGAATCTCGCTGTCGTCGCAGAGTTGCTGCCGCGGCAGCACCACCTGATACGGGCATTCTTCGTCGAGCTTGCGCAGCCAGGCACTGCGCTTGTCTTTGCCTTTGCTCGATTGGCCGGTGCTGCTTTTCTCAGTGTCACGTTTGTCCGAACCCATCATCGTTCCACCTCTTGATCCGAACGATGGATCGTTCTCTTTTTGTTCCAAAAAGTCAAGGAAAATCGCGATTTTCCGCGGAAAACAGAGGCTACTATAGGAAGGGGGGCAGGCTCCAAAATCACTCAACATCCAGCGGCGCGGTGCCGGCCGGCTTGCCGGTGGCGTCGAGCGTGATCTTCTCCACGCGCGCTTCCGCCTGCCGCAGCAGCTCCTCACAACGGCGCTTGAGCGCTTCACCGCGCTCATAGATGGCAACTGATTCCTCGAGCGGCACCTTGCCCTCCTCGAGCCGCTTGACGATCGATTCCAGTTCCTCGATCGCCCGCTCGAACGGCAGTTGTTTGATATCGTCGTTGCTCTTCTGCGCCATCATCGATCCAATCTAGCCCGGATTACGCCCAAGCGTGCCGGCAGAGTCATGCGCCCGGATTACGCCTGGGGCAATCGGGACCGCGACCTTATCCACGCATCAGCGCGGTCACATGCGCGGCGACCGAATTGCCGAGGGCCTGCAAATCGTAGCCGCCTTCGAGCAGCGAAACGACGCGGCCGCCGGCATGGCGGTCGGCGACATCCATCAGTTTCTTGGTCGCCCAGGCGAAGTCCTCTTCGGCGAGATTGATATTGGCCAGCGGGTCGCGGTAATGGGCGTCGAAGCCGGCGGAAATGATCACGAGCTCGGGCCTGTATTCGTCGAGCCGCGGCAGGATGCGGTCTTCGAAGGCGGCTTTGAACTTTTCGGCGCCGTCGCCCGGACGCAGCGGAGCATTGACGACGGTATTATGTTCGCCGCTCTCGATCACGGCCCCGGTGCCGGGAAACAGCGGCATCTGATGCGTCGAGCAATACATCACCGTCTTGTCGGCCCAGAAAATTTCCTGCGAGCCGTTGCCGTGGTGCACGTCGAAATCGACGATGGCCACCCGCGCGATGCCGTGATGGTTCTGCGCATGGCGGGCGGCAATGGCGGCATTGTCGAACAGGCAGAATCCCATCGGCCGCGCCGTCTCGGCATGGTGGCCGGGCGGCCGCGCGGCGACAAAGGCATTCCGCGCCTTCTTCGCCAGCACTTCGTCCACGGCAAAGACCGCACCGCCGACCGCCCGCAAGGCGGCCTCGAACGTGCCGGGTGACATCGAGGTGTCGCCGTCGAGATGGATCAGTCCTTCGTCCGGCGAGGCGTCGCGCAACGCGGTGATGTAGTCCATCGGATGGCAGAGCGCGACAGATTCGAAGGCGCCGAGCGGCGCCTGCGCGCGCGCCAGGCTCTGGAATTTCTCCGCTTCCAGCGCGCGCTCGATGGCGCGCAGCCGGTCGGGGCGTTCGGGGTGGCCCTGCGGCACGATGTGTTGCAGGCAGGCGGGGTGGGTAATCAGCAGAGTCGACATGTCTCACACTTAAGATGCGGAGGCCGCGGAGGGAAGGTGTTCAGGACGCAAGCGCAGCATCCGCGCCCATGACGCCTTCGGCGCATTCAACCACGGTGCGCTCGATCGCGCCGGCCTGCACCGCGAAATTCTCGGCGAAGAACCGCGCCACGGCAATGCGGGCCGCGGTGTCGCCGCCGAACCGTAGCGCCGCGAGCGCTTCCTTGGCGAGGAGGGCGCCGCCGGTCGCAAGCGCAAACAGCCGCAGATACGGCGTGGCCCCGACCAGCGCCGCCTCGGGTTCCTTGTCGAGGCGTGTGAGCAGCCATTGCGTGGCGCGCGCGAGGCTCTCGACCGCGTCGCCGAGCCGGACCGGCGCCCAGCCGAAGCCGGGGTCGTTGCTGGCGCCGAGCTCTTTGACGATGCCGCGCAAGTCGTCGATATGCGCGGCGACCGCTTCGCCATTGGCCAGCGGCAATTTGCGGGTGACGAGATCGATCGCCTGGATGCCGTTGGTGCCTTCGTAGATCGCGGCGATCCGCGCGTCGCGAAAATGCTGCGCGGCGCCGGTCTCCTCGATGAAACCCATGCCGCCATGCACCTGCACGCCGAGCGAGGTGACTTCGTTGGCGATGTCGGTCGAGAACGCCTTGGCGACCGGGGTGAGCAGCGAGGCGCGGTGATCGCCGGCCTTGCGCGCGTCGTCGTCCTTGCCGCGCTCGGCGCGATCGAGCGCGATCGCGGTCGCATAGCAGATCGCGCGCGCGGCCCGGGTGAGCGCCCGCATGGTCAGCAGCATGCGCCGCACATCGGGGTGATCGATGATCGGTGACATCTCGCCGGATTTGGCATTGGCCTCGCGACCTTGGCGGCGCTCGCGGGCATAAGCGAGTGCCTGCTGCGTGGCGCGCTCGGCGATGCCGACGCCTTGCAGGCCGATGCCGAGGCGCGCGCGGTTCATCATGGTGAACATGCAGGCCATGCCGGCATTCTCGCGCCCGATCAGGTAACCGGTGGCGCCGCCCTTGTCGCCGAAGATCATGGTGCAGGTCGGCGAGCCGTGAATGCCGAGCTTGTGCTCGACGGAATGCGCGCGCACGTCGTTGCGCTCGCCCGGCGAACCATCCGGCTTGAGCAGGAATTTCGGCACGAGAAACAGCGAAATGCCGCGTGTGCCCGGCGGCGCATCCGGCAGCCGCGCCAGCACGAAATGGATGATGTTGTCGGTGAGATCGTGCTCGCCATAAGTGATGAAGATCTTCTGCCCGGTAATGCGGTAAGTACCGTTGGCCGCCCGCTCGGCGCGGGTGCGCAGCGCGCCGACATCGGAGCCGGCTTGCGGCTCGGTGAGTTGCATCGTGCCGGTCCATTCGCCGGACACGAGCTTTTCTAGGTAAATCTTTTTCAGCTCGTCGCTGCCATGGGCATGAAGCGCGTCGATCGCCGCCATGGTCAGCAGCGGCCCGACGGAGAACGCCATTGATGCGGCCTGCCACATCTCGGTGCAGGCGGCATTGACGATCTGCGGCAGCGCCTGGCCGCCGAAATCGAGCGGCGCGGCGAGGCCGTTCCAGCCGCCCGCTTGCCAGGCTTTGTAGGCATCCTTCCAGCCCGGCGCGGTCGTGACGGCGCCATCCTTGAACGCGGCGCCGTATTTGTCGCCGTCGCGATTGAGCGGCGCGATGACATCCTCGGCGAAGCGGCCGGCCTCCGCCAGCACCGCCTCGACGTCGTCGAGCGTGAGTTCGCCGAACAGGCCCTGCTCGATCGCCGAGGGCAGCGCCGCGCTGTGCTTGAGCGCGAAGGTGATGTCGGCGAGGGGGGCTTTATAGGTCATGTGTGGAGCCCATATGTCAGTGCCTGCGGGTCGGCGCGAGTGGCGGCACCGTCATTGTTGTGGAGACATTATTGTAACGACATTATAGCGACATTCCCCCGGCCTCAATCGGCCCAGCTTGCTGATGGATCAAGGCGGTGGAATGTCGTCGGGCACGAAGAAATCCTCCGCCAAAGGCTGCGTAGGATCGACGCGATAGCGCTCGAAATCAGTCGCGCCGTTCGCGGCGAGAAATGTGTCATCGATCAGAAAATTGCCGGTGAATTCGCGCGACGGCTTGGAGAAAACGGTGTAGGCGGCATCCGCCACGATTTCGGGCGTGCGGCCGCGCTTCATCATCTCTTGGCCGCCAAGCAGGTTCTCCACCGCCGCGGTGGCGATGAGCGTGCGGGGCCATAGCGCATTGACGGCGATGCCTTGCGGCAGCAATTCGCCGGCGAGCCCCAACACGACCATGCTCATGCCAAACTTCGCCATCGAATAGGCGGTGTGCGGCGCGAACCATTTTTCCTTCATGTCGAGCGGCGGCGACATCATCAGGATGTGCGGATTGGCGGATTTCGCCAGATAGGGAATCGCGGTCTTGGCGACGACGAAAGTGCCGCGCGCATTGATCTGATGCATCAGGTCGAAACGCTTCATGTCGGTCTGCGCGACCGGCGTCAGCGAAATCGCGCTGGCATTGTTGACCACGATATCGACGCCGCCGAAGTGTGCCGCGGTCTTGGCAAAGGCATCCTCGACCACGGCGTCGTCGCGGATATCAACCGGAAGCGGCAGCGCTGCGCCGCCGGCGCGCTCGATCTCCTCGGCTGCGGTATAGATCGTGCCCTTGAGTTTGGGATGCGGTGCCGCGGTCTTGGCCGCGATGGCGATATTGGCGCCATCGCGCGCGGCACGCAGCGCAATCGCGAGCCCGATGCCGCGCGATGCGCCGGTGATGAAGAGGGTCTTGCCGGCCAGCGACATGATCGATCCTGTCGATGCTATTTCTTGCGTGCGAAGAAGGCGGCGAAGGCGGCGCGCGCCTCGTCGGATTTCAGGCGCTCTTTGAAATGTTCGACTTCGGTTTCGATGCGTTCGGCGACGCTCTCGGTCTCGCTGCGCATCAGCCGCCGCGCCAGTATCACGGCATTCGGGGGCAGGGCGGCGATCTCCAGCGCGGCCTTGCGCGCGGTCTCGTCCACCTCCGCAGCATCGACGACGGTGTTGACGATGCCCGCCTCCCGCGCGTCCGCAGCCGACAGCGGCCGGCCCATCACCAGAAGCGAAAAGGCGCGCGCGTGTCCCATGCGTTGCGGCGCCAGCAGGCTTGAAGCAGCTTCGGGAATGAGACCGAGCTTGAGAAAAGGCGTAGCAAAGGTGGCGCCGGCCGCGGCCACGACATGGTCACAGTGCAACAGCATGGTGGTGCCGATGCCGACGGCGGTGCCGCCGACAGCCGCAACCAGCGGCTTTTCGTTGCGGACCAGCGCGCGAAGAAAATCGACCGTCACCGGCTCAAGCCCGCCCTCGGCGCGCTTTTGGAAATCGCCGATATCGCTGCCGGCGCAGAAAGCGTTCTGGCCGCCGGCGAGAATGATGCAGCGGATCGCCGCATTGGCCGCGGCCTCGTGCAGGGCGCGGGTCATTTCGGCATACATCGGCTGGGTCAGCGCGTTCTTTTTCTCCGGCCGGTTCATCCGGATGGTCCGGACGGCGCCGTCGTCGCGCACGATGATGTCCCGCACGAGGCTTGAGTCGGTCATATCGGCCCTTCGCGGCTGCCGCCCTGGATCAGCGGATATGATTGTCGGCGCACATTATATGGAGAGTTGCCGGCGCCGATAGCCGTGGAAAAGCTAGGTTTCCGCAACTTTATGACGGGAACGCCGCCTACTACCGGCGGCAAAGATTGATCCGCCGGGGGTGGATCGCTATGGTCCGGCCGGCCTGCGGCAGCGCCCGCCGGCAATCCCAGCGCGCATTGGGGCGTAGCCAAGTGGTAAGGCAGCGGATTTTGATTCCGCCATTCCCTGGTTCGAATCCAGGCGCCCCAGCCA
>DATJLN010000045.1:0-135350 GCA_035509535.1 Xanthobacteraceae bacterium | reverse complement strand
CAGACCTCGGCCTCGATGGAGCAAATTTCGGCGACGGTGCGCAAGAACGCCGAGAACGCGCAGCAGGCCAACCAGTCGGCCAACAATACCCGCGCGGTCGCCGACCGCGGCGGCCAGGTGGTGGCCCAGGCGGTCGATGCTATGGCGCGGATCGAGGAATCCTCGCGCAAGATCGCCGACATTATCGGCGTCATCGACGAAATCGCGCGGCAGACCAACCTGCTCGCACTTAATGCCGCGGTCGAGGCGGCGCGCGCCGGCGAAGCTGGTCGCGGCTTCGCTGTGGTGGCATCGGAAGTGCGCAGCCTGGCGCAGCGCTCCTCGCAGGCCGCAAAAGACATCAAGGACCTGATCACTAACTCGAACAGCCAGGTCAAAGACGGCGTCGACCTCGTCAACAAGGCGGGGGGCGCGCTGAATGAGATCGTCACCTCCATCAAGAGCGTCGCCGACACCGTTACGCAGATCGCCGCCGCCAGCGCCGAACAGGCGACCGGCCTCGAACAGGTCAACAAGGCGCTGACCCAGATGGACGAGGTCACCCAGCAAAACTCGGCGCTGGTGGAAGAAAACGCCGCGACCGCGAAGACGCTGGAGAATCAGGCCGTCGCCATGACCGAAAAGGTCGCGGTATTCCGCCTCAACGATAACGCCGGGCGCTTCGGCGGCGCGATGCCGGCCGCCAAAGAGCCGGAGGCTGCAGCCATGGAGCGGGCTCCGGCCGCGAAAGGCCCAGCCAAACCCGCGGCCAAGCCCCCAGCCAAGCCCCCAGCTATGCCCGCGGTCAAGCTCGCCGCGAGGCCTGCGGCCAAAGCCGCGACCACGGCCACGGCGAAGAACGCGGCTAAACCCACAGCAACGACGAACGGCGGTCCGGTCGGGCGCATGCACAGCGCACTCGCAGCGGCGATCAAAGATCCGGAATGGAAAGAGTTCTGACGATGAACAGGGTCGGCCGCGCCACCCCGGCGCGACCGTTCCCGGGTAATGGTTTCTTATATCGGGAGATCGAGTCATGAGTATCGAAGTTGCGGCAGGTGGCGGCGAAGGCGACAAATTCGCTCAATTGAATGCAGCGGTGGGCGCCGCCGCCGGCAAATCGACGGAGTTCATCAGTTTCGCCATCGGCGACGACCAATACGGCGTCGACATCATGGCGGTGCGCGAGATCAAGGGCTGGACCGCGATCACGCATCTGCCCAAGCAGCCCGACTACGTGCGCGGCGTGCTCAATCTGCGCGGCGTCATCGTGCCGATCATCGACCTGCGCTGCCGCTTCGGCCAGGGCCTCACCGAGGCGACGCCGATGCATATCGTGATCATCGTGCAGATCGGCGCGCGCCAGGTCGGCCTGTTGGCGGACCGGGTGCTCGACATCGTCTCGCAGGACGCGTCGCAGATTCAGCCGGTGCCGAAGATCGCGCAAGCCTCGCGGGTCGAATTCCTCTCCGGCCTCGTAACCGTGGATGATGCGATGATCGCTCTGATCGATCTGCCGAACCTTTTGAATTCGCGGCCGGAGGGCGAGCTCGCGAACTGAGCGGTAAACATCACGCCGCTTAACCCGATTTTATTATCCTGGCCGGAAAACGGGTTGCCGCTTTTCCGGGACATGCGCTAGAGCGAGACCGTTTCGGCGAGAAGCGAGCGCGCCGAGAGCGACGACACGGCTTGCGATATTGCCGGACCGACGGCAGCCGGCGCAGGCGGCGTTTCCGGCGCCGCTTCGGGCACTACGGGCTTAATCGCGTCGCGCGCACGCTGCTGAATCTCGTCCAGCTCGCGATTGCGCGTTGCGAGCGTCTCGACTTGGCGCCGCAGCCGCACCGATTCGGTCTGCACCTTGGCGAACGCGACTTCGGCAATGGCGCGGCGCGCCTGCTCCTGCTGCAATTCCAGATGCAGCCCTTCGATCTTGCCCTCCGCCGCCTGCGCACTCGCTTCAGCGGCGCCGGCGCGTTCGGTGAGCGATTTTATCGAATCAGCGGCTTCGGCAAGCGCAGCTTGCTGGCTTTCAATTTGTTCCTTCAAGTGCTTCGTCTCGTTCTCCACCGCGCGCGCCTTAGCTTCAGCCGTGGCAGCCCGCCCGGCGAGCGCCTGGACCGAATCCGAAGCTTCGGCCAGCGCCGCTTCGTGATTCTGCATTTTTATAGTGAGCCGCTCCGCCTCGCCTTGCGCCGTGCTTGACTTGGCCTCGGCGTCGGCAATCCGATTGGCGAGCGATTGCACGGCTTCGGCGGCTTCGGCGAGCGCGGTTTCGTGGCGTTGCAGCTTTGCCGTAAGGCTTTCGACTTGGCGCTCCGCCAGCATCGATTTGAGCTCGGCGCCGTCGATCTGCCGCGCCAGCGCGCTCGCCTTGGCTTCGGCTTCCGCCAGCGCCGTGGCACGCGCTTGGAAGGCCTCGAGCAGACTGCCGGTCTGCGCCATCAGCTTGGTCCGCGACTCATCGAGTTCACGGATCTGACGGTCCTTGGCTTGCAGCTTACCCTTCAGCTCGCCGAGCAGCGCGGCCGCGACGTCGCGCTCGCGCGTCGTGCTTGCCGCTTTGCGATTGGCTTCATTGCGTTCCTCGACACGCGCGGCAAGGCTCTTGCGCGTGTCCGCGAGCATGGTCTCGGCCGCGGCGGTCTGCGCCACCATGGCTTCGAGCTGGCTGTTGAGAGCGTCCGCTTCGATCCGATGGAGGTCGCCCGCTTGCTGCATGGCGACCTTCAGGCGATCGCGTTCAGCCTCCGAGGCGAGCAATGTCGCCTTCAACGTATCGAGCCGCGTGCGCAGCGTATCGCTCTCGACGCCGGAGTCCCACAGCCGCCCCGACAGCCGCGCCCCTTCGACAACGGAGAGATCGAGCGACGTCTGCAGCGAGCGGTTCTCGTTCTCACGATGCGTCAGATCCTCGCGGGCGGCGAGCAGCTGCGCTTCCAGTTCAGCGATGTGCTTGTCCCTCGCCGTGCCTTCGGCGGTAAGCCTGCGAACGCGCTCGTTGAGCATTTTGGCCGCGGTTTCTTTTACCGCGATCTGCTTGCGGAGCTCGGCGACTTCCTCGTTGGAAGGCGCGAGTACCCAGGCGCGGCTTGAGGCCTGCGGCGGCGCGAACGGGACGACAGCCGCACGCGCGGCCTCGTCCTGCCAATCATCCGGCTCCAGCGCGTTGGCGGTGAATGCCATGTGTCGCGAATTGCCTGTTATCCCAAGGCCAAGTTGGCGCCGTTATGGTTAATGGACGGTTAAGGCGGCCGGAGCTTGTGATCGAGTTCACCGGCACCACGTCACGGATCGTGCACCGGCCGCTGCCGCAGGACGATCCGGGCCGGCGCCAGCCGGATATTTCGAAAGCCAATGAGAAGCTTGGCTGGGCGCCCCAGGCCCCGCTGCGTGAAGGGCTCATGTGCACCATCGATTTTTTCGAAACGACGCAGAAGGGGGCTATCCGGCCGTTCGCAGCCCAGGATGCGTGAAACTGAAGCACAAAAGAACAATGCACGGACGCAAAAACACGAGGCGCCGTGGTTTGCGGCGCCCCGTTGGAAATTACGGCAGTCCGACAATTCAGGTATAAAATTTCGAAACCGAAGCCGGTCGCAAGACAGGCTTCGGCGAAACGAAATTAAACCCGATTACGCCGGGCAGGTATCGAGACCGGAGCAGAAAGCGAGCGTGAAGGCGCCCGCATTTTCCTTCACCGATCCCGCCGCGGCTTCCAGCGCCTCGTCGGAAACTTGGAAGGAGAGGATTTCTTCTTCGGTCTGCTCGATGGTGTGAGTCATAGCGATGTTCCCTTTGTTCGCCAGCGGCGCCGGCAAGTAGTCATCAGGCAGGACGAGAAATCATTTTAAAACCCCCCCGCCACGCAGCCATTAAATCATCGGCTGCGGATAGTGTAAAGTGTGTCCGGCTATGCGTCATATGGCTGATTTATGAAGACAAAACGCTCGATTTTCACGACCGTTTCGGGCGGGAAAAACAGCACCGGGAAACCATACTCCGACAGCGCTTTAGGAGCCGCCGCGGTGCGCGCACAGGGCGAAGACGATTCGCGTGATGCCGTACCGCGTGCAGCCGACGGCGATGGTTCGGCGTTCGACGAAAGCCTGATCCTTCGCGCGGCCACGATCGACGAACTGCTCTCGGACGATGTCGCGCCGTCGCCGGAGCCGTACGGCGATACCGATTTGGCCGCGCGGCGGCTGTCCGCCTGGTGCCGCGCCGCGACCGGCGGCGACCAGGCGCTGTTCGAGCGCCGCCTGGCACGCGATGGGCTCTCGCTCGCCGAAGTCACGGCGCGGCTCGGGGCGGTGCGCCGCGTTGGCCCTGCTCCGGCCTGGCTTGCCGAGGTCGGCTGGACCCTGGCGGCGCTGGAAGGCCGCGCCAATCCGCCACAGGCAGGCGGGGCCGACAGTGCCGAGTCTTGCGCTTTCGAGCCGCTATTGGCGCCCGTCGCCGACGCAGCGCAGGCCCGGCTGCAAGCGGCGATCGCCGCGAGCGCCCGCGAAAATTTGAGCGAGACGGCGCAGGCGGCCTTGCGCCGCGCACTGCTGCACGACCTGTCCGGCCTCTGCGCGCCGGCGCTCTACGAGCGCTTCAGCAAGGCGCGCGGTGCCGCCGGCACCGGCGCGGCGGCGCAGCCCAACGCGACGGCGCTGTTCGATCGATTCGCCGCCGACATGCGGTCCGGCGGCTTCCGGCACCTCTTCGCCGACAAGCCGGTGCTGTTGCGGCTGATCGCGACGCTCACCCGGCAATGGCTCGATGTGTCGCGCGAATTGCTGCTGCGGCTCGATGCCGATCTGCCGGCAATTCGCCGCGACCTGCTGGCGTCGGCGGCGGCGGGCCCGGTCGTCAAGATCGAATGCGAACTGTCCGATCCGCACAATTTCGGCCATTCGGTCCAGATCCTGAGCTTCGCCGGCGGCGCACGCGTCGTTTATAAGCCGAAGGATTTGCGGCTCGACGTCGTCTGGCATGATTTGATCGCGCGGCTCAATCGCGCCGCTCCGCCGGAGACGCTGCAGGCCGTGCGCAGCATCGCGCGCGACGATTATGGCTGGACCGAATTCGTTGCGCATGACGGCTGCGCCGACGAGAGCGGCATTGAGCGCTACTTCCGGCGCGCCGGCGCATTGCTCGCACTGTTCCATGTCTTTGCCGCGACCGACATGCACCAGGAAAACATCATCGCTGCGGCCGATCACCCGGTACCGATCGATCTCGAAACGATCCTGCAGCCGAGCGCGGAGGAGCACAAGGTTCGCGAGCCCGAGAGCGAAGCCTTCGATGACGCCATGGATATCGTCGGCAATTCGGTGATGACCGTCGGCCTCCTTCCCGCTTACGGCCGTTCGGTCGACAATAATATCTTTGCCATGGGCGGTATGACGGCGGATTGGGGCGCGCGAACGGTGATCCGCTGGAATGACGTCAACACCGACGCGATGCGGCCGGCCAAGGCGAAAGAGCCGGGCGCGACCAACACCAATCTGCCGCATGTCGGCGGGCGCTACGCCAAGTTTGCCGACCATATCGAGGGCTTTATCGCCGGCTTTGCCGACTATGCGCATTTTCTGCAGCGGGAAATGCGTACGAATCCGGCCGATCTGTTCGCGGGCTTTGCCGGCTTGCCGGTGCGCAAGGTCGTGCGCCCGACCAGGTTTTATTACATGCTGCTGCAGCGGCTGCGCAACCATTCGCAGATGGACGACGGCGCGGTCTGGTCGGCGCAAGCCGATTTCGTAGCCCGGCTTGCCCCTTGGGACAAAGAGAGCGATCCGCTGTGGCCGCTTCTTCGCGCCGAGCGAACGGCCCTGTTGTCGCTCAACGTGCCGCATTTCGTGACGCCGACCGACGGCACCGAGGTCGGCGACGTCACCGGCGCGGCGGCGCAGACCGCGGCCGTGCCGGGCCTCACGCGCGCCATGGAACGCGCCGGAAACCTGGATGCGAATGAAATCGCCTGGCAGACCGAGGTCATCCGCGAGAACACCAACGCGATCATGCCGCGCGCCGCCGCATCGGCCGACGCCAAAGACGTGCTTGCCGACGTGCCGCTGGCCGCGGCGAAAGCGCGGTTCATCGCCGAGGCCGGCCGGATCGCGGCCGAGATTTCAGAGCGTGCGATCCGACGCGGCCCGGGCGCGGCCTGGATCGGGCTCGACTGGCTCGGCGATGCCGACGTCTTTCAGCTCGTCTGCCTCGGTCCCGATCTCTATAACGGCACGTCCGGGATCGCCGTCTTTCTCGCCGCGCACGCCGCGGCGACCGGACACGCGCCGTCGGCCGAGCTTGCGGTCGCCGCACTGTCGCATCTGCGCAAGAATCTGAGGAGCCGCAATGCCGCGCGCCTGGCGCGTGCGCTCGGCGTCGGCGGCGCCACCGGCCTGGGCTCGATCGTCTATGCTTTCGCGGCGATCGCGAAATGCCTCGACAATCAAGACTTGCTCGCAGATGCCGAGCATGCCGCGCGGCTGTTCACCGATGAATTGATCGCGGCCGACAAGCAGCTCGACGTCATGAGCGGCAGCGCCGGCGGCATTCTCGGGCTGCTGCGGCTCTATCGCGACACGCAGTCTGCCGCCGTGCTGGCGCGCGCGACAAGATGCGGCGAACATTTGCTGGCACAGCCGCGACTGGGCTCTGAAGGCCGGCGCAGCTGGCCTATTCCGGGCAAGGACGGCAAATCGCTCAACGGCATGTCGCATGGCGCCGCGGGCTTCGCCCATGCGCTTGCCGCACTCGCGGCGGCGAGCGGACGCGAGGATTTCGCCCAAGCGGCGGGGGAATGCATCGCCTTTGAAGACTCGACCTACGATGCCGAACGCCGCAACTGGCCGGACCTGCGGGCCAGCGAAACGCATTGGCCCTGCCAATGGTGTCACGGCGCGACCGGCATCGGCTTGGCGCGGCTCGGCATGGTGCGGCTTGGAACGGACAAAGGCCGCAGCCCGCCGGCGGCGTTCGCCGGCATCAAAAACGCTGTTGCCGGCGTCCAGCAGAACAAGCCGACGCCGGTCGACACATTGTGCTGCGGTACGCTCGGCGGCGTCGAGTTTCTCTGCGAGGCTGCGGATGCGCTCGAGCGCGAAGATTTGCGCGAGACTGCGGCGCAGCGGCTCCTCGCGGTGGTCGGACGCGCGAACGCCATCGGCGATTACCGCTGGAACAATGGCAAGCGGCAATTCAATATGGGCCTGTTCCGCGGCCTCTCCGGCGTCGGCTATACGCTGTTGCGGCAGGCCGCAACGCCGTCGGAGAAATCATCGCTGCCGAATGTGCTCATCTGGGAATGAGCGCAATGCGCGACGGCCGTCTCGCTTCCCGGAATTGGCTGCGCTATTCGATGTGCGCGTTGTCACACGGAAGACCATGCACGTGGGGTCACGATGACTGAGAGCAGCATTCGTTTCGAAGACGGCGCCGCTTATGAGCGGATGATGGGGACCTGGAGCGGCATCGCCGGCAGAATCTTCGTCGATTGGTTGAAGCCGCCTCGCGGGTTGCGCTGGATCGACGTCGGCTGCGGCAACGGCGCCTTCAGCGAAGTGCTGGTAGAACACTGTGCGCCCGCCGCCGTTCAGGGCGTGGACCCGTCGGGCGCGCAGATCGATTTCGCGCGCAAACGCCCGGCGGCGCGGCTCGCCAAATTCGAAATCGGCAATGCCATGGCGCTTCCGTTCCCGAACGCCGCGTTCGACGCCGCCACCATGGCGCTGGTGATTTTTTTCGTGCCCGACCCGAAGAAGGGCGTTGCCGAAATGGCGCGCGTCGTGCGCCCCGGCGGTATGGTCGCGGCCTATGCCTGGGACATATTGGGCGGCGGCCATCCGCAGGAGCCGATCAGGGCCGAACTGCGCACCATGGGGATCGAGCCGGCCGATCCGCCGAGCGTCGAAGCCTCGCGAATCGAGACGATGCGCGATCTGTGGCGCGGCGCGGGCCTGCAAGCGGTCGAGGCGCGCGAGATCACCGTGCAACGCACATTCGCAGATTTCGAGGAATTTTGGGAGATCAGCCGGCTGGGATCGAGTCTGCTGCCGACCTTCGCTGCAATGAGCGCCGACGATATCCAACGTTTCAAGGCGCGGGTGCGCGCGCGGACGGCCGCCGACGGCGCGGGCCGCATCACGTCGAGCGGGCGCGTCAATGCCGTGAAAGGCCGCGTGCCGGAGTGACCTCGGCCTGACACCCAGCGCTACTGGCTCTTCACGCCCGCGCACGAGGCGACGAGCACGGCTTTGAACATATCGAAGGACTGCACCGTGACCTGGCAATTCGCCGATGGGCCGGAGCCGGCGGCGATCACTTGGCCCGCGGCCGCCGTCTGCTGCTTGCCGTTGATATTGAGCACGATGGCGTCGTTGCCGGGCGCACCGACCATGCCGACGGCGAGGCGGCCGTCGGCCACCATCAGCATCTGGTTCGGCATGATGTTGTAGGTGTTCTTGCTCGGCACGATCTGCTCGAGCTGCGCCTGGACGCGGGCGAGCTTGGCCTGCAATTCAGTGATCTGCGCGGATTTCTGATCGACAATTCGCTTGAACTGCTGATTTTGTGCTTGCAGTTGCTCGATGACAGTGTCGCGGCCGCCGACTTCCTTCGATGCGAGGTAGCGGCCGTAAAGATGGCCGCCGACCAGAATGACCACGAGCGCGACGACGCACGCGATCACCGAGACGAAACGGCCGTTGTCAAAGAGCGATTGCCGAGGGCTTCCCGTTCTGTCGGCCACCGTCATCCTCCGCTCATTTGCCCGACTTCGCCCGGGGCGGCGACGCGGGCGCTGTCAGCGGCGCCCCGGCCTGTAGCGCACCGGAAATCTGCGACAGGATCGAACGGACGCCCGGCACGTCGAGGGGTCCCGCCGCGTGCGCAACGTTGGGCACCTCCTGCGCCAGACTTGACGTGCGCGCATCCGCCTC
This sequence comes from Xanthobacteraceae bacterium, assembly GCA_035509535.1. GTDB lineage: Bacteria > Pseudomonadota > Alphaproteobacteria > Rhizobiales > Xanthobacteraceae > BOG-931. The sequence continues at coordinate 126,438 of DATJLN010000045.1, read as the reverse complement.
TCGATCGGAGTTGTTCGGCGTCGCATTGCTCGACGAGTGCCCCGGCGGCTTGCTTCCCGCCGGCGGGGCAGGCGCTGAGGGCGTCAGCGCCGAAGGCGGCGTCGACGCCGCGCCCGGCACGCCCGGCGGGCCCAGCGAACCGCCCGGGGCCTCCTTCGTCTCCGGAATAGCGCCTTCGGTGTTTTCTCCCCCGGCCTGCGGGTTTGCAGGCGGCGCTATGGGAGCCTCGGCGCCGTTGAGAATGATCGGCAAGCCGTCCTTGCCGCCGCCGATGACGACGATCTTGGCGTTGGCCGACTTCGCCAATTCCAGCGTCGCCTCGATGCCGCGCCAGCGCAGATAGGAATCGGAAATACCCTTGCTCACCGTCTTCTGGAAGGCGGCGATGCCGTCGGCTTCGATCTGCTTGCGCTTCGACTCCTCGGCCTCGCGCTGCACCCGGAATTTATATTCCTGGATCATGTAATACTGTTCGGTCTGCCGGTTGATCGCCGCAACGATTTGGGGCGGCAATTCGATCGACAGCACAAGCGTGTCGAGAATCTGGATCGAGTCCTGCAGGAAGTCGTTGTAGTGCTTGGGATCCGGCTGCTCCATCGCTTCCGGCTGCACCAGTTTGTTGAGATTGGCCGAGAGCGAGCGCTGTGCGCTGTCGCGGATCTGTTTCTGGATCTGGTCGCGCGAGGTATAGACTTCCTCCGCGGTGTATTGCGAAATGACCTCGCGCGCCTGGCTGCCGATTTCCGGCATCAGCACGGAGTTCAGATAATCCGGGCCGATGAATTTGTGCAGCACCGCAACCGAATTGTGCAGGAGTTGATAACGCGTGCTGATCTGCGCGCCCACGTTCACGCCGTCCTTGGAAATGGCGTTGAAGGTCTGCGTCGAGGATTGCAGCCGCAGATCGTAGAGGAACAGCTTGTCCCACGGCCAGACCAGGTGCAGGCCTTCCTCGCGGATTTCGCGCGGATCGAGCACGGTGCCGCGGCCGACCCAGCACCAGCAATAGATGTCGATGCCGTTGAAGCGTTTCCACAGCACGCCGACGCGGCCGGACGGAATGGTGATCACGACATAGGGCCACAGCACCACGGTGATCAAAAGCGCCGACATGACGAGCACCGCAATACCCGGCAGGTGGCGCCAGATCCGATGCAAAAAGCCGCGCCGGCGCGGTGCCGGCGGCAGTTCGTCAATGTGCGGATAAGTCGCCATCAACAGTTCTCCAGGGCCCCCATCATCCGCCGATTATCTCTTGTTCGACAATACGGCCCTCGTCCATCCGTATCCTACGGGCCGGCAGATGCAGCTCGTTCAAAAGTCGGTCATCGTGGGTGATCACGATGACGGTGGCACCGGCCCGGAGCATGTCCGGCAGCAATTCATCATAGAATTTACGGCGATATTCGGGGTCCTGCTCGGCGGTCCATTCGTCGAGCAGCATGATCGGTCGTTTTTCCAGCATGCTGACGATCAAAGCAAGCCGGCGGCGCTGGCCGCCGGACAGGTCAAGGGTCCGGAAATAGCCGTCCGTCAGCGACGTTTTGTCCTCGAGTTTGAACTTCCGGAACAGGCTGTCGAGCTCGGCCGGGTCCGGGTCGTCGATGCCGTAAAGCCGCTGAAACAGGTGGTAATCGAAGAAAATTGCCGAGATCAGCGCGCGATAATCGTCGCGGGTATTGTCGTTGATCCGCGTGCCGTCGACATAGATTTCGCCCGAATCCGGCGGATAAAGCCCCGACAGAACCCGCAGAAAGGTCGATTTGCCCGAGCCGTTGCCGCCGGTGATGAAAACCAGATCGCCGGAATTCAGAGTGAAATCGATCGGCCCGATCTTGAACACGGTGTCGGAGAAGCGGTCGGTATAGCGGAACACGATGTTCTGCATTTCGATCTTGTCGAAGCGCCTGCGCGCGGTGAGTTCGCGCGGCTCGACCGCCGAGAGCGCCGTCTGCAACGCGTTTTCAAGACGCGCGATACGATCGGCCGCCGCATTGGCGTTGAGCAGGATCGGGATCGATTGCACGAGCCCGAAACAGGCGCCGACGATGAACAAAAGGGCCGTCGTCGCTTTGGCAATCGAGGCGCCGCCGAGCGAGTCGCTCAAATTCGGCGCCACGAAAACCACCGCACCGAGCAGCACATACATCGAGACCTGCGACGTCACGATCATCTTGAAGGTTTCCGCCTGCGTGCGGATCTTGATATTGGCGGCCGTCATCGAGACTTCCGACGCATCGGCATAAAGATCGTCGCTGCGCGCCCTGTTCAGCCGCACTTCCTTGAAGCCGTCGAGAAAGTCGGTGAGCCGGTCGAACAGCCGCCGCTCCCACGCCGCCGATTCGCCCTTCTGCGCCGCCAGCCGCTTGTTCTTGTAGTGAAAGATCGTGCCGGCGCCGGTGACGATGACAAAGGTCAGCAGGAACGCCACGATCGACAGATAGGCGACATAAAGGCCGACGAAGAAGATCAGCACCGCGCCCTGGATGGTGAAACAGAGCATGTTGCTCGCTTGCGTCAGCACCGCGGTGTCGCTGGTGACCGCGGCAACGATGCGCGAGCGGCCGATCTTCTCCACCTCCAGAAGCTCGGAGCGGCGGATCATGTCCATGATCCGTACCCGCAGCTTGTGAATAATGGCCTCGATCTCGGCGGTCGCCGTGATGGTCACGTATTCCTGGGTCTTCATGAACAGGAACAGCGCGACCAGAAACAGCGAGGCGGCCCACAATCCCGGCTTCTGCCCGCTGGTGGAATCCTGCACGCCGGCATTGATGGCGGCGAGAATCGACGCATTGCTGACGCCGCCCAAGCCCGACATGATCAGGAGCTTCGGCATCGAGCCGTGCATTTCGCGGCGGACGAGTTCAATGAAGGACATCTGACGCCACGGACCTACAATTCAACACAGCAGGATCGATACCTACGACACGACACGCCAGCCGGCAGAGCGGGGAACGCGCCTGCCGACCCCGAGGAGTAAAAGCAGATTACTCTCGGGGGCGCCATTCGACGTGCCGCGACGGGCCGGTAAGAAACAGCACCGGCAACGTAACCAGCGGCGTAGTCAACAGTGCGAAAAAGAATGTCCCCCAATAGCCCATGCGGCGGTGGGTGCCACAAAATGCCGTGAGCAGACACACGGTGATGTAGGCGAGAATGGCTATAGCCATTGGGGCTCGAACGGATCTCGGTCGCTTGCGTCTTTGTCGCGTCGGTTGTCTTTGTCGCGTCGGTTAATGTCGCGTCGGTAGTGGTTGTCACGCTACGCGGTAACGCCTCTTGCCAGCCGGCGCTTTCGGCGCGTCGCCGCGGACGCGCCGAGCCGGCTTGCGGCCGGCGGTCAAGATGCCGGCGTCGACGCCGACGTCGACTTGGTCCGCGACTCCCACATCTCTTTTTGCGCCTTGACGAATTCGCGATAGTCCGGCGGATTGAAATCGAGCAGCGTGCCGCCCGATTCAAAGTGCTGGATAAAGGCCTTGCCGATGGCGAAGGTGGCGCCGGCCGACAGCGCCGGCATGACAAAGCTGCCCGCCAGCATGCCGAGAATCGGCACCGTCTTCAGCGCGCTCGCGGCCCCCATGCCGCTGGTCGCCGGGATCATGGTACCGGCCAGAGCCGCGATGACCGCCTTGCCGCGATTTTCAGAAAACTCGACGTCGTAAATCTGCGACAGGCGCCGCAGCATCTGCACCTGCAGGCCGCCGACGCAAAGCAGGTCGACGACAGGGATCGGTATCAGGCCGCCGACACCGGACCAGATCGCGAAACGATCGACGAGCTTCGTGGCGACGTCGCGACGGCTTTCGGTCTCGGAAGCCGGCGCCGTAGCTTCCTCTTTTTCTGGGCTTGCGGACGCACTCGATTTCGTTGCCATAGCGGTTCCTCTTTCCCCGGGGCGGCCTCCGAACGCGGTGGCGCGAACGGCAAAATGGCGCGAACTGGACGAACCCAAAAAGGCTATCATGGCGGTTTGCCGGTGCCAAGCGTTTGGGTTCCCGGCCGAATCGGTCGCCGAATTGTCAAGCCGGCGTCATGATTTCGATCGCCGACGTTTCACCACCAATTGATCTTGCCGATCGAAACGGTCGCGGTGCGGCCTGACACCAGAAGCAGATCGGGAGGCACGTTGTCGAGCTTGATGCGGACGGGGATGCGCTGCGCCAATCTGACCCAACTGAAGGTCGGATTGACCGAGGCCAAGAGCTCGCTGCTGGTGCTGCGGTTCTGATCCTCGATGCCCTGCGCGATGCTTTCGACATGTCCTGTGAGGATGCGCGAATCGCCGATCAGCTTGACGGCGGCGTCCTCGCCGATATGGATGCGGCGCAGCTTGGTTTCCTCGAAATAGCCTTCGATGCGAAACGAGTCGGAATCGATCAGCGCAAAGACCGGCGCGCCGGCATTGACATAGCGCCCCGGCAACAGATCGAAATTGGTGACGATGCCGTTGACCGGCGCGACCACGGTGGATCGATCGAGATTGAGCTTGGCGACGTCGAGCGACGCATTGGCATCGTCGAGATTGGCCTGCGCTACGTCGACCGACTGCTGGGCTTGCTCGACCTGCTGCACGGTGACGGCGACGCTGGTCAGGGTATGGGCGCGGGTCAAATCGCGCTTGGCCTGATCGAGATTGACCTGACGGCTGGCGACGCTGGCCTTGGCCTGTTCGAGCGCATATTGGAAGCGGCGCTGATCAATCTCAAACAGCGGCTGGCCTTTGGTCACCTTCTCATTGTCATGAACGAAAACCTTGCTGACGAGGCCGGAGACGTCGGCTGACACGGTGACGACGTCGGCGCGCACGCGGCCGTCGCGCGTCCACGGCTGGAGCATGTAGTAGCTCCAGAGCTGCCAGCCGACAGCGATGCCGACCGCCACCACGAACAGAGTGACCAACACACGAACTAGCGAAGCGGCATTGCTCATCGCTGCACCATTGACCGGTTCAAACCGAAGGAAAAACGCTTGCGCCCAGCGCCGTTACGGCGCCGAGCAGGATGACATAGATCGCCAGATCGAACAGCGGCCGGTGCCACACGAAACGATACACGCCGAGCGAAGCGAACACGCGCCTGACGGCGAGCTGCAACGCAAAAGCAATGACAGCGACGACGATGAAGAGCGGGAAGTAGACGCCGTAGATATCGAATTCGCCGATCATGGGGCTGTCCTCATAGCGCCGGCATCAGAGATTTGGCCGCCTGATAAGGCTCGGCATCAGGGTAAAGCGTCCGGCGCAAGCCGACAATCGCGGCGACACAGGCATGCGTCGCACTGGTGCAAGCTGCAACTTCGCCGGTCGCAACGTCGATCTTTTGCAGCAAATCGTCGCCCAGCGGCGCGACATGGCCGCGCGCCAGGGCCCGGAAATGCGGAGCGAGCGCGGTGAACATGGCGGCCAAGGACTCCTGCGCCGGCACGGACATATTCGGCGCTACTGATCGTGCCTCGATGATATTGGCACCAACGCGCAGATCGCCGAGCGCATCGGCGAATTCGTGCGTCGGCCGCGCCTCGAAGCGCGGGCGCCGGAACAACAGCAGGCCGACACGGTCGAGCATGCGGCTTGCCCATTCATCGCGCGTCATTGCCGCGCTGCCGTCGGCAAGGCTGGCGAGATCGCGATAGGTTGCATGCATCAGCCGCCGCGCGGCGGTCTGGACGCCGATGGTGCGCATCAGCTGTGTCGTGATCAGCCCCGCCAGCGCGCCGACGAAAAAGGCGCTGTTGGAATTGACGATTTGCGCGAAGTCGGCGGTGTAACGGGTCTGCAGGCTCATCTCGACCGTGAAGGCGAGCGCCACCGCCAAGCCGATGGCGGCGTAGCGCGGAATGGCCATCAAAAGGCCGGCCGGGATCAACACGAAGGCAAGCGACAGGCTGAGGAGCTCGAAACCGGTGATCGCCGGCAGGATGAAGAACTGATAGACGAGCACGACCGGAATGCAGAGGCCGATTATCGCCGCGAACGGCTTCAGCACCGTCGTCGGGTCGTCGAGCGACGCGAACAGGGTGCAGGAAACCGCGGCGATGGCTATGGCGCTGGCGCCTTCCGGCCAGGCGGTAACGATCCAGAAGAAGGCGCAAATCCCCATCGCCACGGTCGCGGCAAGAGCCGACAGCAGCGCGATGCCCCAATCGGTGTGCAGCGGCTTCTCGCCGAGCTGTGCTCCGAGCGCGCGGATTTCCGCGCTCGGCTTGCGCGACGGATCGGCCAGATAGACGGCGAGATCGAGCTTGGCCTGCCAGGACTCGATCAGCTCGGCGAGCCGCGCGGTGAGATTGGCGGCGACGAGATCGCGCCAAGGCGACTGCCCGGTAATGGCTGGCGTCGCCGCAAGCGCCGCCTGCCGCAGCGATTGCGCCCGCTCGGGATCGTTTGCGCTCTTGTCGAGGACCCAATCGTGGACAGCGGCGACCACGCGCGCCAGGCTATCCGGCAGCGGTCCGAGACCGCGCAAAACCGTCAGCCGGTCTTCGATTGCGCTCAATAGCGGCAAGAGCCCTACGACCTTGCGGTCGAAGGCGCGGATGATGCCGATGTCGGGATGGACCGGCGAGGTATCGAACCGCAGACTGGTGGCGATGACATAGAGTTCAGTGATGTCGCCGGCGATGCTGCGCCGCTTCATCTCGCTCTCCGGTGTCGGTGCCTTGGTCAGGCCGTCGGCGATCCAGGTCCGCGCATCGGCCAGCGTCGATTGCAGTTTGGCCTGGAAGGCCGACAGCGCGCTTTTAGGGAAGAATAAGCTGTGCACCAGCGCGGCGCAGACCACGCCGACGGTAATCTCCTCGACACGCGACACGGCAGTATCGAACACCGTGCCGGGCGCCAGCACGCTCGGAAAGCCGATCAGGGCTGCCGTATAGCCGGACAGCACGAACATATAGGAGCGCGGCGTGCGGTCGTGCATCGCGACGAACAAACAGACCGTCACCCAAAGGATGATCGCCGCCGTCGTCAGTTCCGGCGCGTCGACCAGATTGGGCACGATCGCCACCATTACGGCGCCGCCGACCAGAGTCCCAATGACGCGATAGACAGCCTTGGCCCGCATCGCGCCGGAAATCGGCTGGCTCGTGAGATAGACGGTGGTCATGGCCCAGCCCGGCGACTTCAGGTCCAGGCTGAACGCAATGAACATGGTGAGAATGGTCGCAAGGTAGCAGTTGACGGAGAAGACAACAGGACGAAACCAGGCGGCCTTGGTCATGCGCGCTCGCTGCTTGCCTACGCGAGACGAAAATCTGCCCGAGGCTTGCAATCGCGTCAAACGCCTTGCGTCACGATCTCGTGTTTGTCGCCATGCTGCTTGAGCGGCCGCATGCCGCCGAGCATGCGCAGCAGCAGATAGAAGACCGGCGTCAGGAACAGGCCGAAGACGGTGACGCCGAGCATGCCGAAGAACACGGCGACGCCCATGGCATGGCGCATCTCGGCGCCGGCGCCGGACGACAGGACCAGCGGCACCACGCCCATGATGAACGCGAAGCTCGTCATCAGGATCGGCCGCAGCCGCAGCCGCGCCGCCTCGATCGCGGCGTCCAGCGGCTTGCGGCCCTGGAACTCGAGCTCGCGGGCGAACTCGACGATCAGAATGGCGTTCTTGCACGCCAAGCCGACCAGCACGAACAGGCCGATCTGGGTGAAGATATTGTTGTCGCCGCCGGTGAGCCACACGCCGGTGATCGCCGAGAACAGGCACATCGGCACGATAAGAATAATCGCAAGCGGCAGAAACAGGCTTTCATATTGCGCGGCGAGCACCAGGAATACGAGCAGCACGCAGATCGGGAACACCACGAACGCAGTATTGCCGGCGAGGATCTGCTGATAGGTCAGATCGGTCCATTCGTACTGCATGCCCTTGGGCAAGGTCTCGTCGAGGATTTTCGCGATCGCCGCCTGCGCCTGGCCTGACGAAAAGCCCGGCGCCGGCGCGCCGTTGAGATCGGCGCTGCGGAAGCCGTTGTAGCGCAGCGCGCTGTCCGGACCTGTCGTCTGCGTGACGTCGACGACGGCGCCGAGCGGCACCATCTTGCCGGCACTGTTGCGGACCTGCAGCCGCAGGATGTCGTCGGCGCGCGAGCGGAACGGCGTGTCGGCCTGCGCGATCACCTCGTAGGTGCGGCCGAAACGATTGAAATCGTTGACATAGATCGAGCCGAGATAGGTCTGCATGGTGTCGAATATGTCCTGCACGTCGACACCCAGTTGCATCGCCTTGATGCGATCGACATGGGCATAGAGCTGCGGCACGCCGATGTTGAAGTTGGAGAACACCGCGAATAGTCCGGGCGTCTTCGCCGCCTTGCCCTGGATCTCGCCCATGACGCGGTTGAGCTCGACATTGCCCAGATCGGTGCGGTCCTCGACCTCGAGCTTGAAGCCGGCAATGGTGCCGAGCCCGTTCACCGGCGGCGGCGGAAAGATAGCGATGACGGCGTCGCGGATGCCGGCATATTTCGCCTGTAATTTCTGCGAAATGGCGAAGCCGGACAGATCCGGCGTGGTACGCTCCTCGAACGGCTTCAAGGTCACGAACACGATGCCGGCCGAGGGACTGTTGATGAAGCCGTTGATCGAGAGGCCCGGAAAAGCGACCGCGCTCTGCACGCCCGGCTCCTTGAGCGCGATATCGGACATGTCGCGGATCACCTTCTCGGTGCGCTCGAGAGTCGCGCCCTGCGGCAATTGCGCGAAGCTCACCAGATATTGCTTGTCCTGCAGCGGCACAAAGCCCGGCGGCACCGCGCGGAACACGAAGAAGGTCGACGCCAGAAGCAGCGCATAGACGCCAACCGCGACAGCCTTGTGCGAAAGGATGGTGCGGACGCCGCGGCCGTAGCCGTTGGAGCCGGCGTGGAACACGCGGTTGAAACCTCGGAAGAACGGGCCGAGCATCTTGTCCATGCCGCGCGCCAGAGCGTCTTTCGGCGCGTCGTGACCGCGCAGCAAAAGTGCGGACAAAGCCGGCGACAGCGTCAGTGAATTAAACGCCGAGATCACCGTCGAAAACGCGATGGTCAGCGCGAACTGGCGATAGAATTCGCCGGTGAGGCCGGAGATGAAGGCAATCGGCACGAACACCGCGCAAAGCACCAGCGCAATGGCGATGATCGGCCCGGTGACCTCGCTCATCGCCTGCATCGTCGCCTCGCGCGGATGCAGGCCGGCCTCGATATTGCGCTCGACATTCTCGACCACGACGATGGCGTCGTCGACCACGATGCCGATGGCGAGCACCAGGCCGAACAGCGACAGCGCGTTGATCGAGAAGCCGAATACGTACATCACGGCGAAAGTGCCGACGATCGAGGTCGGCACGGCCAGGAACGGAATGATCGAGGCCCGCCACGTCTGCAGAAACAGAATGACGACGATAACGACCAGCGCCACGGCTTCGAGCAGCGTGTGCACCACCGCCTTGATGGAGTCGCGCACGAACACCGTCGGGTCGTAGACGATGCTGTAATCGAGCCCGGCCGGAAAGTTCTTCTTCAGCTCCTCCATGGTCGCGCGCACGCGGTTGGAGATTTCGATCGCGTTCGAACCCGGCGCCTGGAAGATCGGGATCGCCACCGCCTGCTTGTTGTCGAGCAACGAGCGCAGGCTGTATTGCGAGGCGTCGATCTCGACGCGCGCCACGTCGCGCAGGCGCGTCACCACGCCGTTCTGATTCTTGATGACGATCTGGCCGAATTCGTCCGGATCCGACAGCCGGCCTTCGACATTGATCGGCAGTTGCACCTCGCCCTTGGCGCTGTAGGGCGGGCCGTTGACGACGCCCGCCGCCACCTGCACGTTCTGCCGCCGCACCGCGTTGACGACATCGTCGGCGCTCAAGCCGAGCTCGGCGATCTTCTGCGGATTGAGCCAGATCCGCATGGCGTAATCGCCCGAGCCGAACAGCTGCACGCTGCCGATGCCCTCGATCTTGGCGAGCTGATCCTTGACGTTCAGCGTCGCGTAATTGCGCAGATACAGCATGTCGTAGCGGTCGTCGGGCGACAGCAGATGCACGACCATGGTGAGATCGGGCGAGCTCTTGACCGTGGTGACGCCGAGATTGCGCGTCACGTCGGGCAGCCGCGGCAGCGCCTGATTGACGCGATTCTGCACCAGTTCCTGCGCCAGATTGGGATCGGTGCCGAGCTTGAAGGTCACGGTAAGAGTCAAGGTGCCGTCGCTGGCCGCCTGCGACGACATGTAGAGCATGTTCTCGACGCCGTTGATCTGCTCCTCGAGCGGCGTCGCCACGGTGTCGGCAACGGTCTCGGGATTGGCGCCGGGGAATTGCGCGGTGACCTGGACGGACGGCGGCACGACTTCGGGATATTCCGAAATCGGCAACCGCGTCATGGCGATCAGGCCGGCCAGGAAGATGGCGACCGAAATGACCCCGGCAAAGATCGGCCGGTCGATGAAGAAGCGCGATAACATTTTGTTATTTGTTGCTGTGGCGGCCCGCCGGCATGACGGGCCTTCCCGTTAATTGCTGGCGGTGCGATTGTCGGCTTGCGGCACCACGACTGCTCCCGGCGCAAGCCGCTGCAGGTGATCGAGGATGACGCGGTCGCCGGGCTTGAGGCCGGAGAGAATCACGCGGCTGCCGTCGATCTGCGGACCGAGCTTCACGCTGCGGTATTCGGCCTTCTCTCCGTCGCCCACGATAAAGACAAAGCGCTTGCTCTGATCGTTGCCGATGGCGCTTTCCGGCACCAGGAGCGCGTCGTCGATCGCCCCGCGGCCCATGCGCACCGAGACATACATGCCCGGGATCAGGCTGCCGCCGGCATTGGCGAAGCGGGCGCGGGCGCGGATCGTGCCGGTGCCGGTATCGATGCGGTTGTCGAAGCTGTAGATATGGCCGCGGTCGACGCGGCTACCGCTATCGCGAACCACGAGGTCGACCGGAATTTTCTGCTCCTCGTCCCGGGTCTGGCCGTAATCGCGAACGGCGTTGAGATAAGTCTGCTCGTCGACCTCGAAATCGGCATAGACGCCGTTATCGGAAACGATCGAAGCGAGCAGCTGCGGCGCGGTCGTCGGCGAGCCGACCAGATTGCCGAGCGTGATCTCGGCGCGGCTGATGCGGCCGGAGATCGGCGCTTTCACATAAGCATAGTCGAGGTTGAGCTTCGCCGATTCGAGAGCGGCTTGCGCCGATTGCAGCGACGCTTGCGCGACTTCCTCGGCATTGGCGCGCTGATCGAACGTCTCCAGGGACAGGTCGCTGTTCTTGACCAGCTGGCTGCCGCGCTCGCGTTCGGCTTTGGTAAATTTGACATTGGCCAGCGCGGTCTGGATGTCGGCCTGCGCTTTGTCCACAGCCGCCTGGTAGGGTCGCGGATCGATGACGAACAGGACATCGCCGGCATTGACGTGCTGGCCGTCGACGAAACGGATTTCGGTGATGCGGCCGGACACCTGCGGCCGGATTTCGGCATAGTCGACCGCATTGATGCGGCCGGAAAATTCGGCAAAGGGCTGAACGCTCTGCGGCTTGACGAGCCCGACCGACACGGGAACGCCGGCGGCGGCCGGCGCAACGTTGGCGCGGGCGTCGCGGGTATAACGCGTGGCGATGAGGACGCCGAAGCCGGCGACCGCGACAACGATCACGGTCAAAGCCAGAGCCAGCCGGCGCCAAGACACTGAGGCGGAAGAAGTTTGCGGCGAAGAGGCCGAATCTTGATCTGATTCTTGACCCACGGGGGCGCTCCACATATGTATCGGTTGCTACAGATGTAGGAGCCAGCCTGAGCCGTTCAAGGACTTCTGTAGCGTAGATTAAAAAAATCGGGAGGCCGACGCAATGAAGCCGCTTATGCGCAGTGACCAAGGAGGTCATGCCGCTGGAGGACGCCCGGCAACAATGGGCCGGCCCCGCGAATTCGATATGGGCACGGCTTTGGACGAGGCCATGGAGGTATTTTGGCGCCATGGCTACGAAGGGGCCACCATTGCCGAACTGACCGGCGCCATGGGCATCAATCCGCCGAGCCTCTATGCCGCTTTCGGCAGCAAGGAAGGCCTGCTCAAGGCCGCGCTCGACCGCTATTCGCAGAAGCGCAACGAATGCATGGCCGAAATCCTCCAGGCCCCGACGGCCCGGCAGGTGGTCGAGCGCCTGTTGCTCAAGCTCGCCGATTTGCAGACTGATCCCGACAACCCGCCGGGCTGCCTCCTGGTGGCCGGCGGCCTCGCCTGCGGCGTCGGTTCGGAGAACATTCCTTTCGAACTGGCCGCCCACCGCGCCCAGAGCGAGGACCAGTTGCGCCAGCGCTTCATCCGCGCGCGCGAGGAAGGCGACCTTGCAGCCGACGCCGATCCCGCCGCCTTGGCGCGTTACTTATCCGCCGTGATCGCCGGCATCGGCGTGCTCGCATCCGCCGGCGCCACCCGCGAGCAGTTGCGCGAAGTGGCCGGCGTTGCGGTGAAGGCCTTCGACGACTGAGCGGCTCTAGGCCGCTTCCGACAGTTCGGAAAGCGCCCGCCCCGCATCGCCGGGCGTCCACCACAGCTTCAGGCCGAGGTCGCGCGCAATGAGGCCGGCCGTGATGTAGCCGGCGCCGCCGGAAATCGCTCCGCCCGGATGGCCTGACGAGCCGGCAAGATAGAGATTCGGGATCGGCGTCCGATAGCCGAAGTGATTGTACATCACCTGCCCGGCGTTGAACGCGCCCATGAAGATGTCGCCGTTGCGCATGTTGGGAAACTCGGCGGCATATTCGTCGGCCGTATAGACATATTTTCCGATGACATTCTTCTTGGTCATGTTCGGGCAATAGCGCGCCCAGGTTTCCAGAATTGCCTCGGCAAACTCCTCCTTGAACGTCTCGGCCGTGCGTTCGCCGAGATCGGGATGCCGCGGCATGACGTGCCAGGCATAGGTCGTGTGCTTGCCCGGCGGGGCTTGCGTCGGATCGAGCACGCTCAAGGGGCCGGACCCGAATTGCACGATGCGCGGCACGCGGCCCGCTTTGACGTCTTCGAAAGCCGAGAACAGATCCTGCATCGTCTCGGCGCCGATGCTCCATTTCAGCGTGCGATTGATGTTGGGATCGAAATTTTCGGCCGTGAAGCGCGGGCTTTCGTGCAGCGCCAGGTGCAGGCCGAACAGCGTCCAGCCGGTGTACTGAAATTTATCGAGTCGATCGAGCAAAGCTTTCGGCATTTGCGTGCGGCCGATCAAAGTCTCGAAGGTCTGATGCACGTCGATAGTGCTGGCGACGAATTGTTTGGCGCGCACCGTACGGCCATCACGCAGCGCGATGCCGGCGGCGCGGCCGCCTTCGACGACGATGCGCTCGATATCGACCTGCGGCTGGAACGTTCCACCGGAGGCCAGGAAGGTCTCCATCAGGCCGCGCGCCAGATTGAACGAGCCGCCTTGGCAGAGCTGATAGCCGCTTTCCAGATCGAAGGCGCGAATGACCGAGCCCATCGGACTGGTCTTCGACAGCGTGTCGGTGAGCCAGGTGCCGAACAGCGACACTTTGAACAGAAACAACAGCTTGACGTGCTCGTTCTCGAACAGCGCGTCGACCACGTCGAGCGGCTGGCGGCGTGTCACCTCGAGAAAGTCGCGGCCCACATCCGTGCGCGACAAGAGCCTGTCGCGCTCCTCGCGCGGCAGCGGTTCGGCATAGCGCTCCGGCAGCAACACGCGGCGCGTGATTTCCTCGGCCTTGCGATTCCACTCGCGAAAGGTCATCGCGTCCTTTTTCGAAAAACGCGCGACATTGGCGACGGTCTCCTCGAGATCGCGCCCGAAGACCAGCGCGCTGCCGTCGCGATGCGCCTGACCGAACTCGTAACGCGGCGTGATGTAGGTGACCCTGTCGGCAAGGCCGAGATCGGCGAACCACGGTGTCTGGCTGATGTGGAAATGATTGATCGAATGCAGGTTGTGATAGAAGCCCGGCTTGGTAACTTCCTTGGTGCTCAAGCCGCCGCCATAGTCCAGTCGCCGGTCGACGAGCAGCACGTTGAGCCCGCACTTCGCCAGATAGGCCCCCAGGATCATGCCATGGTGGCCGGCGCCGATAACGATGCCGTCGTAACCGCGCTCGAGGTTATGTGCCATCGTCAATGTCCGGACGCATCTATGACGCTGCGCACGGCGATTATTCCACGTGGACGTCTTTTGACAAAGCGCCAATGCGCTATGGTTTGGGGCGCGGCCCGCGCGCGGCGAGATCGTCAATGCGTGACAGAAATCGCTTCAGCAGAGGTGATGAATTGGCCCTATGATATCCGACCACAATGTCGATGGTCGGCACTTCGCCCGCGATTGGCCGGGTGACTACCGACCACGGCACGAAATTCTCCGCCGAGGCCGGCAATAACGCGACGCCGCGTGTCGAGGCCACAAGCGAGATCGCCATGGCGTAATTGTCGATCTCGAGCGACGGGACGATATCGATCCCGGCGCGCTTGAAGTAATCGTGGATCACGGCCCGCAGTACACGCGGCACTTCGGATATGCCGATGAAGGTCTCGCCGACGAGATCGCGCGGCTCGATCGCCTCGCGCGGAGCAAGGCGATGGTCGCTCGGCAGCACGATGACCAGCGGCTCCTTGGCAACCAGCTTGAACTCGAGATCGGGCTTGGGCTCCGGACGCATGAAGGCAATGTCGAGCCTGCCGCGCTGCAACTCGTCGGCAAGCGTCGCCGAGTGATCGCTTGATACCTTGATTTCGATATTGAGCAATTCGTCGCGCAGCACGTTTGTCGCCTGCGGCAGCCAGTCGACCTCCTGCCCGGTGAGAAAGCCCATGGCGAAAACCGGCTTGGCCGGCTGCGCCGCCCGGCGCGCGGCCTCGGCGGCGGCCTCAGCCTGAGTGAGCGCCAGCCGCGCATGATCGAGAAAAACGCGGCCGGCCGCCGTCAGCTCCACGCCATGCACGCTACGGCTTAAGAGCGGAACGCCGACCTCGTATTCGAGATCGCGGATCTGCCGGCTGAGTGACGGCTGCGCCGTGTGCAGCCGCTTTTCGGCCGCGATCGTGAGGCTGCCCTCCTCGGCGACGGCAACAAAGTAGCGAAGGTGTCGAAGCTCCATAGCCCATGCCATACTTTTTAGGCATGGGTGACAGCTTACAATGTCTTTTTCAAAGCCGCTAGTCGTCGCCAAATTGCAGTTACCGAACACACCGGCCGCCGCGCTCTATGCCTTGCCGGCAGAGTTTGCAGATTGGAAGGACAACGAAAATGACCGCTCCCGTCATCCTTATTACCGGTGCGCTGACCGGCATCGGCCGTGCCACCGCCCTCGCCTTCGCCAAAGACGGCGCCACCGTCGTCGCGGCCGGCCGCCGCGAAGCCGAAGGCCAGGCACTGGAAACCGAGCTACGTGCGCTCGGCGCGCAAGCCGCCTTCATCAAAGGCGACGTCCGGCACGAAGACGATGTCCGCCGCCTCGTCGACGAGACCGTCGCGCGCTTCGGCCGGCTCGACATTGCCGTCAACAACGCCGGCACCGAGGGCAAGCCGGGGCCGGTGACGGCGCAGACGCCGGAGAGCTACGCCGACATGTTCGACACCAATGTGCTCGGTACGCTGCTCAGCCTCAAACACGAACTGCGGGTGATGCAGAGCCAGGGCTCGGGCAGCATCGTCAATGTGTCTTCGACCATGGGCGAGCGCGGCGCGGCGAACCTTTCGCTCTACACCGCGAGCAAACACGCCGTCGAAGGCCTGACCAAATCCACGGCCCTCGAAGCGGCTGCGTCCGGCGTGCGCGTGAATGCCGTGGCGCCCGGGCCGACGGATACAGCGATGCTCGACCGGCTCACCGGCACTGCGGACAAGAAGGCGGCCTTCTACACCGCCGTGCCGCTCAAACGCGGCGCCAAGCCGCAAGAGATCGCCGACGCCATCGTCTTCCTCGCCTCCAACAAGGCGTCGTTCATCACCGGACAGATTCTGCGCATCAATGGCGGCAAGACGGCGAGCTGACGTTGCGCGGCCCACACCATCAAGAACGACATCAGAAACAAGGAGAATGATTATGTCCGATCTCAGTGGAAAAACCGCACTCGTCACCGGCGCCTCGCGCGGCATCGGCCGCGCCGCGGCTCTGGCGCTCGCCGCGGCCGGCGCCTGCGTGCTTGTTCATTACGGCCGCGGCGCCAAAGACGCCGATGCCGTCGTCGCCGAGATACGTAAGGCCGGCGGCCGTGCCGAGGCTATCGCCGCCGATCTTGCAGCGCCCGACGGCGCGCACCAACTCGCGGAAGAAACGCGCCGCATCGTCGGCGAGCGTTTGGATATTCTCGTCGTCAATGCCGGGATCGCTAAAGCCGCGACCATCGAGGACACGACGGTGGTCGATTTCGACAGCCTGTTCGCGGTCAATGTCCGCGCACCGTTCTTTCTGGTGCAGCAGTTGTTGCCGATCATGTCAGCGGGATCGAGCATCGTGTTCACCTCTTCGCTTGCGGCGCATGCCGTCGTCGGCACCCTGCCGGCCTATGCCGCGACCAAGGGTGCGGTCGATACGCTGGTGAAGCATTTGGCGTCGGCGCTCGGCCAGCGCGGCATCCGCGTGAATGCGGTCGCGCCGGGCGTGGTCGCCACCGAAATGTCGAACTTCACCAAAACCGACACGGGCCGCGACTACACACTCGGCCTGCAGGCGCTCAAGCGGCTGGCCGAGCCCGACGACATCGGCGGCGTGGTGGCCTTCCTCGCCTCGCGCGACGCGCGCTGGATTACCGGCGACACGATCCATGTCGACGGCGGCTCGAAGCTCTAGCCGCCCGAAGAACGCCCGGGCCTGCGCTACTCTTCCTTGTAGCCGTAGGCCTGGGCGTTTCCCGTCGCGCCGTAATATTTGTACGGCAGGAATTTTCCCGACATCGACAGCCGTACGCGGTCGCCTTTCGGATCGGGCTGCCGCTCCACGGCCATGTCGAAATCGATCGCCGACATGATGCCGTCGCCGAATTCCTCCTCGATCAGCACCTTCAAAGCCGGGCCGTTGACCATCACCAGTTCGTAGAAACGATAGATCAGCGGATCGGTCGGCGGCATCGGCGAACCGCGGGTCGGCACCTCGTTCAACAGCGCCTCTTCGCTCTTGGTCAGCCCGAACATCTCGGCGGCTTTTGCGGCCTGCGGCTTGGTCATTTTCATCTGGCCGAGCACCGCGCCGGTGATCAGAACCGGCGACATGCCGCCGATCTCTTCGCAGATATATTTCCAGGTCCAGCCCTTGGCCCGCTTGATATCGAGAAGCTTCTCGGTGAGGTCGGAACGTTGCATCTGCGGTCTCCCTGTTTTCAGTTCCTGACAAGCAAAAATCATTCCTCGCGGATCCAGCTCGCGCGCCGGATCGCCCGCTCGCACAAATAATCGAGCGTGAAGCCGATGAAGCCGATGATCACGACAGTAGCGGCGAGACGGTCGTATTCGAGGGCATCGCGCGCATCGTTGATGGCGTAGCCGAGCCCCGACGTCACGCCGAGATATTCGGCGGGCACGAGGACGACCCAGGCGACGCCGACCGCGAGACGAATGCCGGTCAGCGTGTCCTGCGCGATCGCCGGCAGAATGATCGTGAACAGCATGTGCCAGGGGCGGGCGCCGAGATTGCGCGCGACCTTGAACCAGGCCGGATCGATGCGCCGGAAGCCATGAGCGGTCGAAAACAAAATCGGCCAGACCGCGGCGACCCCGACCAGAAAGATGATGGCGCGGTCCCACGTCGCGAATGCCATCACCGCTATCGGCATCCAAGCCAGCGGCGAAATCATGCGCAGAAACTGAAACGGCACCGAGCTCGCGTCACGCGCCGCACGGAAGCGGCCGATGATGATGCCGAAGGGCACGCCGAAGGCGATGGCCCAGAACAGCCCGCCGCCGATCCGAACCAGGCTGGGGGCCGTCATTCTGAGCGCCTCGCCGTCCAGCAGCATCTGCCACAGTCGTTTCAGCGCCGGCTCGGGAGCAAAGCCGGCGAAATTCACGGTTGCCGGATCGGATGCTACGACCCATCCGCCGAGCCACCACAGCGCGAGAAGGACGCCGACGCCGAGAAGAACCGAGCCGGCGCGGCGAGCATAGCCGCGGAAGCGGCCGCCCGCCGCGCCCTCGGGGCGCGACACGGGCGCGGTGTCGCCGGGGGGCGGTATCGCCGGCAGCACAGTTTCGATCGCGGCTTCCACGCTCACAGCGCCAGCACCTCGGTGCGGTCGAACGGATCGCTCGGATTGACGCTGGGGTCGTTCTTCCATTCCGGATATTTTGTCATGGCCTTGCGCACGAAATCGTAATTGACGAGATCCTTGGCGACGAATTCCGGATCGAGACTTTTCAGGAAAGTGGCGTCACCGCCTACGATCGTCTCATTCATCGATTTGACGATAAGCTTGGTTGCCGACGGATAAGGCCATGGCTGAAAATCGATTCGACCGTTCTTCCACTCCGGATGGACGATGGCTTTGCTCGGGCCGTAGGTAGTCATGTCGTAAAAAGTCATCGCGCGATCGATGACCGGATCGGGCAGCGGCAGATAGGACTTGCCGTCGGTCGACAGGAACTTGGCGACTTCCTTCTTGTGTGCCGAGGCATAAATTTCGGCGCGCACCAGCGCGTTCATCACTTTCTGCGTCCATTCCGGCTTCTTCGTCACCACGTCCTCATGCATGCACAGCACGCAGCACGGATGGTTCTTCCAGATGTCGCCGGTGAAGCGCAGCATGCGGCCGCCGGCCTTTAGCTCACCGAGCGCATTGAATGGCTCGGCCACCGTGTAGCCATGGATCTTCTTGGCGGCCAAGGCGGCCGGCATGTCCGGCGGCCCCATGACCTGCAGATTGCATTCGTTCGCCGCAAGTTGCTCCTCCTGCGACTTGATCACCGGCTTGAGGCCCGATTGGCGCAACGCGTATTGCAGCACGATGTTGTGCATCGAATACCAGAACGGCACCGCGACTTGTTTGCCGCCGAGATCGGCGAAATTTTTGATTCCGGAATCGCCGCCGACCACGACGCCCGAACCGTTGGTATGCGCCCAGGCCATGATCTTGACCGGGAAATGATTGTTGTAACGCATCCAAACCGGGATCGGCTTGAGCAGGTGCACGAGATTGAACTTGCCGGCGGCGAAGGCCTCCACCAGCGGCGGCCAGCCGCGCAGCAGCGTCGGCGGCGCGGCGGTAAGCCCTTCGTCCTGAAAGAAGCCCATTCCGTGCGCGACCAGAAGCGCCGTGGCATCGGTGATCGGCAGATAGCCGATACGCACCACGTCATCATCCGCGGCATGCGCTGCGGCGCCAAAGCCGGCCGCGCCGAATAACGCCGCCAGGCCCCCGGCGGCCAGCAGGTCGAGCGTCTGCCGCCGGCTTACCGCGCGCGCCGACGGATCGTCCGCGCAAAAGCTTCCCTCATGTTGACAGCCGTCAGCGCAGCACATCCTTGTCTCCTTGCCTGTTGCTCATCAGCGCCCGGTCGCCACGATCTTGAGACTGTCCAGGCGCAGCCGCTCGGACGGCGCCTTGCCGCCGCCCGAGGCGCGCTCGAATGCCGCCTGCAATTTCGACTGCGCGGCTTGCGCGGCGGGGCCGCGGCGCTCGCGATCGGCCGGATCGATCTCGATCGGCACGATCTCGGCGATGCGGCCGGGATCCGGCTTCATCACGACGGCGCGGTCGGCAATCGCCACGGCTTCCGAAATGTCATGCGTGACGATCACGAGCGTGATGCCGATCTCATTGGCGATGCGGCGCACGTCGCGCTGCAGCGCGCGCCGCGTTACCGAGTCAAGCGCCGAGAACGGCTCGTCGAGCAGCAGCACTTCGGGCTGCATCGCCAGTGAGCGTGCGAGCGCGACGCGCTGCTGCTCCCCTCCCGACAATTCCTGAACGTTGCGTGCGCCGTAGCCGGCGAGTTCGACCAAGCCGAGGAGATCGCGGACGCGGGATTTGATTTCGCTGCGCGGCCGGCCGGCGAATTTCATGCCGAGCCCGGCATTCTGCTCGACCGTCATCCAGGGATAGAGGTGCGGCTGCTGAAACATCAACGTCCAGAGCGGCGACGGCCCCTCGACCCGCGCCCCGTCGATATGCACCTCGCCCGCGCTCGGCGCGATCAATCCCGCCATGATGTGCAAGAGCGTGGACTTGCCGCAGCCGGAGCGGCCGACAAGGGCCAGCGCTTCGCACGGCTGAACTTCAAAACTCACGTCGCACAGAGTCTCCCGTGCCGAGCGACGGTAGCGGTGGCGCACGCCGGTCATGGCGACATGTGCGCCGGGCCGGCGCCCGTGCGACGGGACTTGATGCATCAGGTGACCGCCCTTTCCAGCGCCGGCTTGCTGCCGGTCTCCTCGGCGATGCGCCGCCGCGCCAGCATGTGGGCGCGCGCGTCGTTGATGGAGTCGACCGCGATCAGCCGGCCGTCCCTGCGGTATTCGACGGAGAAATGCCCGCTCGCCGGATCGGCGGTCTCGGCGGCCGCATCGTGGCCGTCGAACAGGCCGGCGATCTGCAGCTTGAACTCATATTGATCGGACCAGAACCACGGCACCGGGTCGTAGCTCGTCGGCGTGCCGAGGATTGCCGCGGCCGCCGCCTTGGCCTGATCGATGGCGTTCTGCACGCATTCAAGGCGAATCTCGCGGCCGTAACGCGCGCTCGGAAAGCGCGCGCAATCGCCGATCGCAAAAACACGGTCGACGCCGGTGCGGCCGATCGCATCGGTGAGGATGCCCTCGCGACAGGCAAGACCCGCTGCTTGCGCCAGTTCATCGTTGGCCTTGGCGCCGGCGGCCAGCAGGACAGCGTCGGCTTCGACGTGCGCGCCGTCCGTCAGGCGCAGCACCAGTTCCCTGCCCTCGCCGCCGATGGCGGCGACCCGCGCGCCGGTACGGATATCGACGCCGCGCTCGCGATGAATGCGGTCGAAGAAACCGGCAATGGCCGGAGCGGTGACGCGCTTGAGCACGCGATCCTCGGCCTCGAGCACAATGACGTCGCGCTGTTCGCCACGCATCACGGCCGCCGTCTCAAGCCCGATATAGCCGCCGCCGAGAATGACGATGCGGCGCGCCGCGTCGAAGGCCGGGCGCAGGCGCTGGACATCGCCGACGGCGCGCAAGGTGAAAACGCCGTCGCGATCGAGGCCCGGCAGCGGCAGGCGCCGCGCGCAGGTGCCGGTGGCGAAGACCAAAGTGTGGAACGGCACGTCGCGGCCGTCGGCCAACGTGACGGTGCGCCCGCGCAGATCGACTTTCGCCGCGGCCGCGCCGAGCAGGAAATCGACGCCGCGTTCGGCCCAGAACGGCGCCGGACGCAGATAAAGCGAATCCGGCGGCGGCCCTTCGGCAAGGAATTTTTTCGACAGCGGCGGACGCTGATACGGCAGGAAAGGCTCGTCGCCGATGATGGTGACAGGTCCGGCGAAACCGCCCGCGCGCAAGCTGATCGCAAGCTGTGCGGCTGCCTGTCCGGCGCCGATAACGACCACATTCGCTGCACCATTTGCGTCCGCTCCGTCACTTGCCATTCGAGATCTCCTGATGCGCACCGCCGGCCCGGCGCCGGCAGCGCGCATGTTATCAGGATCTCAGGCTGCCTCGACTGCGAGCTTGCCCGGCGGATAGGGCAAGCCGGTCTCAATCGGCAGCGAGGGGTCGCGCGACCACTCGTTCCACGAGCCGAAATAGAGCGTGACGTCCTTGATGCCGGCTTCCTTCAAGGCGACGAGCGTGTTGGAGGCGCGCGCCCCCTTGAAGCAATAGAGCACCACCGGCGTATCGGGGCTGATTCCGACGGTGGCGCATTCGGCGAGGATCTCCTCGCGCGACTTGAACATCGGCCCCGACTGTGTCGGCTTCATCATGCGATACCATTCGATCCAGACCGCGCCGGGGATGCGGCCCTTGCGCGGGCAGAAATCCTTGCCGTAGGGCGAAGAACTGTCGGCGATCCATTCGTCGACGTCGCGGGTATCGAGCTTGACGACGTTGGTGTCGGCGACCTTGCCTTTCATCGATTGCAGATCGACCAGGATTCCCATGTCGGACGACGAGAGCGGGAAGCTCACCGCCTTTGGCGCCGGGACCTCGGTCGTCGCCGGCAGTCCCGCGGCGGCCCATGCGGCGTAACCGCCGTGCAGGATCTTGATTTTCGGATAGCCGAGATAACGCAGCAGCACATAGCCGCGGCAGGACTGGCCAAAGCCGCTGTTCATCGACTGCTCATAGACGATCGCGGTTTCCTTGCCGGACAGTCCGGTGGCGCCGAAAATCGCGGCGAATTTGTCGCGCATGGCGGCAACGCCGTCCGGCGTCGATGTCGCCAAGTACGTAAAGATGTCATGCACATTGACCGCGCCGGGCACATGGCCCGCGGCATAGGTCGCCGGATCGCGGGTGTCGATGACGACGACCGGCTCGCTCTGGATCATGTCGGACAGCTCGGCCGGGGTAACGAGAACCTTCTCACTCATCTTCGGCTCCTGTGTTGCAAATTGACGGCGGCAGTCCCGGCAACAGTCTGAAAGCGTGCGCGCGGGCTCTGCGGCCCGTCGCGCTCAGTGGGCCATGTCGGCGAGCATTTTCTTCAGTTGTTTGGTGGCAGGTGTGACGATAGCGACGAAATAAGCTTCGCGCAGTCGGCGTTGCGCGGTGGCCGTCGCCACGTAACCGCGCGCACCGCAATGGAGCATGGCGGCATGCGCCGCCAGGATCGACAGATCGCTGGCCTCGATCCGCGCTTCGATGACGGCGCGCCAATAGGCCGGATCGGTCTCGAACGGCGTCGCCGCAAGGCGCGCCACGGTCTGTTCCATCGCGGCGAGGCGCTCGGCGAGATGCTCGGGCTGGATGTCGAGATATTTGTTGACGTGGCCGAGCGGCCCCTTGGTTCGCTCGGCCAGCGCGATGCAATCGCGGATCAGGCCGATCGCCATGCCGGCCTGCAGCAGCACGAAGCCGGCGCGGATGCTCTTGATATAATCCGGCACCGGATCGGCGATGAGATGGCTGTCCGGCACGAACACATCACGCATCTGCACCGCAAAGGTGCGGGTGCCGTCGAGCGCGACGAATTTGGTGTTGTCGGCAAGCGTCAGGCCTTCCGATGCGCAGGGCACGATCGCCATGACGCAGCGCGTGGGATTTTCCACTTCGAAGATCGCGCCGAAGTAATGGTCGTCGCCGAGATTGGAGACGAAAGGCAGCAGGCCTTTGACGACATAGCCGCCCTCGACTCGCTTTCCTTTCAGGCGAATCGCCTCGATTCCGAAAAACGTCTTCATCGGATTCGACAGCGCCGTGCCGCCGAGCACTTCGCCGCTGGCGACGCGCGGCCCGAGCGACGCTTTGAGCGCGGCATTGGCTGACGCGTAGATGTACCAGCCGAGGGCGTCCTGGCACCACACGCAGAACGACGTGGAGAGGCAGTGCTCGCCCGCCGCCGCCATCGCCGCGACGGCGCTGCCGAGATCTGGTTCGCCGCTTGGACCGCCGGGCAGGTGCTGCGCATAGGCGCCGGCGCGGCCGAGCGCGCGCATCACGCTTTCGGGATAGTAGCCCTCGGCGTCGATCTTCTGCACCAGCGGCGGCAATTCGCGCATGGCAACGGCGCGAACGGCGCCGATGACATTCGCCGGCCCCATGCCTGGTTCGGCTTCGGCCTCAGCCTGGGCTACAGAGCGGACATCGAGCATGGCAAACCCCAATTCACGCGTGCGCAAAATCGGCGGGCGGTTTGCCGCCCGCCGCCATTGATCAGGCCAAGGTGACGTCGAGCTTGACCGGACGTGAGAACGTGTTGGCGACCGGCGACCAGGCCCGCGCATGCGCCACCAGCGCGTCGATCTCCTCGCGCGGACGGTCGGCTTCGAAAGTCACTTTGGCGCGCACGTCGGTGAAACCGACCGGCTTGTCCGACAAATCGCCGGTGCCCCAGACCGCGGTGATGTTGAGATCGCCTTCGAGCTCGATTTCGAGCTTGTAGACGGTGATGCCGCGCGCCACCGCATTGGCGTGAATGCCGACCGCAAGGCACGAGCCGAGCGCAGCGAGCGAGGCTTCCGACGGATTCGGCGCAGTGTCGTCGCCAAGCAGACCCGGCGGCTCGTCGACGATATAGGGCGGCAAAGTGCGGATGAAATTGAGATGCCGGAAGCGGCCCTCGGCGACGGTCTTGCATTTCAATGTCTTGATCACTGTCGGATCGGCTTTGCCCTTGGCGATCAGGTCGGACAGTCCCTTGCTGTCGATAGGAGCGAGACAGCCGGTCATGGCGGTCGGCGCCGCAGCAGGTTGGCCGCCGTTGAGCGCGGCTTTGGCGAGGGGCTGATTCATGGACGTCTCCTTTTCCGGCGTTTAGAAACAGAACGGTCTGTAGCTATGCAGGAGACGTGCCAAGCGTCCTCGCGGGAGAAAACCAAGGAGAATCAATGTAAGCTGTGGTTCCGGGGACCGGCGGAGACGCCGGGAGGCGCTCAATGTTGCGTCAGGGTGATGCCGTTTTGGTCGCGGAACAGACCGTTCGGTATTTTCCGTTGCCAGCCGGAACCGCAGAAGCTAAGGAGCGACTATGGACGCAACGCAATCGCTCCCGGGAGAGGCCGAAGCCGAGGCATCGCCGCCGGTGCAGACGCCGCGTGAGCGCCTGATCGACGCGGCGACGCGGCTATTCTGCCGCTACGGCGTGAATTCAGTCGGCGTCGACGCGATCATCGAGGCCGCCGGCACCGCCAAGACCACGCTCTACAAGCTGTTCGGCTCGAAAGACGGTCTGGTCGAAGCCGTCTTGGAGCGTGAAGGCGAAAGCTGGCGCAACTGGTTTCTCACCGAGATCGACGGCCCCGGCGGCTCGCCGCGCGAACGGCTTGGCCGCATCGGGCCGGCGCTGAAATCTTGGTTTTCGCGCGAAGATTATTTCGGCTGCCCGTTCATCAATGCAGTGGCAGAAAGCGACAAGGCCGACGATCGCATGCGCACCCTGGCGCTGGCGCATAAGCGCGTGGTGCTGAAGCGTCTCGCAGAATTGTGCGCGGAAGCGGGCCTGCGCGATCCCGACGAGATCGCGCATACGATCGGGCTGGTCATCGACGGCGCCATCGTCGCGGCCTTGGTCACCCGCGATCCGAAGGTCGCCGATACCGCAAGCCGCGGCTGCACCGCGATCCTGTCGCTGGATTATGCCGGCGCCGCCTGAGCGCCGTGCGAACCTGATCAGCACCTGCAATCGCAAAAGTGACGCGCCATGATCGGCGTGGCGATGCTGGCTCTGCGCCGGCGGCTTTGCTATTTGCAATCAGAGATGTGGGGAACGAAGGGCGCTGGCCATGCCGCTGATCGACGATGCCGAGACTTTCACGTGGCAAAAGAAGCTTGCCGCGCTGCCGCTCGTCAGCTTCCGCGCCGGCGAAACCGTTTGCGCCGAAGGGACCAGAACGGGACAATTGTTCATTCTCAAAAGCGGCGCCGTGAGCGTCGTCAAAGGCGGCACCGAGATTGCGACGGTAACGGAGCACGGCGCGATCTTCGGCGAGCTTTCGGCGCTGCTCGATCAGCCGCATACCGCGGATGTGCGCACGCTCGAACCGTCGCAGTTTCATGTCGCCGATGCCGTTGCGCTGCTGACACGCGATTCGGCTGCTCTGCTTTACGTCGCGATGATCCTGGCGCGGCGCGTCGATTCCGCCAACCGGGCGCTGCTCGAGCTTCGCGGCGAGCTGGACGCGGACGAGCCGGTCGACGTGATTGACGGCGCCATCGGCAGGATTCAGGGACTGCTGAGCGCGATTGGCGACGGCTATGTCCGCGCCGGCGCCGGGCTGTCGCTGTTTCCGCCCGGTTAGCTCACGACTGGAAGCCGCTCACGCGTAGCCACGCTTGCCTTCGACCGCCGCGACATAACGCGCGACGGAAGCCTGCACCACGGCTTTGGCGTCTTTGGCGATAACGCGGTCGAAATAGTGGCCATAGATCGTGTCGAAGGCGAACGGCGCGAGCGCGGCGCCGATATGTTCGACGGTGCGCACCGACAGTGGAATGAAATTCGGATAGCTGCGCATGAACGACAGCCACTTGCGGTCGGTCGTCACGGTCAGGATGTCGCCCGCGCAGACCAAGCCGCGTCCGCCCGCTCCGTGGGCCCAATGCATCACGGTGCCGCCTTCGAAATGGCCGCCGCAGCGTACCAGCGTCACGCCGTCCCACAACGACGCCGTCTCGCCGTCCCATAATGCGATGGCCGGATCATTGCGCATGATCCATTGCTTGTCGGCCGCATGCAGATGGATGCGCGCTCCAAAGGCGCGCGCCCATTCCACCATCGTCGTATAGAAATGCGGGTGCGAGATGGCGATGGCGTCGATGCCGCCGAGGCCTTTGATCAGCGTCACCGTCGCGGCATCGAGCGTCGCGACGCAGTCCCACAAGACATTACCGTGCCCGGTGCGAAGGAGCAGCGCGCGCTGGCCGATGGCGAAAGCCGGCACCGAGCCGATGCCGATGATGCCCGTCTCGTATTCCAGGAATGTGTTGGTATGGCTTCCGCGCAGCGCTTCAAGCGTGGTCCAGGTCTGGCCGCGCGGCGGAACGTATTGCCGCTCCTCATCGCAAATGACGCAATGCGCGGGCGGCTGCGCGCTTTCGGAATATTGCATGCCGCAGGCGGTGCAAATGAAGTTGGGCATCGACTTATCTCAGGTGACGGACGCCGGATTGAACAAAGCCACTTTATCGCACGCGCTCGCGTGGCGTGAAGCCGGACGGCAGCCGCGTGCCGGCAGCAAGGCCGAAGTCATTGACGATGATCGCCGCATTGTCGTCCGGGTGCATGCGGATGACGCGGGGCGCATCCAAATCCGCATCCGATTTACCCGCCTCGGTCGTCATGCCGCGCCGTCCCCGCTTTGCCGCGTCGTTTGCCGCTCGTCCCGCCGCGCCGAGGCGCCGCGTCAGCCGCAGGCCGGCACATTATCACATCGGACAGGAGCTGAAATGCCGGGCGGCGGCCATCCGGCTATGCCGGGGGATGCTCAACCCGCAAACAATGCTATCTTGCCGTGCGGAACCGACTGGCAGGAAACTGTCGCGGCCAAACGGCCACTGACGCACTACGCCCGACGATTCAAGATGAAGATTCTGGTTGTCGACGATCACGCGCTCATTCGGGATGCGCTGCGCAGCGTCCTGAAGCAGATCGAGCGCCATGCAATGGTCGTCGAGGCCCCTGACGGCCGCGCTGCGATTGAAGCGATTGAAAGCCAGGACCATATCGGCCTGGTTCTGCTCGACCTCAATCTTCCCGATCGCAACGGGCTGACCCTGTTGGCTGAATTGCGCCAGCGCTTTCCCGCTATCGGCGTCGTTGTACTCTCGGCCCTCCAGGACCACGCCAATATCAAGCGGGCGCTCGATCTCGGCGCCCTCGGTTACATCCCGAAATCCGCGCCGCGCGAAGTGATGCTGAACGCGTTGCGTTTGGTATTTGCCGGAGGCGTCTATATTCCGCGGGAGGCTCTGGCGCGCGGCGAAGTCCCGTCCATGCCGCGCCAGGATCGGCCTATCGTGACACCGTCCGAAACCGGCCTGTCGGAACGGCAATTGGAGGTGCTTGCCTTGCTGATGCAGGGCAAGAGCAACAAGATTATCTGCCGCACGCTCAATCTGATGGAACCGACGGTCAAGCATCATGTCGCGGCAATCTTGCGGGCATTGAAGGTCACGAATAGGACGCAGGCGGTCGTCGCGGCGAACGAGCTCGGCTGGACGTTCCCGCCATCGGCAAAAATGTAGCTGTTATCGCCGGCGGGCGCCCGTCACTGCGCGCCCGCATCGCGTCGGGTCCGGCGTCAATGCGACAGGCCGCCGCCGTGCTGTCTTATCGTGTGATTGAACATGGCGCGAAGCGCTATCGGATCGACGGGCTTGTGCAAAAGGTGAAAGCCCTTGGCTTTGGCGTCGTGCAACGGCTTCGGATTGGTGTCGCCGCTGATAAGGAAAGCCGGAATCTCCACCGCAAACGTATTGCGCAGCTTTTCAACGACATCAAATCCGCTTCGGCCTTGCGCCAGATGATAATCGGAAATGATGAGGTCGGGCCGGTGGTCGGCTTGCGTCAGCCGGCTCAATGCCGCGATCTCGCTTTCCGCCGTTATGACTTTGCATCCCCAACTGCGAAAGATGCCGCTCATGCCCTCGAGCACGAGCGGATCGTCGTCGATCACCACGACAAGTTTTTTTGCCGGCGGCCTGGAGCGATCCGGCTGCAGCGCCGGTTCAGCCGACGCTTTCTGATGCGCTTCAGAGAGCGGCACGTCGACGCTGAAAACCGAGCCTTTGCCGACGACCGATTTGAGGCCGATCGGGTGATCCAGGAGGCGGCACAGCCGATCGACGATCGCAAGCCCGAGACCGAGGCCCGCACGGCGCTCTCCTTCCGGCTCGGCCAGGCGGTAGAATTCACCAAACACTTTGTCCTGCTGATCAGGCGGGATTCCGCTCCCGGTATCCGCCACCTCGACGCGCAAAAGCCCTTGGCGGCTGCGGCAGCCGACGACGAGACCGCCGCGTTGCGTATATCGGATCGCATTCGACACCAGGTTAAAGACGATCTGTTCGAGCAATATGAAATCGCTTCGCACCCATGCGCTCGAATGCACGACCCGAAACGACAGGCCTTTTGCCCGGGCGGCTTCGGCAAAGGTCGTCTCAACGCGGCCTAACAGCTTTGCGACGGGAAAGCCGGTCAGGTTCTTGGCCATCGCACCGGCATCCAATTTGGAAATGTCCAGAAGCGCGTGGAACAGTTCGCTCATGGCGGCAACGGCGGCCTCGATGCGGCCGATGATCCGCTCCCGCTCCTTGACGCGCAGGCGGCCGCGCAATTGTCCGACGAACAAGCCGAGCGCGTGAAGCGGCTGACGCAAATCGTGGCTGGCCGCGGCCAAGAAGCGGGATTTGGCGTTATTGGCAACTTCCAGCTCACGCGTCCTTTGCTCGACCTTGCCCTCGAGCGTGGCGTAGGACTCCTCCAAGCGCGCCGCCATATTGTTGAACTGCTCGCCCAGTTCCTGAAGCTCATCACGCGTGTCGATGGCGATGCGCTGGGTGAGGTCGCCGCTGCCGATGCGGGCGGCGCCCTCGTTGAGCGCGCGGATCGGCACGGTCATGCGGCGCGCGAGAAAGACGCCGACCGTCAGGGAGAGTGCGAGCGCCGCCAAAAGCAGCGCGCCGGACCTGTCCACCGATACATAGATCGGGGCATAGGCCTGATCGAGCGGCAGATCGACGAAGACCAGCCAATTGAGCGCCGGAACGGCCGCGTAAGCGCTCAAGACCGGCTTGTGGTGCAGATCGATCGCGGTGCCGCCGCGTGGCGCATCGCCGCCGTCGAGATCAAGCCGGGCGTTTTGCACTTGCGGCAGATGCGACAGATCGGTGTTGCGCAGGACCAGGCTGATATCGGGATGCGCGATCAGCCGCGACTGCGAGTCCACGACATAGGCGACGCCGCAATGGGCCGCGCCGCAATCGCCGACTTTTATTCGCGACACCACGTCCCAGATGAATTTGAGATTGACCTGCGCGACAATGACGCCGTCCTCTCGCCGTGTTCCGGCGAGCGCGAGCGTCATATAGGGCTCCGATCCGGCGACGTAATAGACCGGTCCGTAATAGAATTTGCGCGCCATCGCTTCGACGAAGGCGGGGTCGGCGGAATGGTCCGTCTCGCTGGCGATCACGTCCCTGGTTTGGCGTGACATGCGGAACTGCTCGCGGCCCTGGCTGTCAAGTTCCGTCAGTTCGGTAATGGCCGGCGCATGCCGCATCAGACGCACGGCGTCGAGCCGCCACTGCTCCAAATTGTCGGGGTTCCAGGGCAGCGACGTGATCCACGCCATCTGCGTTTCGATTTCATGAAAATATTGACTGATATCGGCGGCGGCAAAATCCGCCTGGCTCTGCTGAATGCGCATCAGGAGCGCGCGCTGCTCCCGATAAGAAAACCAGATGTCGATCAGCCCATTGGTAATGAGAGCCAGGCACACGATGGCGGCGGTGGCGGTAACGTATTTGCGGAACAGCCGACCTCGCATGGAGCAAGGCCAGACCGATTTCAGTAAGCTCCCCTTGCCCATGCCGATGTCCCCGCCGATGTCACCGAGGGTTGGCGCCCCGGCGCGACAACTTGCGGTATAAGCTTATACTCCTATTTCGGTAGATTAGCGACCCTCGGCCTCACCGCGGATCGAGGATCGGCACGGATGCGTTCAGAGATTGGTCGGCGGACATTTTTGGTCGGTTTATGCTTGGCGGCCGGGCGAGCGCGGCCGGCTTTAGCCCGCGATCCGACCCGCCGCAGCCTGGCTGTGATCATCGGCCTCGCCAACGACGCCGAAATGCGGCGGCGAATAAACGCCTTTGAGCAGGCGCTTGAGAACAGAGGCTGGACGGCCGGCCGGAATCTCGAGATCGTCTATCGGTTTGCCGACAATGATGCGGACCGGCTTCGCAGATTCGCACAGGAATTCGTGGCGGCCAGCCCGGATTGCATCCTGGCGCACAGCACCGGCGCTTGCGCCGAACTGAAGAAGCTGACGCGAACCATCCCGATCGTTTTCGTATCGGTGGCCGATCCGATCGGCAGCGGCTTTGTGGCCAGCATGGCGCGCCCTGGCGGCAATATGACGGGATTCACCCTGCAGGCGCCGAGCATCACGAGCAAATATTTGTCGATCCTGAAGGAACTCGTCCCCCGGCTGACGCAAGTTGCCTCGCTTTATAACGCCGACGCCGCTCCCGGCGGCGGCGCGTCCTTCCTGCCGTCATTCGACAGGGCCGCCGCCGAGTTCAACGTCACCGCGCTCAATTTCCAAGTCAACGATGTCGATGATATCGCCAGGGCGATCGGGCGAATTGCCACCGAGCCGGCAAGCGGGCTGATCGTAATGCCGGACAATTTCACGACATACTACCGTGCGACCATCATTGCGCTTGCCGACAAGTATCGCGTTCCGACAATCTATCCGTTCCGCTACTTCGTTGAGGAAGGCGGTCTGTTGGCGCTCGGCGTCGATGGGGCGGATCTCTTCCGGCGGGCCGCCGACTACGTCGACCGCGTGCTGCGCGGCACCCATCCCAGCGATTTGCCCGTCCAAGCCCCCACCAAGCTCGAATTCGCGATCAACCTGAAGACGGCCAAGGCTCAATCCTTGAGGATTTCCCGCGTGCTGCTCGCGGGAGCCGATGTCGTCATCGAATAATCGTGAGTTCACGGCTCTTGCCAAACAGCGGCATTCCAATCAGCGGCGTCTTTGGACGTCGCGCGGACCGGGACGCCGCGGCGCCATTTCGCGGCGTCCGGCCGGACGATCGCCGCGATGCCGACGAGTGTCGTGCACAGGCCAAAGAGAATGGTCGCGGTGACGTGCTCGGACATCAGCGCACATCCGATAAGCACACCCATGGTGGGCTTGAGGTAGCCGACGCTTGATGTGCTGACGCTGCCGATGGTGCGAATGAGACGGAAGTAGATCACAAAGCCGAGCGCTGTCGCGGCCAAGGCATTCGCCACGATCGCGCCGGCAGACAGCCAGGAAAACCCAATGGCAAGCGGCGCTTCGGTGAAAAAACACAGAGGAACAAGAACGATCGCGGCCGAGGTCAGCGTACCCGCCGCCGCCAGTTCCGGAGGAATCCTGTCGAGGCGTCGTCCGTAGACCACGCCGGCGGCGGACGACAGCGTGGCGACGATAATGGCAATCGCGCCGACGGAGTGCGAAGTCCCGTTGAATGCGGCTCCGGCGCCGACCGTCACGACCACGCCGCCCGCTCCGACCGCCACGCCGAGCCAGCGCCAGGGCGTCAACCGCTCGCGCCCGGCCGAACCGAGGCTGATAAGGCACACGTAGAGAGGCGTCGCCGAGTTCAAAATCGCCGCGAGGCCGCTGTCGACCCACTGCTGACCGACGGCAATGAGCGTATGGGGGATCAAACACGTCAGGCACCCTTGCACGCAGAGCGGAGCGACGTGCTCCCGCCGCAGCTCGTTGCGGCCAATGACAAAGACATAAACCCACAGCGATGCCGCAGCCAGGACAGTGCGCGCGGCCACGGCGGTAATCGGCGGAATCGTCGCGAGCGTCACTTTCGTCAGGGCAAACGGCATGCTCCACAGCAGTCCGAGCAGAAGCAGCAGCGCAAGATTTGCCGGATCGCGGCTTGTTTTGCGCACCGGACCGCTCAGTGCTGAGGTGAGCAAGCTTCCAGCAGGGCGGCGCGAAAAGTCTCCGCGTTCAACGGCTTGTGCAACAGCTGATAGCCGCTCCGCCCCAGATCGCCTTGCGGGCAAGTCGAGTCTCCACTGATCAAAAGCGCCGGAATTTCGAATGCGCAACGCAGCCCTTCGATGGCATCGACGCCGGTCCGGCCTTTGGAGAGGCGGTAATCGCAAACGATCAGATCCGGCCGACGTCCGGTCCCGGCCAATTGTCGCAGCGCTTCGCTGAAGTCCGCAGCCGTGACGACCCGAAAGCCCCATGACCGCAGGAGGCCGCTGGTGGCATCGAGGACATGCTCATCGTCATCGATGACGACGACGAGTTTTCCGGCGAAATTGCGACTTGCTTTCATGGACGAAATATTGCGAGGCGCGGCAGCGGATATGAAGCGATCGAAAGTATCAGCGCGACGGTTCTTTTGAACCGCCACCCGCCATTCGGCCCAATACTTCCGTGCTGCGGACAGCACCGGAAGCTTGATTGCGTTCGTTACCAATCAAATTAGCAATCGAATATCGGAAAGATCATCTTTCCGAAAAACTAGGAGAATTGTCATGAGCAAGTCAGATCAATCGATCGCATTGCGACGCATTCAAGCGGGTGACAAGGTCGCACGTGACGCTGCGACGGCGAGCGAGGGCAAAGTCTACCTTGGCGATTCGGCGCCGATTTTCCGCAAGTAGATGCATCGGTCAACTTGCCATAGGACTTGCCATGGGGGTCGCTCATCCGACTCCCATGGCATTTCATCGCAGCCTTACCAAACAAACCGGCGGAGCGCCCCATGAGTGCTTTTCAGGCTGACGCTCAATCTGTCGTGGAGTTTTTTCAGCTGGTGCCCGGCGCGCGGCCGCCGCGCCGAGCGGACCGGGCCGTCGGCGGCGCCATACCCGTGAGAGCGCTCCGGTATTGCGAAGCGATGACGACGGCATCGGCCTTCGGCTGGTACGTGTTCATCCCCATCACCTTCAAGGTGGTCTGGGATGGCCATGATATGCTGTGGACTTACGAAGGCATTGATGAATGGCTTCCGCTCACGCGAGAGACGGCGCAATTCCCGAATTTCCGTCGGCAATTCGATGAAGCCGCGCCGGCCGACGTGCGGGGCTTTTCGCCGCCATTCCTGACCGCCTCGTTTCAGCCTGGCGGCTTGCAGGTTTGGACGGGCTGCATCGCGCGCACCGCGCCGGGCTGGAGTCTGCTGGTCCGCGGCGCTGCAAATTTTCCAAAGTCGCTGTCGTATCAGACGTTTGAAGGTATCATCGAAACCGATACCTGGTTCGGGCCGCTGTTCGACAACATCAGAATTCTCAAGACCGACACGCCCATCGAATTCCGCAGCGATATTCCATTTTTACAGGTTCAGCCTGTGAAAAAAGAAATCTACGCGGACAAATTTCTGCAGAACTACGCCGTCAAGGACATGGCCCAAATGACTGCCGCCGACTGGAACGCCTTCCACCGCACCGTGGTTGCACCGAATACGAACCCGGACCAGAAGCCTGGGCAATATGCCGTTTCAGTTCGCAAGCAAGCGGCGCACCTGCAACCGTCGGCATCGGTATTCGAATAAGCAAAAACAGCAAATTGATCCTTCTGACCGGTGCCGGTCATACTTGGGTATCATTTTGAGCCGTGTCTCGCCGTGATGAAGTGGTCGCGGACTACCTGAAATTTCTGTGCGCCCGCGAGTCTGGGCCGACCACCTGGGTCACTCGCGGCCGCAAGCACAGCGGCGCGTTTGCGTTTTGCGCGAGACAGTCCAGTTCTCGCAGCCGTTCAGGGAGTCCGGAGCATGAACGTCGCATCGTTGAAAATACGAGCCGACAAATTTCGACAAGAGACGGTGGTGCTCGCCTGAAATAACCGGACGAAATACCGCTGAAGCGCCGGCTCTGCACTGAGCAAACAGGAGAAGGCGCGTTGCACCAATGAGAGGGGTCGTTAAAATGAGTCAAAGAGAGCACGAGCGAAAGAGTTCCGGTTTTCAAGAGCGTGACTTGCTCGTCGCCTATTTGTCCTATGCGCTGGATGACGTGGAGGCCATCAGCCGGGCGGGCTTGCACCACTTGCGCATGGCCATTTCCAGCATTGCCGAGGACCCGGCCCCCGATACCGATGTTATGGGCGCGTCGCTGGCGCGCCACCGTCGGGTAAACTAACGGCCGGACAAGCTAACGTCAGCTTTTGCGAGTTTCCGTCATCGACTCGACAAGTGCGACCAAGGAGTGTCGCACTTGCTGCTTGGTGATGCCCGAAAAGGCGCGAACCAGCCTGAGTGATAAAGGGTCGGTCAAGAGATCGATCGGTGACTTCTCGTCGCTTTTTGCCGTGGAAACCTTGCTGCCTTCAAAAAGATCGAGCAATGGGATTCCGAGCGCCTTGCTGATGAGCAACAGCCGGCCGCTGCCGACGCGGTTGGTGCCCTTCTCGTATTTCTGAACTTGTTGAAAGGTGACGCCCAGCGAACTGGCCAACTCCGTCTGCGATAATCCCTTCGCCAGCCGCTGAATCCGAATATTGCGCCCCACGATCCTGTCGACGTTATCCACGACCCTCGGCATTTGCTGGCTCCAACGCTCGATCCAAAGACATCCCAGACTCAAGACCATGCCGGACCATATGGGACCACAGTCCCGGGGCACACATGCCCCATCCCCATGTATAATGTCGGGACGCATCGTGATGCTGCCGTCCCGAAAAACTATGCGCGGCGAACATCGCTTTTCGCTGAACTGCGAACCACCGGCTCCGGCGCAATACGCAATATCCGTGTCGCAAGATGCCTCGATGGCCCTCGTTTTGTTCAAACCGGCAAAGCCGCCATCGCAAAAACGTCACGCAGCATAGGCGCGGGAGGTTCAATTGCAATGCCGGGCAACATCTTTGTGCACTCAGCTGCAATATCACAACCATAGGCTTAGTTTATCAAAGGGTGCAAAGATACCATCATCGGCCGGCGATGGGCCCGATTCAACGGCCGGTGCTGCGAAAGCGCGCGGCGGGTTGAGCCAACCACGCCAACGATAATGTCGATCGAAACTCAGGCTGCTGTCGTCCGCTGCGCGGCGGATGCGGCGGCAAGCAAACTTTCCTTGCCGCCAATCACATCGCCCTTCGAGACGATGACCGACCGCGGATCGTCGCCATGGGCTCGCGCGCCAATCGCGCTGCTTCGATTTCGGCGCGCGCCATCTGCCTGGAAGATCGAGCGCATGGACGGATTCGACGATGCGGCAGTCGTCACGAATTCGGATTGCTCAGCAATATTTGCTGAATCGCCCAGCGCGCATTCTTGCGGACTTCCGGATCCGGATCGTTCTGCACGCGCTCGAGATAAGGCGCGGCCGCGGGATCGGCGATTTCGCCAAGCGCCGCCGCGGCCTCTTTACGCAAATTCGCCTGGTCATGCGTCAGATTGGCGGCGATACCGGTGACGGCCTCCCTCACTTTCAATTTGCCGAGGCTGCGCGCCGCTTTGAGCCGGACCTGCCAAAACTCATCCGACAGCACGGCCAACAGCGCTGAAGCGGCCTGCAGGCCGTTTTTCATCACGCCCAGCGTTTCGGCCGCGGTTTCCCGCACCAGCCAATCTTTGTCGCCGAGCGCGCGCATGACGGAATCCGCGGCCGGCTTCAGATTGGAAAATGCCAGCGAACTCACGGCGGCACGGCGCACTTGCGTATCGGGATCGGCTGTTGCCGCAGTCAAGGCCGGGACCGCTTCCTCGATCTTGAGAAAGCCGATCACGCCGATCGCCTGGACGCGCACCGCCGGTTCGACATCGCGCAGTGCATCGAGCGCCGGTTTCAGCGCGTCGCGGCGGCGAAGCTCCTTGAGCGCCCGCAGCGTCGAGCCGCGAACGAAGGCACTTGGATTGTCGACCAGCGGCAGCAGCACGTCGGCGCTCGCCGGGTCTTTCAGCTCCGCCATGCTGTCGGCTGCCGCCGACGCGACCGCTTCATCGGCATCGACCAGCAGCGCGGCGAGAACTTCCGCCGCTGCCGGCCCGTCGAATTCGCCGAGCGCCAGCGCCACCTGCTGGCGCACCCCGGCATCGGCATCGGCAACGAGCGGCGCGAGATACGTCACGGCTTCGGGATCGCCGGAATTGCCGAGCTCGATGACCGCCACGCGCCGCGCGCCGGCGTCCGCCACCTGCAAGCGCGCCGCGAGATCGTCGAGATCTTCGTAAGCCTCAAAGAGTTCCGGCATGTGTCACCGCAAGAGATAGGGGATGTTGACCTTGACCGCGCCGGTCGGACAGTCGGCCTCGCACGGCATGCAGTACCAGCATTCGTCGTAAGCCATGTAGGCTTTCTTGGTCATGTCGCTGATGCGCAGCACATCGAGCGGACAGACATCGACGCAGACGGTGCAGCCCTTGTCGGCGATGCATTTTGCTTCATCGACCACGACGGGCACGGTCGTGTTGGTGATAGCGAGCGGCATGAGCAGTCCTTTCGTTCCTTCGCTGGAGGTCAGACGCTGACCCGGACGCGTTGCTTGTCGTAGAGATCCTTCTCGTCCTCGGCGATCGGGACCACGTAAGGCTGCACCGCGCGCTTCTCGCTCACCATGCGGCCGTCCTGCTTGCGCAACAGCGTGTGGCAGAACCAATCCTCGTTGTTCTTTTCCGGATAGTCCGTGCGCAGGTGGTAGAGGCCCCAGCGGCTCTCGGTCCGGTACAGCGACGCGTGCGCGGCCATGTCGGCGCAGTCGAGAATCGAGTTGGCCTCGAGCGCGCGCAACAATTCGTGGGCATTGCGGACCATCATGCGCTCATCGAGATCTTCGCGCACTTCGGCGAGGCGCGCCTGGCCGATTTCGTATTTGCGCGTCACTTTCGGCGGCTGGAAATAATCGTTGACCAGCCGGCGTGCCTTGAACTCGATCTGGTTCGGCGGGATGCCGTCGTCGCGCCGTGTCGGCGCCAGCACGCGCTCACGCTCTTTGGCGACGTCCGCGGCATCGAATGCGGCAAAATCGATATTCTCCGCGTAGGTGACGGCATCTTCGCCGGCGATCGAGCCGTTGGTGAAGGCGCCGAGCATGTAATTGTGCGGCACGCTCGCCATGTCGCCCGCGGCATAGAGGCCGGGCACCGTGGTACGGGCAAATTCGTCAACATAGACGCCCGACGCGCTGTGTCCGGAGCAGAAGCCGATCTCGGAAATATGCTTCTCGATCATCTGCTCGCGGTAGTCGGTGCCGCGGCCCTGATGAAACAGACCCCGCGTCGGCCGCTCGACCTTGTGCAGCGTCGATTCGATTTCCTTGATCGTGTCGTCGTGCAGATGATTGAGCTTGAGGAACACCGGCCCCTTGCCCGATTGCAGCTCGGTGAAGAATTCGAGCATCATCTGGCCGGACCAATAATCGCATTCGATGAAACGGGCGCCCTGGTTGTTCGCGGTATAGGCGCCGTAAGGACCGGCGACGTAGGCGCAGGCCGGGCCGTTATAGTCCTTGATCAGCGGATTGATCTGAAAGCATTCGAGGTTCGCGAGCGCCGCGCCGGCATGATAGGCCATCGCATAGCCGTCGCCGGAATTCGCCGCGTTCTCGTAGGTGCCGAACATGTAGCCCGACGTCGGCAGGCCGAGCCGTCCGGCCGCGCCCATGCAGAGAATTACCGCTTTGGCCCTGAGCACAAGAAATTCGGCCGTGCGCGTGTTCACCGCGATCGCGCCGGCAACGCGGCCGTCGGCGCCCGTGAGCAGACGCGTCGCCATATAACGGTTGGAAATCAGGATATGGGCGCGGCGAAGCTGCCGGTACAGCGCCTTTTTGACGGTCTCGCCGTTCGGCATCGGCAGCACATAAGTACCGATGTGATGAACTTTCTTGACCGCGAAATCGCCGTTCTCGTTCTTGAGGAAGCGAATGCCGAACTTGTCGAGCTCTTCGATGATCGAATAGCACTTCTGCGCGTATTTGTAGACCGGCTTCTGATCGACGATGCCGTCGTTCGCGATCGTGATTTCCTTGGTATATTGCTCCGGGCTCGCGTAACCGGGGATCACGGCGTTGTTCAAGCCGTCCATGCCCATGGAGATCGCGCCCGAGCGCTTGACGTTCGCCTTCTCCAGGAGAATGACGTTGGCCTTGGGATTTTTCAGCTTGGCCTTGAGCGCCGCCATCGGGCCGGCGGTGCCGCCGCCAATGACCAGCACGTCACACGACACTTCAGAAAGCCCGTCAACGATGTCGTCCATCGCACCTACCCCGAATCCTGTGCGGCCGAAAGATTTGCCGCGCTCTGGACACGAGGATCGCCCGGTTCTGCCGTTTCGCCGAGCAATTAGTTGACTGGAAGCATCAGGAATCCGGCCTCTTTTCTATGCAGCGCCCGCCCACGAGGCAGGCAAGCGCCGCAAGGAAATATCATCAACGCTCGACGAAGGCTTTTTCGATGACGAAGTGGCCCGGCTCGCTGTGATTGCCTTCGACAAAGCCCGCCTTGCCGAACATGACGCGAAGATCTTCCAGCATGGTCGGGCTGCCGCACAGCATGGCGCGATCGGCCGCGATATCGAGGGGCTGCTGTCCGATATCGGCGAACAATTTGCCCGAGGTGATGAGATCGGTGATGCGGCCGCGATTGCGGAACGGCTCGCGGGTGACGGTCGGATAATATTCGAGCTTGCCGCCGATGATCTCGCCGAACAGTTCGTCGCGGCGCAGTTCGTCCACGATCCGCTCGCCATAGGCCAGTTCGGCGACCTGGCGGCAGCCGTGAACCAGCACGATTTTTTCGTAGCGCTCGTAGACGTCCGGGTCTTTGACGATGCTGGCGAACGGCGCCAGCCCGGTGCCGGTCGAGAGCAACAGCAGCCGCTTTCCGGGCAGCAGATTGTCGGTGATCAGCGTGCCGGTCGCCTTGCGGCCGACAAGAATAATGTCACCCTCTTCGATCCGCTGCAGTTTCGAGGTCAGCGGTCCGTCTTGCACTTTGATGCTGAAGAACTCGAGATTCTCCTCATGATTGGCGCTCGCCATGCTGTAGGCGCGCAACAGCGGCCGGCCGTCGACTTCAAGCCCCATCATGGTGAACTGCCCGGAGAGAAAACGAAAGCCTGGATCGCGCGTGGTCTTGAAGCTGAACAGCGTATCGGTCCAGTGCTGCACTTCCAGGACTTGCTCTTTATTGAAAGCGCTCATTGCGGTCTCGTGCTCCGGTCGGTTGAAAGTCTGGCGCGGCGAATGCTCTAGCAGAGCGGCCATCGCATCCAATCGAAAGCCGCCGGACTTGGTCGATTAGTTTCTAAGAATGACCGTGCTTATGCGCCGACGGAGCCGGAAAGTTTGTGCAATTAATTGCGCCACGGGAGCATCGCGCCGCCCTATATTGCCCGCCGGAGAGAAAGAATGCCGCCGGAGCGACATAGCTTGGAGTTAACCCTGTCTGATCAGATTCACTCAGGCGCCTCTGCCCCGGCATGTTCCAACGCGGCCGCGCCGTCGGCTGATGGCGGCAGGCTTCAGGTGACCCTGGAGACGGGAGCGGCCTTCAGCCTGCCCGCGGAACGGCTGCGTGCAGGCTGCCGCTGCGCTCATTGCCGGCGCGCGCAGATCGACGGCGTGTTCCCGGAGCAATTTCCGTCGGTCACGATCGCGCATGTCGTGCCGGTCGGACATTACGCGGTGAATCTTGAATTCTCCGACGGCCACGCCCGCGGCATCTATCCGTGGCCCTATTTGGCGGAGCTCGCGGCCGACCTGCTGCCGTAGTTGCCCTTGCACCGTAGTTGCCCTTGCCGCCGGCCAAACAAGCGGCTGATCCGGCGGGACAATTTGCCCAAAGAAGTGGCACAAAGCTTGCTTTTTTTGATGCCGCCTTTTCACGTCTGGAGATCCAGATGACGATTTTCGCGGCAGCCTCGGCATCTGAGCCCAAGGGCACCATTCACCAGCCTGTTGCCGAATCGCCCGGCAAGACCAGCCGCGCGCTCATGCTGACGGAAAGCCCGCGCGCGATCGGCGGACCGCCTTCGCTGCTCCAGCATTTGTCGGCGGACGAGCGCGATTTCGTGCAGCGGCAGGGCCGCCGGCGCGTGTTCTATCGCGGCCAGACATTGTTCAGTCAGGGCTCGCGTCATGACGGCATTTTCCTGATCGAAACCGGACGCATCCGCGTATTCTACACCGCGCCGTCGCAACGCGAGATCACGCTGGCTTATTGGCTGCCCGGCCACTTTGTCGGCGGCCCCGAAATATTCGGCGGCGGCGTGCACCAATGGTCCGGCATCGCCTCCAGCAACAGCAGTGCCGTTCATCTTCCCGGAAAGACTTTGCGGCAGCTCGTGGTGGAAGTGCCGCGGCTGGCCATCGGCCTGATTGAAGGTCTGACCTTCAAGGGCAAATGCTATTCGGCGCTGGCGCAAATGCTCGGAA
Organism: Xanthobacteraceae bacterium; assembly: GCA_035509535.1. Taxonomy (GTDB): domain Bacteria; phylum Pseudomonadota; class Alphaproteobacteria; order Rhizobiales; family Xanthobacteraceae; genus BOG-931. The sequence goes on along the minus strand of DATJLN010000045.1, from coordinate 85,771 downwards.
CACGATCGGTCACCGAGCGGCTCGCGCAACTCCTGCTGCACCTGGTCGATCTCTATGGCGTCGAGGACGACAAGGGCATCTTGATCAGCGCTGCTTTCACCCATGCCGATCTCGCCCACATGGTCGGCGCGACCCGGCAGTGGGTCACCATCAGTCTCAAGCGTCTGCAAGAGAAAGATGTCGTCATCTCGGACAAATCACGCATCGTGATCCGCCGGCCGGATGTGCTGGAGCAAATGCGCGGACAAGGCGACTAGAGCCTGGTTCCGAAAGCATGCCCCTGGACGCAGTCCGAGAGTGAAGACCGGTTCGGAGAAGATCATGCTCAACGGCAAAATCCGGATCCTGCCTAAGACGGCGGCTCACGCCCGACCAAATGCACAAGACATTGCACAACTTGTGGGCAGTTCGAGTTTTGCGGCAACTAATCGACCACGCAGCGACAGGTGAAATTGCTTACCGGATGGCATGCCGGAGAATGCGCACGGGAGAAAGCGCCCTCGGCTCACGCAGCACCAAGGGGTTAGCCATGAATCACTCGTCGCGCCGCCGCCTCGCCGTTCTGTCAGTGCTTGCCGCTATCCTTTGCTCGAGCATCGGTGTGGCCCGCGCGCAAGAAACCGTCACCGTCGGAATGGGAATTCAGAATACGACGACCAATACGGTGACGACCGGAGCGGTCATTCGCGGACTCAATCTGCTCGATCAATATCTCCCCAAGGACGGCAAATACGCCAACATCCGCTTTCAGTTCGATTGGGAGAATTTCACCTCCGGGCCGCCGGTGACCAACGCCATGATGGCGAACAAGCTGCAATTCGGGACGATGGGCGACTACCCGCTGATCGTCAACGGCTTCACGTTTCAGAACAATTCCGACAGCAAGAGCCGGCTGGTCGCCGTCGACGCCTACAATCTGTACGGCTCCGGCAATGGGGTCGTGGTCTACAAGGACTCGCCGTATTACCAGCTGTCGGATCTGAAGGGAAAAGTCGTCAGCGTGCCGTTCGGCTCGGCCGCGCACGGCATGCTGCTGAAGGCGATGCAGGATCGCGGCTGGCCTGCGGATTATTTCCAGCTTGCGAATCAGAGTCCGGAAGTCGGCTCGACCAATCTTCAAGAGCAGAAGATCGACGCGCATGCCGACTTCGTGCCGTTCGCCGAGCTGCTGCCGTTCCGCGGCTTTGCCCGCAAGATCTTCGACGGCGCGGAAACCAATGTGCCGACCTGGCACGGCGTCGTCGTCCGTACCGACTTCGCCGAAAAATATCCCGAAGTCGTCGTCGCCTATATCAAGGCGATCATCGCGGCCAACAAGTGGGTGCGTTCGGATCCCAAGACGGCGGCCGAGAAGATCGAGCAATGGACCGGAATCAACAAAGAAGTGGTCTACATCTTTCTCGGACCGGGCGGCGTCATGACCATGGATCCGACCATCAAGCCGGCGCTGATCCAGGCCGCCGCGCAGGACGTCAAGGTGCTGCAGAGTCTCGGCCGCATGCAGGACTTCGACGTCAACAAATGGGTCGATGACCGCTATGTGCGCAAGGCCTTTGCCGAGCTCGGCATGGACTATGACGCGCAGCTGCAAAAGACCGACAACTACGAGATCACGGGCAACGACGCGTTCTGCAAGAAGCCGATCACCGAGCCGCGCAAGGCCGGTGAAGTCTGGGTCGACGGCGAAGGCATCATGCCGTTCTCGAGCGCGGCCTGCACGCTCGGCGCTTATGCCGACTTCGTCGCCAAGGGCAAGAAGGTCGATGTCGCTTACGTGTTCGATACGACGCGCGGCATCAAACTGTTCGCCAACCAGGCCTTCTATGCGACCGGTTCGGGCAGCGACAGCATTGCGCCGTTTCTCCTGAAGAAAGACGCCGAGGCTTTTGCCGCCAAAAGCGGCGGCAAGGTCTTGAGCTTTGACGAAGCGCTCAAGGTCGCAGGCAGTGGAGGCTAAGACGTGAAACCCGCGGTGCTGATGCGATCAGTTCAAGCGTCCGTTCCCGAAGCCGCCGAAAATTTTCCGGCGACGGCTGCCGCCGAGACGCCAAGACCGGCGGCGGCTTCAGCGCCTGCCTCCGCCCTTTCCACGCGGGGCAGCAGGTGGCTGGCACAGCATCACGCTGAGCTCAGAAGCTACGTCCTTGGCGCGGTCTCGCTTGCCCTGTTCCTTCTCGCCTGGCAACTGCTCACGACCTATCACGTCAGCTTCCACGTCCGTTTCGCCAATATCCCGACGCCGGCTCAGGTTTTCCAGAGCTTTGCCCGCGCCACGCATGACGGAACGCTATTCCACCATGTCGTGCTGAGCTGCCGCCGGATCGTGCTCGGCTTCATCATTGCCGCCGTCATCGCCGTGCCGCTCGGCCTGGTCATGGGACGGTTCCGCTTCGCGCGCGACGTCATCTTTCCGGTGTCCGAAGTGCTGCGGCCGATCCCGGCGATCGCCTGGGTGCCGATGTCGATCATGCTGTGGCCGTCGAACGAGGAGAGCATTGTCTTCATCACCTTCATCGGCTCGTTCTTTCCCATCCTTCTGAACACGCTTCACGGCATGGCGAATGTCGATCCGGTGCTGGTCCGCGCCTCGCAATGTCTCGGCGCCAGCGAATTTGCGATCTTCCGGGAAGTGTATTTCCCCGCGTCGCTGCCCAGCATTTTCACCGGGCTGACCGTCGGCATGGGCGTCGCCTGGGTTTCGCTGATCGCCGCGGAAATGATCGCCGGCCAGTTCGGCATCGGCTATTTCACCTGGGAAGCCTATTCGCTGGTGCAGTATTCCGACATTGCGCTCGGCATGATCTGCATCGGCATATTGGGCCTCGGCTCGAGCGCCATCATCCGCGGCATCGGCCGCATCGTCATGCCGTGGAAGCGCACATGAGCGAGCAGACCGCCGTCGCCAGCGACCATGCCGCAGGCGCCAAGGGCCGCATCGAGGTCAGCCATTTCGGGCTGAGCTACGACTCGATCGACGGTCCGGTCGAGGCGGTCACCGATGCCGGCATCGTGGTCGAGCCGGGCGAGTTCGTGTCGATCATCGGGCCATCGGGCTGCGGAAAATCGACGCTGCTCAACGCGGTCGCCGGATTTCTCAAACCGACGCGCGGCACCGTGCTGGTGGACGACGAGCCGGTCGATGGCCCGAGCGCGGATCGCGGCATGGTGTTCCAGCAATATTCGTTATTTCCCTGGAAGACGGTGCGCGAAAATGTCGAGTTCGGCTTGAAGATGAAGGGCATGGAGCGCAGCCGCCGCGAAACCGCGGCCCGCACGCTGCTCGGCCTCGCCGGCTTGCTCGCCTTCGAAAACCAATATCCGGACCGGCTGTCGGGCGGCATGAAGCAGCGCGTCGGCATCGTGCGGGCGCTCGCGACCGGACCAAAAGTCCTGTTGCTCGACGAGCCGTTCGGCGCGCTCGACGCGCAGACGCGCATCATCATGCAGCAGATCCTCACCAATATGTGGCAGCGCCTGAAGATCTCCGTCCTGTTCGTCACCCACGACATCGACGAGGCGATCTTCCTGTCGGATCGGGTGTACTGCATGACGGCGCGGCCCGGCAGCATCAAAGCCGAAATCAAGATTCCGTTGCCGCGCCCGCGCCAGCAATCGATGATGATGTCGTCGGAATTTCTTGCATTGCGGCGCGGCCTGATGTCCTTGATCAGCGAGGAAAGCCTCAAGGCCATGGGCGGCGAAGTCAACGACGACGCCCTGCAAGGCCTCACCATCGACACGCACGGCCATACGCTCAGCGAGATGATCTAGCGCACCCTTCCCGGTGGCGACGCCGAAGTGGAGCGCATGGGTCGGATCGCCCCGATTGCGTTGCCGGGGAGCCGTCCGGCGGCACCACGCGGCCGGCTTTGCATAAGCGGCGCTAGGCGATGTCGCGCAGCGGAGCCCGGCTCAGTTCGTTGCCGGCAGCGATGGCCTTCTGCAGCAGGCGCACAAGCTCCTTGGCTTCCCCATCGGTCAGCCCGCGCAGCATGATCCGCTGCGCCGCCTCGACCGCCGGCGTGATGCCGCGCAAGGCGCGTCGCCCAACGTCGGTGACCATCAATTCGCGCGCCCGCCGGTCGCGGCTGCTTTCGTGCCGCACCACGAGGCCCTTCTGCACCAGCCGTTCGACCACTCCGGTGATGGTGGTGCGGTCATAGGCGATCAATCCCGCAAGCGTGACCTGATCGATGCCGGGATTGACGCTGACGGCCGCAAGCGCCGCGTACTGCACCGGCGTGAGGTCGTAGCCTTCCTTCTCCACCTCGGCGAGGAACACGGCCACGGCGATCTGCTGGAATCGGCGCGCCAAGTGTCCGGGCATGTCATGGGTGTCTTTCACGAAATCCTCCGGGACGGCAGAGACGAGCAGGCAGACGGGACAGGGTTTCAGGCCGGCGGCCAGACGGGACTTGACGAGCATACTGATATTCAGCATACTGAGCAATAGTCAGCATACTGATTATCAGCATACTGAAATAGACCGCGCCAAAAAGAGACGGGGAAGGAACATGCAGTTTCACTTGAACGGATTCGCGCCCGGCGACCCGGACATCTTCGATCCCTTGGAGCGCGACCCGGCTTCCGATGCGCAAGGTCCTGTCCCGCGGGAGGTCGACGTTCTGATCGTCGGCTGCGGACCGGCGGGCCTGACGCTGGCGGCGCAATTGGCCGCCTGTCCCGACATCAAGACCTGCATCGTCGAGCAGAAGCCGGGCCGGATGCTTCTTGGCCAGGCCGACGGCATCGCCTGCCGCACCATGGAGATGTTTCACGCTTTCGGCTTCAGCGAGCGGGTGCTCAAGGAAGCCTGCTGGATCAACGAGACGACGTTCTGGAAACCGGACGACAGGCAAAGCGCCAACATCGTCCGCAGCGGCTTCGTCCAGGACGTCGAAGACGGCTTGTCGGAGTTCCCGCACGTCGTTCTGAACCAGGCCCGCGTGCATGATTTCTATCTCGACCTCATGCGCAAATCGGCGGCGAAGCTCGAGCCGTATTATGCGCGGCGCGTCGTTGCCGTCGCGCCCGCGGCGGACGGCGACCCGCTGACCGTCACGCTCGAGCGGCTCGACGCGCTGCACCAAGGCGAGATCGAGACGATCAAGGCCCGTTACGTTGTCGGCTGCGACGGCGCGCGCAGCACCGTGAGGACGTCGATCGGGCGCGAGCTGCACGGCGATTCCGCCAATCACGCCTGGGGCGTCATGGATGTCCTGGCCGTGACCGACTTCCCGGACATTCGCTGCAAGTCGCTGATCCAGTCGGCCAACGAGGGCAGCCTTCTCATCATCCCGCGCGAAGGCGGCTATCTCGTCCGCCTCTATGTCGAACTCGCCAAGCTCGGCATCGGCGAACGGGTCGCCAACCGCAATATCACCCTCGATGAGGTCGTCGCCAAGGCGCGACGGATCTTCAATCCCTACAAGCTCGAGGTTAAGGAGGTGCCGTGGTGGTCGGTCTATGAGATCGGCCAGCGCCTGACCGACAAATTCGACGACGTTCCGGAGAACGAGATCGCGTCGCGGCTGCCGCGCGTGTTCATCGCCGGCGATGCCTGCCACACTCACAGCCCGAAGGCGGGGCAAGGCATGAACGTCTCGATGCAGGACGCCTACAATCTCGGCTGGAAGCTCATTGCCGTCCTGCGCAAGCGGTGTCCGCCATCGCTCTTGCACACTTACTCCGCGGAGCGGCGGACCATCGCCAAAGAGCTGATCGACTTCGATCGCGAATGGGCCGCATTGCTGGCCTCGACGCACGGCAAGGATGGCGGCGGCGACCCGGCCAAGATCCAGAGCTATTTCGTGCGGCACGGGCGCTATACGGCCGGAACGGCGACGCACTACACGCCGTCGATCCTGACCGGCGAAAGCGTCCACCAGCATCTGGCGCGAGGATTCGTTGTCGGCACGCGCTTTCATTCCGCGCCGGTGATCCGGCTCGCCGACGCCAAGCCGGTTCATCTCGGCCATGTCGTCAAAGCGGACGGGCGTTTTCGGATCTTCGCCTTTGCCGGAGCGGGCGATCCGGCGGCCGCGAATTCCGCCATCCGCCGGCTATGCGACTTTCTCATCGAGGATTCGAAGTCCCCGGTCCGAAAATATACCCGCCCCGGCGAGGACATCGACACGACGATCGATGTCCGCGCGGTATTCGGCCAAGCGCATCGTGCGCTCGACATCAATGCCATGCCCGCGCTGCTTCTGCCGCGCAAGGGCCGTTACGGCCTGGTCGACTACGAGAAGATGTTCTGCGCCGACAGCACAAGTGGTGACATCTTCGCCATGCGCGGCATCGATCGGCAGGCCGGATGCATGGTCGTGGTACGGCCGGATCAATACGTCGCGCATATCCTGCCGCTCGACGGATATGAACTGCTCGCTGCATATTTTGCCAGCTTTATGCTGCCGCAGTCGGATCAGGCCGCGCCGCGGTTGGCCGCAGTCGCCGCGGCTTAAGCGCCTGCAGGCATTCATAGTCCGTCTTCTGTCGGGCCTTGCCGGACGAGGCCCGGAGGTTCAAATCGGCCTTTCGAGGTCCGTCGCGGCCAGCTCGGCTAATACAGTGCCGGTGTGCTCGCCGAGCGTCGGCGGCGGGCGCGATCGGACGTCGCGCTGGCCGTCGATCAGAACCGGCCGCCGGATCAAGGTCAGCTGACCTTCGGTCGGGTGATCCTCGCTGTAAAATGTCCCAAGATGATTGATCTGCGGATCTTCCAGCACTTCGGCTATGGTCTGCACGGGGGCAAAAGGCACGTCCGCACGCTCGAGCACGGTCATCCAGTGCAGGCGATCCTTGCTGCCGAAGATCCGGGCCAGCTCCTTTTCGAGCAGCCCATAATTGCGCACGCGGGCGTCGCGGGTTGCAAATCGCGCATCGTCTTTCAGATCGGGGCGACCGATCACCTCCATCAGGCTTTCCCAGAATTTTTGCGGCGAGGACAGATGCAGCGCCAACAGCTTGCCGTCGCCGCAACGGAACGCATAGGACTGTGAACTGGCGACGCGGGTGCGCGGCTGATTGTCGATCTGCAATCGCGTGAAGTTGGAGAAGGAATCCGGAATGAAGGCGATGGACGATTCCAGCATATTGGTCTCGATCCGCCGCCCTCGCCCGGTCTTCTCACGCTCGTAGAGCGCGCCGAGAATGCCATAGGCCGCGTACATGCCGGTGATGTTATCGGCGATCGTCGGACCGCTTGCTGCCGGCGCGGCAGGATCAAGCATAAGACTCGCCAGACCTGACAACGCGCCGGCGACGGCGTCGTAGGCCGGCCGATCGGCATAGGGCCCGTCGGCCCCGAACCCGGTGATCGAGCACCAGACCAGTCTTGGATATTCGCTGCGAATGAACTCGGCGGCGAGGCCCAGCCGATCCATCACGCCCGAGCGATAATTGTCGATCAGCACGTCGGCCTCGCGCAGCAGCGCGCGCAGCGCCGCTTTGCCCGCGTCGTCTTGCAGATCGAGCACGACGCTGCGCTTGTTGCGGTTGAAGGCGACGAAATGCGGGCTGTAGAGTCCGCCGCGGAAGCTGCGGAACGGATCGCCGCCGTCGGGCCGTTCGACCTTGACGACGTCGGCGCCGAGATCGGCAAGCATCATCCCGGCCAGCGGCGCCGTGATCATGGTGCCGAGCTCGACGACACGCACGCCTTTGAGCACTTCAGTCACGGCGCGGCCTCCGGCTTTGGCGTGTCATTGCGATTTGTCGCCGGTCAGCGGCATGATCTTTTTGAACTTGACGAAATTCGCCGCCAAGAACTTGCCGAAGTCCTGCGAAGTGCCGCCGCCGATGCCGGCTCCGATCTTCTCGAACTGGGCACGCACCTCCGGCATCTGGAAAATGCGGTTGATCTCGGTATTGAGCCGCTCGACGATCTCGGGCGGCGTCCCCTTCGGCGCGGCCAGGCCATAGAACGTCACGAAGTCGTAGTCCGGATAGCCTTGTTCGGCGATGGTCGGCACGTCGGGCGCGTTCGGCAGACGCTGTGGGCTCGTTACGCCGAGCGTGTGCAGGATTCCCTGCTGGATATAGGCGTCGGCGACCGAAACGCCGACGAACATGCCTTTGACCTGGCCGGCCACCACATCCTGCAAAGCCGGCGCGATGCCCTTGTACGGCACGACCAGCGCATCCATTTTCGACATCGCCTTGAACCAGAGAAAGCCGATCTCGTGCGGGCTGCCGGGGCCGAGCGAGCCGAAGGTGAACCAGCCCGGATGCGCCTTCGAATAACTTACAAGCTCCGGCAATGTCTTCATCGGCACCTGCTGGGTGTTCACGGTGAACACCAGCGGCACATTGGCGAGCTTGACGATCGGCGCGAAGTCGGTTTGCGGATTATAGGACGTGCTCACGCCGAGCACCGAATTGATCGCGAGCGAATCGAACACCATGCCGACGGTGTAGCCATCGGGCTCGGCGCTCGCCAGAACGGCTGTTCCGGTCACGGTCGATCCGCCCGGCCTGTTGTCGATGACGATGGGCTGGCCCAGCGCCTTCTCGAGCTGCGCGCCGATGACGCGCGCGACGAGATCGGTGCCGCCACCCGGCGGATAGGGCACGATCCAATGAATCGGCCGCTCCGGCCAAGCTGCGCGTGCGCCATGCGCCGAGGCCAGCAGCAGTGCCAGACACAATCCCCAGACCATCTTTTTGACAATCATCGTTTCCACCCTTTGGTTCATTCTCTGTTGTCGTAGACTTCGGCTTCCGCGCGCTCGTAGATTTCACGCGCCAGCGGATTGCGCATTTCTTCAGCGAGGTGCCCGACCAGTCCCACCGCGCGCGAGATCACCACGATGCCGCGGCAGATTCGCCACGGGAAACCGAGCTCACAGAGCACCGCGCCGATCGCGCCGGTGGCGTTGATCGGCAGCGGCCGCTGCATCTTGTGTTCGGCGTTGGCGGCGATGGCTTCCAGCAGCGCCACGTATCGGCCGCGGAAACCGTTGCGCTCGGCAATCGCGAACAGCACGGGCGTGCGCGGATCGATCGGCTTGTGCACCGGATGGCCGATGCCGGGGATCACCGCTTTGCGCGCGACATGCGACTCGACGATGCGCGAGGCGATCGCCTCGAGACCATCCGTGCCGGGATGATCCTTGAGAGCATCCTGCAGCATTTTCGCCGTCGCCTCCGATCCGCCGGCAAAAACGCTGCCGACGCCGCAGAGACCGGCTGCGACCGCCGCCTGCAATGCTTCGGGAGCGGCGAGATTGACGAGCCGCGTCGCGATGGCCTGGGGCGTCATGCCGTGTTCGACGAGCGTCACCAGAAGCGCATTGAAGACTTCGGCCTCCGGCGCGGTCGGCCGCCGGCCCATGATTTCGAGAAAAGCCATGCCGCCGAGATCGATATGTCCGATCAGTTCGCCGGGCAGATCGTGCCCACGCACGACGATGCGGTCGGCCGTGCTCCAACCCATTTCAGAACGCAACGGCTTGTGCGGTTTCATCACGTTATCCCTCAATCCCTCACGCGGCTCCACGCAGAATGAGCTTGGCCAGCGCCGTACGAAGCACCTCGGTCGGCCCTTCCGTGATCATGAAACTGCGCTGGTCGCGCCACAGCTTTTCCAACGGCAATTCGGTGGTGAGGCCGATGCCGCCATGGAGCTGCAGACAGCGATCGGCGACGCGGAAGCCCATTTCGTCGCCGTAGACTTTCACCATGAAGGTCTCGGCGCGCGCGTCCTCACCGGCATCGATCTTGACGGCGGCATCGCGCACCATGAGCTTCGTGGCATGCAACTCGGTGAAGCAATCGGCCAAAATCCATTGCACGCCCTGCCGCTCCGCGAGCGCTTCACCGAAGGTCCGGCGCTGCTTTACGTAGTCGAGCGTCATTTCGAGACAACGCTCGGCGACGCCGCAGGCGCGCGCGCCGTGCCGCAACCGCCCTTCGCCGAGCCAGCGCTGCGCGATGGCAAAGCCCTCCCCTTCCTCGCCCACCCGGTTTTCGGCGGGCACGCGCGCATTGTCGAACACGATCTCGCACGGCGCATCGCCCATCATGGTCTGGTGCTTGGCGGCGATCTTGACGCCGGGCGTATCCATATCGACCAGAAAGCAGGAAATGCCGCCCCGCGCGCCTTTCGCCGGATCGGTCACGGCCATCACCTGGGCAAAGTCGGCCTTGTCGGCATGGGTGATGAATCGTTTGACGCCGTTGATGATATAATGCGGGCCGCTGCGCTCGGCGCGCGTGCGCATCGAGGCCGGATCGGCCCCGGCGTCCGGTTCGCTCTGTGCAAAGCATGCCGCCTTCGCGCCGGCGAGCACCGGGTCGAGATAGCGTTCCTTCTGCGCGCCCTTGAGCGACAGCAGAATCGGTCCCGGAACCGGACCGAACAGCGAGTGGTCGCGCGCCGGCACCGCGGTAGTGCGGGAGACCTCGTGCCAGAACACCGTCATGCCGGTGAGACCGAGCCCCTGGCCGCCGAGGTCTTCCGGCACATCCATGAGCCAGAAGCCGGCCTGCCTGGCCTTGTGCTGGATGTCCTTGCGTTCGGGCTCGTTCATGACACGCCGCTCGAAAGGCATCAGTTCGCGCTCGACGAAGCGGCGCAAGCTGCGCCGAAACTCATCGAGTTCCGGTGCCGAAATCGGTGCGGCTGGCGTGCTCCCTGACATTTGTTTTTCTCTCGTCGGCCCTGTTGCGCGCGATTATGAGACTTGCCGCTCGCGGCCCTGCCAATACGGTGCCCGCAGCGCCTTCTTGTCGATCTTTCCGTTGAACAAACGCGGCAGAGCCTCGACGAAATCGACGCTCTTCGGTTTCTTGTAACTCGCGATCCTGGTGCGGGCATATTCGATCAGTTCGGCGTCGGTGGCCGAACGGCCCGGGCGCATCTGCACGCAGGCCTTCACCGATTCGCCCCAGACCTTGTCGGGCACGGCAATCACGGCAACGTCGGCGACATCCGGATGGGCCCGCAGCGCTTCCTCGACTTCCCAGGAATAGATGTTCTCGCCCCCGGAAATGATCATGTCCTTCTTGCGATCGACGACATAGACGAAATTGTCGGCGTCGACGAAGCCGAGATCGCCGGTGCGCAGCCAACCGTCGCGAATGGTTTCGGACGTCAGCACATTCTTATTCCAATAGCCGCACATCATCGTCGGCGAGCGGAATGCGATTTCGCCGATTTCGCCCGGCGCGCAGGACGTACCGTCGTCGCGCGCGATCCGGACCTCATTGCCGAGAAACGGCTGACCGGCGGATCCAAGGCGGCGGCGCTCGGCATCGGAACCCTCGGCAAGATGGTGCGGCGGCTTGAGGATCGTGCCGCAGATGCACTCGGTCATGCCGTAGACCTGCGCGAAGATCGGCCCCATGCGGTCAAGCGCGCGGCGCAGCAGCGGCACCGGCATCGGCGCAGAGGCATAGTGCACGCAGCGCAGCGACGTCAGGTCGTAGGATTTCGACTCGAGCACATCGAGCATGCGCTGGATCATCAGCGGCGCGAAATGCGCCGCCTCGATCCGCTCGCGCTCGATGGTCTTGAGAATGTCGTCGGGATCGAAGGCGGCCTTCAATACGATTCCCGCACCCATGAGGCTGAACGCCATTTGCTCGATCTTGCCGCCGAGATGAAACAGCGGCATCACGATCAACGCCTTGCCGACCGACGCCAGCCCTCCTTCATGCGATAACACCCGGGTCGCTTCGGCCATCGCGCCGTGGCGGATCATGACGCCCTTGGCGCCGCCGGTCGTGCCGCTGGTATACATGAGATAGGCGATGTCGTCGGCGTTCGGCGCCGCCGCCGGCGGCTCCGCGCTGGCGCCGTCGAGCAAATCCTCGTAGCTCGCGCCGTCGGCACTTGCGGGATCGATCGCGACCGCAAGGCGGATGTTCGCGACTCGCGCGGTGAGTGCGCGCGCTGTGGCGGCGAATTCCTTGGCGTAGATCAGGACGATCGGCTGGCAGTCCTGACAGATCGCACTCAGCTCGGCTTCCGAAAGCCGGCTGTTCAGATTGATCGCGATGAAGCCTGCGGTTTCACAGGCGCCGAAGATTTCGACATATTCGCTGCAATTGCGCGCCAGGATCGCAACGCGCTGCTGTTTGGCGATCCCCTTGTCGAGCAAGGCATTGGCCAACCGGAACATCCGCGCCGCCTGTTCGGCAAAGGTGAATGTCTTGTCTTCATAACGCAGAGCGAGCTGATTCCCGTACAGCAGGCGCCCGCGCTTGATCAGGTCCCCGCAGGTGAATGGCATGAGAGCGCGTCCTCCATCGCGGCATTCGTTATCTTGATATCCAGCCGGTCGGCACCGCACCCGACGACAGCCTCAGCTCGACCTGTTTGGCGGCTTCGCGCAGCGGACCAAGGCACTGCTTGATCTCGGCGTTCTTGATTCCGCGCACAGAGATCCAATTCACGTTGACCACTGCGGCAATCGAGCCGTCCTTGCCGTGGACGGGCACGGCGATGCCGACGATGCCGGTGTTCAATTCGCCGCGGTTGACGGCGTAGCCGGACTTGCGCGCAGCCAAGATCTCGCGCCGCAATGTTGCTGCGCTGGTCAATGTCTCCGCGGTGTGGGCGGTGCGCGGCGCCGATGCCAGGTAGGCGTCGAGCTGATTGTCGCTTAAGCCTGCCAGCAGCACCTTGCCCATCGAGCCGGCATAGGCCGGATGCCGCGCGCCGATCGAAATGAAGAACCCGGACATCTTGGGTGAGAAGACCGAGCCCAGGCACAGCGTCTCGTTCTTGTCGAGGACTGCGAAATGCGCGGCGGTCCCGGTCTCGTCGGAAAGCCGTTTCAGGATCGGCTCGACGAAGTCTTCAAGCCGCGCCGAGGAGATGAAGCTGTAGCCGAGCTCGAGAATGCGCGGCATCGGATAGAACCAGTCGCCGTCGCTGCCGACATAGCCGAGCTCGCGCAGCGTCAACAGATAGCGCCGCGCCGCAGCGCGCGTCAGTCCGGTCTTCAGCGCCACCTCGCTGCAGCGCATGCGCGGCGAAGACCGGTCGAATGCGCGAGCGACCAACAGCCCGCGCGCGAGCGATTCCGAAAACCACGCAGCCCTGTCGGCCGCGCTTTTCCCGGTCACGTTCTTCTCAGCCAATGCCTCTTCCGCCACGCCATGCCTCCGCCGACCGCGTTGACAGCACCATCGCCTTAGCCCATGATCATTTATAGCACAACTGTGCGATAATCGCACAATCCGGAGGACGCCTTTTCATGAAGCTCGACACTATTCTTGTCGATATCGCCGACGGCATCGCCACCGTCAGGTTCAATCGCCCGCACAAGAAGAACGCGATGAACCCGGCGCTGCATCGCGACATGACGACGGTGCTCGACAGGCTGCGCTATGACGCGGCGGCGCGCGTCCTTCTGATCACCGGATCGGGCGACGCCTTCTGCGGCGGCATGGACCTCAAGGAATTCTTCTCCGACCTCAAAGACGATCCGGCCGAATACGACCGGGTCTACCGGATGGCGACGGAGTGGCGCGGCCGGACGCTGCGCTATTACCCGAAGCCGACGATCGCGGTGGTCAACGGCTTCTGCTTCGGCGGCGCGTTTTCGATCGTCGAAGGCTGCGATCTGGCGATTGCCGCGGAAGAGGCGACGTTCGGGCTGTCGGAGATCAATTTCAAGCTGTTTCCCGGCGGCTCGGTCAGCAAATCGCTGGCCAACCTGCTGCGGCCGCGCGACGCGCTCTGGTACGGCATGACCGGCGAACCGTTCAACGGTGTAGTCGCCGCGCAGATCGGCTTCGTCAACAAAGCCGTGCCGCTCGCCAAGCTCGCCGATGAAGCGCGCAAGGTCGCGCTCACGATCGCGCAAAAGGATCCTTGGGCGCTCAAGGCGACCAAGGACGGCTACCGCAATTCGCTCGACATGGGTTGGGACGCGGCGATCGATTATGCCAGCGCCAAGGAAATGGAGCTCGTGCTCCGGCAAGGCGACGCTTTCCGCAAGGAGGGCATCGGCGATTTTCTCAAGGGCGCATATCGGCCGGGTCTCGAGAGCCACGGCGCGTCCCGCTAGTTTCCGGGCAAGGGGGCTGTGGTGCTGTTCAGCGAGCTCGTTGTCGGCAGTGAATTCGTCGGCACCGGACGCACATTGACCGAATCCGACCTGTCGATCGCCTGCATGATCAGCGGCGACTGGCATCCAATTCATTCGGATGAAAATTATGCCAAACAGCGCGGCCTTCCGGGACGGCTGTTCCAAGGCTCTTTCGGCATTCTCATCGCCACCGGGATGGCAACGGCCCTGCCGCACTTCAGCGACGAGATCGTCGGCGCGACCGGGATTCGCGAATGGGTCTATCGTGCGCCGATTTTTGTGGGCGACACCGTTCATGTCCGGTCCGTGATTCTGAACAAGCGGATCACGTCCGACGGCAAGCGCGCCGTCATCGAGCGAACGCTGTCGCTCGTCAACCAGAAGGACGCGGTCGTTCAGCAGGGTATCGCCGGCACGATGGTCCGATTGAAACCGGGCTGACGGCGCGGAACCAAACGGCCGGAGATGGATGGCCGATCGAAGAATGAAATCGAGGGAGGATATCGTGAGAAAAGGACTCTTCTTTTCTGCTTTCGTCGCGGCGATGCTCGCGTCGGGCCTGTCCTACAGCCAGCCGGCGGCGGACTCCTATCCAAGCCGCAAGGTGCGTGTCGTAGTCCCCTATCCGGCCGGAGGTCCGGCCGATCTCATCGGACGCATTCTGGCGCAAAAGCTCGGCCAGCGGCTCGGCGCATCGTTTTATGTCGAGAACATTTCCGGCGCGAGCGGCGCCGTCGCCACCGGCCAAGTCGCGCAGGCGGCTCCTGACGGATACACGCTGCTTGTCACCACCAATGACTTCGCGGTCAATTCGGTGACCAATTCGAATTTGCCCTACGACCCGATCAAGAATTTTTCGCCGGTAACGATCGTCGCCGCCTCGCCGCAGGTGGTCGCCGCCAATCCTTCGTTTCCCGCCAAGACCATGAAGGAACTGGTCGACGTCATCAGAGCCGCTCCGGACAAGTACAGCTATGCTTCTCTCGGCATCGGCTTCGGCCAGCTTTCGGCCGAGCGCCTGTTCAAGCTCGGGCTGAAACTCGACAAGCTGGTTCGGGTGCCGTTCAACGGCGCCGCACCCGCCGTCAACTCGACGCTCGCCGGCGACACGCAGGTCATTTTTCTCGGCCTGCCGCCCGTCGCTCCGCATCTCCAATCGGACAAATTGCGTGCCATCGCGGTCACCAGCCATCAGCGCTCGAAGCAATTTCCCGATGTTCCGACCTTGACCGAGGCAGGCGTGCCCAACCAGGAATCGGATTTGCAGATCGGGCTCGTCGCTCCTGCCGGAACGCCTGCGCCCGTCATCGCCAAGCTGCAGCACGAGATCAGCGAAATCGTCAAATTGCCGGACGTGAAATCGTCGCTTGAAACCGTCAGCTTCCATGCGGTTGCAAGCTCGCCGTCGGACTACGCGCGGCAGATCAAGGATGACATTGCCGTCTGGGGCAAGGTGATGAAGGACGCGAATATTCCGGTCAACTGATCGATCGTCACCAGCAGGGAGTTGCGGCCATGTTGACAATGACAAGACGGCGGCTTGTGCAGCTGACGAGCTTCGCGCTCGCGCCGGCGGCGGCGTTTGCTCCGGCATTTGCCGACGATTGGCCGTCGCGGCCGGTTCAGGTCGTCGTGCCGTTCGGCGCCGGAGGAGCCGCGGACATCATTGCCCGGCTCGTCGGTGACAAGCTTGCCGCCGCGCTTGGCCAACCGTTCGTCATCGAGGATCGGCCTGGCGCTGGCGGGAATATCGGCGCCGCGGCGGTGGCGCGCGCCAATCCGGATGGATATACGCTGCTCATGAGCGGAAGCCCGACGCATTCGGTCGGGCCTTATCTGTACAAGAATCTCAGCTACGATCCGATGCGCGACGTGCCGCCCGTCGCCATGCTCGCCGTCGCCCCTAATCTTCTGGTCGTCAACGCTTCGCTGCCGGTCCACTCTGTCGCCGATCTGGTCGCGCTGGCGCGCGCGAAACCGCATAGCGTGACTTATTCGTCGGCCGGCGTCGGCACATCGGGATACCTCGCCGCCGAACTGCTCAAAGCGAGTGCCAATCTCGACATTTCACATGTTCCATACAAGAGCGGCCCGGAAGCGGTGACTGGCGTCTTGTCCGGCAATGTCACCTTCATGTTCTTTACGGTGCCTTCGCTGTTGCCTCAGGTCGAGGCCGGCCAATTGCGGGCGCTCGCCATCGCCAGCGCGCAGCGCAGCCCGCTGGTGCCGGACGTGCCGACTATTGCCGAAGCCGGCTATCCGAACTTCGACGTGATCGCCTGGTATGGGCTGTTCGCGCCGCGCGGCACCCCGGCGCCGGTGGTCGCGCGGTTGAGCTCCGAAGTGCAGAAGATCCTCGCGCGGAGCGACGTGCGCGCCGAAATGGCCAAGCTCGGCGCCGAGCCGCACTATCTGTCGCCGCAGGGACTCACGGATTATGTCGCGACCGAATCGCCGAAATGGGGGCCGCTTCTGAAAAACATCAAAACGCTCGAGAACTGACAGCCGGCCGGGACCCATCGGCAAACATGATGCGTCTTCGTGACCACCGCCTTTACACTTATCGGCTCCGCTACGCGCAGCCGGTGCGATGGAGCGATATCGTCGAGGACGCCGCGCCTTTCGTGCTGCTTCGGCTCATCGCGGATGACGGAAGCGAGGGAGTCGCGGAGATCACCGTCAAGCCGACATGGTGCGGAGTTTCCGCCCGCAGCCTGATCGCCGCCATCGACGACATATTCATTCCGATCCTCAAGAAACTGGACCTGGACGATTCCGCCGGGATCCGTGCCGCATTCGACATCGTGCCCGAAAACCAGGCGGCGAAGATGTTGATCGACAATGCCTGCTGGGATCTTCAGGCGGCACGCCAGGGCCGGCCGCTTTGGCAGATTTGGAACGGCCATTCTCGCGTCGAATTGTCTTGGGCGGTGACGCGGCAGGAGCCGCGCGCGATGGCCGACGAAGCCGCGCGGATGATCGGGACTTACGGGTTTCGCACGCTCAAAGTCAAAGGCGGTCAGGGGATCGCGAAGGACATCGCCGTCATCCGCGAAATTCGTACCGCCGCCGGGGATGAAATCCGTCTCTATGTCGACGCCAACGGCGCTTACAGCCTCGCCGAAGCTTCGGATTACGCGAGCGCGCTTGCCGACTGCGGCATTGTCCTGCTCGAGGATCCCTGCCCGCTTGCGCCCGATCGACACTTTGGCAAGCTGCGGCGGGACAGCCCCATTCCGATCCTGGTTGATTTCGGCTGCAGCTCACTGCGCGACGCACATCTGTTCATTGAGCAGGGCGCCCAGGCGCTGAGTGTCAAGCCCGGCCGCTTTGGGCTCACTCACGCGCGCACCATGCGCGACATGGCGGAGCAGAAACGCTGCGACGTGGTCGTTGGGCTGATGGGCGAAAGCGCGCTTGGTACGCTTGCCGGACTGCAGTTCGCGTCGACGATCGCCGATCCGATCCTGCCGGCAGAACTGACTTGGTTCATGGCAATGACCGAACAAGTGATCAGCCAAGTCCCACCCATAGTGGATGGATCCATCAAGCTAACGGAAAGTCCGTCGCTTGCCGCGCTGATCGATTGGAAAGCGGTGGAAGCGAGTCGATAGCCGATGTCGGGAGGCGCTGCCGCGGGCGACTTTCCAGGCGGTATGCCCGGCGATGTCGTGGCCCAAGTCTTCGCGGCCAACTTTTCCGGCTGGCGTTGCCGACGTTCACCGGTACGCCAAAGCATTCGGTACCTTAATCCATAATGTGATAGCCGCCGTCGATATAGAGCGTTTCGCCGGTAATGAGGCGCGCGGCATCGTGCGCGAGGAAAGCCGTTGCAACGCCGACATCGTCGATACTGACAAGGCTGCGCGCCGGCGCCTTTGACTTGGCCTTGTCGAGCAAGGCATCGAACTCAGGTATTCCCGAAGCGGCGCGCGTCGCCAGCGGCCCGGGCGAAATGGCGTGGACGCGAATACCCTTGGGGCCAAGTTCGGCCGCGATATAGCGTACCGCACTTTCCAGCGCCGCCTTGGCCACGCCCATGATGTTGTAGTTCTTCACCACCGTCTGGCTGCCGTAATACGTCATCGTGAACAGCGCGCCGCCCTTGCGCATCAAGGGCTCGGCCAAATGCGCCATGCGGATGAAAGTCCAGCACGAAATATCCATTGTGGCGAGGAAGCCGTCACGCGAGACATCCACGACGCGACCGTGCAAGGCGTCTTTCGGAGAAAAAGCGATCGAGTGCACTACAAAATCGAGCTTGCCCCACTCCTTGGCGATACGCTCGAAGACCGCCTCCATCTGACCGGGCGTGTTCGCGTCGAGCGGCATCACGATCGAGGCCTCTAGGACCTCGGCCAGCGGCTGGACAAATTTTTTCGCTTTTTCGTTGAGATAGGTGACTGCCACTTCCGCACCAAATGCTCGAAACGCCTTGGCGCAGCCCCAGGCGATCGAGTTCTCGTTGGCGATCCCGACGATGAGCCCCTTCTTGCCCTCCAGGAGCTTGGCCTTGACGGCCGGAAGCACGGGATGAGTCGGCTTTCCCTCCAAAAAACGATCGGCGACTTTCCGCAGTTCCTGGAATGCCTGGCGCCTGTCTTTCGCGGCGGTGATATGGGCGATTTCGCGGCCGTTGATCTTCAAATGACCTTCGCCCCAGGGGGCCACGTCGATTTCCAATTTGGCGCCGCCGGCGCTCGCCGTGAATTCCTGAACGGTGGCGCCTTTGCTGGTCGCCGGTGCCCCGTTCGCCTTCCACTCCGCCTTTGTCGCGCACATTTGCAAACCCCTGTTGGCGATGACGGTGAGGGTTTTCTTGTTCTGCCGCAGGATCTCGTCGACGACGCGCTCAGGCGTGCCGACACCCATGAACCCTCCGATCATGAGGCGCGCGCCGTCGGGGATCATGGCCACAGATCGTTCGAGCGAGCCCCGTTTGCATGCCGCCGGATCCTCTCCTATCGCGGCCGTTGCGCGATCCGGTCATGACGCGTTTTTTCGTGGTTCCGTTACGTTTCGTTGCTCTCTTGCAGCCCAAGAACTAGGATCAGAAACAAATAACAAGCCATCGGTCGAGCGCTATTGATTTTGATCAAAGTGTTTTCGCGCGCCGCCGGGCATTGCAATGCAATTCAGGAATTTTGGCACGATCTTTGGGATTATCAAGACAGTCCGAGGGTGAAGCAAAGTCGGAACCGGTCCAGTGTAACAGATTGAAGAAGGAGTAGCGACAATGCCCACAGTCGACAGCCTTCCGTCTTCAACTTCAGCCGATGTCCTTGGATCATTCATGACGCCGCCCGGCATGTGGGGGCCGTGGATGAGCTACGCCGTCGATGCCGCGCAGCGCAGCGTGCTGTTCTGGGACGTGTTTCGCCAGCGCGGCAATCAGTATCGCGAGCATCTGCGGGAAACCGTTCCAAACGTGCTCGAATACAAGGTCGAGCTCGTCGTCGACGGCCGACGTCTTGAGCGTCCGGTCAATTATGCATTGGTTCGGGTGGTTCCGCCGGCGGATACCGAGATTGACCCGCTCCGTCGGCCCTTTGTCGTGATCGATCCGCGCGCCGGACACGGCCCAGGCATCGGCGGCTTCAAAGCCGACAGCGAGATCGGCGTCGCTCTCAAGGCGGGCCACCCCTGCTATTTCATCGGATTCCTGCCCGAGCCGATGCCGGGACAGACCATCGGAGATATCGCTCGCGCCGAGGCGGTCTTTCTCGAAAAAGTCATCGAGCTGCACCCCGATGCCGACGGCAAACCGTGCGTGATCGGCAATTGCCAGGCGGGCTGGGCGGTCATGATGCTCGCATCGGTGCGGCCCGATCTGTTCGGGCCGATCATTATCGCCGGTTCGCCCCTGTCCTACTGGCAGGGCGTTCACGGCAAGAATCCGATGCGCTATTCGGGCGGCCTGCTCGGCGGCAGCTGGCTTGCCGCCCTCGTCAGCGATCTCGGCGCCGGCAAGTTCGACGGCGCCTGGCTGGTGCAGAATTTCGAGAACCAGAATCCCGCCAATACGCTATGGACCAAGCAATACAATCTCTATTCCAAGGTCGATACCGAAGCGCCGCGCTATCTCGGTTTCGAACGCTGGTGGGGCGGTCATGTCAATCTCAACGCCGAGGAAATTCAGTTCATCGTCGACGAACTGTTCGTCGGCAACAACCTCGCCGCCGGCAAGATCAAGACCTCGGACGGCGTGACCGTCGATCTGCGCAACATCCGCTCGCCGATCGTGGTGTTCTGCTCGAAAGGCGACAACATCACGCCGCCGCAGCAGGCGCTCGGCTGGATCCTCGATCTCTACGAGAATGTGGACGAAATCCGCGGCTACGGCCAGACCATCGTTTATACGGTCCACGAACATGTCGGCCATCTCGGCATCTTCGTGTCCGGCGGCGTGGCGCGAAAGGAGCACGGCGAGTTTTCCAGCAATATCGACCTGATCGACACGTTGCCGCCCGGGCTCTACGAAGCGGTGTTCGAGGCGAAGGGCGACACAACCCCCAATGCCGACCTCGCCAGCGGCAACTGGATCATGCGCTGCGAAACGCGGACGCTCGACGATATTCGCGCGCTGGGCGGCAACGATGCGGCCGACGAACGCTGCTTCGCGACCGCGGACCGCGTATCGCAAATGAATCTCGCGCTGTATCGCACCTTTGCCCAGCCATTTGTGCGGTCGCTCGTCAATCCGTCCGGGGCGGAGTGGATGCGCCAGTTCCACCCGTTGCGGCTGCAATACGAGATGTTTTCGGATGCCAATCCCTTGATGCGGCCGCTTGCCGCTCTGGCCGACCAGGTCCGCAGCGAACGTCGACCCGTGGCAAAGGACAATCCTTTCCTGGCCCTGCAGGAGAACATGTCGCGCCAGATCGTGGCCGGGCTCGATGCATGGCGTGAAGCGAGCGAAGCGCTCTCCGAGCGCATGTTCTTCACTGTCTATGGTTCGCCGACGTTGCAGGCTGCAACAGGGGTCAATCCGACCGCATCGGTGCCGTTGCGCCGGGCCGCGAAGAGCGTGCTCCATCAGGAACTCATCGCCAGGAAAATCGCCGACTTCAAATCGCGCATATTTCAGGGCGGGATACGCGAGGCGGTTATTCGCGGCCTCCTCTTCGCCGGCATGAGCCGTGCGGCAGTCGATGAGCGTGGATTCGAGACCATGCGCCGCATCCGCGAGAGCATGACTGACGTGTCCCTGTCGACGTTCAAGACCCTGGTGCGCGACCAGTTCTATATGTTGCTCCTCGACACCGAGGGGGCGCTGGCCGCCATACCTTCGATGCTGCCCGACGATCCC
The DNA here is from genome assembly GCA_035509535.1 of Xanthobacteraceae bacterium. GTDB lineage: Bacteria > Pseudomonadota > Alphaproteobacteria > Rhizobiales > Xanthobacteraceae > BOG-931. The sequence goes on along the minus strand of DATJLN010000045.1, from coordinate 64,420 downwards.
GAAACGCGAAAAACCGGATTCGGCCTGATCACCGAGGTCCTGAGCGCCAAGGGCGAATACTCGGCCGAAGACGCGAGCCGCATTCAGCGCGTGGCGGAATTGTTCGGCGTTGAATCGAAATTGTCCGGGCCCACGAATTTCGCTATCGCCGCGGCCAACGAAAATCCGGCGCGGGCGAAAGCATCGTGATGGCGGACGGATCGGAATATAGCCCGCCGGGCCGGGCAACTGCATCGGACTAAAGCAGGCCGGCGAGCATCCGCATGTGCGCTTGATCAACGATCTTGCCGCTGCTGATGACGTGCCTCGGTGGCGCATGGTAGCGCAACGCCTCGACCACGTCGGGACAATCGAGCACTACGAGATTTGCTATTCCGCCCGGCACGATCCCGAAGCCGACGAGATTGATCGCTTTGGCGCCGTCGACCGTGATCATGTCGTAAAGCTTTTCGATGTCCCGGCGGGTCGTCATCCACAGCAGATGCGAGGCGAGAAACGCCACTTCCAGCATATTGTTGCGGCCAAAGGGATAATAGGCGTCGGAAATGTCATCCTGACCGAGACAGACCAGAACGCGCTCCTCGAGCAGTTCCTTGACACGAACGTGCAGCGGGCCCGTATGCGGATCGGTTACGACCGGAACGCGCGCCATTTCCAGGAGGCGACCGAGCCTTTGCACATAAGGCATCGGGTAGAGACTCATGGCGCGGCAATGATGCGCGAGCGCCCGCCCCTGCCAGCCGCGGCGGATCGCCTCGCTCGCCATCATTTCCAATGTCCGGAGAGTGGGGTCGCCTGCATCGTCAAGCAGCATCGAGACGTCTTTGCCGAATTCGCAAGCGAGATCGAAGCACGTCCGCACATGCGCAACTGCATCGGCTTCTGTGAACTCGATCCAGGGAATGCCGCCGACAACATCCGCACCGCATGCCATTGCCTCGCGCATCAATGCGGCGGCGCCCGGTTCGCGCACGATGCCGTCCTGGGCGAAGGCCACTACCTGGATGTCCACGACGCCGCGAAATTCGTCGCGGAGGCGAATGAGCGCCCTGACGCCTTCGAGGCGGGCCTTGCTGTCCACGTCGGCGAAGGCGCGGATATGGAGATTTCCATGGAGCGCGGCCAGCGCTACCGCACGGCGCGCATTCTCGATGATCCACGGCTCTGCGTATTTCTCCTTTATCTTGGCGGCGAGTTCGATCCCGGCCATTGCGCGTGCCATGCCGTCGGTCTGATAAGCCTTGAGCGCTTCCTCCTCCATCATCGGCAAGGTCCAGACCTTGCACAGATGCAGGTGAGGATTGACGAAGGATTCGGTGACCAGATTGCAGGCGGCGTCGATCTCGGTTGCAGCTTCGCCGTCGAGATGCGTAGCGACCGTGACGACGCGGCCGTCCCGGATGCCGATTTCGGCGAGACCGGCGCTCTGTCCACGAAGCCGAGCGCGGCGAATCGTAATGTCGAACGCCTTGCTCATGACCTCGATCGCAGGCTGGAATATCGGCGAAGGCGCCTTGACTATATCCTACTTTCATTCCGCTGGAATTCGGCCGCGGCCACGCGTCGTTTGAACTTGACAGCCGCCACGCTCCGCTCTTACGGTTTAGATGAGCGTTCAGCCGAACCCTAAAATGGGCGGTGCTCATCCGGGTCGATTCAATTCGTCTTTTCGTTCCGATAGCAAAGGGCGTCGGGCCTGGCGTCGGTATCCAGCAGCGATTGCGGATCCGCCATGGCAAAGAACGGACAAGCCTATCTGAACAGTCTGCACGACAAGCGCGCCGTCCATATCGACGGCCGGAAAGTCGTGGACGTGACGACCGATCCCGCCTTCGCCAACGCGGTCGCCTCCGCCGCGCGCCTCTACGACTTTCAAGCCGAACCGGCCAATCTCGATCTCATGACTTTCCGCTCGCCGACCAGCGGCGAGCAGGTCAATCGCGCCTGGCAGTTGCCACACAACTACAATGAGTTGGTGCAGCGTCGCCACGCCCTGGAGCAGTGGGCCAAGCTGACATGCGGGATGGTCGGCCGCTCGCCGGATCACGTCGCCTCGACATTGGCCGGATTTCGCATGGGCCTTGCCGCCTTTCGCGCCTATGACCCCAAGCGCGCGGCGGCGCTCGACGACTATTTCACTTACGCGCGCGACAATGACCTGTTCCTCTCCTACGTGATCATCAATCCGCAAGCCGACAAGGCAAGATCGGCGCGCGAACAGCCGGACGCACAGCTTGTTGCCTCGATTGTCGACGAAGATGCGCAAGGTATCACGATCCGCGGCGCCAAAATGTTGGCGACCAGCGGCATCATGGCCAACGAATTATTGGTATCTGGCTTTCAGGCACTGCAGGCGGGCGACGAGGCCTATGCTTTCACCGCGGCCGTTCCGCTGTCGGCCAAGGGCCTGATGCTGCTGTCGCGCCGCAGCTATGAACAGAATGCAATCTCCGCTTTCGACTATCCTCTCGCCGCGCGCTTCGACGAAAACGACGCCGTGGTCTATTTCAAGGACGTCAAGATTCCATGGGACCGCGTCTTCGTGTGCCGCGACCTGAAAATGGCGCAGGCGCAGTGGCACGAGACCCGCGCCCACGTCTTTCACAACTATCAGTGCATCATCCGCCTGACGGTGAAGCTGCGCTTCCTGCTTGGGTTGGCGCGCAAGATCGCCGAGACCAACAACATCATCAATTATCCGCAGGTCCGCGAAACGCTCGGCCTGATGGCAGCGAAAGTCAACAATATCGAGGCGCTGGTGGTCGCCATGGAAGCGTCGGGCGAAACCTTCGAGGGCTATTATGTGCCCAACCGCAGCATGCTCTGCACCGCGCAGGTCGTGGCGCAGACGACCTATCCGGAAATCATCGAAAGCATCCGCACGTTGGCCGGCGGCGGCTTGATCATGCTGCCCGCTTCGCATGCCGATTTCGAGGATCCGGAGACCAACGCCATCATTCAAAAAACCCAGCGCTCTCCCGTCGCAAGCCCGCTCGATCGCGTCAAGCTCATGAAACTTGCCTGGGACGCGGTCGGTTCAGAGTTCGGCTCGCGTCACCTGCAATACGAAATGTTCTATTCAGGTGCGAGCTTCGTCACCCGCGGCAATGCGTTCCGCTTCTTCGACTGGCCCGCGGTCAAAGGCTACGTCGAGGAGTTCATGCAAACCTACGATCTTCCCGCCGCACAGAAGCTCGAGTCAGCGGCGGAGTGAGACCATGGTCGAGCGTGAGGCCGTCTATCGCAGCGCTTTCGTCGGGCACGACCCGCAATCCGTGCAATTGACCGACGCAGGCCCGCTGAGTGGTCTGACCTTCGCAGTGAAAGACCTGTTCGACGTCGCCAGATCGCGCAGCGGCTGGGGCAATCCCGACCGGCTGCACGAATCGAGCGCAGCGGTCGCCACCGCGCCCGCGGTCCTGCTGCCGCTGGTGGCGGGCGCGCGCCTCATTGGCAAGACCCACACCGATGAGATCGCTTGCGGCATGTTCGGCATGAACCCGCATTTCGGAACGCCGATCAACCCGCAGGCCCCGCTTCGCGTGCCGGGCGGGTCATCGAGCGGCTCGGCGTCGGCCGTCGCGGCCGGCCTCTGCGACTTCGCGCTCGGCACCGATACCGGCGGCTCGATCCGGGTGCCGGCGAGCTTTTGCGGTCTTTTCGGGCTGCGCACGAGCTTCGGCCGCATCTCGACGGCTGGGGTGATGCCGATGGCGCCGAGCTTCGACACGGTCGGATTCCTTGCGCGCGACGCCGCAACGCTGCGCCGCGTCGGCGAGATCTACTTCGGACCGGTCCGCAGCCGCGGTCCCTCGCGACTGGTGCTGGCGCACGATGCTTTCGATGTTCCGGTCCCCGCAATCGCGGAGGTGCTGTCGCCGATCGCACGCGCGCTCGGCGCGACGAGCGAAGTGGCGTTGTATCCGAACGGGGTCGAGGAATGGCTCGACACGTTCCGGCCGCTACAGCTCAACGAATTGTGGGCGACACATGGGGCATGGGCGACCGCGCCGGGCCGCGTGCTCAGCCAGGCGGTGCGGGAGCGGATTGAACTTGCGCAGACGCCGCGTCCGGCAGAAATCGCGCGTGCCACGCTTCATCGTGAAAATCTGACAGAGCGCCTCTCGGCATTGTTGGGCGAGGACGGCGTCATCGTCATTCCCACCGCGCACGATCTGCCGCCGATGCGCGACGCGCCGGTGTCGGTGCAAGTGGCTTTTCGCGAAAGGACTCTGGCCCTCACCTGCGTCGCAAGTCTCACACGTCTGCCGCAAGTCAACCTGCCGGTGGCCCGTGTCGATGGCTGCCCGGTGGGCCTGTCGCTGATCGGCGCGCCGCGCAGCGACGAGCATCTGCTCGCGCTCGCCGAAAAGCTGAGTGCCCGGCTCGCCTCGGAATTGGTCGAGGCATGATAAGTCCGACCTTACCCGGGCGGGACTTCGTTGGCTACGGGCGCTTTCCGCCCGACCCGCGCTGGCCCAACGGCGCGCGTCTCGCGGTAATCATTGTGCTCAATGTTGAGGAAGGCGCCGAGCCCTCGATCCCGGACGGCGGCAGCGCCACCGACTTGGCTCTCACCGACGCCATAAGCGGCGAAGTGCCGCCGGGAACGCGCGACCTCGTCGCCGAGTCGCTTTGGGAATACGGCGCACGCGTGGGTTTTTGGCGCCTTCACGACCTGTTTGTCGAGCGACGGATCGCGCTCACAGTCAATGTCTGTGCCTTGGCGCTGGAGCGTAACCCGCAGATTGCAGCTGCAATCCGCGACGCCGGTTTCGATCTGTGCTGTCACGGTTACCGGTTCGAACGTCATTTTCTGATGAACGAAAACGACGAGCGGGCCGTCATCGCCCAGGCCGTCGCGAGCCTCGAGTCCACGATCGGCCGGGCGCCGACCGGCTGGCAGAGCCGCTACTGCGCGAGCGAGCAGACACGGCACTTGCTCGTCGCGCATGGCGGCTTTCTTTATGATGCCGACAGCTATGCCGACGATCTGCCCTATTGGCTGTCCGTCGACGGTCGGCCGCATCTGGTGATCCCGCACACATTCACCAACAATGACAACCGGCTGCCGAGTGGCAAGCTCGGCACCGGTGGCGACTTTTACGACCATATCGCGGCTGCTTTTCGCACCCTCTACGCCGAGAGCGCGCGGCGCCCGCGGATGATGACTGTGAGCCTGCACAGCCGCATTTCGGGCCAACCGGCGCGCTTCGACGCTGTGGCCCGGTTTCTCGATCTGATCGCCGCATATCCGGACGTGTGGATCGCCGGCCGTTCGGAGATCGCCAGACACTGGATCACGGCTCATCCGGCGCAGGAGAAATCCTGATGGCCAGTTCCAGCCTCCTCATCAAGAGCGGACTCGTCGTCGATCCCGCGGACGGCAGCGCAAGACATCTGGACCTGCTGATCCAGGATGGAAAAATAGCGCAAGTCGGCGCGCCGGGCTCGATCCATGGCGATGATATCGTCGTTCACGACGCAAGCGATCGGCTGGTGCTCCCCGGCCTCGTCAACAGCCACACTCACGGCCACGCCAACCTGATGAAAGGCGTGGCCGATCGCTGGACGCTTGAAGCCTCGCTGACCAACGGCCCCTGGCTCGGCGGCGCCCGCGATCCCGATACCATGTATTTATCGACACTGCTGGGCGCCGCCGACATGGTGTCGAAAGGCTGCACCGCCTGCTTCGATCTGGTCTACGAGTTTCCGCGGCCGACAGCCGCCGGCTTTGCCGCCGTGGCACGCGCCTATGCCGATATCGGCATGCGCGCGGTGCTGGCGCCGATGATCGCCGACATGTCGCTGTTCCACGCCATTCCGGGACTGCTCGTCTCCTTGCCTGCCGATCTGCGCGAAACTGTCAGCCGGTTTGCTCTTGGCGGCGGCGACGAGACGATCGCGGCGGTCGAAGGCATCTTGGCCGATCGCGGCAAACTGCCGGAAGGGATCAGCGCGGCGATCGCGCCGACCATTCCGCATCATTGCTCAGAGCGTTTCCTGCGCCAATGCCTCGATATCGCCGACCGCCATGATTTGCGCATCCATATGCACGTCGCCGAATCGCGGCTGCAAGTTGTCGCCGCGCGCAAGCTCTATGCGGCTTCGCCGGTGCAGTACCTTGAGCGCGTGGGCGCATTGCGTCCCGGCTTCGTCGCGGCGCATGCCATCTGGCTCGACGGCGATGACCTCGATCTTCTGGCCAAGGCCGGCGCCGGGGTGGCCCATGTTCCGGCGAGCAATCTGCGCCTAGGCTCGGGCGTCGCACAGGTCAGGCCCATGCTTGACCGCGGCATCACCGTCGGTCTCGCGACCGACGGCGCCAATTCATCCGATGCGCTGAACATGCTGCTCGCGATCAGGCTCGCGTCCTACCTGTCGCACGCATTCGCCGTGCCGCGCGAGCGCTGGCTCACGGCCGCGCAATCCGTCAGGCTTGCGACCCAAGGCGGCGCCGATCTGCTCGGCCTGCCGCGCGGCGGCCGGATCGGACGAGGGGCGCTGGCGGATTTCGCATTCCTCGATCTCGCGCATCTCGATTTCGTGCCGCTGACCGATCCGGTCAATCAAATCGTCACCTGCGCCGATTCTGCCAGCATCGCCGACGTCATGGTGAACGGCCAATTTGTCGTGCGCGACCGGCGCATCGTCGCGGCCCATGCCTCGGACCTTCGCGAGCGCGTGCGCGCCGCCGTCGAGCGGCTGCAGATCAATGTTGCCGATGCCAAGGCGCTGGCGGCGCGCCTCGAGCCGCACGTCGTCGCATTCGCCGAGTCGCTGTTCGGCGAGCCGCTGGGCATCGAGCGCCTGCTGGCGCCGAGTTGCGGCTAGAACGTCGGTCGATGGCGAATGCATGGTACAAAATTTGCTCCTGAAACTGCTCGCGAATGGCACGGATCATGACGGCGGGTGCTGAAAATCTGCAGGAGCTGGAACGGCGCGCGGCCTTCGAGCTCGACTGCTTGGCATATCCCGCGCGCGAATGGGTCAAGGCGCGGCAGCACGGCGACCGCCCGGTACTCGACGTCCTGATTGTGGGCGGCGGTCAAAACGGCATCACCATCGCATTTCGGCTGTTGCGCGAGCGCGTCACCAATATTCGTGTGCTTGATCGCAGCGACGAAGGCGCCGAAGGCCCCTGGCTCACCTTCGCGCGCATGCATCATCTGCGCACGCCAAAAGAAGTCACCGGTCCCGATCTCGGCGTTCCGAGCCTGTCTGCGCGCGCCTGGTATGAAGCGCAGTTCGGCGCCGATTCGTGGACCGGCCTGGGCAAGATCCCGCGCGAGCTATGGGCCCGTTATCTCGCCTGGCTGCGCCGCGTCGCCGGTATCGACGTCACGCACCACGCCGAGGTCGACGACATCGAGCCGATCGCCGGCGGACTGTTTGCGGTGACCGCAACTATCGATGGCGCTAAACAGGCATTGTTCGCGCGCAACATCGTGCTCGCCACCGGCATGGAAGGCTCGGGCCGCTGGATCGTGCCGGACATGATCGAGCGCGCCGTGCCGCGCGACCGCTACCACCACACATCGGAGGCGATCGATTTCAAGGCGCTGGCGAACCGTCGCGTCGCGGTCGTCGGCGCCGGGGCGTCCGCCTTCGACAACGCGGCCACCGCGCTCGAACACGGCGCCGCGGCGGTCGATCTCTACTGCCGCCGGCCGCAATTGCCGGTGATCAATCCAAACCGCTGGATCGAGTTCGCCGGCTTTCTGCGCCATTTCGCCGATTTGGACGACGCCATGAAATGGCGATTCATGAAGCTCATCTTCGACATGAATCAGCCGCCGCCGCAGGATGCGTTTCGGCGATGCGCTCGCTTTACCGGATTCGCGCTTCATCTCGGCAGCCCGATCCAACATGTCGGCATGGTGGACGACGCGATCGAATTGCACACGCCCGGCGGAGTGTCCCGCGCCGATCACCTGATCGCCGGCACTGGCTTCGCGATCGACTTCGCGGCGCGCCCCGAGCTCGGCCGAATCGGCCGATATATCGCCCGGTGGTCGGACCGCTACCCGCCCCCCGCGGGCGAAGAAAGCCTTACGCTCGCCGGTTATCCCTATCTGTCGCATTACTTTCAATTCACCGAGAAGGTGCCGGGCACGGCGCCGTATCTGAAGAATATCTTTTGTTACACCTATGCCGCGATGCCCAGTCTCGCCTGCAGCGCCGGCATTTCGCAGCTCAAATTCGGTGTCGACCGCGTCGGCTTTGGCCTGACCCGCGAACTGTTTCTCGACGATGCCCCATCGCACTTGGCGGGCCTGCGGGAATATCGCGATCCTGAGCTTGATGCATCCTCGTACGCCGCGCCGGGCGATGACGCCGCGGCCGCCGTCAAACGCCGCGTTTCCGGATAGGTGCGACATGGTCACGGTACACAGCCGCGCGCAGCGCGTGCTTGAATCGAAAGCGAAGATCGAGCCGCCATTCGCTCTCGACGAAAGCCTCTGTCTTTACAGTCCGCAGGACAATGTCGACGCGCTGTCCCATCCGCGCATTGCTGACTGGCTGCGCTTCATCCAGTACGACTACGTCCCGAAACTGCCCCGGGCACAACGGTGCGTTTTGTTGCTGATGCCCTGCACCAAGACCAAGCCCTATCCGTTCTCATCCGAACACAAGCACATCAATCAGCGGCTCATCACGGCGGGCTTTCGTCCGTGCGGGGATCCGGTTCTGCCGCAGCCGCTTGCGACGCGACTGGAGCCAAAATATTCGCGCGATGTCCTCAATCTTGCGCCGCTGATCGACGATCATGGCACGGTCGTGCATCGCGTGGTCATTTCCGAGCCGATGGCGCTCGTGCCCTACGAATGCATCGTCGACTATGACGGCAAGGCATCGCCCGCGACCGCCTATGACGACCCCGGCCTGTTCGAAAATCGCGGCAATGCGGTGTCGCCCTGGCGCGCGGACTGCACGGCGATTGCGCTGTCGGCGACGCGCTGGCGCTGGGGCGACGAGGAGCGCCGCCACTATGTCCTCATGCACAATGCGATGGCGGAAGCGATGGCGGCGACCATCGCGCGGATCGCCGTACATTATACCGATATCGTGTCCTGGGTGGCGCCGGGCCTGACACATCGCAGCTTTATTCTGGCGCGTGGCGCGCGCGCCGCCAACGGCGTCGCCGCATCGCGGCGCGTCGGCCCGACCAATCTTGCACTGCTCGGCGCCAACGATCGCTTGCCACCCGACCGGCAGATCGAATGCCTGCCGACGCCGCAACACTGCGCCGACGCCGTGCACCGGCTTGCGCGCCGTCTCGGCGTCGGCATGAGCCATGCGCGAGGCGTCTATTCGCGCGGCGGCGCCGACGCGACACCGCTGGCTTTGCCCGAACTGCTCGATGTTTTGATGGCTCGGCTCCGCGGCCAAGGCGCCGCCCCGGCTTCTGTCGCGCCGCGCCGGGTAAAGGCTCTTCAAGAAAGCGAAAGGTAGCGAATGCCCGCCATTCCTCTTCACGTCGGCGTCAGCGAGAGCGATCGCACACGGCCGCTGCTCGATCGACAAGTGACGATCGCCGGCGCTGATGCGACGATCGAACTGATGCCGGTTCAGGCGCTGTTCAACCGACAGCTGACCACGCATGTCTTTGATTGCTGCGAATTTCCCTTGACCAGCTACATCCGCACGCTGGAAAGCCCGGAAAAGCCCTATCTCGCCGTTCCAATCTTTCCCTCGCGCCATTTCCGTCTTTCCTGCGTGTTCGTCAATGCCGATAGTGGCATTGCGAAACCGGCGGACCTCGCCGACAAACGCGTCGGCGTGCCGGTCTTCGATATGGCGGCGGCGGTGTGGCTGCGCGGCATGTTCGAGGATTACTACGGGCTCGACCGTACCGCGCCGGTCTACGTCAGCGGCGGCCTCGAAGCGGCCCGCAGCGGCGATGAACACCCGCAACATTATCCGGCGAAATTTCGCGTCGAGCACGTCGCCGATCGCAGTCTGGCCGAAATGCTGGCCGCGGGCGCCATCGACGCCTTGTACACCGCACGCGCGCCCAGCACCTGGCCGTCGCCGAATGTGCGGCGGCTGTTTAACGATCCGATCGCTGCCGATCTCGACTATTTCCGCAAGACCGGCATTTTTCCGCCGATGCATGTCGTGGCGCTAAAGCGGCCCTTGGCGCTCCGTCACCCCGATCTCGCCCGCAACGTATTCGAGGCCTTCGCGGCGGCGCAGCGGATCGCGCAGCGCGCGCTTGCGGACTCGGTGGCGCTGGCGGTGATGCTGCCATGGCTGTTGGAACATCTGCATTTCACCGAACAGCAGCTCGGCTCCGATTATTGGTCCACCGGCTTCGCCAAGAACAAGACGATGCTGGAAACGATCATTCGCTATATGCGCGACGACGGCCTGACGACGACCCTGTTCGCGCCCGAAGATTTATTCGCCGACCCCGGCCTGCTCGCAACATGAGTGGCGCCACACGGAGCAGATCATGAATTGCGGAACGACGTTTTCGGTTGCCGAGCGCGGCGCACGCACCGGGGATACCGACAAATGGCAGGCGCTCGACCGCGCCCATTATCTGCATCCTTTCACCGATCACGCCGCGCTGCGCGCCGGGCAAGCGCGCGTCGCGGTCCGCGGTGAAGGAATTCACGTCTGGCACAGCGATGGGCATCGCGTGATCGACGGCCTGTCGGGCCTGGGCTGTGTCAATCTCGGCTATGGACGGCCGGAACTGGTCAAGGCCGCGGCCGCCCAAATGCAGGAGCTTTCGTTTTGCCAGTCGTTCTTCAACACCACCCATCCGATGGCCGTGATGCTTGCCGCCGAATTGGCGCGCATGCTGCCCGGCGATATTAACCAGTTCTTCTTTCAATCGTCCGGCTCGGAGGCCAATGAAACCGCGGTCCGGCTGATCCGCAAATATTGGGATCTGCGCGGCGAGCCGCAGAAGCGCATCATCATCGCGCGCGAACGCGCCTATCACGGCTCCACGGCGATGGCGGCGAGCCTGTCCGGCGATCCGTTCATGCACCAGGCCGGCGGCGACCTGCCGTTGCCCAACATCACGCACATCAAGACTCCTTATGCCTACAAGCACGGCGCCGGCATGTCGGACGGGGAGTTCGGCATCGTCGCCGCCGGTTGGCTGGAAGAAAGGATTCGCGACATCGGAGCGGACAATGTCGCCGCTTTTTTTGGTGAGCCGGCGCAGAGCGCGGGCGGCGCGATCTGCCCGCCGATGACCTACTGGCCGGAGGTCGAACGCATATGCCGCAAATATAATGTGCTCCTGGTTGCCGACGAGGTCGTCTGCGGATTTGGCCGCACCGGCGCCTGGTTTGGCGCTGACCATTACGGATTCACGCCTGACATGATGCTGCTCGGCAAGGGCCTGACGTCGGGCTATCTGCCGCTGTCGGCTTGCGCCGTCTCCGACCGGATCAGCGAAGTTCTCGTCGCGGGCGGCGAATGGGCGCACGGCTTTACCTATTCCGGCCATCCGGCATGTTGCGCAACGGCGCTGGCGAATATCCGCGTGCTGCGCGACGAAGGCATTGTCGGCAACGTCGGCACCAGGCTCGCGCCGTATTTTGCCGAAAAGATCGCAAGCTTGGCCGACCATCCCCTGATCGGCGATGTGCGCTCCGTCGGCCTCATGGGCGGTCTGGAGATCGTCAAGAACAAGGCGGCGCGCGAGCCTTATCCGCGCGAGACCTATATCGGGCGGCATTGCAGCGCCGAAGCGTGGAGGCGCGGCCTCGCCTTTCGCGCCAACGGCGACACCATGACCTTGATGCCGCCGCTCATCATCAGCGAGGCCGAGCTCGACACGGTGTTCTCGATCGCACGCGATTCACTCGACGCCACCGCGCGCCATTTCGGCGTGCCGGCGTGACGCGGGGGCGGCAACCGTCGCAGGGGGATTGATGAGCGTTGAGCGACGACAGCCGACCGGTCTCGTCTGGCATGAGCTCTTCATGTGGCACGACACGTCCGCCTTGGCGGGATTCGTCAAATCGGGCCGCGGCGTCATCGAGCCCGACGAGGCCGCGGAAAAGCCGGCGACCAAGCGCCGGATGAAGAACCTGCTCGACGTCGCCGGGCTGAGCGAATATTTGATCCCGATCAAGGTGAGAGCCGCGACCGATGCCGAGCTGACGCTGGTGCACGCGCCGGCTTATGTCGAAACGATCAAGTCGATGAGCGCGAGGGACGGCGGCGATGCGTCGCTTGGAGCGGTCGGCGGCGACACGCCATTTGGTCCAGGCGGCTTCGACATTGCGGCAATGGCGGCCGGCGGCATTTTCGAGGCGGTCGATGCAATCCTCGAAGGCCGCGTCGACAATGCCTATGCGCTGGTTCGTCCGCCCGGTCATCACGCCGAGCGCGGCCATGGCTTTGGTTTCTGCATCTTCAACAATTGTGCGCTGGCGGCGCGCTACATCCAGCATCGTCACGGGCTCGACCGCGTCGCGATCGTTGATTGGGACGTCCATCACGGCAACGGCGCCGAGCATATTTTCTGGGACGATCCAACGGTTCTTACGATTTCGATCCATCAGGACGGGCTCTATCCGCCCGGATCCGGCGCGATGTCCGCACGCGGCGGCGGCGGCGGCGCGGGTTACAATATCAATGTGCCGCTGCCTCCAGGCAGCGGCGCCGGAGCCTATCTCGCGGTCATCGAGCGCATTGTCGTTCCGGCGCTCCGGCATTTTGCGCCGCATTTCATCGTGGTGGCCTGCGGCTTCGACGCCGGCGCCTACGATCCCATGGCGCGGATGATGCTGCATCCCGACGCTTTCCGCGCCATGACGCGGCAGATTCTGCACGCCGCCGGCGCGCTCTGCGGCGGGCGCGTGCTGTTCGCCCACGAGGGCGGCTATCACACGCTGACCGTGCCGTTCCATGGGCTCGCGGTCATCGAGGAATTGTCGGGGCGCAACGGCTCGGTTGCCGATGCTTTCACGCCGATCATCGCGGCGATGCCTTATCAGGATTTGCAGCCCCATCAGGACGCCATCATCCAAAAGCTGCAAAGTGCGATCGCGGAATCGCTGGGAAATAAGCCCCATCGGACAAAGACGTGAGCAACCCCATGCGCACCTGGATACGAGACCCGATCGCCGTTTTGGCCGAGGGCGCCAAGCGCGGCCTGGTGATCGAAGACGGCAATATCGTCGAACTCGTCGGCGCGACCGGACCGACGATACCTTGTGACGAGACCTTCGATGCCAGCCGGCATGTGATCATTCCCGGCTTGATCAATACCCATCATCATTTCTTTCAGACCCTCACTCGCGCCCACCCCGCAGGGATCAACAAGGAGCTTTTTCCCTGGCTGAAGGCGCTCTATCCGGTATGGGGCGCCCATCTCGATCGCGACAATTTCCGACTCGGCGTCCAACTGTCCCTGACCGAGCTTCTGATGTCCGGCTGCACGACGGCATCGGACCATCTCTACGCCTATAGCCGCGATCTCACCGACGCGGTCGATATCGAGGTGGAAGAGGCGGCAAAGCTCGGCATGCGCATTGCCGTTGCCCGCGGCGCGATCAATCTCGGTCCGCGCGACGGCGGTCTGGTCGACGAGCGGTTGATGCAGGACCATGACACGGTCATCGCCGATTCCGAGCGCGTGCTGGCGAAGTATCATGACGGTTCCGCCGGCTCCTTCAGCACGGTCGCGCTGGCGCCTTGCGCGCCGTTCAACGTGACCAAGGAGCTGATGACCGATACCGCCTTGCTCGCGGCCAAATACGATTGCCGCCTGCACACGCATCTCGCCGAGACCGTCGATGAAGGCGACTACTGCCAGCATCATTTCGGCTGCCGGCCGCTCGACTATCTCGAACAGGTCGGCTGGCTCACCGACCGGGTCTGGCTGGCGCACGGCATCCACTTCACCGACGACGAGGTGAAGCGGCTCGGCCGCCACCATGTCGGCGTCTGTCATTGTCCGACGTCCAACACGGTGCTGGCATCGGGCATATGCCGCACCAAGGAACTCGAAGCCGCCGGCGCGATCATCGGGCTCGGCGTCGACGGCTCCGCGTCCAACGACAATTCCAATCTGATGGAGGGTGTGCGCCATGCGATGATGATCGGACGGCTGCGTTATGATGCCGGCAAAGTCACGCACCTCGATGCGCTGCGCTGGGCGACCGAAGGTTCCGCGCGCTGCATCGGGCGCGGCGATATCGGCAGGATCGCGATCGGCTGCGCGGCCGACCTGGCATTCTATACGCTGGATGACTTGCGCTTCTCCGGCGCCGGCGATCCGATCGCGGCGCTGGTCCTGTGCGGCGCCCACCAGGCGGACCGGGTGATGATCGGCGGCGCGTGGCGCCTCGCCGAAGGCAAGCCGCCCGGCGTCGATCTCGAACGCCTCCGGCGCCAACATGGCGCCGCGGCGCAGCGCTTCTTGGAGCAATTATAGTGCCTAAAAAGACAGCGAGCCGCTGGTCTTTGCGGCAGGGAATGGGCCTTGTGACCCGCACCTCCGCTGTTCTCCATGGCAAGAAAATTGCTTCGTATTGCGTACAGGCTTCGACGGACCGGAAAAACGGGTCGAGCCAAGCGGAAGCTCTCGCGCCGTCGGTCACCGGCAGGCCGCTTCCAGCAACTCGGCTTTTCACGGAGAACGGTAGGAGCTTGTTGAATGACACTGTCGATGACACGACGGCATTTCAATGCCGCCATTGCCGGCGCGGCCGCCGGCGCCTTCGCCAGCATGACCGGTCCGGCGCGCGCAGAAACGACGCTGAATTTCCAGTCGATCTGGCTGAACGATCCGGAATTCCTTGGTTACATGCTGGCGATCGACAAGGGCTATTACGCCGCCGAAGGGCTGAAGGTGAACTATCTGCCGGGCGGCCCCAATCTGATCCCGGAAGGATCGCTCCTCGCCGGCAAGGCTGACATCGCGCTCACCACCGTCATCACGACGGCGAGCGCCGTCGCCGACAAGGGTGCGGGGCTCAAGATCATCGGCACCCAATATCAAAAGAGCCCGGCCGGCTTCGTCAGCCTCGCCTCCACCGGCATCAGCGGGCCCAAGGACCTGATCGGCAAGACGGTCGCCGTCTCGACGCTGGCGAGCAGCACCGTCCAGGCATTTCTGAAGATCAACGGCATTACGCCGGACCAGATTCACATCGTTCCCTATCAGTTCAATCCGACACCTCTCATCAATGGTGAAGTCGATGCCGTGGTCGATTTTGTGACGCAATTGCCGTTTCTGGTCGAGAAGGCCTCCGGCAAGAAAGTGAATTCGTTCCTCATCTATGATTACGGCCTCAAGCTCTATATCGATCTGGTCACCGTCACTGATACCGCGCTCAAGACCAAGCGCGCCGACCTCGTGAAATTCTTGCGGGCGAGCCGTAAGGGCTGGAAGGAGAATTTTGCCGATCCGGGGAAATATCCGCCGCTCTATCACGACACCTGGTTCAAAGGCACCGGCAGCACGGTCGAGGCCGAGACATACTTCAACAAAACACAGCTTGCTCTGATGGATTCGCCGAGCGGGATTTACGCAATGACCGAAGAAGGAATTGCGCGCAACATCGAGGCGCTCGACAAGCTCGGCATCAAGGCCAAGCGGGATTTGTTCGATACGACGTTGCTCGCTGAAGTCTGATCATGGCGTTGTCGCGCCTCAAACGTCGGCCCGATGCCGAAGCCGGTGTCATTGCCGGATCTGTGACGACCGACATCGCCATCGATCATGTCAGCAAGGCCTTCTCCGGCGCCCACGGCAGGGTGGTTGCGCTGGACAATGTCGCGCTCGATATCGCGCGCGGCGGCTTCGTCGCCATCATTGGACCGTCCGGTTGCGGCAAGTCGACTTTGCTGCGGCTCGTCGCGGGCCTCGAACTGCCGGATGCCGGCGCGGTTCTGGTCCGCGGCGAATATCCGGAGCAATTCCGCCGCCGCGGCGAGCTCGGCATCGTCTTCCAGGATCCGGCTTTGCTGCCGTGGCGAACGGTGGCGCGCAATATCGCGCTGCCGCTGCAGGTGCTCGGCCGCTCCGCGCGCCGTTACCGTGACGAGATTGCGGTCCTGATCGAACTCGTCGGGCTTGCCGGCTATGCGGATGCGTTGCCCGGCCAATTGTCCGGCGGCATGCGCCAGCGCGTAGCGATCGCGCGCGCACTGGTCACCGAGCCCTCGGTGCTGCTGCTCGATGAACCGTTCGGCGCGCTCGACCAAATTCTCCGCCGCAGCATGAACGTCGAATTGCAGCGTATCTGGATGCAGCGCCGGGCGACGACGCTGCTGGTGACGCATTCCATCGACGAGGCGGTCTTTCTCGCCGACGAGGTGGTAGTGATGCATGCGCGGCCGGGCCGCATCGCCGAAGTCGCGACAGTGCCGTTTCCGCGGCCGCGCAGCCCGGCGCTATTCGGTTCGCCGGAGTTTCACCAGATCTGTGACCAGCTCGCCGCAAGCCTTTTCAGCCGGGAGGATTGATGCCGGCACGGTTCGCGCGATCGACCGTTATTTTTGTCGCGCTCGTCGCGGCCTGGGAGTTTGTCGGCCATCTTCCGGTGACCGGGGTGCGTGTGGTGCCGCCGCCTTCGGCGATCCTCGCGCAATATGTGGCGGATTGGGACATCTACGTCGCCCATGTCACGGCGACGATCCACAACGCCGCTATCGGCTTTATCTGCGGCAATGCCGTCGCGATTGCGGCGGCTCTACTGTTCTGCCGCTTTCCGATGATTGAACGGATATTGCACGGCGTGAACGTCGTGATTTTCGCGCTGCCCATGATCGTTATCGGGCCGGTGCTGGTCCTGGTGTGCAACGAAGGCGTGCCGCAGATTGTGCTCGCCGCAATTGCTGTCTATTTCCCGACCATGGCAGCGACCCTGGTCGGGCTGCGTGATGTCGATCCGCGGCTCGTCGACGTGATCGCGACCTATGGCGGCGGCCCCACTGCCGTGATGCGCTTTGTGCGACTGCGCGGCGCTTTGCCGAGTTTATTGGCCGGCTTGAAGATCGCGGCCTCGCTATCGGTGCTGGGTGCCATCCTCGGCGAGTTCGGCTCGGGCGAGCGCTGGGGGCTGGGCACATATCTGCTCGGCTCGCTGAGCCAGGCCGATTCGGCGCGGCTGTGGGGCATCAGCATCGCTGCCGGCGGCTTGGCGATGGCGGGTTACGGCGCGCTATCCTTGTTAGGCCGGCAGCTTCTGGGCGCGACCCTTTCGGTGACCTTGGCGGCGAACCGGCTTCCCGATCAGATCGCAAGCGGGGACATCCCGGCCACGCGCCGCGTGCTGATCGCAGCTGTCGCTGTTGTCTTGCCGTTTCTGCTCTGGGGCGGCGTTTTGCAAGTCCTTTCGCTGAGTCCGATCATCGCGCCGGGCCCCATCGATACGTTCCGCTATTTGTTCGTCGACCCCGGGGCGGAAGCGGCGCGCGCAACATTGGCGCGAGCACTGGGGCAGACATTGCCGGTCGCGGGGCTTGGCCTCGCCGTCGGACTGGTGGCAGCTTTCGTTCTCGCGGCCGCAGCTGTCCTGACACCGCGCCTGACCAAAACCGTGCTGCCGGTGGCCCTGGTGCTGCAGAGTACGCCGCTCGTCGCACTCACGCCGCTGGCCTTGCTGTTGTTTGGCCGCGAAACCGCCGCGGCAACGGCTCTGGCCGTAGTGATCGTATTCTTTCCCGGCTTCGTGATCTTGTCGCAGGGCTTCGCTCAAGTGCCAAAAGCGGCAACCGAAATCGTCACCGTGTATGGCGGCGGGCCGGTTCGCAGCTTGGTGATGGTATCGCTGCCCTATGCGACGCCCTATCTATTCGCCGCCGCCAAGCTGGTCGCACCGCGCGCTTTGCTCGGAGTGATGGTGGCCGAGTGGCTGTTGACCGGAAAGGGGCTCGGCAATCTGCTCGATTTTTCGCGCGCTTCGCTCGATTACGGCATGGTCTGGAGCGGCGCGGTCGCGAGCGTCGCAGTCGCGGTCGCGGTGTACGTGGCTATAGCAACGCTCGAACGCGCGGTGCGATCGGACCTTTAGCTCCTGTCGTGCAATACGAGCGCAAGTCCCATGCCATGCCGCAGTCATGCGAAGCCGGCGCTTACACATCCATAAGACGGTGCGCATCATCGGCGGACCAGACCAGCGTCGCCGGATCGCCGGCTTGCATCGGCCTTGCGTAGAATGTGCTGTCCGGCATCAGCACCGTGGCCCCCTCCCCGTGGTCCGACTTCAGCACGACTCGCACCACGGAACCTTGGTATTCAACGGCCGCGATACGGCCCGAGAGATGCGGCTGCCCATTCGCGGCTTCCTTGAGCCTGCAGCGGTCCGCCCGAACCGCGACCAGTCCATGCTCTCCCGGCAACACATTATGTCCGCCGATGAAGCGGGCGATGAATGCGCTTTGCGGACGCTCGAATACATCGCGAGGAGCACCAGCCTGACGAATATGCCCGTCCTCCATCACCACCATGAGATCGGCCAGCGCCATCGCTTCTTCCTGACTGTGGGTGACATGGATGAAGCTGATGGCGAGCTCGCGCTGCAGCCGTTTCAGTTCCTCACGCATCCGCCCGCGCAGGAACGGATCGAGCGCCGATAACGGCTCGTCGAGCAGTAGCACGCGCGGCTTGGTGATCAGCGCCCGCGCCAGCGCGACGCGCTGCTGTTGCCCACCGGAGAGTTGCGCGGGCAGCCTGTCGGCGAACGCTTCCATCCGCACCAGCGCCAGAAACTCGAGCGCCCGTGCCCGCCGCTCGGCTTTGGCGATGCCGCGCATCTTCAAGCTGAAGGCCACGTTGTCGAGGCAGGTGAGATGCGGGAACAGCGCATAGCTTTGGAACATCATGGCCGTGCCCCGCTTCACCGACGGGAAGTCCGTGACGTTTCTGTCGCCGATCAAGATGTCGCCTTCGGTCACCGCCTCATGCCCGGCGATCATCCGCAGGATGCTGGTCTTGCCGCAGCCGCTCGGCCCGAGCAGGCAGCAATAGCTTGCGCGCGCGACGCGCAACGAGAGCCGATCCACCGCGAGCGTCGTCCCATAGCGCTTGGTGACGGCAACAAGCTCTACGTCATAGCTGGGAACCACGTCACCTCCTGTGCGCAAACGCTGTTATGCAATATCGGGCAGCGGCGTCGCCGCAGAACGACGGCGCTGGATGCGGCGAATCCCCAAAAGCGTCACGCCGATCATCGCGAAGGATAGCCCGGTGGTCAGCGTGCCGAGCGCGAACAGCATCGGCGAGGTGTCGCTCGAGAGCAGCGCGTAAATCTCGAGCGGCAGCGTGTTCTTGCTGCCGATTGCGAGCGTCGTGCGCGCATATTCGTCATAGGAGAGTGTAAAAGCGCCCATGCCGACGCCGAGAATGCCCGGCAGCAAAATCGGCAGAGTGACGTAGATCAGCCGTTGCCAGCCGCTGGCGCCAAGATCGTTGGCCGCCTCTTCGTAACTGCGATTGAAGCGGTTGACGACGGCGAACATCGTGAACAGACCGAACGGCAGCGTCCAGGTGAGCTGCGCGCCGAGCGCCGACGTGAACAGGCCGCCCGGAATGCCGAGGACCTGGAAGCCGAGCCCGATGCCGAAACCGACCAAGAGGCCCGGCATGACGAGACTGGCGACGGCAAGATAGAAAAGGACGCCGGCGCCGAAAAACTGCCGGCGAAAACCGAGGGCGGCCGCGACCGAGATCGCCACCGTGAGCACGCTCACCACTGCGGCCAGCGCCAGCGAGCGCTCGAAGGAAGCCGGAATATTGGCCGCCAGGTCCGGCCGGAAAACATTCTCGAACCAGACCAGCGACGTGCCGACCATCGGAAAGGTGACGCCGCCGTTCGGCCCCTGGAACGACAGGACATAAATCACGATCATGGGTCCGTAGAGAAAAAGCAGGAAGAGGCCGAACAGCGTCGCCAGCGCGTAAAAAGTCCACGGCCGTGCGGCGTCGGAACCCGGAGCGTAGCCCTGCGGTGCCGTTGCCACTGCGCGCCCCTAGCTCGCCAATTCCTTGCGGACATCGACCACGCGCATCATGCCCGCCACCACGATGGCGACAAAGATGACAAGCACCATGGCGTTCGCCGACGCCGGCGGGTACTGCATGGCTTGGATCTCGGTCGACAGCGCCGACACGATCGAGGCGCTCTGCCCTCCGCTCATCGTCTTGACCACGAAATAATCGCCCATCACCTGTGTGAACACGAGCAGCGAGCCGAGCGCGATTCCGGTCTTCGACAGCGGTATGATGACGTCCACCATGGTGCGGAAACGGCTCGCACCGGCGTCGCGGGCTGCCTCGATCAGTGCCGGATCGATCTTCGACATCGCGTTGGCGATCGGTCCCACCATGAGGAGTGTGAACAGGTGCACATAGGTGACGACGACGGCAAAATCGGAGAACAGCAGGAAATCCAGGGGATGCGAGATGACGTTGAGCTTGATCAAGATCTGATTGAAGGCCCCGTTGCGTCCAAGGAACGGAATCCAGGCGATCGTGCGAATGATCCCGGAGGTCAGAAACGGAATGGTGCAGAGCAAAAACAACACGGCGCGAGTCATCCCGCTGCGAATGTGGAAAATGAGGAAATGGGCGATGAAGAAGCCGAGCACCAGCGTGATGGCCCAGACGATGACGGCAAAACGCAGGGAGCTGACATAAACCCGGACCGTCGCCGGGGTCGTGAGCAAGTCGCGGTAATTGTCGAAGATGAAGGCCGGATAGATGCCGGTCCGGTCATAATCGAAGAAGCTGACGACGAGAAAAAGCACTGTCGGCAACGCGAACAGGACGACCAGCACGAGCGCGAGCGGAGACACCTGAAGCCACGAAACCGCTTGCGGCGGCAACCGCAGCGCCGGCAGCTTCAATTGCCGCAGATCGCGTCCAGCTTCTGCGGTTCCCTCTGAGGTCGTCACGATGTGATGAATTCGTTCCAGCGGCGCGTCAGATAACGGTCTTCGTCCATCACCGCGTTCCATACCGCGATATTGCCCATGCGCTCCCAGAATGCACCGCCGTCGCGCGAACGTCCCGCTTTCTCCATCAGCTTGCCGAAGGGATCGGTGATGTCGGTGGCGGCGGGCTTGCCGTCATACCAGTAGTCCCACTCGGCCTGCGTCAGGAATTTCTTGGCGGTGTCGGGCACCGGCGAATAATAGCCTTCGCGGGCGATGACGGCGCCAGGGAAGCCGGACATGTACCAGTTCATGTATTCGTAGAAGCAGTCGAGCTTGAGCCCCGAAACATGCTGCATCGGCGAGAGCAGGTAGCCCCAGCCGCGATAGCCCTCCTTCAGCGGCTGGAACGTGCAGGGAATGCCGCGCGTGCGGACCGCGGTGACGGCAGGCGACCACATCGACTGGATCACCACCTCGCCAGACGCCATGAGGTTGACCGATTGGTCGAAGCTCGCCCAGAACGAGCGGAACTGGCCGGATTTCTTGATGTCCATCATCAGCGCGATGGTCTTGTCGATCTCATCGCGGGTCATGTTGCCTTTGTCGGCGTATTTCAGATCGCCGCGCGCTTCGACCGCCATCGCGACGTCGATGACGCCGATGGCCGGATTATCCTGCAAGGCGGCCTTGCCCTTGAAGTCCGGGCTGATCAGATCCGCCCAGCTGGTCACCGGCCGGCCGGTTAGGTCGGGCCGGATGCCGAGCGTATCGGCGTTGGTGAAGGTGGGAATTCCGGTCAGCCACTCGGATGGACCGTCGGCGAATTTCTGCCCGTCCGGACCGGCTGCGTACTGCACCGAGAATGGCGCCGTCCCCTGTACCGACACCTTGCGGCCGTCCGGATATTCACCCTTGGTGAACAGCGGGATCGTCTGGCTCCAGTATTTGTATTTGCTTACCGGGACCGCTTGCAGGATGTTGCGGCCGACAAGATATTTCAAATACGGAATGCTGATGTCGGCGACATCCATCGCGCTCGATTGGGACAGCAGGCGGTTGAGCATATCCGCACTCTGAACCAGCTGCATCTTGACCGTGAAGCCGAGATCCTTCGTCGCCTGATCGGCGATCTGCTGAATGGCGGAGACCGGCGGCCCGGCGTGCAGAAGCGTCACGTCTTTGATGTTCTGCGCCCAGACCGTCGGAAAGCCGTTGATACCCGCGAGTCCGGCCGCAGCGCCGGCGCCTCGCAGCAAGTTGCGTCGGGAGAGGCCCCGATTGCGCTTGCGGTCTTTGTTGCCTCGTGTCGTCTCGCCTCGTGTCGTGTTCGCTGGCATGGGTTTCATGTCCTTGCGGTGAATCCCGGCGGGGGATGGTCATGCGGCCTGCAATCATCGACCTTTCGGCCGTCGACTCTATGCAGCCTTTCCCATGGAGTTCCGGCTCGCCATCAGCGGCATGATGCGGGTGCCGAACTGCTCCATACCGATTACGAAATCATCGAAAGTCATCATGACGCCGCGCACACCGGGAATTTCCGCGATCTGATCGAGCATGCGGGCAACTGATGCATAGGACCCGATGAGAACGCCCGAAGTGGTCGGCAGCTTGTTGTGGCCGCTGGTCTTGTAGCGATTGGGCTGAGCCAACGGATCCTTGTTGGGATCGTCTTCCGCTTGCGCGTCCCGCCAGGCGATCGCTTCCAGATCGGTGCCGGCTTTGTAATGCTCCCATTTTGCCATGGCGGCTTCATCGGTCTCGTCGGCGATGATCATGATGAGAATAAGCGCGCCGACGTCGCGTCCGGTCTTCTTGCTTGCGTCGACCAGGCGCGCGACGCTTGGCGCGAACTTAGTTGGTTCGTTGATGCCGAAGCTGGCGCAGAAATTGTAGTCGCAATATTCGGCGGCAAATCTGGTGCCGTTGTCGCTTTGCGCTGCGCCGATGATCTTGATCGGCGCCTGCGGGGACGGACCGAGGCGGCAATCATCCATCTGGAAAAAATTGCCCTTGAAGTCGGAGTGACCGGTTGCCCATAGCTCGCGCATGATGGTCACGTATTCGGCACAATATTCGTAGCGCCGCTTGTAGTGTTCGGGGCCCGGCCAAATGCCCATCTGGGTGTACTCGGCCCGTTGCCATCCCGAAACGATGTTCACGCCGAAGCGGCCGTGGGAAATCGAGTCGATCGTTACGGCCATCCGCGCCGCGAGCGGCGGCGGCATGGTCAGCACCGCGACGGACGCGAACAGCTGAATGCGGCTTGTGGCCGCGGCGAGACCCGCCATCAGCGTGAAGGATTCCAGATTGTAGTCCCAATATTGCGATGGGCCGCCATAGCCGTGCAGCTTGATCATGGACAATGCAAAATCGAAGCCGAACCGCTCCGCCTTATCGACGATGGTGCGGTTGAGGTCGAACGTCGGCATGTATTGCGGGGAGGTCGTTGAGACGAGCCAACCATTGTTGCCGATCGGAAGGAAAACACCGAACTGCATAACGCACTACTCCGTCGAAACATAAACGATCGGAAGCCGCGTATAGCTGAGCAAAATGCATGCCAGTTAATTTCGCTGGCAAAGGTCCGCGGATATGCCGTTCGATCGGCCATCCAAGAGGCAAACGCCTATGCATAAGGCAAAGAAAAACTGAGCACCGAGCCGCAGTTTCGTGACAGCCTTGCTGGACAATTGCGCATTGAAGCGGCGCGTATTAACGACGGAGTCCGGCGTCGTCGGAGTTCATCGTCGATTGCTTCAATCAAATGTACCGTTGTCGGTGTCGAGTTGCTGATGCTGCATTTTCATCCGACGATGGACGGGCTGCGCACGTCCATCGATTGAAACCTGCCGAAGCTTCACGGCGGACGAGATCAGAAGCGTTTCCAGAGAGGGTTGTATTGTGAGCGAGATCGAAGCTTTCCGGCCTTTCGGTTATCGGGCGATCGTGGACCACCCGTCTTTTGCTTGGCCGAACGGCGCCAGGGTAGCCGTCTGGATCATTCCAAATATTGAACACTTTCATGTCGAGATCGGCACCAGCGCCCCGGACATCCGCAATTATTCGCGTCGGGACTATGGGAACCGTGTCGGCATCTGGCGCATAATTGACGTGCTGGGAAAGCATAACGTGCGCGGCACCGTCGCCCTTAACGGCGAGGTCGGGCGTTTTTATCCGCGCATCATGAAAGCCTGCGCGGACCTGCAGTGGGAATTGATGGGTCACGGTCTGACCAATTCGGTGATGCTGACCGGCATGTCCCTCGAACAAGAAGCAAAAGTCGTTGCCGAAACGCGCGCAATTATCGAAGACCACGGTCAAAAGATGCGCGGCTGGCTGGGGCCGGGCTTGACGGAAACTTGGAATACAATCGACCTGCTTCACAAAAATGGTGTCGAATACACCTGCGACTGGGTCAACGACGACCTGCCGTATCGCATGGACAACGGGCTCTACAGCATCCCCTACACTATCGAGCTCAACGACATGCCGTTGTTCAACGCGCCGTCGATCAATACGGCCGATTTCCAGCAGAGAATTTGCGATGCCTTCGATGTTCTTTATGACGAAGGCGCTCATTGCCCGCGGGTAATGGGAATTGCCCTGCATCCGTTCCTGATCGGCGCACCGCATCGCGTTCGCTATCTCGACAAAGCTCTGCAATACATTGGCGGTCACGACAAAGTGTGGTTTGCGACCGGTTCGGAGATCATCTCGGCGTACCGCGCCGCGGTTGAAGTCGCTGCCCACGCATGAACGGGCAGCGCACGGTTCTCATTGCCGGCGCCGGCCCGGTTGGCTTGACAGCGGCGCTCCTGCTCGGCAGCAAGGGTATCGCCGTTACCGTGATCGAGGCGGAAGCTGCAATCTCCGAGGAGTTGCGCGCTTCGACGTTTCATCCGCCGACGCTTGACATGATGGCCCCCTTTGGGGTGACCGCGCGCATGCTCGAGGCGGGCCTGATTTGTCCGACGTGGCAGATCAGGCTGCATCCGTCGGGAGCGCGCGCGGTGTTCGATCTGGCGGCGCTCGACGGTGAGACCGATCATCCCTACCGGCTGCAATGTGAACAATCGAAATATTGCCGGTTCGTTCTCGACGCAATTCGAAAGCTCGATTGCGTCACGATCGCTTTCAACGCCGCCGTAACCGATTTCGAGCAGACGAGCGACAAAGTTCGCGTAACAACGATGCTCGACGGCAAAACCGAAATCTTCACGGCCGATTATCTAATCGGTGCGGATGGCGCACGCAGTACGGTCCGGCGCGGTCTCGGCATCGACATGTCGGGAGATATCTATCCGGAAACGACCATCCTTGCGACGACGCGTTTTCCGTTCCACGAGAAGCTCGAAGGCCTTTCGAACGTTTCTTATTGCTGGAAACCGCAAGGCACTTTCAGCCTGCTTCGGCTGCCTAGCGTTTGGCGCATCAGCCTATATGCCCGTGACGGCCAAACCACCGAGCAGGCGCTTGAAGACGCGGCGCAGCAGGATCTGCTGCACGACATCGTTCCGGAGGCCGGCCGAATCGAGGTCCTGGAAACACGGCCATACCGCATTCACCGTCGCATCGCCTCGTCCTATCGCGCCGGCAGGGTATTTCTCGCCGGCGACGCCGCTCACCTCAACAGTCCGTCCGGCGGAATGGGCATGAACGGCGGCATTCACGACGCCTTCAACCTGTGTGAAAAGCTGACCGCGGTGATTGCAAACGGCGCCGATGAAACGCTGCTCGACCGCTACGCGCGGCAACGGCGCCCGATCGCCGAAGAAGAGATCATCGCGCAGGCGCACCGTAACCGCAGCCGCATGCAGGAGCGCGATCCGGAACGGCGCCGCGCCATGCTGCTGGACTTGCAGCGGATTACCGATGATCCGGTCAGGCTGAAGGACTATCTCTTGAAATCTTCGATGATCGAAGGCCTGCGTCGCGCGGCCGCGACCGCGTAGCAAAAGCGGATTTGGGGGCACGATGTCACTGGAATATGCGCCGCGTGGCCTTGTCGGCATGCTGACGCCGCAGGCGAACACGACCGTCGAACCCGAATTCAACATTTTGTGGCCGCACGGGGTTGCGATGATCAACGCCCGCTTGATGAGCGACAAGGCGACTCTGAACGACCGCCTCGCCGCATATTTCGAAAACTACGATCAAGCACTCAGGCAATTCGCCAATGCGCCGATCGGCGCGGCGGCGGCAGCCTGCACCGGCGCTTCGTATCTCGCCGGGCGCGAGCGCGAAGCCCGACTGATCGCGGACATCTCGTCGCGTCACGGCTATCCGTTTATCACTGCGGCGATCGCCGTGGTTGATGCGCTGCGAACGCTTGGCGCACGCCGAATCGGATTGGTGTCGCCCTACCCCGACGATCTCAACGGCGCAAGCACCGCCTACTGGCAGAGCCACGGCTTTGACGTCTCCGAGATGGCGCGCACCGCTACCCGCAGTGACACCTTTCATCCGATCTATAGTCTCGGTAGTGCGGCCGCGCTCGTTGCGCTTCGAGCGCTGCGAAACAAGCCGCTCGACGCGGTCGTCATGTTGGGCACCGGGATGCCCACGCTGCGACCGATCGCAGCGACGATCGGCTCGAATGGAGCGCCAACGCTGTCATGCAACCTGTGCTTGGCATGGCGTGTCGTCGAGGCCCTGGATTGCCGTCCGCCCGATGCATCCACACTGGCCTTGTGGCTCAATGGCAAGGACTGGGCGGACCGGCTCAATGCGGTTTAGCGAGCATCTTCGGCGCCGTGCCTCACGCGTCACGGCGAGGACCTGCACCTTGATGCAGTTCTATTGATCGGATCTTGCTCTAGTTGCTCTTCTCGATCCCCATGATCTTGATCACGCTGGCGTACGTCTCATGCTCCTTGTGAAACATCGTCTCGATCTGGTCCTCGCCCATTCCGCCCGGGACAATGCCTAAATTCGCCAAACGCTGGGCGACCTCGTCCTTTTTGACCAGCGCCGAAACCTCGGTCCTGATCGCCGTGACGATGGCTGCAGGCGTTCCGACCGGCGCCAGAAAGCCGTTCCAGGATGACGACTCGAAGCCGGGCACCGTCTCGGCAACGGTCGGAAGGTTGGGCGCGGCAGGAAGGCGTTGCGGTGTGCTCACTGCGATCAAGCGAATCTGATCGTTGTTGATGAGCGGCAGGAGCGACGATGCGTTGCCGAAATAGACGTCCGTGACGCCGCTCATGAGATCCGAAATGGCTTGCGGCTCGGCGCGCGCCGGGACCTTGACGAGATCGACGCCGGCTATCTTGAACAGCCGCACCGGCATGAACTCGCTCAGATTCTGTACGCCGGCGGTGGAGAAGTTCAGCTTGCCCGGGTTCGCCTTCGCATAGGACAGGAATTCCGGCAGATTGGTTGCCGGCAGGCTGCGCTTGATCGCCATGACTTGTGCGCCGGTGCCGACATTTGTGATCGGTACCAGTTGCTTCATCGGATCGAATTCGATGTTTTGCACCTGCGGCGTCAGCGTGATCATCGACGACGCGCAGAACAGCAAGGTGTAGCCGTCAGGCTCGGCTTTCACGACTTCTCGAAGGGCGAGAACACCGCCGGGGCTCGGACGGTTTTCGACGAGGAAATTCTGACCGAATTTCTGCGACAGGTCTTGTGCCGCCAGGCGCGCCATCATGTCGGTATTGCCGCCGGCGCCGAACGGCACCACGATCGTCACCGGCCGGGTCGGCCAATTATCGGCTAATGCCGGCAGGCTCAGCAGGCCGACCGTCAAAAGAGCCGAAAACAGCGCCATCAAATGCAATCTGCGTATCATTGTTGTCACCTTTGAACCCCGGACAGGTCCAGCGACACGCAAGATTGATGCCGTTTTCGAAAACTGCTGCGGCGCTCTCCCCTCCGTGAAACGAAGATTCCAACGCCGGCGCGACAATCCGGGATTGCGGCGCCATCCGACAAATCCGGCGTTCGATTATTTCCGCGAGCCAATGGCGGCCCGCAGCCGTCAGGTCACTTGCCTCGCCGCCTGCAGTCCTTCGAACATCGACGTGCGCATCAAAAAACCACGTGTCTTTGCGGGATCGGCGGCAATCACGCGCATTTCGTCGAGACGCTCCCGGCGCTTGAACGGATCCTTTTCTTCAAGCACGCGCTTGTTCTGTATGGTCATGGCCTGCAGAAAGGCGTTCGCCACATGCCGGCGCTGGCGATCGTAGAGATCGAGCAATTCGTCCTGCGCACCGGCAAGAACGCGCGTCAGCGCATCGGCGAGGCTGACGGCGTCGTGAATGCCGAAGTTCATTCCCATACCGCCCAGCGGGTTGTTGACGTGCGCCGCGTCGCCGGCGAGCAGCACGCGACCACGGCGATAGGTCGCGGCGACACGCTGGTGGACGGTGTAAAGATTCGTGTGGACGATCGGATAAGCCTCGCCGGCCGGGATGAAGCCCTGGAGCCGGGCCTGCGCGGCGGCGAAGTCGAGCAATTCCTCGGCGGTCGCTTCCGGCGGCGTCGGAAACACGACGCGCCACAGTCCCGGCGGCCCTTTGCCCGGGACCTTGAACAGCGCGCACCATTCGCGCGGATCGGATACGTAGCAGCTATAGGCGAAACCATCCCGTTCAAAATCGGTCGTGGTCGTGATGACGAGAAAGCGCTCCTGGTAGGTGAAGCCGGCGAAATCGATATCCTGCGACTTGCGTACGACGCTGCGGCCGCCGTCGGCGCCGATCACATAGGCGCCCTTGTGGACCGTGCCGTCGGCACAGATCACCGTCACCCCTGACGCATCCTGCTTCACATCCTCGACCGTCGCGCCATAGTGGATTGCGCAGCGGCTGTCCTTGGCAAGGATGTCAGCCAAAATCGCGACGAGCTTGTGCTGCTCGCATTGCAGCCGATACGGATAGCGGGTCATATCAGCGAGCACGCCAAGGTCGAACTCGGCGATCACGCCTTCATCGCGGCCGCGGAACTGCCATTGCGGACAGACAATGCCGAGATGGTGCAGCCTTTGCGTCACCCCGCTTCGCTCGAACATCTCCATGGTCGGCGGGTGGAAGGTCGCGGCGCGCGGGTCTTCGTAGATTTCCGTGCGGCTTTCCAGGACGGTTACTGGCACGCCGGCTTGGACCAGAAACAAGGCCGCTGTCAGGCCCGAGGGACCGGCGCCGACAATGATGACGCGCGCGTCTGTCATGCGGTCAGAACTCTTCGAGAATGCGGCCGCGTCCATAGACGCGATCCTCGATGCCGCAATGGCGCAAAGCGTCCCAATAGGTAATGACGTTCATCGCCAGCACCGGCTTGTCGAGCCAACGTTCCGCCTCAGCGGCCACCGCGCCATTCGCAAGATTTGTGCCGACCTGGAGAATGGCGTCGATATCGTCGCCGTCGATTTCACGCAGGACTTTGCGCAATTGCGGCGGCTGGATCTCGGCGATGGCAAAAGGCGACGCGCATTTGAGACCGATGAGCCGCACGATTTCGAATCCGGACTCCAGCAGGTAGGACCGCACTGTCTCGTCGCCCTTGGGCTGATGCGGCGTGAGCACGGCAATCCGCCTGGCGCCGAATTTCCGCAACGCCGCGACCGCCGCGGTGGAGCCCATCGCGACCCGAACCCCGGCGCGGTCGGAAAGCTCTTTCTGCAACGCGTCGGCAGCAGCGACCCCGCCGGTAAAGGCCTCGATCGCGACGCCCATGATGACGGCGTCGGGCGCACAGGTCATGACCTGATCGATCGCCGGACCGATGCCGTCGCGCATCGCCTGCACATGGGCGAGGAAGCCCTGGTCGCTGGACTGGATCGGACGTTCCTTGATGGTCAGACGCGCGACGTGGTTGGTCACGCCGCGCGGCCGGAGATCCTCGCATTCGGGACCCACGATCGTGTTGGTCGACGGCACGACGATGCCGATCTTTCTACGGTACCCAAGCGCATCCACTGCAATGACTCCTCATCAGAACCCGCGATCGCCAAACCGAGCCTTCGTCCCGCCCCGTCTGTCCGCCGCCCCCAGTTATCCCTTGTAGCTCTGGCCGGCATCGACATCGATTACCGTGCCGCTCAGATAAGACGCGCGCGGCGAGGCCAGCATCACCGCCAGATCCGCGATCTCCGAAACTTCGGCCATCCGCCCGAACGGCAAGGCAGAAAGGCCGTCCCGCCAGCGCGCTTCATCGCCGAACCTGTCCAAAGCCTTTTTGCGTAAGAGCGCCTCGATTCGGTCGGTGCGGGTGGGAGACGGATTGATGCCGACGACCCGCACGTTCCACTCGACGCTCTTTGCGCCCACCGCCTTGGTCAGGGCGATCAGCCCGGCATTGCCGACACTGCCGCAGACATAATCCCAACGCGGCTCCTGCCCCGCCATGCCAATGACATTGACGATCACGCCGCCGCCGCGGCGTTTCATCGCGTCGAGATAGAGCTTGGTGAGATGAATGTAACCGAACACCTTGAGCTGCCACGACTGCGTCCACTGCTCCAGCGTCAGGTCGAGCAGATTGCCGCCAGGAATGGCGCCGGCATTATTGACGAGCACGTCGACGGCGGGATGCGCGGCAAATAGCCGGTTGCGCTCGGCCGCGACTGCAAGATCGCCGACGAATGTCGCGACGTCCGGGATGATCGCCTTGAGCGTGTTTGCGGCCGATATCAGGCGGCTTGCGTCGCGACCCGTGATGACGACTTTCGCGCCTTCGCGGGCGAAGCTCTG
This sequence comes from Xanthobacteraceae bacterium, assembly GCA_035509535.1. GTDB lineage: Bacteria > Pseudomonadota > Alphaproteobacteria > Rhizobiales > Xanthobacteraceae > BOG-931. The sequence continues at coordinate 33,860 of DATJLN010000045.1, read as the reverse complement.
TGCACAGGCCAAGCCGATGCCTTTGGACGCGCCAGTGACAAGCACCGACCGACCAGCGAGTTCAAGATCCATGTGGCGCTCCGCGTCTCGATCCTGTCACACGCGCTTGGGCGCCGGCAATGCTTGCGCCAACCAGTCGGCGAGCGCGCTGCCGGTACAAAAGACAATATTCAAAGAGCATGCTTTCGGGATCACCCTTCGATGACGTGGTCCCGGCGCAGCGTTTCGATTTCCGCCTCATCAAACCCGATATCTCTCGCGACGGCGTCGTTGTCGGCGCCGCTTCCGGCAGCCGCCCCGGATGCAAGTGCACTCGGCACGCGCGAATGCCAATCGGTCTCGGCCTGAAATTTGATACCCAGCGCCAGCAGGAGCGTATCGCTGCCAGGGCGTCCAATCAGTTGCAGGCCGACCGGCATACTGCGGCTGTCAAAGCCGGCCGGAACGGCCAGCGCGGGAAGATCGAGATAATTGGCGAACCGCGTAAACCGGCTGAGCGCATAAAGCGTGCGCGCTTTGAACGCTCGCGCAGCCGGGTCGACTTCGGCGACGCGGGGTGTCCTGATCGGCATCACCGGCAGGGCGACAACCGCAGCGTCGCCGAATTGGCCGGCCAGAAATTGGGTGCGCAGGCTCTCGCGCGCACCAAGCGCACGTGCCAGATCGGCATCGCTGATGGCGCAGCCTTTGCCGAGCCGTTTGCGCAGGACCGCGTCGATCCGCTCGTCGTCGAGGCGCGGGGCATGCATGCGCGCCGCTTCGGCCTGCATCACCAGCAGGCAATTGCGGTCGGCTTCGTCCGGGAAACCCGCGCACTCGTCAACGTGCATGCCCAGGCGGCGCAAGACGCCGATTGCGGAGCGGCAAATCTGGGCAACTTCGCCATCGCTTTCCATGAAAGCGTCGGAAAGCATCTTGATGGGGACCGCGTCGGCGGAAGGCGTCGCTTCTTCAAGCAGACCATCCCACACCAGCGCCAAATCTGGCGCGCTGCGGGCCAACAGACCAATCGTGTCGAGACTCGGTGCCAGAGGCATTGTGCCGCTCGTAGGCACCCTGCCCCAACTCGGCTTCAATCCGGTGACGCCACAGCAATGGGCCGGAATCCTTACCGACCCACCGGTGTCGGAACCAAGCGCCGCATAGCAGCAACCGGCGGCGACGAGAGCAGCGGAGCCGCTCGACGACCCGCCGGGCACGTAGTCGAAATTCCAAGGGTTGAGCACGGCGCCCCGCGACGCGTTGAGACCCGAGGGCTCGTAAGCGAGCTCGGTCATTTCGGCTCTGCCGATGAGCGCGGCCCCGGCGCGCGCAAGGCGAGAAATCACCGGCGCAATCGATGCGTCCTGCGCCGGCGGCTGGCGGCAGCCCCAGCTTGGATCGTCGTCACCCGTGGCGATCATGTCCTTGGCGACGTACGGCATGCCGCCGAGCACGCCGTCGCCCGAGGCTGCCAGCGCACAGAATCCGGCGACCGCGTGCAGGCTTTGACCGACCTGCGCCAAGCGCTCGCGGCACTCTTGCGCCGCGATCCCGCGGTTGCGCTCCGCAAGCGACGACCAATCGGGAAAGCGGGCATGTTTGCTCATGGCGGTCGAGGACCTAAAACTCTTCGAGCAAACGGCCAAGCCCTTGGATCTTGTCCATGATCTTGTTGTGGCGCAGCGCGTGCCAATAGGTGGCAGTGTTGATCGCAATGACGGGTTTGCCGAGCCATAGTTCAGCTGCAGCGGCCAGGCGGACCATGCTGAGATTGGTTCCAACCTGGATAATGGCATCGACGTCCCCGCCGTCACCATGCAATTGGATCAGCCGGTCGCGCAGCGTGTCCGGCGTGACTTCGGCGATCGCCGTCCAGCTCTTGCATTCGAGGCAAATATCGCGGACCACCTCGAAGCCCGACTCGGTGAAATAGCGTCGCACTTCGGCGTTGGCGACCGGATAATAAGGCGAAAGAAATGCAATGCGTTTTACGCCGCCATAAGCTTTCAGCGCGGCGGTCGAGGAATGCGAACCGATGCTGATGCCGACGCCTGCCGTGCTCTCGACCTTGGCCTGAAAAGCATCGGCCCCGGCAACACCGCCGAAAAACGTCACCGCCGACATGCCCATGACCAGATAATCGGGCTCACAGGTCATGACATTCTTGACCGCATCAAGCACATTGCCGCCGATGACGTGGGCGCCGGCCATGAAAGTATCATTGCTCACGGCCTTGTTGTTCGGCGTGAATATGCCGCGGTAGTGATTGGTGACGCCGGGCGGCCGCATCGATTCGAAATCGGGCTGCACGATGGTGTTGGTCGAAGGCCCGATGACGCCGAATTTGCACCGCCACCCAAGGACGTCCCGCATTTGTTCACCTGCTCCGCTTTGGCTCACCGTTTGCATCCTCACGTAATCTGCGAGGCGCCGGTGCAGCACGTCAAGATGCGAGTGTCGAAGGTGTCCTTAAAAATCTGCAGCACTTCCATGGTGCAATGCCTGCCTAAAACTTTCGCTTACCGTGCCGCATCGCTCGCCTTATACCGGGTGGTCAGCACAGCCGGGACCTCAAACGCGATGACATGCCAAGTGAAAGTGACATGCCAAGTGAAAAAGTGACATGCCCCGTGACACGACAAATGAAAGCTACCGCGTTTTAGTCGTCGGCGCGGGGCCGGTCGGATTGACTGCGGCACTGGCATTGGTTCGCCGCGGCATCCCTACGGTGTTGCTCGCTGCCGAACCACAGCTCGTCATGGAGCTGCGCGGCTCGACATTCCATCCGCCGACGCTCGACCTGCTCGACGAATTCGACGTCGTGCCACGCATGATCGATGTCGGATTGAAAGCCCCGACCTGGCAATTCCGCGACCGCGAAACGGGGCCGGTTGCCACGTTCGATCTGTCAATGCTTGCGGATGAGACCAGCCACCCCTATCGCGTGCAATGCGAACAGTGGAAGCTCATGCAATTCCTTGAGGAGGAATTGCGCAAGTCGCCCGGTGCCGACATTCGCTTCAGTCATCAGGTCACCGGCGTCTCGCAAGACAACGACCGGGTGACCGTGACCGCCCGGGTGCAATCCGAGGACGTCAGTATCACCGGACGCTACCTGATCGCCGCGGACGGCGCGCACAGCGCGGTGCGCCAGTCGCTGGGCGTCGAGTTCGAAGGCTTCACCTATCCCGAACTGTTCCTGATCGCATCGACGGACTTTCGCTTTGAGACGGCGCTGAGCGATATCGCCTACGTGAATTACATCGCCGATCCGCAGGAATGGCTCGTACTGTTGCGCGTGCCCGATCTTTGGCGCGTCCTGGTGCCGGCGCCGGAAAACTCCAACCGCGCCGAGCTTCTGTCCGACGAGTCGCTGCAGCAGGTGCTGCAGCGCGTGGTACGGCGCGCCGAGCCCTATCACATCGCGCACCGCTCGGTTTATCACGTTCATCAGAAGGTCGCGAAAAGCTTCCGCCACGGCCGCGTGCTGCTCGCCGGTGACGCCGCGCACATCAACAATCCACTCGGCGGCATGGGGATGAACGGCGGCATTCAGGACGCCTTCAATCTCGCCGACAAGCTGCAAAAGATCTGGGCCGGCGGCGACGACAGCACGCTCGACCGCTATGACCGGCAGCGCCGTACCGTCGCCGTCGAGGCGGTGCAGGCGCAGACCCACCGCAACCGCCAGATCATCAGCGAACGCGACCCGGCGGTGCGCGCGAAGGCGCTCGACGAATTGCGGCGGATTGCCGGCGACAAGGCCGCGGCACGGGACTATATGTTGAAGTCGTCAATGATTGCGAGCCTGCGGCGCGCCGCCGAGATCGAATGAGTTTGAGGTGATGGCGTCATGAATCGAAGCGATACGGACATCTATCGTGCTCAGGGCTTCGGCAACACGGTCGGCATGGGTGTGCGGCCGGCGCTTTGCGTCGTGGATTTCACCAACGGCTTTGTCGATCCCGCGATTTTCGGCGGCGGCAACATTCCGGCGGCCGTAGCAAAGACCGTGGGATTGCTCGCGGCGGCGCGCCGTTGCGGTCTTCCCGTTGCTTTCTCGCGCGTTGTCTATGCCGACGATGGCAGCGACTTTTGCGCTTTCGTTCGCAAAGTGCCCGCGCTCGCAACGCTGACCGAACACGCCCATGCCGGCCAGATCGTGGCGGAGCTCACCCCGCTGCCAACCGAAACCATTCTGCGCAAGACCCAGCCTTCGGCCTTTTTCAATACCGGCTATGCGGAGCAGTTGCGCCGGCTCGGCGTCGACACGCTCATCGTCACCGGTTGCACGACGTCGGGATGTGTACGCGCCACTGTGGTCGACGCCATGAGCCACGATTTCCGGGTCATCGTCGCACGCGACTGCGTCGGCGACCGTTCGCTGCAGGCACACGACGCCAATCTGTTCGACATGGAGCAGAAATACGCCGACCTCGTCGACTCCGACGGCATCATTGCAGTGCTGCGCATGCCGGCGTCGGCGGCCTAAATCGGCTCGTCGTCGGGTTTGTAACGCTCCTCGAGCTGCCAATAGCTCGGGAATCCGACCACGCCTTGCAATTCGGCGAATGAGATGCTCGGCGGCAGTTTTGCTTCGGCCCCGGGCTTGAGCGCGGCAAGCGTCGTCTGCATCGCCGCAACCGAAGCCGACAGCAGCATGACCGGATAGAGCGCGAGCTTATAGCCGATCGCCTGCAGTTCGGCCGGAGGCAAGAGCGGCGTCTTTCCTCCCGGCACCATATTCGCCATGCATGGCTTGCTCATGGCGCCGCAGAACCTGCGCATCTCGTCCTCGGTCACCGGCGCTTCCAGGAAGATGATATCCGCGCCGGCATCCTCGAAATCCCGGCAGCGATCAAGCGCGGCGTCGAAGCCGTGAACTGCGCGCGCATCGGTTCGCGCCATGATCAGAATGTCGGCGTCCGCCTTCGCATCCGCGGCAGCACGGATCTTCGTGCGCGCTTCCCCGCGCGAGATGACCTGCTTGCCGCGCGTGTGGCCGCACTTTTTTGGGCTGACCTGATCTTCGATCATCACGGCGGCGGCGCCGGCGCGCGCATATTCGACGACCGTACGCTGCACGTTCAGGGCATTGCCATATCCGGTGTCGCCGTCGCCAATAAGCGGGATTTTCGCCGCCGCAGCGCAACAGTTCCGCAGATTGTCGAGCATCTCGGCAAACGAGATAAAGCCGGTGTCGGGCAGGCCGAGCCGGGCAGCGGAGACGGCAAAGCCGCTCATGAAGGTGACCTTGAATCCGGCATCGGCGACGAGCTTCGCCGAGAGCGCGTCAAAGCATCCCGGCATCAACGCAATATCCTTTTCGGCAAGGAGCTCGCGTAGTTTTTGAGCAGCTGACAAGGTAGCCTTAGCCTCGCTTATCGAGGAGATGGACCGCCAAAGGGCGGAAGTGCCTCTGGTGACGACAATAGCAGGCCGAACCGCGCTGGGCGCCAACAAAATCGCGCACGCAGGGTCGTTAGGCCTCGCGGCGCGGCAGTGCTCAACGCCCGAGTATGGCCGCAGTCATAGACCGCGGATCGCGTTTCGGCCACCTGCCGATATCAACTGCATGCAGGAATTCATCGACATGTCGGTTGAAGGTTGCCGGATCCTCGAGGTTGATGGTGTGGCCGGCATTCGGCATGACCACAAGGCCCGCGGTCGGAATGGAACGCTTCATCAAGAGCGCCGGCTCGAGACAAGGCCAATCCTCGTCGCCGGTGATGACCAAGGTTGGCGTCGTCATCGCCTGCATCCTGTCGACGAGTTCGTATAGCGACGGGCGACGGGCCTGCACGCCGCGCAGCGTCCACGCCGAGCCCTCTGGAGAATGTCCGCAAAACTGATCGGCGAATTCCTGCCAGCCGCGGGGATCCTTGTTCTGAAACTGCACGCGAGTCGGTCCCAGCGCATAGCTTTTCATCGCCTCGCCCGGCTGGCGCTCGAAAGAATCCGCGACCGCCTGCGCTTCCGCCGCGAACTGCTCGCGCTTGCCTGGCTCGGCGCCGTAGCCGCAACCAGCAACGACAAGCGAGCGCGTCCGCTCCGGGTAAGTGAAGCCGAAGTGCAGCGTCGCAAAGCCGCCCATGGAGAGGCCGACGACATGTGCGTTTTCGATCTTCAACGCGTCGAGCACGCTGCGGATGTCGTCCCGTGCCCGGTCTTGCCCGTATTTCTCGGGCTCGAGCGGGACGTCGGACGGCGGATAGCCACGGGCATTGTAGGCGATGCAGCGATAGCGCTGTCCGAAATAACGCAGCTGCTGCTCGTAGGAGCGCAAATCGCCGGCAAATTCATGCACAAAGACGATGGGATGGCCGCGGCCAGTTTCCTCGTAATAGAGCTTGACGCCATCGTCAGTTACAATATGCGGCATTTATTTCATCCTCGTTGTCGTGAAATTCGTGTCGGTCCGATCGCCCGCGTCGGAAGGAAGGCAACACACGACGAGCAGCGCGTCGATATCGTTTTTGTCCACCGTCTTCATGGCAGTTGCAACCTGTTTGATCAATTGAGTCCGGAGCCTGATCTGGATATGACGGGGAGTTGCCGGACACCCGCGGCAATCGGATTGCAGCGTTTATGAAATTTCCGGCGCGCCTTGCGACCGTCGTAAAGGTCGCCTTGGCCGTGTTCTCCGCTTCCCTTGGATTGTCCCCGCTTCCCTTGGATTGTCCCTCCCGGTTTCAGCGACCTCCCATCCTGAACGCAACATCACCCTGATTGTACCCGTACCGCCAGGGGGCGCCGGCGCCTTCATCGGCCGCCTTGTCGCCGACCGTCTGTCCGTTGCGCTTGGAGCAAAGGTTGTCGTCGAAGATGCCGATCTACCGCCTGTCGGCGTTCCTCAGATCCGGCGGTGGGATGCCGAGCGCGCGGCCGGAATAACGACCGAGGCACGATCATCCTTCTGTAAGTCTGAGGCCACCAAAGGCCTTGGAACCGGGGCCGAACGGCATCCACGGGATAAAGCAAATTTGCCGCGGGAACGCGCTTTTGGGTCTGGCGTTGCACGGTTACTTGCCACTCCGGCAGCACGCGGAGAGTCCTGCGTGCTTTTATCATGATTGGATCCACACTCTTCCGGTTCATCCGGCCGGTGTGAAGAGCATTACGTGATTGCTGACACCGCTGCTCAAGTCCTGTTTGAGGCGATTTCGAGGTTGGCACGATGTCACGTGGGCCGCTGGATTATAATATCCTGCGTAGCCTTCGCGCTCGGCGGCTGCTCTGGAGGAATTTTTGACGCTCGGGGGCCCGTAGGGGCGGCCGACGCCAAGATACTGCTCGATGCCGTGGGGATCATGCTGGTGATCGTCGTGCCGACGATCGTCGGCACGATCTTTTTTGCCTGGTGGTTTCGTGCATCCAATGCCAGAGCCCATTATCGCCCGGACTTCGTGTATTCCGGCCGCATCGAAATCATAGTTTGGGCGATACCGCTTCTCGTCATTCTGTTTCTCGGCGGCGTGATCTGGATCGGTTCCCACATGCTCGATCCATTTCAGCCGATCTCGTCTCCGAACAAGCCGATCCGGGTCCAGGTCGTCTCGTTGGATTGGAAATGGTTATTCATCTATCCCGACCAGGGCATTGCCAGCGTCAACGAGATCGTCGCTCCGGTCGGCACTCCCGTTCATTTCTTCCTGACCTCAGCAAGCGTCATGAACGCATTCTTTGTGCCGCAGCTCGGCAGCATGATCGCCACGATGAACGGAATGGTCACGCAGCTCTATCTGCAGGCCGACCAGCCAGGCGACTATCTCGGCGAGTCCGCGCAATTCAGCGGAGATGGTTTCGCCGGCATGCACTTCACGTTGCGGGCCGTACCGCAGGCGGGGTTCGTGCAATGGATCGCTACCGCGCAGCAGACCGGACCCGAATTGGACAAAGCCGCTTACGAGACGCTGCAAGAGCAAAGTCAAGGCGTGCGCCCGTCCACTTACCGCGCCGTGGCGCCGAATCTTTTCGACGCCATCGTGAAACGGCAGATTCCACCGTCCGCCGCATCGCAAGTCGCCGCGACCGGCCCCGGCGCTCGCCCGGTCGGGGGGCATTGAAATGCGCCTTCTGGGCAAGCTTACCTGGGCCGCGATCCCTTGGAATCAGCCGATACCGTTGATTGCCGGCGCCGCGGTAATCGTCGTCATTCTCATGGTGCTGGCGTGGGTGATCGTCCGCGGACATCTGCCCTACCTTTGGCGCGAATGGATCACCAGCGTCGATCACAAGCGCATTGGCGTCATGTACACCTTGCTTGGCCTGGCAATGCTGCTGCGCGGATTTATCGACGCGATCATGATGCGATCGCAGCAGGCACTGGCCTTCCGTGCGCCCGGTTATCTGCCGCCCGAGCATTTCGACCAGGTCTTTTCGGCGCATGGCACGATCATGATCTTCTTTGCCGCTATGCCGCTGATGATCGGGCTCATGAATTTCGCGGTGCCGCTGCAACTTGGCGTGCGCGATGTGGCATTTCCGACGCTGAACTCGACAAGCTTCTGGCTCACGGCGACCGGCGCGCTATTGGTCAACATATCGCTTGTGATCGGCGAGTTTGCCCGCACCGGATGGTTGCCTTACCCGCCGCTGTCGGAGACCACGTATCTGCCAGGCGTCGGGGTGGATTATTACATCTGGTCTCTGCAGATTTCCGGCGTCGGCACCCTGCTGACCGGAATTAATTTCGTGACGACCATTTTGAAAATCCGCGCGCCCGGCATGAGCTATTTGCGCATGCCGATGTTCTGCTGGACGGCACTCGCGGCCAATCTCCTCATCATCGCGGCATTTCCCGTCCTTACCGCGACGCTCGCGATGCTCGCGCTCGACCGCTATCTCGGCTTCCATTTCTTCACCAATTCCGGTGGTGGCAACATGATGATGTTCATCAACCTGATCTGGGCGTGGGGGCATCCGGAAGTCTATATCCTTGTGCTGCCGGCTTTCGGGATTTTCTCCGAGGTGATCTCGACGTTCTCGGGCAAGCCTCTGTTCGGCTACCGGTCGATGGTCGCGGCGACGCTCTTTATCTGCCTCGTCTCGTTCATGGTGTGGCTGCATCACTTCTTCACCATGGGAGCGGGCGGCGACGTGAATGCCGTGTTCGGCATAGCGACGTCGATCATCGCGGTGGGCACCGGCGTCAAGATCTACAATTGGATGTTCACGATGTATGGCGGCCGCATTCGCTATGCGACGCCGATGCTGTGGGCCGTCGGATTCATGGTGACTTTCATCATCGGCGGCATGACCGGCGTGCTGCTCGCGGTGCCGCCGGCCGATTTTCAGCTCCACAACAGCCTGTTTCTGGTCGCCCATTTCCACAATGTGATCATTGGCGGGGTGTTGTTCGGCGCTTTTGCCGGCATCACCTATTGGTTTCCCAAGGCTTTCGGCTTCAAGCTCCACGAAGGCTGGGGCAAGGCGGCCTTTTGGTTTGCCATTGTCGGCTTCTACGTCACCTTCGTGCCGCTTTATGTTGCCGGCATTCTCGGCATGACGCGGCGGCTGCAGCATTACGACGTGGCGGAATGGCGGCCGTGGGTACTCGCAGCCGGCGTCGGCATCATCGTCCTGTTCGTCAGCATGGTCTGCCAGATCATCCAGCTTGTCGTGAGCATTCGGCATCGCGATGCGTTACGCGATGAGACCGGCGATCCGTGGAACGGGCGTTCGCTCGAATGGGCAACGGCGTCGCCGCCGCCGGCTTTCAACTTTGCCGTATTGCCCAATGTGCAAGGCGGGGAGCCTTACTGGCACGTCAAGCAGCATGCCGTCGCGGCCGGGCAATTGGCGGCAGAGCCGGACTATCAACCGATCGAAATGCCGAGAAATAGCCCGACCGGTTTCATCACCGCGTTCTTCACCACGATCACGGGTTTTTCGTTGATCTGGCACATCTGGTGGATGGTGGGGCTCGGTATCGCGGCCGCTTACGGGGTTTTCGTCTGGTTCGCTTGGCGTGACATCGCCGAATACGAAATTCCGGTCGAGGAGGTGGCCCGCCTCGACCGTGAGCGCAGAAGAGCGCGTCAAGAGTGGCTGGATGCCCACGCGCGGGAGATTGCGTGAGTACGACTGATGCAGTTGTCGATACAAGACGCGGCGTCGATCCTTACAAGATCGGCCGTGGCGGATATGGCGGTGGCGGTCGTGCGACCGGGCATGGCGAAGGCGGGCCAGCCTCCAAAAGCGTGATTGTGGGCTACGGCTTCTGGCTTTTTCTGCTCAGCGACATCGTATTGTTCTCGTGCCTGTTCGCCGCGCACGCCGTGCAGCGAAATGCCACCGCCGGAGGGCCGACCGGGCCGGAACTGTTCGACCCCAGCAGCATAGCCCTGGAGACCACGGCCCTGTTGCTGTCGAGTTTCACTTGCGGCATGGCCGCCGTGGCCACCGGCGTGCGCAATCAGCTCTGGACACAGATCTTCCTGCTGATCACCGGCCTCTTCGGCGCGGCATTCCTCGTTCTGGAAGCCCGGGACTTCACCGCAATGATCGAGCGAGGTGCCAGCCCGCAAGTGAGCGGCTACTGGTCATCGTTCTTCGCGGTGGTCGGCTGTCACGGCTTGCACGTTACCGCGGGACTGCTCTGGCTCGGCACCATGATAGCGCAAATCTACGTCAAGGGATTCCGGCCCAATATTCTGCGCCGCATACTCTGCTTCAATCTCTTCTGGCACGTGCTCGACATCATATGGGTTGCCCTTTTCACCATCGTCTACCTGATAGGAGAAGGCCGATGACCGACCATGGCGACTCCGACGACGTCATTCCCGGTTTGATAGAAACCGGCCCTTATTCGGTATGGGAGAAAGTCGAGGTTTATGTGCTCGGCCTTGTGCTGGCCGCGCTTCTCACGATCGCGGCCTTTTATGTCGTGCATACGCACCTGATCTGGGGACCCGCCATTCCGATGGCGCTGGCCGTACTCGCCATTGCCCAAATCGGTGTTCATCTGGTTTTCTTCCTGCATATCACGACGGCGCCGGACAATACGAATAACGTGCTGGCGCTCGCTTTCGGCGTGCTCATCGTCACGCTGATCATCGGCGGCTCGCTTTGGATCATGGGCCACCTCGACGACCGGCTGATGCTGATGGGTCAAGTGGTAGGTCAGTCGACCCGTTGACAAAGTTGCCAAGTGCGCCAGCTCGCTTGCCCGCCCTGCGAGGCCACCGGATGAGGAATCCCGATCACCGCCGCTTCACGAATGCCCGGAATTTCCTCGAGAGCGGCCTCCACCTCGGATGGGTAATGATGATCTCCTTGATCCTGCTCACCAGGGACCAATCCCGGACCTCCTGCTTGTTCGCCGCCTAGCAAAGACGGATCGATAGATGCGAAGATTTTGGTTGCGCGTAAGGATGGACCGCGCCGGTCACGGGTGCGGTCACCATGGCTCGGCCTAATCGATGAGATAGATAGGACTCGACCACGCCTGATGTCCGTCGGATTGCGTCAGGCGCACATAGACCGGCAGATCGGCATCGCCTTTGAAGTCGACCTGATGTTCCAGTGCAATGCGCGGGCTCCACTCTTTTTCTGGCAATCGATAGACGCTCAGCCTTCGGCCGAGTCCGCCGCCCTCAAGCACGGTCGTTTCGTCGGACAATTTGCCGAGATCGATGTCGCCTGAGACAATATTGGTCTGAATCGCGAGCAGGCCGGCTTTGGCGTCTTCAAGCCAGAGATCGATCCCAGCGACGTTGCCGGTCGTGACCGAGGTCCAAGCAAGCTGATGCTGTGCCCGGACCTCCTGGATCCGCCGCTCCGGATTGAGAAAATTCACCGGCGCAAATCGCATGATACGGTTGTCCGCGACCGTCAGCTTGCCTTGCCACATGGTTTCCCGGCCGCGGCCGCGATATTCAGCGCCCTGCCAAAGGACCCTCACGCGGCGCCCCAGATCCGCAGCGCCAAACGGACGGGCCGATTGAACGACTTCAGTGCCATGGAGCACGTCCAAGCGTTCGACCGGAGCGGTTCCAATCGCCTCGACCGAAAGCTTCATGGGCACGCCCGCCGGACGAATGATGTCGCCCATCATGGCGTCGCGGACCGTCATCTCCGTTGCCGGCCCGAGCTTCGGATCTTCTGAAAATCCGGTCACCTCGCGCGCAAACGTGCCGCGGACGTCGAGAAAAATACGTGCGCCGGTGGTCCCGTAATGGTGGCGCTTGCGCAGCGCCTCGAACAAGGCGTCACGCGTCAATTCAGGCATGAAGTAACAAGACAGCCCGCCGATCGCTCCGAACGTCGAAGCCCCGGGCGTTGTCGCTCCAGGGCGCCCCTTGTGATCGTCGCTGTGGCAGACAATGCCAACACGAAAGCCCTTTTCGAATGCGTCGTGCAGCAGCCACTCGAACGTGCCCCAGCTGGAATGGATTTCGACCGTGCGCTCAATGCGCCCGTCATGGGCGTATTTGATGTCGGCGTAGCGTCCTCCGACATGGGCGATCACCCGGCATTCTTCCTTGCTCAGCACCTCGAACAGCTTGTCCGCGGTGTAGACCGCATCCGTCGACGTGGCACCCTCAACGAGAATGTGCGACGAGCGCCGGATCGGCCGGCCCTCGCGGCGAAAGAATATATTGCGGTCGCCGCCCATGCCGGTGTTGCCCGACCACTCATATCCGGGCAGGCAAACGAACTTTCCCGGCTGATCGAATTGCGCGGTCAGTTCGTTCAATCGTTTCCAGAATGCATCCGTGATCTGGAAGTCATTGCCCTGATGCCCGACCATGTCGACAAATGCCTTGTCACGCGCGTAGCGAAAATACTCCTCCGCGCTCCCCATGCCGATCGTCTCGCCGCTCTGGCCGTGCAAGTCCGCCCAATAGCGCCGCAGCGGCGCTGCCGTGACGACCCGGAGCGGATTGGCGCGCGTGAGCATTTGACCGTTTGCCGATACTACAATGTCGATATCGCCGGCGGTCTGCGCAACGAGCCCTTCGATCACACGGGGACCGTCGCCTTTTCGTACCGTGAGACTACGGGGGAGGCCCTGCACGGGCCGCGATGCGGATAGCTCCAGCATGCCCTCCACATCTTCGGTAGGATTTCCCCACATATCCTCGGCGACGATGGCGAGACGAAACGGCTCTCCGGCAACTGCGATCGAAGGCAAAATGGCCTTCCATTTCACGGCCGGTCCGGCGATCAAATCGAAGCTCGGCTGAACCGGAATTTCGCAGAATTCATAAGTGGCAAACGCATCAACCGACGTGCGCAATTCGACGTTGCTTTCGATATTGGTCTGCAAACGCAGACCCGGCGACCCTTGCCTGCGATCGCCAAAGCGGATCGTGAGCGTGTCGCCGGCGCGGAGATAGCCGCGCCCGACGCGAATGAGCAAGGTGTTGGCGTAGGGTCGAATGTTCAGGCGGTCGAACCACACGTCGAGCTTGGCACCGTTGCTTGCTTCGACCGTCGTGAAGTTCGCTGCGGCTGGATCCTTGAACTGCGGTTTGCTGAAGTCCGACGTCGTCCGCCACGAAATCTTCAGCATGCCGGTATCGTCGATGCCGAATGTACCGGCGGTGTAGACAAGAACAAGCTCGGCGTATGATCCTGCGACAAACGGGCCGGATGTCATGAGTTTGATGGAGCCCATGTGCTCCGGCAGGTACTTTGAATATGGCATGGTGATTGCACGTCCGATGCCGTCTCTTGAGACGGTATTGTGAGTGGGTGGGGGGTGCGCCATCATAATTGAGTTCAGCGCGAGGGAAAGGAATAATCCTGATGTCAGGCTTGCGACGCATATTAGCGGCGGCTGCACTTTTAGTTGCAGCGTCGATACCAGTTTCGGCCGCCGACTGGCCGGCGCGGCCGATCCATTTCATCGTTCCGTTTCCCGCTGGTGGCTCAACCGACGTCGCCGCCCGAGTCATCGGCGACTACTTGTCCCGCAAACTCGGCCAGCAGGTCGTCGTCGAAAACAAGTCGGGCGCCAACGGCAATATCGGCATGGAATATGTGGCTAGAAGCGCGCCGGACGGCTACACGGTTTTGATCGGTACCGATGCCATCAGTACCAATCCCCATATCTTCACACTCGATTTCGATCCGTTGCAGGCATTGACGCCGGTGATCGAGCTTTCAACACAGCCGATTGCGCTCGCCGCTCACCCATCGCTCGGCGCGACCACACTCGCGGCTTTGACCGGCAAAGCCAAGCAGCAGCCCGGCATGCGGTTCGCGACCGGAAGCGGTGTCGGCTCGCTCCAGGCAGTGACTGCTTTATGGTATGCGAAACTTGCCGGCATCACCCTCGTGCAGGTGCCGTATCGTGGCGGCGGCGAGGCGATCCACGATCTCATCGCGGGAAATGTCCAACTCGGTTCCTTTGGTACAACTCCGCTGATCCCGTATTATAAGGCACACACTTTGAATATCCTTGCCCAGTCGAGGGCGAAGCGCTCGTCTGCGCTGCCCGACGTACCTACATTCGAAGAGGCCGGGCTTAGCGGCCTTGAGACCGATCAACGGATCGGAGTGTTCGTTCCGAACGGCACCCCACCGCAGATCAGGACCCGGCTAAATTCAGAAATCAACACGGCGCTCGCCGATGGGAAAATTCGGCAAAGCTTCTTGGATCAAGCGCAGGAGCCGACTGGGGGCAGCGGCGAAGACTATGCGCACATCGTGCGAGAGGATTCCGACAAGTTTGCCCGATTGGTCAAGGAGCTCAATGTGACCGTGCAGTAACCCGCGTGCGATGCTCAGACAACGCGCCGAGGCAAGAAGCTCAGATCGAAGTCGGATGATCACCGGTTTTGAAGCGATCCGTCACGTCCGCGAGTTTCGTCAAACGGCTCTGCTGCCGCAAATGCGGAAGCCATGGACAGCGGCGTGATGGCAGACATCGTCGGAGGTCCGAAAAGGGCCACGAGCCGACCTGAGCAGTTGTTGCATTCACCGGTTCCCAAAGCCGCGGAATTGCGATCCCAAGGGACCATTGAACCGGCTGTTCTGCAGGATTTCGAATCGTCGAGAGAATCCAATTTCGTTCCATTACACTTTGCGTTGCCGAATCATCCGGCCAAGATAATCGTCTTCCGGCCACCTACTTCTTTCCCTCCGCAATCATTGCCGCGCGGATCGGCGCAAAGGGACCGAGGCGATGCTGCTTCTGGTCGAAGCTGTCGATGTACGGCCCGTAGCCCGCGTCAACCGGCTTTTGCGTTCGCACGGGAAAATCCCTATCGAGATTGGCCTTGTGCGGCCGCGGCATCGATTGCACATAGGCCATCACGTCCCACGCATCCTCAACCGACAGCACCGGATTCTCGAAGGTTACGCCGTACGGCATGTTCGAATGCACGAAATTCGCGCCGGCAATCAGCCGGTCCATGCCGGCGCCGTCGTTGAAGCTGTCCGGGCCCCACAGCGGCGGAAAGTCGTATCCTTTCGCATCGCCGGGCGCACCGTGACGTTTGCCCTGTCCGTCCGCGCCGTGACACTGCGCACAGACCAGCGCAAACACCTGCTTGCCGCGGCCAGGATCGGCGGCACGATCGAGTTCCTTAATCGCGCCCGAGCCGCGGCCTCGGGTCGGCGCGCCAACCGGCACGCCCTGTGATAGGAACTTGATGTAGGCGACCATCGCCTTCATCTCGACAGAGTCGAGCGGCAGGGCGCGGCCGTTCATGCTGCGTGTCATGCAGCCGTTTATGCGATCTTCAATCGTGCCGACCTCGCCCTCGCGCGACCGGTATTGCGGGAAGTCGCTGTAGACGCCGACATAGGGCAGGCCGAATTGCTTGACGCCGTCCTCGAGATGGCAGCTCTCGCAGTCCAGATTGTTGCCGGCGTAGCGCTTCGAAACATCAGAGACTTCCGGGCCGATCCTGGATGATGTGTGCGCCATGATTTCGCGGCCGAGCCGTACCATCCCGCCCCAGGCGTCGTCGCGAAGTTGCTTGATATCGGGCGGATTCCAGGTGACTGCCGCCGGCGTCTGCGCGTACGCGGTCGCCACGGCGAACGATGCGAATGCCACGAGGGCGGCGGCGGGACTAAACAGCGTGCGCACGACTATTTCACTTCATCCCCCCGTCGTTCACGGCCGCACGTAGGCGTAACCCTGCTCCTCAAGTTCCGCCATCCGCACGACCCCAGCCGGAACGAGCCGCGCTTCCGGAATGATCGTGATCTGTTTTCCTTCGCGTTTCTCCATGGTCATCTTCGTGTTGTTGCAGCCGGAGAGCACGACATCGGGATCAACCTTGCGCAACTCGGCGATCTGCTGCTTCACCGGAGAAGTATCGTCACGGAACATGTTCAGGCCGCCGGCGTTAGCCACGATCTCGATGGCGACGCTCTCGCCGCGCTTCGCATAGATCTCGTAGGCGTTCTTGGCGTTGCCGAGCGCGGTCTTCATGGAGTCTTGATCGTTCGTGCCGACGTGCAGGACGATCTTGTGCTGCTTCCTCTTCGCCTCCTCGGCGCCGGCGCCGCGAACAAGTACCGCGAGCGCTCCGCCCATTGCAGCAAAACGAAACATCAGTCGACGATTCAGAGTCATGGATTTTTTCCTTCCGAACCCGCATGCTTCATACCAGGCAACAAACGGCGGCAGGCCGGCCCCTGGTACTATGGAGTTACGGTCCTCATGTCAGAAATGGCGAGATCTGTCTTTCAAGGCCTCTTCATTTTGCCTTAGGGTTCCCTCCATTTTTCCTTTGGGGGGGCCCGTATTCGGAGCTCTGAGGGACGCAGCGTCCGCCAATCGGCACCGCTATGTTTTGGCTCTCGCCGGTCAAGCAGGGGAAATAAAGGACCCGTGCCGCGCCTTTACAGATCGAGCGTGACACTGACGCGGCCGCGCGATACGCAAAGGATCATTCGATCCTGCCGGGCGCTGACATCAAGCACCGTGTCGCGGTGGAGGACGGTTCCGTCGAGGTAACGGCAAGCGCAAGTTCCGCACACGCCTAATTCACAGCTCGAGGGCAACGGCAAACCGCGCGCGCGCAGGATGTCGAGGGCCGATTTGTCGGCCGGAACCCGCAGCACCTCGCCGGTCGAGGCAAGCTTGATATCGAATGGTTCGGCGACGAAGTTTTCGTCCAGTGTCGGTTTGAAGACTTCGCAATGAACATATTCGCTCGGCCAGCTGTTCGCCGCCGCACGAAAACTATGGGTCAGGCGCTGCGGTCCGCAGCAATAGACATGCGCTCCGGGGATGACGGCCTTGAGCAGATTCTCGACGTCGAGACGCGCTGCCGGATCTCCGTTCGCGACCGAGAAATAGGTGGATAGCCGCTGTGGACCGCAGATCCGGCGCAGCAGCGGCAGGAATGGTGCGCTGTCGCTGTGCCGCGCGCAATAATGCAACTCGAAGGGAACATTGCGCCGCGACAGATGCCGGATCATCGGCAGGATCGGTGTAATGCCAATGCCGCCGGCAATGAAGATGTGGCGTGCCGCGGCCGCGAGCGGAAAATTATTGCGCGGGGCTGAAGTCGGAATGATGCTGCCGGCACGCAGAGTTTCATGAATCCAGCGCGAGGCGCCGCGGCCATCATTCTCGCGTTTGACGGCGATCTGATAGACGGTGTCGTCGTCAGGATCACCGCATAGCGAATATTGGCGGATTCGACCGTCGGGCAGATGCAGATCGACATGCGCGCCCGGCACCGGGGCGGGCAGATGCGGCCGGCGCGGATGGCGCAGCGTATAAAGCCGCACCGACTCCGTGACCTGGCGGACGTCGCTGACGCCCATTTTCATTATGATGCGCGCCGTCACCCAGCCGACTCTGCTTAGTCGTCGCCAATCGGCTCGATCGAATCGCCGCGCCGCACGATCCCCCCTCTCTCGATCCGGCAATTGAGGCCGGAGCGATTATACAGCGGCAGGAAGACCGGCAGGCCGAGGATCTCCTCGAGATATTTGCACGGGAAGTTGAGCCGCCCGCCGAACAGCACAGCATCGCCTACGCGGAAACGCTTGCCGACGAGATGATTGAGCGGCACACCGACCACGGTGAGATTGCGCCGATGGTCGGCGGGTTCGATATGGATCGGCCCTGTTTGCAATGGCGGGTCGTTGCGCGCCAAAGCCTCGATCGCTTCCATCTCGAACAGCGTCACCTCGCGGCAGTCCGGCTTCGGCGAATAGGTTCCGGTGCCGAGAAAGTAGCGGTCGCCCTCGATGCCGCGGCCGGCGACAAATTTTGCTTCCTCGAGTTCTTCCATCTCGAATGAGGCGGCCGGCGCGATGTGGATGTGGAGCAGGCGTCCGCCGCTCCACTTGGTCTGCGCGATCTTTGGTCTCGGCTCTGCGAGCTGCGTCGTCGTCATGGCTGGGGCCGCCGGGGATCTAGCGCTTCAGTCCAGCAAGGCTTCGTTTTTAGTTTCGCGGGCGAACAATGTCGCAGTCAGTGTGACGAGCGCCAAGAGGATCAGCATGATGGATACGCCCGCGGTGCCGCCCGTATAAGCTGCAAGTGCCGTCGCAATAATCGGCGCAAAGCCGCCGCCGATCGCAGCCGAGACCTGGAAGCCGAGCGACGCGCCACTATAGCGCACATTGGGGCCGAACAGTTCGGGAAAATAGGCCGATTCCGGAGCGAACATCAGGCCGTGGCCCAAATTGAGGGCGATGACGATCGTAAGGATCACCATTTCCGGCGTCTTCAAGTCGAGAAGCCAGAACAGCGGAAACGCAAACAGGATCGTGAAAATGACGCCGGCGAAATAAAGGAAGCGGCGCCCATAGACGTCGGCCAGATGTCCAAACAACGGGATGGTGATCAGTTCGAGAAGCGCGGCGAGCACGATCGCATTGAGCATCAGCGACTTCGGCAGACCAAGCTTGGTGGTCGCGTAGACGACGACGAAGATCGTCAGCATGTAGACCCACGACACTTCCGACAGCTTGAGTCCGGTCGCGATCAGGAAATTGTACGGCTGTTTCAGGATCATCTCGAAGAACGGAGCGGGCACGACGTCGCCGCGCGCCTTCATCCTCTCGAAGACCGGGGTTTCCGGCAACCGGGCGCGCACGAACAGGCCAATGGCAACGAGAAGAACGCTGAGCAGGAACGGGATGCGCCAGCCCCAGCTTTTGAAGTCGGCATCCGACAAGAGCATGGTCACGAGCGAGAACATGGCCGATGCCGAGACGAGTCCGATGGGAAATCCAACCTGAACCAGGCTGCCGTAGAGTCCGCGCCGGTGCGCTGGGGCATGTTCGAGCACCATCAGCGAAGCACCGCCCCATTCGCCGCCGAGCGCAATGCCCTGCACGACACGCAGCAGCACCAACAGAATCGGCGCCGCGATGCCGATCTGCGCATAATTGGGCAACAGGCCGATGGCGGCGGTCGATAGACCCATGCAGACCATGGTCAGCATGAGCATCGACTTGCGGCCGAGCCGGTCGCCAAAATGGCCGAATATGGCGCCGCCGATTGGACGCGCCAAAAAGCCGACGGCGAAGGCGCCAAGCGCGGCCAGCGTGCCGATCCGCGGATCGACATTGGGGAAGAACTGGCTGTTGAACACGAGCGCGGCGGCGGTGCCGTAAATGAGAAAATCGTACCATTCCACAATCGTGCCGATCGTGCCGGCGAAGGCGATGGCGCCGATATGCGGGGTGGTGATGTCGCCGCCGCCGATGGCGGGAGCGCTCGAGGTGATGGTCATGTACCGTCTCCCAGTTGGCACTTCCCCGCGGCCGGGCAGGCAGCGGCGGAAAGCGCGCGTGAGACGATCGCCCAATGGCAATCACAAAAGGAAACCCGGCGCCCAAAAACACAGCACGATTGACGGTTGCTTTTTTGCAAAAGCCCATATCTGATCGAGCTGAGATCGCATCGGCCGGACATCGTCTCCATCCGGGGAAAACGCAGCAAGTTTCATGCCAGGAAACCTAGGAAACCTTGTCAGGAAACCTCGCTGGGACACGCGGCCAGCGCGCCTTGGCGTCCGGCGGCCGGCCTGACCTACAGCGGGGATCATGTGCGGTTCGGAGTTTTCATCTACGAGGGCGTCGAGCCGATCGATCTCGCCACCTTCGGCGTGTTGTCGATGGCTCGCCGTATTCGCAGTGACATTGAGATTTGCACCATAGCTCCGGAGGCCGGCGTAACGCTGCTGGCCAACGGAATGCGCATTCTTGCCGATTATGATGTTGGTTCTGCCCCGGAACTCGATGTTTTGATCGTGACGGGTGGCCCGGGATGGCCAGCGCAATGCCAGTCTCCGAAAACTCTGGGCTTCATTCGCCATTATGCCGCGACAATCCCCGTCGTTTCGGTATGCACCGGAGGCATGATCTTGGCGGCGAGCGGCGTATTGGATGGGAAGGCAGCGACTACAAAACGGGAAGTGACGCCGCCCGAGATGTCGCCGTTGCGGCGCTTGCGCGAGGAATATCCCAGCGTCAAAGTGCATGAAGCGAGTCTTGTCGATGATGGCGGTGTCATCACCGGTGGCGGCGTTTCGCTTTGCATCGACACGATGCTCTATCTGTTGAAAAAGGCGTTCGGAGCCGACATGGCCGCCGAGACGGCAAGGATCATCGAATACCAGCGCGCTTGGGCGGCCAATCTCGAACAGTTTCCGATTGTTGTGGCGGCGCCGCGGTAATGGACGCCCGATCGCATTGCAAAGACCTGACAGCGCCGGAGCTGCGGCTAGGCCGCCGCATCTATGAACTGCGCGGTGCCCGCGGGTTCACGCAGGATCGGCTTGCCGCCGAAGCGGGTCTCACCAAGGGGCATCTCTCGAAGATCGAGAATTCCAAGGTCATTCCGCCGATCGGCACGCTGGTCAAGATCGCACATGTGCTCGGTACCGATCTGGCCGACCTGTTCGACAATGATTCGGTGAGTGACCAGGCCGAGGCGGTGTGCATTGTCCGCGCGAAGGACAGGCAAGACGTGATCCACGGCGGCGCCTCGTTCGGTTACGATTACGTCGCGCTGGCAGGGCAACGGCACCAAAAGCACATGGAGCCGTTCGTGATGATCTTTCCTCCCGGCGTGGAAAAGGAAGTTCATTTCGATCACGAGGGCGAGGAGTTCATGTACATCTTGTCGGGCGAGGTCGAGCTCGAGGCCGTCATCAATCGGCGCCGGCGGACCTGGGTGCTGCTGCCCGGCGACAGCGCCTATTTCGATTCCACCATTCCCCATCGCGGCCGCAGCCGACACGGCGAGTCGCGTGCGCTGGTCGTGATTTATCGGCCGCAGACACAAGCTCGCTGAAGCTGATTACGCGTTGCCGGCGTGTGGCGGCGCATTTGGTCAGTTCGATCTCTCAAGGAGGAGCGAACAGGTGTTCGCTGAGGAGCATGAGGTGGCGCGCCCGTCAGAATAAAACTGCGAACACGTATGTTATTGAAACTATGGTGTAATTTCTCGCGCCCTCGATTCAGTGTCACTCGTTATGCCCGCGTCGGTGGGTCAACGCTATCCGTGAATGCCGCCGGTCTCTTTTAGGCGGGGCCTGTCTGCTGTGCGTCCGGTTCCAGACGTCAAGCGTCGGAGAAGGAGGTCGCGGACGTGGCGGAAAGAGACGTCGCCCCACGCAAAGCCAAAATGGCCGCTTTCAGCGCGGCGCCTTACGATATTGTGCGAATAGCGCGCCAATGATCTTGATAACGACTTTTGTTGCCATGGTTTGGGGCCGTTGCATCGACGTTGTCACGAATAGCTTTGTCGTAATCTTGGGGGACACGATCGGCCAACTCTGAAGCCGGCCTTCCCGCACTTCATCATGGAGTAAACAAGAAGGCAAAGCCGTGTAGCCGATCTTGTTTCGCACCAATTCCAAGATTGTATTTGTTCCGGTGGCTTCCACCTCCACGTTGAATTTCACCCCTGCATGATGGGCCGCTTCATCGACGAGCGTTCGCAGTCTATGCGGAGCCGGCGGCAAAACCATTGGCAGTCCCGCCAATCGTTTTGCTTGGAAACGACTGCCTGAGATGAGGTCGAGACTCGCAGGAGTGCCGACCAAATGGATCTGGTCGTCCAAAACATGTTCCGAAATGAGCGTCGCGATATGTGGGGGATTGAACACAATCCCGACATCAACGGCGCCGGACCCAAGCCAATCCAGCGTTTCGGCAGCGAAACCTTCGCGCAGCGTAACCGAAATCAGCGGGTATTCAGATCGAAGCCGTCTCACCAGTTCCGTCGAGACAATGGCACCGAGCATCGGCGGGAGGGCAATGCTCACCGCGCCCAATGCTGTGCCGCGGAGCGCGACAACTTCGGTCTGGGCCTGAGACAGGCCGCGCAAAATCGGACCGGCATGATCGAACAGGCGCTCGCCTGCTTCGGTGAGAGTGACACCCCGTCCGTGCCGGTGCAGCAGCAGGACCTGCAAATCATCTTCAAGCCGCTTGATGAAACGGCTGAGAACCGGTTGGCTCATCGATAACGAAGCCGCGGCGCGCGAAAAGCTCCCTAGCTCCGCGACCTGGACGAAATAATAGAGCGGTCGCAAATCGAGGCTGGACGCGTTCAGCTTGGGGATCGGCACGGTCAAACCAAACTCTGCATTGAAGCAGATTAGCACCATGCATCGTCTGGCGGGAATATCGGGCCGCTGTTCGTCTCCGCTGTCAGCGAAGGGGTGAAAAATCAGTCGGCGTCAAGATTATGGTTTCCTGGGATTCAAGCATGGGCAGAGCCAACGGCACATAATGCTCGCTCCACTCTCTATCCTGCCACCAGTGTTCACGCGATTGTCGGCGGTCTTCCAGGTCTTTGAATGACCAAAGGTGGACGACGCGGTTGAGCAGACCCGATTCCACCACCCAATAGCCCACGAGCGTACAGTAGCGGCTGACAATCGGAAGGCCCTTTTCCTGGAACAGCGCCATGTATTTCTGCGTCGTTCCGGGCTTGAGCTGATAGGTTCGCAGTTCGTAAATCATTTGCAGTCCTTTTGCCGCTTCGTCAGCTCACGGCTTGGTAACTTGGCGGATCTTGTCGTCGAAGCCGACCAGGAAGCCGTCCTTGCGCCGCCCGATGCGCCAGCCGTGGACTCCTTTGGCATGCGCGGGAAAGATCGCGGCATCGCGTTCGGCGGCAGTGCAGAGCAAGTTGTGTCTGGTGCGCCGGGCCATGGCCTGATCTTCGCACCAACGGCTGTTGATTTGCGGATACAACACCTGCAGCGGCGAATGAAAGACATCGCCGGCGAAGATGAACTGCTCACCTCGATGCTCGAAGAGATAGGCCAGATGACCGGGCGTGTGACCCGGGGTCGCGATCGCGCGTAAACCTGCAACTTCGTCGCCGGCCTCGATAAACCGCACCAGCCCCGCCTGCATCACGGGATTTACGCTATCAATCATCACGGGCTCATACATTTCCGGCCGCATGCTTACGGCCCGTCGGCCCTTGAACAGCTCGTAATCGAGCTTCGGCATGTAATAGGTGGCGTTCGGGAAAGTGGGCAGCCAGCGCCCGTCGACAAGCCGCGTATTCCAGCCGACATGATCCGAATGCAGATGAGTGTGAATGACATGCGTAACGTCGTCAGGGGCCGCGCCGGCCGCCTCCAGCCAGTCGAGTACTGGAGTGTTGATCTGGTTTTGGCAGGGAGATATGCGGCTCTTATGATTGCCGCAGCCGGTGTCGATCAAGGCGACGGTGTCGCTCGTTTTCAACAACCACAACTGATAGGTGAAGACGAGCCTGTTGGTGCGTCGCATCCAGAAGCCGCTCAATAGCCCTTCGTTCGCTGCGAGCGTGCCCGGCTCCGCATCCGGCAGCATCCATTGTGCATCATGTGTCGGGCCGACAAATTCAACGATTTCGATGAGGTCGACGCCGCCACCGAGCGGACGGGAAAACATCATCGACTTTCCTCCCTTATGGCGCCTGCACTTGGCGGAGTGAGTCACGCGTAGTTCTACCTTTCATCATGTGGTCGGCATTATTCGTGGTGATAGAGGGCAACCACGCATAACTGTTAGAGCGGCGCTTTCATTGCAGTGAACCGGCGTAAATCCCACCTTCGGCATCCCAGCCAAGGAGAACCCGATGCCGGAACGCTACTCGCCGCTCATCACCGCACTCTCCGACATTCTTGAAACCAATTTGGTGCCAGCGAAATTTCTTTCCGGCGGATCGGTCGGGGCCAAGATCGCTTATGGAAAGGAATCGAGCATCATGTTGGCGACGCGCCAGCCGCAATACCATTCCCGTCCGCACGCACACGATTCCGAACAACTGAACTACGTTCTAGAAGGCGAACTCTACGTTTTTATCGAGGAGAGCGGTTTTCTCGCGCGCAAAGGCGATGTGTTCCGGATCCCCCGCAACGCGATCCACTGGTCATGGGTTCAAGGCACAACGCCTTGCGTGCTCCTGGAGACACATACGCCGCCGCTGATCGGCGATCCCGGCGTAACCGACACCGCTTGCGGCCTGATTGGCGACGAGGAAGATCGCGAACGTATCGTCGCAGTCGTCTCGCAGTGGCCCTCGGACGTCGATCAGAATGCGGTCGAGCGTCGAGTCATGCTGTCTGACAAGGTCGCGTGACCATGGAGGCTGTCGTCTTCAAGCAGACAGGCGAACCGAACGATGTGCTCGCTTGCGCCGAAATCCCGGCTCCGGTCCCGCATGACGAAGATGTGCTGGTCAAGGTCACCGCTCGACCGATCCATCCCGCGGACCTGGCCTTTATTCGCGGGCAGTACAGATTGAAGCCGAGTTTTCCCCAGGTCGCCGGTCTCGAAGGCGTGGGCGTTATCATTGCCGGCCCGCCGACTTCGCCGCTGTTTGCGCCCGGCCAGCGAGTGGCCTTCCGGTGTCCCGGGACCTGGGCTGAAATCGTTCGCGTGCCGCAGGACCGTCTGATCAGTGTGCCGTCAGACATCCCAGATGCAATTGCCTGCCAGATTTCGCTGAACCCGCTGACGGCAGTCGGCCTGCTTGAAGAAGCCGCCGTGA
Organism: Xanthobacteraceae bacterium; assembly: GCA_035509535.1. Classification (GTDB taxonomy): domain Bacteria; phylum Pseudomonadota; class Alphaproteobacteria; order Rhizobiales; family Xanthobacteraceae; genus BOG-931. The sequence continues at coordinate 8,938 of DATJLN010000045.1, read as the reverse complement.
ACCAGGGCGATTGGTTGCTGTTGACCGCAGCAGCATCGACGGTCTCCAACCTCATCGCCTCGATAGCGCACAGCCGCGGTGTCAAAGTGATCGGCTTGGCGCGCGACGCGGCGCGTGCACCTGCAATACGTTCGCGCGCGGACCATATCGTCTCGGTCGATGATCCTAACTTGGCTGCGGCACTCACAAGCTTAAGCGCTGGACGCGGGATTGAGGCGTTGCTCGACAGCGTTGGCGGGCCCATCCTTCCCAAATTATTCAGCACCCTGAGTGCAGGCGCCCGGGTCGTCGCCTACGGCGTTCAGGACCGCGAGCCGGCAGCGGTCACAAATGCGATGCTGATCTATTCCAATCTGATCTGGAAAGGCTTCGGGATCGACCGTTGGCTGGCGCAAATCTCGCCAACCGAGAGAGCGCGCATAATCGACGAACTCTGGTCGATGATTCGCGCCAAAACCTTGGATCTACCGGTTGCCACGACCTTTCCACTCTGGCAATTCAACGAAGCCTTGGCCGCCAATGGAGAGGCCGGCCGCAACGGCAAAGTCCTATTGGTCTCCTGAGCTCTCAGCCCGGTCGCGGATAGAACTTGAGCCGCGTCGTCCAAAGCGCCAGTGCGATGCCGAGAATGGCCAGTCCCACCGCGTAATAGACAACGTTGGCCTTCCCGTAACTGAGAACGACCCACGAGATTATCGTCGGCGCCAGCGCCGAGATCACGGAGCCCGCATTGTAGCTGAACCCGAAGCCGGCGAATCGCACTTCCGTCGGAAATACCAATGCGCACAAAGCGGGAATGACGGCGGCACTCGACATGAATACCGAAAAACTCAGCCACCACCAGATCAAGCGACTCGGATTGCGAGAGATCGAATCCAGGTCGCCAAAGAACAGGTACAAAACTATCGCGAGACCCAGGCAGCCCGCCCCCAGTGCCCAGCCATAGCCGATCTTATCCGAAAGCTTTCCCCAGACGGGACAAACAGCTGCTAGAAGCAGGAGCGCGGCCGCGTTGGCATTGAAGACCACCGCACGATCCATCCCGTACTGTGTCTGAAGCAGCGACGGCATGTAGAAGTACAGTACGATAATCATGCTGCCGAGATAACTTCCGAGCCCGACGTCGAACAAAGCGGCCTCGAGATTGCTCTTCAAAAGCCGCGCCAGCGAAACGCGGTTGGCGCGGTCCCTCATTTTCTGTATTTCAAGGAACAAAGGCGTCTCGTCGAGCTGACGCCGCAGATAAAGCGAAATGAGGCCGAACCCGCCGCCGAGGATGAACGGGATTCGCCAGCCCCAAGCCTCAAGCGCCGTAGGCGTCATGACGCTGCTTAGAAACGCCCCCGAGCCTGCACCGACAAAGAAGCCGACATAGCTTGCACCCAGCATGAAACCACTCGCCGCTCCGAGACGACTTTTGCCGACATGCTCGGCGACGAAGACCGACGCTCCAGCAAACTCCCCTGCAAGCGCGATACCCTGCACGATGCGCAGGATCAACAGAAGGACGGGAGCCAAAATTCCGATTTGCGCGTATGTCGGTAGCACGCCAATCAAGAATGTCGGGAGCGCCATCAAAAGCACGGTCATCATAAAGAGCTTCTTCCGTCCGAAGCGATCGCCGAGGTGCCCGATAATCGCGCCGGAGATTGGCCGTAGGAGAAAACCCAGCGAGTAAAGGGCGAAGGCCTGAAATGTCCTTACGGCTTCTGGCAAATCGGGCGGAAAAAACAGCTTGCCAATGACCACGGTGAAGAAGCCAAAGACCATGAATTCGTAGAATTCCAGCAATGAGCCAACCGAGGCTAACGCCAAATTGCGCCTTTGCTCCCGCGTCAGGCCGGTTGCAGAATATGTGGGTAATGAGCTTGCCTTGGCGACCGCATCGGACACGCTTCTCTCCCCGATCTGATTTCTTCTCGAGCTTCTGCACATGCTCGCGATCTGCCCGCGAAGTGGGAAGACGAGGAGTTGGCATAACAGTTATTGGCTTGGGCGCGCGCACCATCGAGACCGGTCGCCGAGCACGCCGGCAACGACCGCTCGCGACTCTCCGGAAGGAAGTCCGCCGCCGAGGACAGGCGCAAACGCCTCTACGCCTCAGTCGAGCAAGGACTTTCCGATGTCGATGATGTTCTCAAGGAGCAGCGGCGAACTGGTGTCTGCAGATCGGAATGAAGTGGCGCGCCCGAAGAGATTCGAACTCCTGACCCCCAGATTCGTAGTCTGGTGCTCTATCCAGCTGAGCTACGGGCGCTGATTGCGTCGCGGTTTTTTCGTCAGCGCATGATCTTTTCGGAAAACCGATCATGTTTTAAAGGCCGCCCAGGCGGCCCCCGCGGCGCGGGCCATAGCTATAGGCTTCGGCCGCGGATGGCAAGCGCGGCGCAGCCCTTGGGCCTTGATTACAGCCGTTGGGCCTTGATTAACTGTGCCCTAATCCGCCGCCGGAATGGTCACTCGGCCCGCTGCCGGAGCCCGTTCCGAAGCCCATTCCGATGGCCGGAATGTCGTCCGAACGGCGATCGCGCCTTACGCGCATCCCTTGGCGGAAGGCAAATACGACGAAGGCCGCGGTTCCGGTCAAAATCGCCAGCCCAATGACAGAATGCATGCGCCGTGCGCCTTTTTACCGACGCGCCAAACCGGCCATGCGCACATCAACCATGCGCTCTCGCGTCGCGATGGGCGGCAAGCTCCACGGCGCGGTCGGGAATGGTCAGCCGCAGCGTCGCGCCGATCGTGCCTTCGACCAGACGAATATCGCCGCCATGAGCGCGGACGAGATCGGCGGCGATGGCAAGCCCGAGGCCGGTGCCGCCGGTCCGGGTCGAGCCCTGGAACGCCTCGAACAAATGCGCGGCCGCCTTTTCCGAAAAGCCCGCTCCGGTATCGGACACTTCGATCACCACCACGGCACCCTCGCGGCGCCCGGTGATGCGAATCTGATCGCGGCCGGGATCGGCCGTGGCCCGGCTTTCGATGGCCTGGCTTTCCATGGCCTGCAAGGCGTTGCGCGACAGATTCAACAAGACACGAAACAGCTGGTCGTAATCGGCGTCGACAATGAGCCCGCGCTCGACCGCGCTGATCCAGCGCACCGGCCCGTCGGGTGAAAGCCCCAGCGTCTCGTGCACTTCTTCGACCAGCGGCTCGAGCGGAATCGGCCTGCGGTCCGGCGGCGGCTCCTGCAGCCGGCCATAAGATAATGTCGACTGGCAGAACGCGATGGCGCGCTCGAGCGCATGCATCAGCTTCGGCGCGAAGCGCTGCACGGCGGGATCGGGGATCTTGGCAAGCCGGTCCGAGAACAGTTGCGCCGACGACAGCAGATTGCGCAGATCGTGATTGATCTTGGACACCGCGAGCCCGAGCGCGGCGAGCCGGCTCTTCTGATGCAGCATCGAGGCGAGGTCGCTCTGCATCGCCGACAATTCGCGCTCGGCGGTGCCGAGTTCGTCGAGCCGGCTCGACGGCACCATGATGCGGTCGGCATCTTCCGGCCCGGCGCGGAACGCCATCATGTTCGCGGTGATGCGCCGCATCGGCCGCACGAAGAGATAATGCAGCGCGAGGTAGACCAAAGCCGCGGTGATGCAGGAGATCAACAGCGACAGCAGCAGAATGTCGGCCGAATAGCGCAGCACCGCGCGGCGCAGCGGCGGCTCGTTCATGATCAGCTCGATATAGTCGCCGCCCATCGGCGCCGGGCCGACCACGCGCATCACCTTGCCTTTGGTATGCGTGTCGAGCAGCAATTTGAACGTATCCATGATCGAGTCGAAGGTGCGCACATCGCGCATGTCGAAATCGTCGCTGATCGGCGGCGGCATGTCGTCGACGGCCAGGAGCTGGCGCTGCGTGCCCATCTTCATGGCGACGGCGCGGGCGCCGATCGAATTGAGGATCTGCTTGGCGAGCGCGTCGGAGACCACCCCGTTCGGCGCGGCATCGAGCACGAGGGCCGCCGTGTAGCCGGAGGCCAAACGATCCTTGAGCCACATGGCGCGATAATTGGCGACCGAGGGCACATAGATCAGCACTTCCGCGATCATCACGAACAGAATCGTGAGGACGAGGAGCTTTCCCGACAGCCCGAAGTGTGGCAGCCGGACCGGAGCCGGCCGCGCTGCATTCTCTTCACTCATTCGCCGAGCCTCGCTGCCAGCCCGTTCGTTGCCGGCCCATTCGGACCAGGCTTCTGGACAACCCCTTTGGGACACGCTGTCAACCAAAGCGACGCAGCCAATTCATGATGCCCCGCACCAGCGGTGAGGTCAAACCTCCCTTGAAGTAGGTCATCGCCGCCCGTTTTCCCACCTCGGCATAGGTGGGATACGGCACGATAACACCGGCCAGGGCCTCAATATTCAGATCCTGATTCATGGCGAGCGTCCAGACCGCGATGTTTTCGGCCGCCCCCGCGCCGACCAGCGTGACGCCGAGAATCCCGCCTTCGCTGTCGGTGACCGCCTTGATCTGGCCAAAAGTATTGCCGGTTGCTTGCGCCCGCTCGTTTTCGCTGTAGGGCCAACGCAAGATGCGGAAGGATTCCGACCGCACCTCGTCCTCGGTAAGGCCGATCTGCGCCATTTCCGGGTCGGTGAAGGTCACGCGCGGGATCGCAAGGTCGTCGGCATCGACCTGGACGCGGAACAGGGCGTGGCGGATCACGAGGCCGGCCTGATGCTGGGCGGCATGGGTCCATTTCGGCCCGTCGATCGCGTCGCCGATGGCATAGACGTGGGGGTTGCTGGTGCGGAGGCGCTTGTCGACGCTGATGCCGTCGGCGCCGTGACGAATGCGCGCCTTGTCGAGATCGAGCGCGGCGATATTCGGCTGCCGCCCGGTCGCCACCAGCAGATGCGATCCCTCGACGGTCGAGGTCGCTCCACCGACATCATTTGCAACATCGACATTTGCAACATCGACTTGCACGCGGCCATGCGCGCGATGCACTCCCGTGGCCCTGACGCCGTTGCGCAACGCCACGCCGTCGCGAACAAGACCGTCGATCACGAGCGCGGCGCATTCGGCATCGTAATCGCCAAGCGGCGCGGTCTCGCACAGCACGGTGACGTCGGCGCCGAGCCGGCGAAAAGCCTGCGCCATTTCAATCGCCATGGCGCCGCCGCCCAGCACGATGAGATGGCGCGGACATTCGTCGAGATCGAAGATATTCTCGCTGGTGAGATACGGCCCGTCGGCAAGGCCCGGAATCGTCGGCACTTGCGGCGACGAGCCGGTGGCGATGATGAAGCGGCGCGCCTTGACGACAATGTCATTGACCGCAATCGTCTCGCGATCGGTGAAGCGCGCGACGCCTGCGATGACGCGTACGCCCATGCCGGCAAAGCGCTCGCGCGAGCGCAGCGGCGCGACGGCCGCCACCACCTCCTGCACGCGCGCGCGCACGCCGGCGAAATCGACGCCGAAGCGCACGGTCTTGACGCCGAACCGGGGCGCAGCGCGCACCGCATGCGCCCGCTCGGCGGCCGCGATCAGCGCCTGCGCCGGCAGCGCGCCGCCGTAAATCGCCTCCCGGCCCGCCTCGTCGGGCGCGTTCCCGGCCATGCGGCTTTTTTCGATCAGAACGACATTGCTGCCGAAGGCCGCCGCCGCGGCCGCCGCCGTCAGGCCGCCCGCCCCCGCCCCGATCACGCAAAGGTCGGGCGTGATCTGTTGCGGAGCGCCAGGCCCGGCATCTGCAGCGGTGTGTTCAGCCATAGGCCTTGCCGGCAGCGCGAAAGGGAGCGCACCTATTCTACAGGTGCTCCGTCGCAGCAATGCGGCCTAGTGTACGTGCAGGGAGGCGCGAAAGCGGGACACTCGGATACCGCTCCATAACCCTTCTGAGATTTGCCGGAAACGGCCCGAAAATGGCGGCGAAGTCACGTTGACGAGCCGGGATCGCTCCCGTATAAGCCGCGCCAATCGCGCCGCTTGGCCGGTGGGCCGGAGCGCCTGCGGCCGTTAACCTCTTTAAAATTCAGCGTGCGCAGCGGAGATCAACCCCGTGAAACGGACCTATCAGCCGAGCAAACTGGTGCGCAAGCGCCGCCACGGCTTTCGTACCCGGATGGCGACCAAGGGCGGCCGCAAGGTTCTGGCGGCGCGCCGCTCCCGCGGCCGTAAGCGGCTGAGTGCGTAAAGCCGCAACGGCCGCAAATGACCGCATGGTGCGGACTTTTGCCGCCGAACCGACCCAAAACCAACCCGCAAAGCCCATTCCATGGAGCGCCTGAAACGCCGGACGGACTTTCGGGCCATCGCCCAGACCGGCGCCCGGGCGCCGGCCAAGGCTTTTGTGCTCCAGGCGCTGCGGCGCGACGAACAGGGCCAGGAATTTAGCAAAGAATCCGGAAACGTCCGGATCGGCTTCACCGTGTCGCGCCAGGTCGGCAATGCGGTGGAACGCAACCGCGTCCGCCGCCGGTTGCGTGAAATGGTGCGCGGCAAGCCGGCAACCGCCTTCACGCCCGGCTATGATTATGTGCTGATCGGGCGGCGCACCGCGCTGACATGTCCGTTCGGTGACATGGCGCGGGAACTCGACGGCGCGCTGCGGCGCATTGCAACTGGTGTGCGGAACAAGACGCCCCTACATAGAGCCGGTTCGGAACAGGCCGGCCAACGGCACGGCACACTGCCCCGCACCACGGCAAAACCTGCGAAAGAGCACTAAATGGGTGAGCACAAGAACACCATCATCGCCATCGCGCTGTCGCTCGCCGTGATGGTCGGCTGGCAGTTCTTCGTCGGCTATCCGCAGATGAAGAAGGAGCAGGAGCAGGCCCAGCTCAAGCAGCAAGAACAGTCGCAGGTGATGCCGGGTCAAACGCAGCCGGGTCAAACGCAGCCTGGTCAGACGCAGCCTGCCGGCCAGCAGAATCAGCAAACCGCCGCCGGCGGTCCGCCGCCGCAGGCGCCGGGCGTGCCGAACGCGGCGGCGCCCGCCCAGGCGGCCTCGCGCGAAAGCATCATCGCCGCAACCCCGCGCATCGCCATCAACACGCCGCGGCTCGGCGGCTCGATCGATCTCAAAGGCGGCCGCATCGATGATCTGACGTTGACGCAATATCGCGAGACCATCGAACCCGACTCGCCGCCGATCGTGTTGTTCTCGCCGTCGGGCGCGCCCGACGCCTATTACGCCGAATTCGGCTGGGTGCCCGCCGCCGGCACGACCGCCGCAATGCCCGGCCCCGACACGACGTGGAAGCAGCAGGGCTCCGGCGCGCTGTCGATCGATCATCCGGTGACGCTCACTTACGACAACGGCCAGGGTCTGGTGTTCAGCCGCACCATCTCGATCGACGATCGTTACATGTTCAGCATCAAGGACGGCGTCGCCAACAAGGGCGGCACGCCGGTGACGCTGTTTCCCTACGGGCTGATCTCGCGCCACGGCACGCCGCCGGTGCTCGGCTATTACATCCTGCATGAAGGCCTGATCGGCGTGATCGGCGAGCACGGCGAGCAGACCCAGACCTACAAGAAGATGCAGGAGCAGAAGTCGCAGAGCTGGGACGCCACCGACGTCTGGCTCGGCTTCACCGACAAGTATTTCGCCGCCACGCTCGTTCCGCAGACCGACGCCAAGGTGCGCGCGCGGTTCTCCGCCGACAATGTCAACGGGCTCGAGACTTACCAGACCGATTACTTGGGGCAGCCCGTCACCGTGGCGCCGGGCGCAAGCGGCGCCGACGACACGCGGCTGTTCGCCGGCGCCAAGGAAGTCTCCGTCGTCGGCATCGATTTTCCGCTCGGCCCCGGCGGCTATAACGCGGCGCTGAAGCTCAACCATTTCGATCTCTTGATCGACTGGGGCTGGTTCTACTTCATCACCAAGCCGATGTTCCTTGCCATCGACTATTTCTATCACGTGGTCGGCAATTTCGGCATCGCCATCCTGATCGTCACCGTCCTCGTCAAGCTTCTGTTCTTCCCGCTCGCCAACAAGTCTTACGCCTCGATGGCGAAGATGAAGGCGGTGCAGCCGCAAATGGCGATGATCAAGGAGCGCTATGCCGACGACAAGGTGAAGCAGCAGCAGGCGATGATGGAGCTCTACAAGAAGGAGCAGATCAATCCGATCGCGGGCTGCCTGCCGATCGCGATCCAGATCCCGGTCTTCTTCTCGCTCTACAAGGTGCTGTTCATCACCATCGAAATGCGGCACGCGCCGTTCTATGGTTGGATCCACGATCTGTCGGCGCAGGATCCGACCAACATCTTCAACCTGGGCGGCCTGATTCCGTTCGACCCGACCATCATTCCGCTGATCGGCTCCTTCCTGCATCTCGGCTTCTGGCCCGCGATCATGGGCGTGACCATGTGGGTGCAGATGAAGCTCAACCCGGCGCCGCCCGATCCGACGCAGCAGGTGATCTTCAACTGGATGCCGCTGATCTTCACCTTCATGCTGGCGAAATTCCCGGCCGGCTTGGTGATCTACTGGGCCTGGAACAACACGCTGTCGGTGCTCCAGCAGAGCGCGATCATGCACCGGAACGGCGCCAAGATCGAGCTGTGGGACAATCTCAAGCGCACCTTCTTCAAGCCGAAGCCGAAGCAGCCGGCGGAGTGAAGGGCGCTCTCCGGCAACGCGCTTCTCAGCGGCTCACCCGCACCAAAGCCTTGCCGAAATTCTTGCCCTGCAGCAGCCCCATAAAGGCCGCCGGCGCATTCTCGAAGCCGTCGGTGATGTCTTCGCGGTGGCGGATGCGGCCGTCCTTCAGCCCAGAGCCGACGAGCTTGAGAAAGTCGGCGTAGTGATCGGCGACGAATTCGGTGTTGATAAAGCCGCGCAAGGTCAGGCTCTTGGTCAGGATCGCCCGCATGGTCACGGGCAGGAGATTCGGGGCTGCGTCGAGCCCGGTCGCGCTGTACTGAGAAATCAAACCGCACACCGGCACGCGCGCGTAGGTATTGAGCA
>DATJLN010000044.1:0-48831 GCA_035509535.1 Xanthobacteraceae bacterium | reverse complement strand
TCGAACTGAAATCATAAAATACACGTGGTCGAAAACCGACAAGGCTATCGTAGATCAAATCCGCGAAGCTTTGAATCAAGACAAATATCCGCTCTTCGTTGCGGAAGGCAGCAGTGAAGGGAAGATAGATCGCATCCTGCACAATGCCTATCTGCATAAGGCATTGCGCAGTTTTGAATCTTGCTGTTTGCCGGCCAACAACTCGACTGTGATTTTTGGACATTCGCTGGCGCAAAACGATCAGCACATACTTCGATGCATTTCGTCGGGAAGTGTTGCGAATTTGCTTGTTGGTCTGTATGGCAATCCGAATTCGCAACAAAATAAAGACATTGTCGCAAGAGCAGACGAAATAATTGCGCTACGCAAGAAAATTAGGGGCGAGAAATATCCGCTGAAAATTACCTTTTATGACGCGCAAAGCGCGAAAGTGTGGGGGTAGGACGTTCGGAGCGAAGATTGAGGAGGCTGCCTGTGGCGGTAGATCATCGAGCTAGGGCACGTCGAGCGTGGCCGATTTTGGTGAAACGTGTTCAAAGTGGTGCACCGCCCTATACTTACAGACAGCTCTGCAGCCGGTTAGGTCTGCACTGGAGAGCCGCCGGACCTTTTCTGGGAATCATACAAACTTATTGCGCCCGTCGCAGGTTGCCGCCGCTGCAAGCGTTCGCGGTTCGAAAGGATACGGGTCTGCCTGGAGTGGGATATGTCGGCTCGGCCAGGTCTAGAGCCGCTCACAACAAAGCTATCCAACGCGTGCGAGCTAAAAAATGGCCTTTGAATGCACCATTCTAGGTGTTTTTTGCCTTCAGGGGCGCGCTATTACTGCGGGCAGTCGCGAGCCTTTTCAGGTGAGAGATGGATGGATATCAATTTGTCGCCTCTATAATTGGATCGGTCGTTTCCCTAGCGTGGCCTTTAGCGCTAATCGTCTGTGTTTGGCTGTTTCGCGCGCAGCTTGCCGCTTTGCTCCCGAACCTAAGAGTCAAACATAAAGAGTGGGAAATTTCGTTTCGCCTTCATGAGGCAGAAAAGGCTGCGGCAAAGCTTCCTCCCACAACAGGTGTTTCCGAAGCGCCTCCAACCCCGGAAGAAAAGAGTAGATTGCAACAAATCGTAAAATTATCGCCTCGAGCAGCCATCTTAGAAGTGCGAGCCTCGCTGGAAGAGGCGGTCAGGTCTTTTGCAGACGCTATAGGGATGAAAAATAAAGATCCATACACTAATTATGCGTCGCTCATCCGCAACCTTCGAGTGAGCGATCTCATTGACGCTAACACCTCGGCTCTACTTGATGACTTGCGAGCTGTAGGCAATTCGGCAGCGCACAACCAAAGCGACCCGACCGAACGAGACGCTCTAAAGTTCGCAGAATTGGCAGAGCGTTTGATCTGGCAACTGGGCATCAGCGCCGGAGCAGCGAAAATGCCGCCACCTGGTCCCATACCATCCGGTACACTGTCACCATGATGTTGACATGTGTCACTGTTTCAGATACATGAGTGATTCTCGCTCACTCAAAGGACCAACCCCGGCGGCGTGCTGCGGTTGGGAGCGAGGGCGGTACCCGCGGGCGATCTCGCACATCGCTCCCGGGCGGCTTTGGGCATCAGCCGCCGGCAAGCCTGACCGGCCGTGAGGTGCTCACTGGACTGGGACAGGCAGGGGCGGGTAACGCCCGCTTAGCGGTGCCGGATCTTAGTGGCGCATGATCTGATCGGAAAACCGGCTTCCACTTTTCCGGATCATGCGCAAGCGGCCGCGTCCCAGGAAGCCTGGCCTGAAGCTGGACGGAGATGTTCCGACATCTCCGGGAAGAGCCGCGGTGGAACGCCGACAGGCGAGCGCATCCCGCAGGATGCGCTGCCGCGCCAAAATGCGCGGACGGTCGAATACGCGTCTGTCGGCGTTCCGCTTTCCTTTTTGCTTCGTCGCAGCGAAGCGAGACCGCGCAGAACGAAACGAAGGCGCCACCCCTTCTTTTCTTTTTCGCTCTCTCTTCGCGCTTCACACCGTGGCGTCGACGTCAAACGCGCGCATGGCTGTGGAGCGCGTGCGCAGACATGCGCCTTTGATCCTCCCCCGCAACGGCGGGGGAGGCGGCGAGCGGCGCGAGCCGGAGGGGGCGTGGCGGAGCAGGCGCCGATAAAAACGCATGTTGCCTTGAGGGATCTGACGACATCCGCGTCACAGCCCCCCTCCGCCGCGCCGGGCGCGGCACCTCCCCGCCGTTGCGGGGAAGGATCATTCGCGCTGCCTTCCGTCACGCCGGAGAGTGCATTACGCTTCGCGAAATCGCAGGAAACACCAAGGACCGGAAATGCCCCGCTTTGCCGCCAATCTCGGCCATCTGTTCACCGAACGTCCGCTGATCGAGCGCTTCGGCGCCGCCGCGGCCGCGGGCTTTCCCGCGGTCGAATTGCAATTTCCCTATGACGTGCCGACCGCCGCCGTCGTCGCCGAATTGAGGAAGCACAATCTCACCCAGCTTGCCGTGAACACGCCGCAGGGCCCGGAATCCGGCCTTGCCGCCATTCCCGGCCGCGAGCGCGATTTCGCGGCCGCGTTCAAGCGCGCGCTCGATTACGTCACCGCGATCGGCGGCACCGGCATTCATTGCATGACCGGCGTGGTCGACGTGAACGCGCGGCCGGCGGCGGAGAAAGTCTTCATCGGCAATATCGCGCGCGCCGCCGAAGAGGCGGCGGCGAACAACATCACGCTCCTGATCGAGCCGATCAATCAGCGCGACCGGCCGGGTTATTTCCTCAGCCATCTCGAACACGCCGCCGATCTCGTCGGCAAGATCGGCGCGCCGAACGTGCGCATCCAGTTCGATTTCTATCATCTGCAGATCACCGGCGGCGACCTGCTCGCGCGTTTCGAGAAATATCTGCCGCTGATCGGCCATGTGCAGATCGCGGCCGTTCCCTCGCGCCACGAGCCCGATACCGGCGAAGTGAATTTCCCGCTCGTGTTCGAGGCGATCGACCGGCTCGGCTACACAGGCTGGATCGGCTGCGAATACAAGCCGAAGACGCGCACCGAAGACGGGCTCGGCTGGGCGCGGCCTTACGGCATCGTGCCGAAAGCGCATTGAAGAAACCGACAACGCGAACGGGCCAAGGGGGAGTGGACATGCGTCTCGAAGGCAAGACGGCTCTGGTGACGGGCGCGGGCTCCGGCATCGGCAAATGCATCGCCGAGACCTATGCGCGCGAGGGCGCCCGCGTCGCCGTGGTCGATGTCAATGGCGACGCCGCCAAGGAGGTGGCGCGCGGCATCGGCAACAGCGCCATTGCGCTGCGCTGCGACGTCACCAGCAAGGAGGAGTTCGCCGGCGTGGTCGAGGAAACCGTTGCGGCGCTCGGCGGGCTCGACATCCTGGTCAACAATGCCGGCGCCACGCATGTCAACAAGCCGATGCTCGAGATCGGCGAGGACGAGTTCGACCGCGTCTATGCCGTCAATGTCAAGGGCGTCTTCTTCGGCTGCCAGGCCGTGGTGCCGCTGTTTCGCCTGCGCGGCGGCGGCGTCATCATCAATATCGGCTCGACCGCGGGCTTGCGGCCGCGGCCGGGGCTGTCGGCCTATAACGCCACCAAGGGCGCGGTGCATATTTTGACCAAGACGTTGGCGGTCGAACTCGCGCCCGATCACATCCGCGTCTGCGCCATCGCGCCGGTCGCGACCGATACGCCGCTGTTGCCGTCGTTCCTCGGCCCGGCGCCGGGCCAGCGCGAGAAATTCATCTCCACCGTGCCGCTCGGCCGGCTGGCGCAGCCGCAGGACATCGCCAACGCGGCGCTGTTCCTGGCCTCCGCCGACGCGCAATTCGTCACCGGCAATATCGTGGAGGTCGACGGCGGCCGGACGGTCTAGGCCGGACTTCCTCTCCCTTGGGGCCCTTTTGGGGCCCTTGGGGGGAGGGGAAATGCGCGATTGAGCATCTTTTTGCGCATCTGTTCTTTGGAGTATTGTCGAGTCCGAAGGGACGGACCAAAGATGTGGGGACGTAAAGACAAGAGCGCGCCGGCGCCGGGCCCGGCCGCACCGGAGGCCGCGCTGTCGCCGCTGAAGGCGGCGATGCATCAGGCGCGCGTCGAGGCCGCCGAACGCACCGGCCTCGTCGTCGATCTGCGCGATGCCGAAATGGCGCGGCTCGAACTGCTCAACGAGGCGCTCGATCCGCTGTTTGCCGAAATTCCGTCCGAGGCCGATCTGTTCGATCGCGGCATCAGCCGGGGCGAGACGCCGCGGCTGTGGATCGATGCCGTCGCCCATGTCGCGATGGGCCGCGACAAGCGCAGCTATCGCTTCCTGCACGACAGCCGCTTCGGCCGTCATGTGCTCGCCGAGTCGCACGATATTCCCGACATCGTCCAGGCGGCGACGGCTTACGTGGCGCGCCGCCTGGTCGAGCGGCAGCGCGCGCTCGACGAAGATCCGGGATTGCTCGCCCGCGCCAGGCCGCAGGAAACCGAGCGCGATCGCGTGCCGCGGCGCTGGCGCGCCTTCGGCTGGATCGCGCTTGGATTTTTCATCGGCGTCGTTGTGCTGATCGGGTTGGCTCTGGTGTTTGCCGCTCAGGGCTGATCCCGATCGGATCGGCCCGTGATTTTGATGGCGCATGATCTTGTTCGGAAAACCGCCGTCCGCTTTTCCGGATCATGCTCGATCTAACAAATCGTCAGCCGTTCGCCTTGGCTGATCGTGCCGTCCGCATTGCGCTGCCGCGCGATCATGTCGCAGCGCCAGTTCCCCGCCGTGCCGTCGATATTGAACAGATGATAACCGGCGCCGTCTTCGTCGCCGTGCGGCGCCCTTGCCGACGCCGACGGCACGCCGATGGCGGGAATCTTCGTGCCGGGTCCGTCGAGCCAGAGGAGGGCGCGCTGATGATCGTGACCGTGCAGCAAAAGCTCGGCGCCTTTTGCCGCCAGCACGCCGCGGAAATCCGCTCCGTCGATCAGCCGGCGCAAATGCCGCTGCGGCGGCGACAGCGGCGGATGATGAATGAGCACGACGCGAAACGCATCGCGCGTCCGCTCGAGGAGGTCGGCGAGACGCTCGAGCTGCGGCGCGCCGAGCTTGCCGGTCGCCATGAACGGCCCGGTGGCGACACCCGACGACAGCGCGATGAGCGCGACGCCGTCGCGCCGGCGCAGGAACGGCAGCCGCTGCACGCCGTCGTCGCCGGTCATGTAGTCGCCCCAATAGGTCGCCGGCGCGTCCGTCATCTGCTGCACATAGACGTCGTGATTGCCGGGAATGACGGTGACGTCTTCGGGGCCGCCGATGCCGTGCAGCCACGCGCGGGCGCGCTGATATTCGACCGGCAGCGACAGATTGACGAGGTCGCCGGTCACCGCGATGTGGTCTTTGGCCTGCGCTTTGAGGTCGAGCGTGATCGCGTCGAGAATGTCGCGGCGATGGATGTATTTGCGCTTGCGGTGCCAATTGATGAAGCCGAGCCCGCGCTTGCTCAGAAGCTCCGCAGGCCGCGGCGTCAACGCCATATGCAGATCGGAAATATGGGCGAGAACGAACATTGGCGTGCTGCGGAACTCGGCTGTTCAGGCGTGGTCGGCGCAGCATCGCAGATGCCGCATAACAAATCACGAACTGGCGCTTCACGAACTGCCGATCAAGATGCCCGCGGCAAAAACCAGCACGCCGCCGACCACGACCTGGAACGCGGCCTGCAGGAACGGCGTGTCCATGTAGCGGGTGCGGATCCAGGAGATCGCGGCGAGCTCGATCGCCACGACCACAAAGGCGACCGTCGTCGCCGCATAGAAGTGCGGGATGAGATAGGGCAGGGCGTGACCGAGCCCGCCGATCGCGGTCATCGCGCCGCAGACGATGCCGCGCACCACCGGCGCGCCGCGCCCGGTCAGCGAGCCGTCGTCGGACAGGGCTTCGGCAAAGCCCATGGAAATGCCGGCGCCGATGGCCGCCGCAAGCCCGACCAGAAACGTCGACCAAGTGTCGTGCGTCGCGAAAGCGGCGGCGAACAACGGCGCCAGCGTCGACACCGAGCCGTCCATCAGCCCGGCCAGCCCCGGCTGCACATATTGCAGCACGAACATGCGGCGTGCGGTGTCGTCCTCGGTCGCGCGCTTTTCCGGCGTGAGCCGCTTGCCGAGCTCCTGCGCCAGCTCTTCGTGCTTGTCCTCGGCCGCGGCAAGCCTTTTCAAGAGGTCGCGCACCGAATCGTCCTTGGCGGTCGCGGCGGCGCGGCGATAGAAGCGCGCGGTCTCGTATTCCATCTCCTCGGCGAATTTGCGCGTGGCGTCAATGGCGAGCGGACGGTTGAGCCAGATCGCCCGTCGCGGCACGAAGCCCTTGACGTCCTGGCGGCGGATCAGCGGCAAAAAGTCGCCGAATTTCTTGCGATGAAGTTCGAGCAGCATGTCGCGATGCCCGATCTCCTCTTCTGCCATTTTGTCATACATTTCGGCGGTGTCCGGATAGGACGCGCGCAAGCCGTCGGCGAAGGAGCGATAGATGCGGTTATCCTCGTCTTCGTTGGAGATGGCGAGCGCGAGGACTTCCTGCTCGTTGAGATCGCCGAAGTTCTTCACGGGGGGCCTCTTTCCACGCGATCCGATGTCGCGGCACGGTGAGAGAATGTCGGTAAGAATTCTATATTAGAACCATTCTAAATATGTGACCAGCCCGGGATTGCCAATGGGTGTCGACCTTCTTCGCCGGTTCCTTGAGCCGATCGTGCGCTGGTGCCTGCACCGCTACTGGTATTTTTCGCGCGGCATGACGTTCGGCGCGCGTGCGCTCGTCTTCGACGGCGACGGCCGGGTGTTCCTGGTCAAGCACTCCTGGATGCCGGGCTGGCACATGCCGGGTGGCGGCGTCGAAAAGGGCGAGACGCTGTTGACCGCGCTCGAGCGCGACTTGCGCGAGGAGGGCAATATCGAAGTCAGCGCGCCGCCGGTGCTGCATGCGATCTATTTCAACAAGCGCGTCTCGCGGCGCGACCATGTCGCGCTCTACATCGTGCGCGAGTTCCGCCAGATCGCGCTGCCGAAGCCGAACCGTGAGATCATCGACCACGGCTTCTTCGCGGTGAACGAGTTGCCGGCTGACACCTCGCGAGCGACGCGCGAGCGGATCGCCGAAGTTCTCAGCGGCCGCCCGCCGGCGGAATTATGGTGAAAATCTTGCGCGTGCGCGCCGTCGCGTGATCTGCCGCGGCGGCGCGTCGCGTCGTCTCTTTCAAGCCGCCATCGCTGCAACCATCTCCCGTGCGTGACGTTGCCACCCAGGACGTTGGTTAGAAGACGGAGAGATACGTATGCGTAAGACAGTCCTTGCGGCCGCAAGCATCATCGTGCTGGGCCTCGGCGCCGGTCTTGGCGGCGGCACGACGGCGGCGATGGCGCAAATTCATGGCGGTCATGGCGGAGGCGGAATGGGCGGTCATGTCGGCGGCGGAATGGCGGGCCATGGCGGCGGCGGAATGGCGGGTCATATCGGCGGTGGCATGTCGGGCCATGTCGGCGGCGGTCCGCATCTGGGCGCAATGGACGGGCCGCGGATCGGCGGCGCCGCGCCCGGCGCGATGGCGGCACGCCCGAACATGGCAGCAGCGCCGAATAATTTTGCCGCGGGCAATCGCGGTGCGGTGCCGACCGCGCCGAACACATTCGCCTTCAGGCACCATGCCGGACGTGGCGCTTATGCCTGGCGCGGCGACCATCGTTACGATCGTTTCCATCACCGGCGCTTTGCATTCTTCCCCGGCTTTTACGGCGGGGTCTACGACTATGCCGGGCCGACCTGCTACTACGATCCCAATGCGCCGTGGACTTATAACCCGTACGGCTACAACTGCTATTCCAACGATGGTTACAGCTATAATTGGGTTTGGTGATGAGCTGAGATCGCGCCGCGCTTGACCGATACGCGGCGCGATCGGATTTTTCAGTTCAGCCGCGCGCGGTCGTGCGGCGCGGTGAAGTCGAGCAGCGGCCCGATCGGCACGATGCCGGTCGGGTTCACGTGACGCTGGCTGCCGTAATAGTGCCGCTTGATCTGATCGATGCTCACGGTCTCCGCCACGTTCGGGACCTGGTAGAGGTCGCGCAGATAGTTCCACAGATTTGGATAATCGGCGACGCGGCGCAGGTTGCACTTGAAGTGGCTGTAATAGACGCTGTCGAAACGGATGAGCGTCGTGAACAGCCGCCAGTCCGCTTCGGTGAGCTGGTGGCCGACCAGATAGCGTTGCTTGGCGAGCCGCTCTTCCAGCATGTCCAGGGTCTGGAAAATGCCGCGGGCGGCTTCTTCGTAAGCGTCCTGCGTGGTGGCAAAACCGGCGCGATAAACGCCGTTATTGACGGTCGGATAGACGATGTCGTTGACGCGGTCGATCTCCGCGCGCAGCTCGGCCGGATAGTAGTCGGCGCGCATATTGGTGAATGCGTCGAAGGCGGAATTGAGCATGCGGATGATTTCGGAGGATTCGTTGTTGACGATGGTCTTTTGTTTCTTGTCCCACAGCACCGGCACTGAAACGCGGCCGGTATAATGCGGATCGGCCATCAGGTAGATTTCGGCGAGCGTCTTCTTGTGATTGACCTCGTCGTCCATGCCGCCCTGCGCGGTGCCGAATTCCCAGCCGGTCGGACCGTAGAGCGGTTCGGTATTGGTATAGGAGAGCACATTGCCGAGCTTCTTGAGCGCGCGGAAGATCAAGGTGCGATGCGCCCAGGGGCAGGCGAGCGAAATGTAGAGATGATAGCGGCCGGCTTCGGCTTTGAAGCCGCCTTTGCCGGTCGGGCCAGGCGCGCCGTCGGCGGTGACGAAATTGCGGAAGGTCGTCGACGGGCGGATGAAGCGCCCGTCTTTGGTGCGCGAGCCGTCCTCTTGCCACTTGCCTTCGACCAGCATGCCCATGGTTCTCTCCGGTATTTTTCGCTGCGTAATGTAGTCATTCCGAAACATTGCGATAGGCGGGGTTTTGCATGGGGCTTGGCTGGATTCCGGCAGGCTGGACTTCGCCCCCATCGCAATGCTACGCGGCGGCGTCATGAACGACACGATGACCGATATTGCGCTGACCATTGTCGCCGAAACGCCGGGCGACGCGACCGCGATCGAGCGGCTGCACGAGCGTACATTCGGCCCCGGCCGCTATGCCAAGACGGCCTACCGGCTGCGGGAGCAGGTGCCGCATTTGCCCGGCCTTTCGTTCACCGCGCGCACCGGAACGCTGCTGGTCGGCTCGGTGCGGCTGTCGCCGATCCGCGTCGGCGCGACCAAGGCGCTGCTGCTCGGCCCGCTCACCGTCGAGCCGGCTTTTCGCGAGCGCGGCGTCGGCCAGGCCTTGATCGAGCGCGCCTTGAAGGAGGCGGCCGCGAATGGACATGTGCTCGTATTGCTTGTCGGCGACGAACCCTATTACGGCAAAGCTGGATTCAAGCCGGTGCCGTCCGGCCGCATCACCATGCCGGGCCCGGTCGATCCGGCGAGGCTTTTGGTCGCCGAACTGAACGAAGGCGCTTTCGAGGGCGTTTCGGGGCCGATCAAGCCCGACTTCCAGGACTAGCGGCGCGCAGTCAGCGTCCCTCGCGCGCCCACGTGCCGGCGAGGCTGCCGAGCAGAAGGAGCAGGCCGAGCAGTCCGGTAAAAACCGGCAGCACGCCGATGCCGCGCACCACACTGGCGTCGCGCATCTTCATGCCGATCCAGTCGTCGCCTTTGTAGGTATCGCCGGCGCGCACGCCGATAACGCGCGGTACGTTGAGGCCGTTGCCGTCGTCGAGGCGGCGCGAATCGCCGCCAGTCGCCGACGTCAGCGGCGCCAGCACGTCGGTGGTCGATGTCACTTCGGCGTATTCGCGCGGATTGGCCGGGCCGATATTGACCAATGCATTGAGCTTGCCGTCGGTCGCCCGCCACAGGCCGAGTTCGTCCGCCGGCACCGACGATTCCCAGACGCCCGGCTCCTTGGCGTCGAGTTTGAGCGTTTGCGTCTGTCCCGACGGCGAGGTCAGTGTAACGTCGGCCACCGAATCGGCCATCGTCTGCCGCTGCACGATGAGATTATGCCCGCTCATTGTCAGCCGCAGCGCTTCCTCGTCGAGATCCGGCTCCTTCATCAGCCAGTGCGACAGCCGGCGCAGCAGATCGAGATGCGGGCCGCCGCCCTGGAAGCCGCGCGCCCACAGCCAGATGTGATCGGACAGCAGCATCGCCACGCGGCCTTCGCCCTCCCGCGAGAGGACGAGCAGCGGCTTGTCGTCGGGACCGTGCATCACCGTCGTGCCGCCCGTGGTTCTGGTGTCGACGATGCGGAACCACTGACTCCACTTCGGCGGGTTACTGTCGGAGCCGTCAAGCCCGCGCGTCACCGGATGACGTTCACCTTGCTCGGTCAGCCTGGGGTGGAAGGCCTGTTCGGTGACGTCGCCGTCAGGCTCTGCCGGCAGAATGGACTCGAGCGGCGTGCGCCAGAGGCTGGTCGGGCTCGCATAATCCGGTCCGGCGGCGACCAGAACCGCGCCGCCGTTGCGCACATAGCGCGTGATATTGTCAAAATAGATGACCGGCAGCACGCCTTGCCGCGCGTAGCGGTCGAAGATGATGAGCTGAAACTCGTCGATCTTCTGCTGGAACAGTTCTCGGGTCGGGAAGGCGATCAGCGACAATTCGTTGATCGGCGTGCCGTCCTGCTTCTCCGGCGGCCGCAGAATGGTGAAATGCACCAGATCGACCGACGGATCGGATTTGAGCAGATTGCGCCAGGTGCGCTCGCCGGCGTGCGGCTCGCCGGAAACGAGCAGCACCCGCAGCTTGTCGCGCACGCCGTCGATCGCGACCACGGCGCGATTGTTGACTTGCGTCAGTTCGCCTTCGGCCAGCGGAGCGGCTTCTATTTCGACGATGTTCGGGCCGCCGTGCGGGATCGGGATTTCGACATTTTGCGGCGTGCCGACCGGAACGACTTTCTGTTCGACGACATCGCCGTCGCGCCGCACCGTGACTTCGGCGCTGGTTTCGCTCGCGCCCTGGTCCTCGACGCGGTAAGTCACGGTCTGCGGCTGGCCGACAATGCCGAAACGCGGCGCTGCGATCAGCGCGACGCGGCGGTCGCGCTCGTTCTTGGTTCCGGTGATCAGCGCGTGAATGGGGGCGGCAAAGCCGAGGCCCGACGTGTCGGCCGGCACATCGTGCACGCGGCCGTCGGTGATCATGATGACGCCCGCGACGCGGTTGGACGGCACGTCGGCGAGCGCCGACGTCAATGCGCTGAACAGCCGTGTGCCGTCGGTTTCGCCGTCGGCCTGGCCGGCTTCGACCACGCGCACGTCAAGACCGGGAATATGGTGCAGCCGCTCGACCACGGCCGCGCGCGCGGCTTCGGTCTGCTTCATGCGGTCGCCGAAATTCTGGCTCGGGCTCTTGTCGACGATGACGACCGCGACCGAGCTCAAGGGATCGCGATCCTCGCGCGTCAGCGACGGATTGGCCAGCGCAAGCACCACCAGAGCAAGCGCCAGCGTGCGGATCAGTGCGCCGCGGCTTCGCGTCACAAAGAGCAGGAGCGAAAACAGGCATGCCACGGCGATTGCCGCCCACAGCAGGGGAGCGCCGATCAAGGGGGCAAACGCAACACCGAGATTCAAATCTCTCTTCCTTCCGCTCGGCCAGTTATTGCCCGAGCCGCTCGAGCAGCGCCGGCACGTGCACCTGATCGGCTTTGTAATTGCCGGTCAGCGTGTACATCACGATGTTGACGCCGGCGCGGAAAGCCATTTCGCGCTGGCGCGGCTGGCCGTCGACCATCGGCAGCATCGGCTGGCCGTCGCCGCGCGTCGCCCAGGCGCCGGCAAAATCGTTCGAGGTGATGATGATCGACGACACACCGTCGCCGCCGCGCGCCGGCCGGCCGGCCGCTTCATCGTCGGTATCCGACGACGGCAGCGCTTCGACCCAGAGCTGGCCGGTGTTGAAGCGTCCGGGAAAGTCGCGCAGCAAATAGAAGGTCTTGGTCAAGACGTGATCGCGCGGCACCGGTTCGAGCTCGGGAATGTCGAGCGACGACAGGATTTTGCGCAGTTCCAGCATTCCCGGACTCTTGGTCTCGCCGCCGGGGCCTGGCGGCGCGACGACGGCGTCGCGGGTATCGAACAGGACGGTGCCGCCGTCTTTCATATAAGTGTCGATGCGCTTGAGCGCGGCGTCGCTCGGACGCGCGGCGCCCGGTACGACCGGCCAATAGATCAGCGGATAGAAGGCGAGTTCGTCGTGGGCGATGTCGAGGCCGATCGGGTCGCCGGGCTCCAGCGCGGTGCGCTGCGCCAGGAACAGCGTAAGCCCCGCGAGCCCGGCCTTGCTGATCGAATCGACATCGGCATTGCCGGTAATGACATAGGCGAGCTTGGTTTCCAGCGCCGATTGCGGCACGTCGGATTTGCCCACGCGCTGCGCACTGGCGTGACCAAGCGTCAGCGCAAGCAGGACAGCGGCGATCACGCTTGCCGCTGTGGCGCGTCCCAGGCGCGGCAACAGCCGCCATATGCCGCCGCCCAAGAACAGAACGACGAGTGAATCGAGCAGCAACAGCAACAGCGCCGCGAGGAAAATCGGTCCGCGCAAATCTTGCGGCTCGACAGTGCGGTAGATTTGACGCGTGGCCGTGGCCAGCGGCGCGAAGTCGAGCGGCGCAAGCCGGTCGTTTGCCGCAAGCGTGTTCACGGCGAGAAGGCCTTCGGGTGGCCCATAGAAGCCTGGCGGATGTTCCGCCGTTGCGCTGCCGGAATAATCGACCGGAACCGGCCGCGCCGTGGGTGGTGGTGCGATGAACGTCCCGAAACCGTCGAGCACATGCGACGCCGGAATGAGTTCGTGCGCATTGCGGTTTTGCGCGTCGGCCTTGTCGTTGGCCGGCGAGGTGCCCGCCAGCGCCACGATCCGCTTGAGCATGTCGACAAAACTTCCCGACAGCGGCAGATCGGACCACCGCGTGTCGCCGGTGACGTGAAACAGCACGATCAGCCCCTTGCCGCGCCGCGCCGCAGTGACGAGCGGCGTACCGTCGGCCAGCGTTGCCCAGGTGTTGTCGCTCAATGTCGCATCGGGCTCGGCCAGCACCTGGCGGGTGACGGTCACGTCGGTCGGCACCGGCAGGCCGTAAAACGGGCCCTCGCGCGAAAACGCCGCCAGCGGCTGCGGCTTGTCCCAGCTCAAGCTGCCGCCGAGGATACGCCCGCCGCGCCGCAGACGCACCGGGACGAGATCGTCGTCCGAGGCCGCCAGCCGCGGTCCGGCAAAGCGCACCAGCACACCGCCGTCTTCGACCCACTGGGCGAGCTGATCATGCGCATCGCCGACATTGCCGACGTCGGTCAGGATCAACATCGGCAATCGCTGATCGAGAAAATGCGTGACGGCTTCGGCAGGCGACTCGCCCTGCGCCACGCGTATGTCGGCGAAGGGAGACAGCGCGCGCTCGATGTAATAGCTCGACGACAAGAGCGGTTGTGCCACATCGGCATTGGCGCCGGACACGATGCCGACGGTGCGGCGCCGCCAGCGCTTGTCGAGCAATTGCACGGCGCCCGCGGAGCGCTCGCCGGCAATTTCGACGCGGGCGATGTCGTTGCGGATTTCCACCGGCAATTCGAAGCGCGCTTCGGCCTCGCGGCTGCCGGATTTGAACGTAAAGGGCGCTTCACCGAGCGGGAGGCCCTTGAGGTCGAGCGCACGGACGGTGCCGGTGTCGGCGGTGTCGTTTGCCGCGCGCAGGACTTTGACCGTCAAGGCGCCGGCGGCATTGTCGGCGGCGGTCAGCGCGCGGGGGCCGGCGATGCCGCCGGTCACGACCGTGATCGGACGCTGGCCGAGCGCCTGAGCCAAGGCTTTGACGAAATCGGCGCCGTGACCGACATCGACTCCGTCCGACAGCCAGATCAGCTCGGCATTGGGTACGCTGGACAGGAAACGCGTGAGCGATGACAGCGAGTCGCTGCGGTCGACCGTCTGCGGCACCGGCTTGAGCTGTTGCAATCGCACCCGTGCCGAACTGGCCGGCTCGAGCGAAATGTCGTGCGGCCCCTCCGACAGAGGAATAAGCGCCACGGCGCGCCGGTCGTCGTCCGCCCGCGAGATGATGTCGTCGGCGGTGCGCATGCGTGCGTCCCAGGTGGCGGCCGCCGCCCAGCCGTCATCTACGATCAGCGCGATCGGTGCATTCGACTTCGCCGTCTGCAGCGGCGGATGCCAGAGCGGACCGGCGGCGGCGAAGATCATGAGCGCCGCAAGCGTCAGCCGGATCAGCGTCAACCACCACGGTGTGCGCGCCGGCGTCTCTTCGCGGGGGATGATCTCGAGCAGCAACCGCGTCGGCGGAAAATCGACACGCCGCGGGCGCGGCGGGATGAACCGCAGCAGCCACCATATTGCGGGAAGCGTCAAAAGCGCGGTGAGAACGAGCGGTTGGGCAAATCCGAGCGGCAGCGACCCGATCATGCCGCCCCCTCGATTGCGGTTTCAGAGGTTGTGCTTGCTTCGGTCGCAGCCGGCGCCCGGATGACGACATCGCTGATCCCCGACGCGATGCGCGCGTGCAGCGCCAACAGCAATTCGCTCGGCGGCCGGTCGGTGCGATGGATGGTGAAGCTCCAACCCAGCCGGTCGGTCTCGCTGCGGATCTCGGCGCGGTGGCGGGCGACGCGGTCGGTGTAGCCGGTGCGCCAGGCTTCGGCGCGGCCGGCGGTGACGCTGCCCGCGCCTTCAGGCTCGACGAACTCAATACGACCCCAATAGGGAAAAGTCTCTTCGGCCGGATCGACGATCTGCACGACGTGGCCGCGCGTACCGCGGCCGGCAAGCTGGGTGATCTTGCGGCGGACTTCGCCGATATCGCTCCACAAATCGGAGAGCAGAACGACCTCGGCGAGCGGCGAGGGCACGAAATTCGGCGGCAGGCTTGAGCGCTCGTCGCGATCATGCAGGATCGCTTGGGCGATCAGCTCGACGACATTGCGGCTGCCGGTCGGGCGGGTGAGGCCGGGAATGCCGACGCGCTCGCCGCCCTCGACCAGAACTTCAGCCAGTGCCAGCGCGATGACCAGCGTGCGATAAAGCTTGGTGTCGCGAACCAGCGGCGAGGCAAAATGCATCGACGGCGAGCGGTCGGGCCAGATCCAGACCGTGTGCGCCGCCTCCCACTCGCGCTCGCGCACATAAAGATGATCGTCGCGCGCCGAGCGCCGCCAATCGATGCGCGATGCCGGTTCGCCGGAGACGAAGCGGCGATATTGCCAAAAATTCTCGCCCGGTCCGGCGCGGCGGCGGCCATGCAGGCCGTGGATCACGGTGGCCGCCACGCGACGCGCTTCGAGAATGAGGCGCGGCATGCCGGCCGCGAGGTTCCGGCCGGCGCCGACCGCGCGCGCAACTGCAGGGCCGTCGTGGTAGCTGCGATACTGTGTGGATCTGGGCTCGGCGGCCATTCGTTATCCGACCCTATCCCAGCTTGGCCTTCAATCGCGCGATCACGCCCTCGATGCTTTCGCCTTCGGCGCGCGCGGAGAAAGTCAGCGCCATGCGATGCTTGAGCACCGGTTCGGCAAGCGCGATGACGTCGTCGATCGAGGGGGCAAGACGGCCGTCGAGCAGCGCGCGGGCGCGCACCGCCAGCATCAACGCCTGGCTGGCGCGCGGGCTCGGCCCCCAGGCGATCACCTTCGCGTCATCGCCGCCTTCCGGTCCCGGACGCGCCGAGCGTACCAGCGCGAGAATGGCGTCGACGACGGACTCACCGACCGGCAGCCGGCGCACCAGGCGCTGCGCCGCCATCAGGTCGTCGGCGCTCATCGCCGCCTTGGGCTTGATCTCTTCGGAGCCGGTCGTCTCGAACAGAATGCGCCGCTCCGCGGCGCGATCCGGATAAGTGACGTCGATCTCCATCAGGAAGCGGTCAAGCTGCGCCTCGGGCAACGGATAGGTGCCTTCCTGCTCGAGCGGGTTCTGTGTCGCCAGCACATGAAACGGTTTCGGCAGATCGTAACGGGTGCCGGCCACGGTGACGTGCTGTTCCTGCATGGCCTGCAGCAGTGCGGACTGCGTGCGCGGCGAGGCGCGGTTGATTTCGTCGGCCATCAACAGCTGGGCGAAGACCGGCCCGGAAATGAAGCGGAAGCTGCGCTTGCCGGCTTGGCTCTCTTCCAGGACTTCGGTGCCGAGAATGTCGGACGGCATCAGGTCCGGCGTGAACTGGATGCGCCGCGCATCGAGGCCGAGCACGGTGCCCATCGTGTCCACAAGCTTGGTCTTGGCGAGACCAGGTACGCCGAGCAGAAGGGCGTGGCCGCCGGAGAGAATAGTAATGAGCGCCTGTTCGACCACTTTGTCCTGGCCGAAGATGACTGTGCCGATCGCCGCTTTGGCCGCGCGAACATGTTCGGCGGTCGTCTCGGCCGAGCGCACGATCATGTCTTCAAGTTTTTCGAGCCCTTCTCCGGCAGCACCGGGCATGGCTAACTCCTTGTGGTTAGGTAGCAATCACATCGGATCAGATTCGCGTCATATGCCCGAATCACCGGCAGCGCATCTGCACTGCTATTAGGCACACAACATGCAATATATGCGCCAGCCCTGTGATAGCTGATTTTGCGCTGATTCTTCGCCAAGAGGGAAACACAGCTTGGTGGTGGGGACAGCGCGATGCAAAGTGACAAAATCAAACTCGCGACTAGCTGTGCCCCCGGGACCGCGGCCGAGGCTCAGATTCAAGGCAAACCATGGCGAAGGAAGGGCAATCGGGCCTTGAGGCGATCACAGGCGCGCTAAGTCGCGCGGCAAAAGGGCTGCAAGGCCTCCCCCCGGTCGAGCTGTGGAACCCGCCGTTTTGCGGGGATATCGACATGCGCATCGCCGCCGACGGAACCTGGTTCTACATGAAGACTCCGGTCGGCCGGCCGGCACTCGTTAAACTTTTCGCTTCCGTGCTCAAGCGCGAAGGGGACAGTTATTTCCTGGTTACGCCGGTGGAAAAGTGCGGCATCCGGGTCGATGACGCGCCGTTTCTCGCCGTCGAAATGACGATCGAGGAGGGCGCCCAACATAATGCTGGATCTAGCGCCGGGCCTGACGCTCGACCTGAATCCCGATCTGGCGCCCGACTGGGTGCGCAAACTGGCGCGCAAGGCGGCGCATCCGGCCGCGTCTTGAATTTCAGGACCAATGTCGACGATTGGGTCGCCTGTGGACCGGAGCATCCGTTGCGCTTCGAGCCGGAGCGGGATACCGGAGGCCTCAAGCCCTACCTTCACGTCCGCCGCGACCTTTGGGCCAAGGTGACGCGCGCGCTGTTCTTCGACCTTGTCGAACTCGGTGAGGAGCGCGAGATCGACGGCGTGGCGATGTTCGGTATTTCATCCACGGGCGTATTCTTTCCAATGGCGCCAGCCGATCAATTAAAGGAATTCATGTGAGCGAGAGCCGTGCCACTTTTGAGCGCCAAGCCGTGGAGAACTTCTTCGATCGCGCGCGCGAGCGGCTGACGCTCGATGTGCCGCCGGCGCTGACCGATCCGAATGCCAAAGGCGCGCGCGGCGATCTCGATCTCAATCCCGAAAGCTGGATCAAGGCCGGCGTGAAAGCGATCCGGCCGGCGGCCGTTCTCATCCCGGTGATCGATCGTGACGAGCCAACGGTGCTGCTGACGCAGCGCACGCCGGATCTGACCACCCATGCCGGCCAGATCGCGTTTCCCGGCGGCAAGATCGAGCAGGCCGACAAGACTCCGGCAGCCGCGGCCTTGCGCGAAGCCAGGGAAGAAACCGGGCTTGCGCCAAAGCTCGTCGAGCCGCTCGGCTATCTCGATCTCTATCTGACGTTTTCCGGTTTTCGCATCCTGCCGACGGTCGCGCGGGTGAAGCCCGGTTTCACGCTGACGCTCAATCCCGGCGAGGTGGCCGAGACCTTCGAAGTGCCGCTGCACTATCTGATGACACCGGCCAATCACCGCCGCAAGACGCGCGACTGGAACGGCATCCCGCGCGACTATTACGAAATTCCGTTCGGAGGCCGCTACATTTGGGGCATTACCGCGGGTATTCTTCGAAATCTCTACGAGCGGGTCTACGCCGGATGATCAGATCCATCTCGACCGAATTCGCGCTGTTTCTTGCGCCCTTCGTGCTCTATGCCGGCTTTCTTTATGCGACCAGCGTCGGCGTGCTGCACCCTTCGGCCTGGACGGTCCATCGCGTATCGGCGCTGTTCATTTTCGCGCTCGCCTTGGTGATCGGCAGCTTCGTTGTGTTGGCGAATTTCTCCGGTGCGCCGCCCAATTCGGTCTACGTGCCGGCGCATCTGGAAAACGGCAAGCTCATTCCGGGGACGACCAAGTGACGGCGAATGCGCGCCTTGCGAATGCGGCTTGGCTCAAAGACGGCGCGGTCAAGGAGCTGCTGGCACGGCTTGATCGCGACGGCGAAGAAGCGCGCGTGGTGGGCGGCGCGGTGCGCAATGCATTGCTGCATCTTGCCGTCAACGAGGTCGACGTGGCGACGACGGCGGTCCCAGACGAGGTCGTGCGCCGTGTCGAGGCCGCGGGCTGGAAAGTGGTGCCGACCGGCATCGAGCACGGCACCGTCACCGTCGTGATCGGCGGCACGCCGTTTGAGGTCACGACCTTGCGCCAGGACGTCGAAACCTATGGCCGCAAAGCCAAGGTCGTGTTCGGCCGCGACTGGACGGCGGATGCGCAGCGCCGCGACTTCACCGTCAACGCGCTCTCGGCAACGGCGGACGGCACGGTCTACGACTATGTCGGCGGCCTTGCCGATATCGACGCGCGCCGCGTGCGCTTCATCGGCGACCCGGCCAAGCGCATTGCCGAAGACTATCTGCGCATCCTGCGCTTCTTCCGTTTTCACGCCTGGTACGGCGTCGGCGCGCCGGACCCTACCGGCCTGCACGCCTGTATCGCGGCGCGGGACGGGCTTGCGACGCTGTCGCGCGAACGGGTGCGCATGGAGCTGCTCAAGCTGATGCTGGCTCCGCATGCGACGCCCGCGCTCGCGGTCATGGCGGAGAGCGGTCTTCTCGTCACGGTGCTGGGCGGCGTGCCGCTGCTGGCGAGCTACGAGAACATGGTGAAGGCTGAAGCCGCGATGGCGCTTGCGGCCGATGCGGTGCGGCGGCTTGGCGCGCTCGGCGTTTTCGTCAGCGAGGACGCGGACCGGCTCGCGGAGCGGCTGCGCCTGTCGAATGTGGAAGCCGAGCGGCTCAAGGCGCTTGACCGATGGTGGCGCGTGTCGCCCGCGGCTGGAACCACGCAAGGCGACCACGCTGCGCGCGCGCTGCTTTATCATCTCGGGCCGGAATCCTTTGTCGACCGCGTGCTCATTGCCTGGTCGCGCTCTCGCGCCGGCGCGGCGGATCGCCCTTGGCATGAGCTTGCGGGCCTGCCGCAGCGCTGGACGGCGCCGGTCTTCCCGATCAAGGCCGCCGATCTGATGAGCCGCGGCCTTGCCGCGGGACCGCAATTGGGCGCTGCGCTCCGCCTTGGCGAAGAATTATGGATCGAAGCGAATTTCCCCGCGGACCGCGCCGCGCTCGATGCGCTTGCCGAGCGCGCCGCACGCGAGGTCGAGGCTCATTAGGCTTGCGGGCGCTTTGTCTACCGACGTCCGCGATCCCCGTCAGGAGGGAGCATTTGACAATGATGCGTGGTGCAACACTTGGGTTCGTGCTCGGGTTCGTGCTCGCAGCCCTTGTCGGCGTTCCGGCGCCTGCCAAAGATCTGGATGCGGGCGGCTGGATGATCCGCGTACTGGCTTGCGAAGGTGAGGACGCGAAGATGGAGGTCTATCTGCCGCAATCCATCGTGCTCGGCAAAGTGCCAATCGCACGCGCGCTGGCCTCGCCGGTGAACAGCTACTACACGCTTGATCTAACGAATGCCAACAAAGGCAAATCGCTCGAGCCGGTCAAGGTTTCAATGGCGGCGAGCGGCAAGACGGTCATCGTCGATCAGGTTACGCGGGGCTTGCCGCCGACGCGCATTCCGGTAGGCGGCGGCACGGTCGATTTCGACCAGCGTTTCGGGACCCAAGCGAAATGCGGCCCCTTCCAATGGCAAGATCCGAATTACGGCCAACAAAAATGATCTTGGGCTGATGATCTTAGGCTGTTGACGGCGATCAGCGTTCCGACAGCCGCTCGCGCAGCGAGCGCAGGCGGCGCCGGCCGTTGGCTGCAACCCTGCGGACACCGGGACGAACGCGCGCCAGCGCGCGGCGGCGTTGCGCCTGCATGCGTTCGACCTGCATCTCGTTGCCGCGCCAGACGAAGTCATTGCCCTTGAGCGCGGCGGCGAACAGCGCCGGCAGCAACAGGTCGCGGCTCAATCCGTAGAGCGGATAGAGCACCGGGGCGTGCCAATCGGCGACGGCGGCAAGGAGCATTTCCGCGCCATACCAGAACGCGGCGAATGCGACGGCCGACGGCGCAACCGGCCAGTCGAAGCGATAGGCGAGCATGGCAACGGCGATGATCGGCAGCGCGCCGCCGGAAAAAATCTCCGGAAGAAAGTAGAGGAAAAAACTGGCGCGGCGCAGACGCGCCCAGCGCAATTGGCGGTTCCATACTTCGGAAGCGGTCCGATGGCCCAGCGGCTGCGCCAATGGCCGATCGATCAGCCGCACCTTGCGGCCGGCCGCGCGCACGATCTTGGTGGCGGCGGCGTCTTCGGCGACTTCCTTGCCAAGCGCGTCGATGCCGCCGGCCGCTTCGAGATCGGCGCGACGCCACAGCATGGTTTTGCCCTGCGCGAAGCCGCAGCCGAGCGTGTCGATCAGATACTGCCAGCGCGCCTGATAGGTGTTGAGAAAGGCGCATTCGATCTCGGCCCAAAAGCCTTGCGGCAGTGCGCCGACCGGCGGCGAGGCGACAAGTCCGGTGTCGTCGCGCCAGCTTGCGAACAACTGCTGCACGTAATCGCGCGGCATCAACACGTTGCTGTCGGCAATGACGATCCAATCATGTGCCGCGGCGCGCCAGCCTTTGATGACGTTGTTGAGCTTGGGATTGGTGCTGATGCGATCGTCGCCGATCAGGAGCTTCGCGGCCACGGCGGGATGCGCTGCCATCAAGCCGCGCACCAGCGGCAGAACCGGATCCACGGCGGATGCGACGCAGAACAGGATCTCGTAGTGCGGATATTCAAGCTCGAAGGTCGAGCGCAGCGTGTCGTCGGCATAATTGTCGATGCCGCAAAGCGGGCGGACAATGCTGACGGACGGCTGCGTTTGGGAATGCTGCTGCGGTTCGCCAAAGGGCTCACGCACGGGCCTGCGGAACCGGACGATCGCGATTGTGATGCTTGCGATGTGGATGAAGCTGACAACGGCGCAAAAAACCGCTGCCGCGAGAATCGTCCCTGTCATCAGGCGAGACTTAGTTCCACGCCATGACAGGCCTGTGACCGATGATGAAAGGTGCGGGCGATTCAAGACGGGCGTTTGTCCGTTTCCACGTCAGATCGATCGGGCTGTCTCATCGCGGAGTGCGCATTAACCATCGGCGTGTTGCATTGTCATGGTTCTGCAATGCAACGCACGTAGAAGCGGATTCGCGGGGCAACAAAGTCACGAGAATCATGTCGGTGGCTGTCGAGCACGGTACGACCAAGTTCCGTACTCTCTTTATTTCCGATGTGCATCTCGGGGCGCGCGGCTGCCAGGCCGATCAGCTCATCAGCTTTCTGCGCTACCATGACGCGGACACGATTTATCTCGTCGGCGACATTGTTGACGGCTGGCAATTGCGCTCGGGCTGGTACTGGCCGCAGGATCACAACGACGTGGTGCAGAAGCTCTTGCGCAAGGCGCGCAAGGGTGCGCGCATGGTCTATCTGCCCGGCAATCACGACGAATTTCTGCGCGATTATTACGGTACGCATTTCGGCGGCATCGAAGTCGTCGAGACGATCATTCACCAAGCCGCCGACGGCCGCCGCTACCTCGTCGTGCACGGCGACGTGTTCGACATGGTGGTCAAGCATGCGCGCTGGCTCGCGCTCCTTGGCGACACGGCTTACGACTTCGCCATTTTCGTCAACCGCTACTTCAATGCGATCCGCCGCCGGCTCGGCTTCCGCTACTGGTCGCTGTCGCAATGGGCCAAGCACAAGGTCAAGAACGCGGTGAACTATATCGGCGCCTTCGAGCAGACCTTGGCGGAGGAGGCGCACCGGCACAATGTCGACGGCGTCATCTGCGGCCACATCCATCATGCCGTCATCCACGACAATTTCGGCATTCGCTACATGAATTGCGGCGACTGGGTGGAGAGCTGCACCGCGCTCGCCGAGCATCCGGACGGCACGTTCGAGATCATCCGCTGGATCGACCGCGCCGAGTCGATGCCGCCGCTTCCGGGCGACGAGGAAGAGGTCGCGCCGCAGCCGGCCCGCGAGCGCGCCGGAATCGCGGCTTAAATCCATCCGCTGCAGAAATTCGAACAGGCGGGCGGGTCTTGAGCGGCCGCCGTCGCCAGTCATACTGGCGCAATGAGTTCTCGCGCGATGAATCTCTCGGTGCGGATCGAGCGCTGGCCGCTGGCCAGTGCTTTCACCATCAGCCGCGGCAGCAAGACCGAAGCCGTCGTGGTGACGGCCGAACTGAACGATGGCACGCATCGGGGGCGCGGCGAATGCGTGCCCTATGCCCGCTATGGCGAGACGCCGGACGGCGTCGTCGCGGCCATCGAAGCGATGCGGCCCCTGCTGGCGCGCGGTCTCGACCGCGCCGCGCTGCAAAGCGCCATGCCGGCCGGCGCGGCCCGCAATGCGCTCGACTGCGCGTTTTGGGATTTCGAAGCCAAGAGCAGCGGCCGCCGCGCCCACGAGCTTGCCGGGACCGCGGCCCCCAAGCCGCTGACCACGGCCTTCACAATTTCGCTCGGTCCCGCCGCGGCGATGGCGGAAGCCGCAGCGCGCGTCGCCGATCGGCCGCTCCTGAAAGTGAAGCTCGGCTCCGGCAATGACGGCGAACGAATCGCCGCCGTGCGCCGCGCGGCGCCGCGCGCCGAGCTCATCGTCGACGCCAATGAGGGGTGGGCCGACGATAATCTTGTGCAAAACCTCGCGGCTTGCGCCGACGCCGGCGTCACGCTGATTGAACAGCCGTTGCCCGAGGGCCGCGACGGCGCGCTGGCGCAGATCAAACGGCCGATCCCGGTCTGCGCCGACGAGAGCGTGCACGACCGCGCCTCGCTTGCCGCACTCGCCGGCAAGTACGACGCCGTCAACGTCAAGCTCGACAAGACCGGCGGCCTGACCGAGGCATTGGCGTTGGTCGTGGCGGCCGAGAAACACGGCTTTGCCATCATGGTCGGCTGCATGGTGGCGACTTCGCTCGCCACGGCGCCGGCCATGTTGCTCGCGCAACAGGCGCGTGTGGTCGATCTCGACGGGCCGTTGCTCCTGGCCAAGGACCGGCCGGACGGCTTGCGCTATGTCGGCAGCTTGGCCTATCCGCCGGAAGCAGCGCTTTGGGGATAAATGGTGTAGGATGCCGCAACGGTCGCGGGTGATTTTTGCAACCGGCGGCGATCCGAAAGTGAAGAACCTGTGAATATCTCGGTCTGACTCGGGGCCAATGCGATTGCGCAGCCTCTGCGGGTCAGGTGTGATGGCGATTCAACGGGTCATCGCGATGTCCAAAGAAACCTACGCGCAGTCCGGCCAAGCTGACGCGCCGCCCGGTGAGGCGGAGTACAATGCCGTCTACGCCGCAGTGACCGCGACCGAGCGCGGCCGCTGGTTCCTCGCCGAATTTGCCAATCGCAACCGCAAAGCCGATACCGATGTGATCCTGGCCGCAATCGCGCGGATCGACGCGGCCGTTCGCGCCGGCGCCGCGCCACCGGCGGCTTTGCAGCGCGAGGCCTTGGTTACGACTTTGGCCACGGCTGCTGCAGCCGTCGAGGTTGCGCCCGCGCCCACGGGAGGACGCGATGAGCCAAGTGTGGACGAGGGGACAGCACGCGTCGTTGCGCCGAATCCATCGCCGGCAGGCGCGGATCAGGAGGGCGGCGACGCGAATGCGCTGAGCGACCAGGACTATTCTGATGCTGTGGCGGCGATTGCGGCGTCGCTGACGACGCGGCTCGAGGAATCAGCCAAAAGTGCGGTCGAGGAGGCCGTGGCCGAGACGCTGGAGCCGCAAGCCATTCCCGTCGCGGCCGAGATCGTCAAGCCCGCCGCAGAGGCAATTCGTCAAACGCGGGTGCCGCAAGACAATTCGCCGCGCTGGCACATCGAATCGCCGGACTTTGTCTTCGGCGCCGATCCGGACGAGGTGATGGCCGGCGCCCAGCCGCAGCGCGAGACCGCGCAAATGCAGTCGCAGCTTCTCGGCGCTGAAATCATGAGCGCGGAGATTGGAAGTACGCAAATCATCGCGGAGCCGGTCGAGGCGCGGTCCGCCGCGGCTGAAGAGCCGCAGCCGGTTTTATCCGCTGAAACGGTGTTCGACGCACCGGCGCCTGTTGCGGTGGAAGAGGCCGCGCCGACGCCCACCTCATCGGAGGCCGTCGCATCCGCAGCCAACGCATCAGCGGCCTTGGAGATCGTCCCGCTCACCGAGATGGCGCGTCCGCAACTGCGCGGCGCGCGCGAGGCAGTGCAGAACCAGCGCCCGCCGCGCTATGGCTCGCTCACCGTGACAGATGCTTTGAGCGAGGATGAGGTGATCGCGCTATTCGGCTGACCGAGAGGGCGAAAAATCGCGCCAAAGCAGGGTCGGACGGGGGTCCTCCCGACCAAAAATCTGATCTTAATCCGGTTTCTTGAATTTCGAGCAAAGCCTAGGCGACCAATCGCGAAAACAGATCCGGGTCGACATTGCCGCCGGACAGGACGACGACGGCGACTTTGTCTTTGACGTCGATCTTGCCGGTCATCACGGCGGCGAGCGCCACGGCGCCGCCCGGCTCGACGACAAGCTTCAATTCGGTGAAGGCAAAGGCGACGGCGGCGGCGACCTCCGCATCGCTGACCACGGCGCCGGCGCCGATCAGCGAACGGTTGATGGCGAAGGTAAGCTTGCCCGGTGTGCGCGCCATCAGCGCGTCGCAAATCGTGCCGGTCAGGGCGGCGTTCTCTTCGCGCTGGCCGCTCTTGAACGAACGCGCATGGTCGTCGAAGCCTTGCGGTTCCGCCGTATACATGGCCGCTTTCGGCGCGCGCGATTTCACCGCGAGCGCGATGCCGGCCGCAAGCCCGCCGCCGGAGGCGGTGACCACCACCACGTCGGGCGTGAGCCCGAGCGCGCCGAGATCTTCCACGATCTCGCGGCCTGCGGTGCCTTGGCCGGCGATGATGAGCGCGTCGTCATAGGGCGGCACCAGGACGGAGCCGCGCCGCTCGGCGATCTCCTTGGCAATGGCTTCGCGATCGTCGCGAGCGCGATCGTAGAGGACGACTTCGGCGCCATGGGCGATGGTGCGTTCACGCTTGGCGCGCGGCGCGTCGCGCGGCATCACGATGACGCAGGGCATGCCCAGAAGCCGCGCCGCGGCGGCCACGCCCTGGGCGTGATTGCCGGAGGAATAGGCGACGACGCCACCCGTGCGCTGCTCCGGCGGCAGCGAGGCGAGCTTATTGTAGGCGCCGCGGAATTTGAACGAGCCGGTGCGCTGCAGCGTCTCGGCTTTGAGAAAAACCCGGCCGCCGGCCATGCCGTCGAGCACGATGGAGGTCAGAAGCGGCGTATGCAGGGCGACGCCGGCGAGGCGGCGCGCTGCCGCATCGACATCCGCGGCGGTAGGCAATTCAACCGGGGCGTCCATAGCCCGACGGTAGCGCCGTGATTGCGTCACAAGCAAGGGCTTTGCGGCATGCCGCCAACACGAAGATTTCGTTTTCAGGGCGCAGCGCGGTACGAAGGAATGCGCTGCTGACCCGGGATCTTAAAAGACGCCGGAGTTCGGGACGATCCCGGATCGGCGATGCACCCACAGCGGGTCAAAGACGCGCGTGAACGCGCTGGTGCGCGCTGCATCGCGTCCGGAAACATCGCGTGGTCAGTCGAACCGTCCCGCCGCATGCGCCAGCATGGTGTAGACCTTGCCGGTATCGGAGGTGAGGTAGTTCCGCGCCACCGCGGGACCGCGGTCACCGCGCGAAACGTCATCGAGCAGCCGCTCGAATTCGTGGATGTAGTGTTCCACGGTCTGCCGGAACTCCGGATCGGCGCGATATTTGGCGCGGATCTCGTCGAACGCCTTGGCGCCTTGCGGCGTATAGAGGCGTCGGCTGAACGCGCCGCGCTCGCCGCGCTTGTAGCGGTCCCACAACTCCGCAGCCGCGTCGTGGTCGATCATCCGCGCGATGTCGAGCGAAAGCGAATCGATCGTATCGACGGTCTCGCGCGCCGCGCGTTCATCGCGGGGAGGGGCCTCGCGCATGTCGCGCCCCGTCTCGCGTGACGCGCCGCTCTGCGGACTTTCATCGCGCGACGCGCGGGTCAGCAGATCGGACAGCCAACCGCCGCCGCTGCGGCCGTTGCTCTCGTCCTTGCCGCCCGGAACCGGGCTGAGATTGGGCGGGCTGGCGCGGCGCGGCATGCCGGTAATATCGCGCGGCGCGGGCGCATACGGCACCGTCGGCGGCGCCGCCTGCGGTCCCATTTGCGGCGCGGCGTCGGGGCGAACCGGCCGGGTCTGCGCGCCGCGTCCGCCACCCGCGGCATAGAGCGGCTCGGCGTCGCGCCGCCCCGGTTCGGCGGCATCGAGTGATCGGCCGTGGCGGGCGACGATGCGATTGAGCTCGGCAAGCGCCTCGATCTGGTCGACGATGACACGGCGCATTTGTGCAGCGCTCTCGGCGGTCTCCTGCGGCAATTCGAGAATGCCGCGGCGCATTTCGGAGCGGGTGGTCTCGAGCTCGCGCTGCATTTCCGTGGCCATCTGCTTCATGCCCTGCACGACTTCGGTGAAGCGCTCGGTCGACTGGCTCAGCATGCTTTGCACTTCGGTGACCGCTTCGTCGTAGACGGCATTGAGCGCCTCACTGGTGCGCTTGCGTTCCTCCTCGGAGCTCTTGCGCACGAGGTTGTATTGCTGCTCGAGCGTCTGCAGGCTTTCGTTGCTGGTCTGGGCGATGACGCCGGCGATCTCGCGCGCCCGGGTCGTCGCGGCGTCGAGCGATTCGTCAAGCAAGGTCGAGAAGCGCTCCAGCCGCTGGCCGAAATCCTCGGTCCGCGTGTCGAGCGCCGTCACCAGCGTATCGATTGTCGCCTGACGGGCGGTGACCGATTCATCGGTGCGGCGGTTGCTGGCCTCGAGCAGCTCGACCGCATCGGTGAGTGTGCGGCCGTGCGTGGTGAACTGGTCGGCGAGATCGGCGAGATCGCCCAGCACCCGCGACGTCACATTGTTGAAGCTGCCGAGATGCTGCTCGATCTTGCCCGTCGTGGCGCCGCTCTTGGCGGTGAGCTCGTTCATGGCGGAGACGAATTCCGAAATGCGCGCCGCCATGGTGTGCTCGATCGAGCTCATGTTCTCATGCGCGCCGCTCAGCACTTCCTGCAGCAGGATATTGGCTTCGCGCAGGCGCTCGAACAGGGCGGTGGAGTCGGAGCGCAGCATGGTGTGCGTCTCCATCATCTCCGAAATCGTCGCCGTCGCCGACTGCTTGGATTGTTCGATCGCGGTACGGGTAGCCTGGTTCAGGTCCTCGATGGTGCGCGTCAGCGTCAGCTTGGCGCCCTCGGTGATGCCATGGGCGCCTTCCTGCATCTGGCCGAGCGAGCGGGTCATCGTGGTGGTCGCATTCAGACTCGCGTCGTTGATCAGGCGGGCGATTTCCTCGCTCTTGTCCATCATGGTCTGGGTGAAGACCAAGCCCTTGCCTTCGATCGCCTTGACGGTTTGATCGGTGATGCGTCCGACCTCGTTGGCAAGGCCCTGGCCCTTGCTGTTCAGCGCCGAGATCAGCGTGTTCGACTTCTCGTCGAGGATGCGCGTCATCTCGTCGACCCGCTGGCCGAGCGCGGCATTGATCTCGGTGGTCTTGCCGATCACGTTGCGCGTCACCTCGCTGCTCATGCCGACGAGCTTGCGTTCGGCCTCGGCGGTGCTGCGGGTGATGGAGTCGGTCGCGCTCTGCGTGCTCTTGCCGATCAGGTCGGCGGCGCCTGCGGTCGATTTGGCGATCGCTTCGCCGGCGGCGGCGGCGCTCTTGGTGATGACATTGCTGAGCGTGCCGGCGCTGCGATTGAGCGACACGGTGGCTTCGGCGGCACTGCGGTTGAGCGCCTCCGCAGCCGCGGTGCTGGCCGCCGCGGTCTTGCTGAGGGCGTCGGTGGTATTGCCGGCGAGCTCGGTGAGGGCGCGTTCGGCGCCCGCGGAATTGGACTTGATGCTCTCGGCGATCTGCTCGAAGCGCGCGCCGAGCTGCTCGGCGGCGGCGCGGCTGCGCGCTTCCATCTGTCCCACGGCCGCTTCGGCACGGTTGCCGAAGAGATGTTCCAGGTGCCCGACGCGAGAATCGAGCGTATTGGCGACTTCGAGCGCGCTTTTGCCGAGCGTGACGTCGATATTGGCGATGCGGTCGCTGATCGTGTCGGAGAGCTTGACCGCGCGCGCGTCGATGACCGTGGTGGCGTCGTTGATGCGCTTGTCCAGCGAGGCAACGACGTCCTTACCGCTCTCGCTGATCGTCTTGGAGATGTCGACAAGGCGGGCGGACAGCGCGTCGGTCAGCGTCTGCGAGCGGCTGTCGATCGCTTCCTGGAACCGGCTCAGGCGCTGGTCGAGGACGGTCGTGACCTCATTGGCCTTCGAGGTGACGCGGTTGTCGAAATTGTCGACATAGCTGCGCATCGACTCGGAGACGTCCTGCGTGCGCGCGCCAAGCCGTTCGACGAGCTCCGCGCCATAGGTTTTCACCGTGCGGTCGAATTCGGCGAGATGCCGGGTGATGAGATTGCCCAGCGTCGAGGAGTCGCGCGAGATCCGCTCGCCAAGCTCGGCGCCGGTATGGTTGAACATTTCCTCGAACGCGGTGAGGCGGGTGGCGAGCATTTCCTTTACCGCGTCGCTGCGGGTCGAGAGCACGCCGGCGACATGTTCGGCGGTCTCGCGCATCGAGTCGGTCATGCCCTCGCTGCGCGCCGCGAGCGATTCAGCAACGCTGTCGGCGGCCTCTTTCATCTTCGTGGCCACTTCGCCGCCGCGCAGATCGAGGTCGAGCAGAAGCGACTCGCCCGACGATTTCAGCGTCGAATTGACCTCGTCGGCGCGGGTCGCGATCGTTTCGGCCAACTGGCTCGACGTGTCGATGATGGCGTCGGTCAGTTCCTGCGATCGGCCGATCATCAGGTCGACGACGGCGAGCGATTTCTCGGAGAAGCCTTCGGTGACGCGGTCGAGCCGCTCGATCATCATGTCTTCGATGCCGGTCGCGATTTCGGCGAACTCCTCGCCGATATGATTGGTCTTGAAATTCAGGTTCGCGGAGAGGCGGTCGCTGGCGGCCGCGATCGCACGCACGGTCTCATCGCTCGCCGCCTCGAGGCGGTCGAGCAATTCGCCGCCGCGTTCGCCCAGCTGGCCGATCATATTGTCGCCGATCTGGCTGAGCTGCTCGGTGATGTTCTCGCCGCGCTCGGCAAGCGAATGGGTGATCCGCATGGCCGCTTCATTGACCTGCTGGCCGACGAGCTCGCTGATCGTGGACAGATCCTGGGTCAGGTCGACCTGCACGTTGTTGAGCGCCGAACGCACCTGCTCGGCCTGGCCGACCAGGGTGTCGCGCTGACTTGCGAGTTCTTGCAGGAGCCCGCGAATGCGCACTTCGTTGTCGCTATAGGTGCGTTCGAGAGCGGCGACCTCGCTTTGCACCAGAGCTTCGAGCTCGCTGGCGCGCGCCAGCGCCCGCTCGACGCCATCGCCCATGGCTGCCACCTCGCGGCGGATCGCCTGGCCGACCGTGACGATGGAGTCGCGCGCCATGCCCTCGGGTTCGGCAAGCCGCACGGCGACCCGCGCCATGGACTGCGCGATCAGGCGCAGTTCCTGCGCGCGCCAAGCCATATGGGCGACGCCGAAGAAGAAGATCACCGGCAACAGCGCGGCGGCGAACAGGCCGATCATCAGCGCCGCTGGCGACCGGCTCGGTCCCAGAGCGGCGGTGAGGTCGGGTAGGAAGGCCCAGGACAAGAACAGACAGCCGATGAGCCAGGCGGTAGAAAAAGCGGTGGCGACAAAATAGGACGAGCGCGCCGGACGGCGCTGCAGCGCCTGCAGGACCTGGCCGATGGATTGCTGGTCGTCATTGGCGACGCGGCCAGACCGCGCCGAAAGATCGCGCGTGCCGATCGCACTGGTATCGTCGTTCGGCTCCGGAAAGGCCGGTTGAGCGGCGGCCTGACCAGGCGCTGGCGCGGCAGTCTGGTTGGGTTGGCGGCGCGAGCGCGTGTCGCCGGCAAACAGATCGGCCATGCCTTCTGGTCTGCCTTCTGGTCTGCCTTCCGGCCAGTCTTCAGGGCCGTCCTCAGGCTCGGCTTGCGGCGTTGCAGTCGCTTCGTCGTCCGGGATGTTCAGAGCTTCCTGGATTGCCGACAGCGCCGCTTCCGTCGGGTCCATCATCTTTTTCGGGTAATTGGCCATCTCGGTCGTCGCCTCGCGTGTTACGCCTGACTAGGTCGGCTTGAGAACGGCTCCGAATGTCCGCCTGACATCCCGGAGCGCTCAAAGCCGCGCCACGAGCGCGTCATCGTCACATTACTCACTACTCACTGGGTGAGGGCCTGCCCCAATTACGCCCTCAAGTCCCGCTGCTACGGACTATCCTATCGTTCTGGCAGATCGAATAAAACCGGATTGGTAACAGTCCTTTAATCATCGTTAACGAGTTATTCACCGTGTTTTCGCTTGTTCGCCAAGTTCCGGCAAATGTTACCGTCAATCTGCGGTCAACAATGCGGCCGGCTTGCGGCCGACCCTATCGCGGCGAACAAAAAGCCGTGTTTTGAACACATAATTTGCACGATCCCCGTGCGATTTGGCGCCTGGCTGCACGTTCGTGCCTCGCACACGGTTTCGATAAGGATTTGCTTACCATTGCCGTGAAACCATCAGCAGGAAATCGCCCAATTTCTTTCGGGCTTTGCGCAAAGCTGTGCACATCGTGCACAAGCGGCGGGGAGGGCTTGCGTGAGGGTATCGAGCGTGCGGGCTACAGCCACCGACCGCGACCGAAAGACGACCATCATCGACGAGACCCATCTCGAGCGCATGACACTCGGCGACCGGCGGCTCGAACGCGAAGTGCTCGAATTGTTCGTCCGTCAGACAACCATCATGCTCGGCCGCATCGTCGGTCCGGACCAGGCGCTCGCTGCAGCCGCCGCGCACACGCTGAAAGGTTCGGCTCGCGGCGTCGGCGCATGGCGGGTGGCGCGCGCAGCCGAACTGGTCGAGAGTGCCGCAAGCGGCGAGGGCGACGCCTCTGCAATGGAAGAGGCGGTCACCGAGCTCAAGGCCGCAAGCCTTGAAGCTTCAGCCGCGATCGGCACGCGCCTGAGCGGCCTGGTGGCCGAACTGGCGCGGACGCGTTAGCTCAGCCGGCCGTCTGGCGGTCGACCTCCGGTCGAAATGTCCGCTCCGGGGCCATCAGCCGTCGTGGCAAAATCTTTCTTCCTTGATGTGTCCTGGAAAAGCGGATGCCAGTTTTCCGGCAACGACATGGTTTCCGGCAACGACATGCGCAAAACGAGAACCTAACGATTGCTGATACTGGCGCTGCCCGCCGTGAGCGGATAGAAGAAGCCGGTTCGCGGGCGCTCGGCTCGCCATTTTCACCGGTTCAATCAGCCCAAAACCGCAAAATCCGCATCATGGCGAAAATCACTTTTATTGATTCCACCGGCACTGCCCGCACGGTGGAGGGGGAAGTCGGCTCCACCGTCATGGAGACGGCGATCAAAAACGGCGTGCCCGAGATCGAGGCCGAGTGCGGCGGGGCTTGCGCCTGTTCGACATGCCATCTTTATGTCGACGAGGCTTGGCGCGAGAAGGTCGGCGAGCCGTCGCCGATGGAGGCGGACATGCTCGACTTCGCCTTCGAAGTGAAGCCGAATTCGCGGTTGTCCTGCCAGATCAAGGTCACCGAGGAACTCGACGGCCTCGTGGTCACGACGCCAAGCCGCCAAGCCTGACCGGTAAAGCCTGACCGGTAAAGCCTGACCGGAACCGCGGGCTCCAGCACCGGCGCTTGACTTAGTGGCCATGAGTCGGGTGCATTGCCGGCCCTTTGCCGCCTCTTTCAATGCCGGGTGCGGCGCGCTACACAATCGCCTTCCCCGACAATTTGCTGAAGCTGAACCGAGCGTGGATACGATATGAGCGAACCGATCAAAACCGACGTTGTCATTATTGGCGCAGGGCCGGTCGGCCTGTTCGCGGTATTCGAGCTCGGCCTGCTCGACATGAAGTGCCATCTGATCGACATTCTCGACAAGATCGGGGGCCAGTGCGCCGAGCTTTATCCAGAGAAGCCGATCTATGACATTCCCGGCATTCCGGTGACCAGCGCGCATGGTCTCGTCGATTCGCTGATGGAGCAGATCAAGCCGTTCAATCCGCAATTCCATCTCAACGAGATGGTGGAGAATGTCGAGAAGATCGGCGAGCCGCTGTTCCGCGTGACGACCGATCAGGGCAAGGTCTTCGAGGCCAAGATCGTCGTCATCGCCGCCGGCGGTGGCTCGTTCCAGCCCAAGCGCCCGCCGATCCAGGGCATCGAAGCCTATGAAGGCAAGTCGGTGTTCTATTCGGTACGCAAGATGGAGGCGTTCCGCGACAAGCGCATTCTCATCGTCGGCGGCGGCGACAGCGCGCTCGACTGGACGCTCAATCTGGCGCCGCTCGCCAAGCACCTGACGTTGCTGCACCGGCGCGCCGAATTCCGCGCCGCGCCCGACAGCGTCAACAAGATGCTGGCGCTGGTCGGCGAGGGCAAGATCGATTTCGTGCAGGGCCAGGTGGCTTCGCTGGTCGGCAATGACGGCCAGGTGCAAAAGGCGATCGGCAAATCGAACGACGGCTCAACCTTCGAGATCGCCTGCGATGCCATATTGCCGTTCTTCGGCCTGACCATGAAGCTCGGTCCGGTCGCCAATTGGGGCTTCGAGCTCAAGGACAACGAATTCATCCCGGTCGAGACCGCGAGCTTCGAAACCAGCGTGCCGGGCATTTTCGCCGTCGGCGACATCAACTGGTATCCCGGCAAGCTCAAGCTCATCCTGTCCGGCTTCCACGAAGGCGCGCTGATGGCGCAGAAGGCGCACCGTTATGTCTATCCGGACAAGCGGCTGGTGTTTCAATACACCACGTCTTCGACGAGCCTGCAGAAGAAGCTCGGCGTCGCCGCGGAAAAGCAGCCGGCGTGATCCCCGCGGACGGTACATCTCGCGTCTCTCGAGGTCGACGTTAGAGCACGACCCGGAAATGCGGATACCGGTTTTCC
Source organism: Xanthobacteraceae bacterium (assembly GCA_035509535.1). Classification (GTDB taxonomy): domain Bacteria; phylum Pseudomonadota; class Alphaproteobacteria; order Rhizobiales; family Xanthobacteraceae; genus BOG-931. The sequence goes on along the minus strand of DATJLN010000044.1, from coordinate 15,311 downwards.
GAAAAATCACGTCTCAACGCGAAGTTTCTGCGATCGGCGCTAGCCGTCACGGAGGAAGACACTCCGGATACATCTTGATGATCGTGTAGCTGTTGACGGTCCGCTCGCCGAGGAGATTTTTGTCAAGCAGGCCGCCGAGCCTCGTGCCGGAGGCATCGAGAAAGCGGTGGGGGCCGCCGCCGTCAATGCGCCAGACATCGTCATAATCGCTGCGGGCGTTGCTGGGGAGTCGCGGATCGGTGTTCGATCCCGGATCATAATGAAGCAGGCGCTTTCCGCCTCGTCCAATCAGGCTTTCGAATCCGGCAATCGACATGCTTGGGTTTGCCTGGTGGAATCCAGTGAAACTGTTCCCGGCCTGCTTCGTATTGTCCTTCTTCGCGACAACGTCGTTGACCACATCGTTCGGCACGGTCGGCGCCTGCTTGTCGCAAACGTAGCAGTCGCACGAGCTGTTATCGATCATTGCCCGAGTGACTTTGTTTGCGGCGTCGTAGACGACGCCGAGGACCCAGTCGTTTTTATCGGTCAAGCGGTAGAAGTCGCTGCCGCCGATCGGTCCGGCGCCGAGAGAATCGTATTCCACGCCCGAATAGCCCGGCTCGCCGAGCAGCGTGAGGACCTGGCCGCGCTCCGAGCCTTCAAGCCTGGTGGCTTTCAGGAACCGACGGGCGAGATCAAGGCGCGACCACTCGCCGGAGGGCCGTGGCGCCGCCTGCCAGGCCTGCAAGGAGAAAGTGCCGGCATCGTTCGTTGCCGTCGCACTCGGCTGCAAAGCGTCCTGCAGCAGTTTTACGACCTGCGATTTTTGCGCCCCGTTCATGCGCTCTTCGACCGTCGCAATTTGACGCCGAACCTGGTCGGGGAACGAGCCGGACGTCGCGTTACGCACCGACAGGCGGAGAAGGCCGTCGGCTTCCTCATCGTTGCGCGGAAAGCCCGGCGTCCCGATGGTGGCAATCAAGCCCATGCCCCATTCGCACAATGCATTGTCTTCGGCCGCGCCGGGCTGAAGCAATTGCTGAGCCTTGGCATAGTCCACCGGGACAGACTTGCCGTCCAGATATAGCCAGCCCATGAGGCACATGGCTGACGTGCTCGGCGCTTCGACCAGGCTTTGCAGACGCGCAAAATCGGCGGCGTTGCCGTTGCCTGTGCGGATCTTCTCATAGTCCTGAGTAGCTGTCGTGCCGAGCTCGTTTTCGATATGGAGCCGTTGCAGGGCTTGCTGGGCGACCGGCACTCCGCTTGCGGCGGCAAAAATATAGAGCCGCTTGGCCTGTTCTATATCGGGCGGACCGCCGAGGCCTTCTTCCAGCAAGCGTCCGAGCGCGAAAGCCGATAGCGGATTGCCGAGCTTGTACGATGTGCGGAAGCGCTCGCGCGCGCGCGTCAGATCTTTTTCCGGTCCGAATTGCAGCAGAATTCCCTGCTCGAAAATCGCCGCTGCATTTCCCTTCGCGGCGAGCTTGTCCGCCATCTTTTGCGCCTCGGCATACTCATCACGACCGATAGCGGCGTTCATTTGGGCGACCGCGAGAGCCGATTGCAGTGGCTCGCCGAGCTTGGCTGCCGCTGGCGCGGCTGGTTGCTGGTTTGGCTCGCGGTCGGCGATCCTGCCGGACTGCGTCGGCGGCGCGATTGAGGCGCGATCCGTCGGCTGTTTGTTCTGCGGCGCCTGAGGGCTCGGCGATACCGGCCCTGGGCCGGTTTGGTTGGTCAATGGAGCTGTCGGGCCGCCGGAGGAGGAGGCCGAGTGCGAAAAGGACAGCCAGGCGAATGCCAGAGCGGCGGCGCCTATGCCGACGGCGAAACCGCCTCCGACGATCAACCATGATCGCCGCCCCGATGAGGGCGAAGAAACGGGGGCTGACGCCGGATCGGCCGTCGGCGCAAAGGACGGTGCGGCTTTCGGTTCGACCGCTTTGGGCGCCGGCGGAAGTTCAACCAAAGCGCCGCAGACGGGACATTGATTCGTTGTTTCAGCGTCGAAGACGTGACCGTCGATGCAGCGGACGAGGCGTGACATCAATGCTTCTCCTGTCCGGTCGTCCCGTGGCTCTCCACGGGGGGTCCGAAGGGCGCTCGCGCCGCCGGCGGCTGCGGTTGCGTGGACGGCTGGATCGCCGCATCTGTCGGGCCGACGCCATCACCCGTCGCTTTTTTCCACTGCGCGACTTCCTCCGGTGCGAGGGCGTAAGGATGCTGCATGTCGCGCGGCGGAAACGAGAGGAACAGGACGGGATGCGTCCCCGAAATCTCGACCGGCGAAGTGCGGGATGTCCACAGCGCCTTTGACGCTCCGTTGGGAAGCTTCTGGGTCCAGGAAAAGCCAAACGCAATGGCGCAGCCGCCCTCCGTTCGACCCGCCGCGAGGCTGCTGAAAAATTGTTGAATCGGAGCCGAACTGTTTTTGTCCGAAGGCCGCTCGGGCGGCAACTTTATCGGCGTTAGCCCGATCAGAAATCGCACTCCCTGAACGACCGGAATCATGTAGAGCGCACGGTAAGGCTGCGCCGGATTGAAACCAGCCGGAGTGCCAAGCGGAGCAAATGTCACTTGCTGCACCGAGCGGTCCAAAAAGGCCGACCGGTCCTGTGCGGAATCGAACCCTGAATATTGTGGGGCGGTCTCGATCGTGTCGTCGGTGCGCAGCTGGAACTCGGCGGCGCAACCCGGCGCGGCTTTGAAGTCCAGCAGCAGCCAACTCGTCGGCAGCGCTGCTGCTTCGGCAAGCGTCTGCTTTTCCGCGTCGGCTCTGGCGCGCGCGTCATTGCGTTCCTGCCGCGCCTGGTCACGCTCCCGTTCAGCTTCTTGCTCCGCTGCCTGCGCCTCGGCCAGCTTGGCCTCGAGATCGGCGATCCGGTCGTGTGCCTGCGCCAATGCGGCCTGTGCTTCGTCAAGCCGGCGCTGCAGCGCCGCGACCTGATCCCGCGCCTGGCGCAGGGCCGTCTGGGTTTCGTTGAGTTGCCGCTGCAGCGCGTCCAGTTGCTTGCGCGCTTCGGCGAGATCGGCGCGCGCTTGCGCAAGGAGGCGTTTCAATGTTTCGATGTCGCCGGTTTGGACCGCCTTATCCGCCGCCGCCAAAGTCTGTTCGGCACGATCGAGCGCCTGCTTGGTTGTTTGCGCGGCCTGCTGCTGCAGCTCCGCGATCTGCCGTTGCTGCTGATCGTCGAGGGCGGTTAGCCGATTGTTTTGCGCGGACAGCTGATCGAGCTGGTGCTTCAGCGCGTCAAGCCGCTGGCGCGCGTCGTCGAGCGCGGCTTGCGCCTTCTCCAGCGCTTGTTTCGCTTCAGCGTCGCTGCCGCTTTGCCGGGCCTGTTGCAGGCTCGTCTGCGCGCGATCGACGGCGGCCTGCGCAGCCTGCTGGTTCTTCAATGTGTTGACGCTGGCGCCGGTATAATAGGGCGCCAACAACAGCACCAGCACAACGAATGCTCCCATGGCGCCGGTGATGACGTCGAGGAAGGCGATATTGAAGATGTTGATCTCGCGATTGCGCCGAGCCATTGGAGCAGCCTGCCCGCTCGTGTCACGCCATGTAGAGCCGGTTGATCAGGTTCTTGAGACAGTATTCGCCGGCGCGGCCGACCGCGGCGTCCTCACGAGTCTCCACGATGTGTTGGATCAGCACCAATATCGCGCTTTCGATCAGCGCCACGAGCGTCGTGTTGAAGGCGATTGCGAGCGCGGTGGTGACGTCACCGATGTTCATGTGATTAGGATCGACGAGACGCAGCGCGTTGCCGAGATGGGATACCGTGCCGACAAATCCCAAGGTCGGAATGACCCAGGCCAGATAGCGCACCATGGCATAGCGCTGCTCGACCTTGCTTTCGAGCAAGCCCAGAGAGGTCGAAAGCACGTTCACAGCCTGATCGATGGAGCGGGTCGATTGCAGTTGCAGCACGGCCATGTTGATGAGCGAAGCGAGGAAGCCGTTGTCGCCGTCAAAGCGGTTTGCGACCTTTCGCCGGATCGCCCCGAGGTCCTCGATCCGCAGCACTGTTGCGTCGTCTTCCGGCAGGAAATGAGCGTCGATCTGGGCGTTTTCCCATGACCCGACGCGTGACCGAACGAAAAGCTCGCCGAGCCCGACGCAAAACAGCAGGTGCATCAAGTTCTGGATGGTAAAAGGATACGGAAACGGCGATTCTCGGCTGTGCTCCAGCAGCAAAGTCGCGCCAAAGCTGTCTTTGGGAAAGATCAGCGTCAGGATCAGGATGAAGAGGCAGCCTGCGCCGAGCGCGAACAATACCGCGCGTCCGCGCGAGATCACGCCCGTGACCGGATTGCCCGACAAGAAGTTTGCTAAGCTGCGTCCCTGGCCGCGCAATATCTTCTGCGGCGACGTTAATCGGCGCGCCGACTGATCTTGACCGCCAACAGACATCCGCGATTACCCCCAGTCAATGACAGCTTCTCCATCGCCGGCACAGAAAGATAGACTGGTTGTTGCGATAAAATCCAGCCTGCGGCTTCTTGACGCTCAACGCCAAGAACCTTCCGGCTTTGCATGGAAGTACTTCGAGCGCAGCCGTGCGCGGAAGGTCACCGCGTCCGGTATTTGGCGTATGTCAATCGTCCGCTCGTGCCGACTTCGAACTTTGTTTGGTGAGGCCGGCGACATTTCGCTTCGAGATGATGTCGCGCGCTTCGGATGCGAAGCGGAATCTGAGTGATGGGGCACGCGGCTGCTGCGAGGCGACGCCGCGCTGCGAGGTTGACATTTGCGCGCGGCTTTCGAAGCTGATTTTTTGGTTCGCTTTAAAGGGCGAGCAACACTTCGAACTTGATTCCGCTTACGGCGTCCGCGGCACTGGCGCGCCGGCGGCGGGCACGGGCGCGGCAGGGATCGGCGTCGCAGGCGCGGGCGACGGGGCGATCGTCGGCGGCGGCAGCGATTCAGCGCTGAAGCTCGGCGGTGGCGGCAGACCAAGCTCGCCGCGGATCGCCGGCAGCGCCGCATCGGCCATCGCCGCATAACCTTCGGCGCTCGGATGCACCGCGCCGCCATAGACGGCGGAGAGCACGCCCCAAAGCGCGTCGTGGATGTCGCTCGGCTTGAGCACCGCCGGCATGCCTTCGGGATAGGTCATGGCGACGAAATAGCTGTCGTTCGCCGTCCTGATCCAGCGTCCGCGCGGCATGTATGGCTGATAATTGCTCGGCGGCTCGCCGCAGGCCATCGGATTGTCCGGCGCGGTGTTCGGATCGTCGGAAAAGCTGTTGCCGGTTTTGGAGAAGCAATTGCGGTCGAATTCGGGATCGGTGTCGGCGCGCACGCACATGCCGTGGCGCTCGAAGGCCGCCTGATGGCCGTCGACAAAGGTCATGCGCTCGGTGTTCGGATCCTTGCAGATCTTGTTGCCGTCGCACGTCGCGAGCATGCGCAGCTTGGGCAGGAACTTGTTTTCGACGAATTGCGCCGCGGCGCGCAGCCGCTCGGCATCGGCGCCGAACGCCGGATGCACGTCGAGCCCATCGCGGCCGCCGGGGCAGGGCGTGTTCTCGCTCTGCATTGCCGGATTGCCGTAAGAGACGTAAACGACGCGATCGAGATTGCCGCCGACGTAAGGTTTCAGCGCGGTGCGCAATTGCGAGAATTCGCCGGGCAGATCCTCGTCGAGCGCGGCTTGCGAGTCGGCGACGCTCGCGATCGAGCCGCCCTGCTTGAGCAGGAGGCGCTCGGTCAGCGAGTCGACGATGACGTTGGCGACGAGGCCGGCAAAGTTCACGTCATTGGCGCCGACCGTCAGCAGGATCAGATCGAGATTGCGGTTCGGCTGCTGTTTGTGCACCGCCGCCATGATGTTCTTGAGCTCGCCGAATTGCGCAGGCGCGGTGCCCGAGCAGGTTTCGATCCCGGTGACCCAGGGGCAATCGTCGGCGCGCTGGCTCGAGAACATGCCGTTCGCGATCGTGGCGCCGGTGCAGGCCAGCGGGATCAGCGTCACTGCAATGTGCGGCTGTTCGATCGCGAGCGCCAGCGTGGCGCGGACCTGATAGCTGTACAGCGAGCGGTGGCAGGCCGGGTTCATCCAGCGCGCGCCGTGCTGCGCCCAGTCGCGCGCCGCCGTCGGATTCGATGAACTGATCTCGCAGGACCGGTCGTCGCGATAGCCGGCGCGGCTCGGCCGGTAATACTGGCTGCCATTGCCGCGAAAGAAGCGCCGAAAGCAGAAGCCGCCGTCCAGTTCGACCGCGACATCCGGATTGCCTTCGCCGGCAGCGATGGAATCGCCAAGCCCGGCGATGAGGACATCGCGCACCGCGATCTCGGTGGCGACGCGCTGCGCGGTGCCGTCGCCGAGCGGCACGTCGACAGTGGCGACCGTGGTCTTGCCGGAACGCACCCGCAACCTGACTTCCTGATTGCACGGCGCATTCATGGTGCGCACGGGACCGTCGCCGTCATCGAAATTCCAGACGCAGGTCGCGTCCTGCGGCAGCGGTCCGGTGAGGCTTACGCCGACCGGATGGTCCTTGGGATTGAGATAGCTCTCGCGCTCGCCGTCGCGTGTGCAGGTGTCGAGCAGTTCGCCGTAGCCGTCGAGGCACAGATTGCCGACGACATCCTTGGCCCAGCCGAGACCGTCGCTCGCCGTCTCCAATCGCCGCTCCTGCGCGAGGATGCCGTCGCCGCGGCTTTCCTTGGCCAGGCGCAGGAAATCGGCCTCGTTGCGGAACAGGCGGAACCGGTTCTTCACCTCCCACTGGATATGAAAATCGCCGGTGCCCGCAAGTTGGGCAAAAGCCGAGTCGCGGGGCGCCAAGCCAAGGACGATGAAGAGACCGAATGCGAGGATAAGGAAAGTGCGCATGACCGGAAAAGACGGGAACCTGTTCCGACCTTCTAGCACCCCGGTTGCGGCGGAAATGTGAGGGCGGCACTATCAACGGGCGAGCGGCGTGACACTTTGGTCCGGCTTGCCGAAAGCCCGCGCACGTTAAGCCCGCGAACATTAACATGTAACGGACATGAATAGGCAAGAGCCATGACCAATACGCCGCTCAGGAAGCAATGTTGTGTCGTCGGCGGCGGACCGGCCGGAATGATGCTCGGTTTTCTCCTGGCCCGCGCCGGTGTGGACGTCGCGGTGCTGGAAAAGCACCAGGATTTCTTCCGCGATTTTCGCGGCGATACGGTGCATCCCTCGACGCTGCAACTAATGTACGAACTGGGCCTGCTCGATGAATTCCTCAAGCTGCCGCATTCGCAAGTGGCGCGGCTGACCATGCAGATCGGCGACGAGCACCTGCGCGTGATCGACCTGACGCATCTGCCGACCCAGTGCAAATACATCGCGCTGATGCCGCAATGGGATTTTCTCAATTTCCTGGCGGCCCACGGCAAGCGCTACAAGACCTTCGATCTGCGCATGTGCGCGGAAGCCACGGATCTGGTCGAAGAGGGCGGGCGCGTCGTCGGCATCCGCGCCAAGGCGCCGGAAGGGGAATTGGATATTCGCGCTGATCTCGTCGTGGGCTGCGACGGACGGCATTCGACGGTGCGGGCCAAAGCCGGCTTGCAGAGCGACGATTTCGGAGCGCCGATGGATGTCTTGTGGTTTCGCATCACGCGCAAGGCGACGGACGATCCCGAAACCTTCGGTCATATCGAATCCGGCGCCTTGCTGGTGATGCTCGATCGCACCGACTATTGGCAGTGCGCGTATGTGATCCCCAAGGGCGGCATCGACAAGGTGCAGGCGACCGGTATCGAGGCTTTCCGCAAGCGCGTCGTGGAATTCTCGCCGTTTCTTGCCGACCGTATCGGCGAGATCAAAAGCTTCGATGACGTGAAGCTTCTGACCGTGGCGGTCGATCGTCTGCGCCAGTGGTGGCGGCCGGGCCTGATCTGCATCGGCGACGCCGCGCATGCGATGTCGCCGATCGGCGGTGTCGGCGTCAATATCGCCGTGCAGGACGCCGTGGCCGCCGCCAATCGTCTGGCCGCGCCGCTCAAGGCCGGCAAAGCGACCGACGCCGATCTGGAAGCGATCCAGCGCCGCCGCGCGTTTCCGGCTCAGATGACGCAGCGGATTCAACTGACGATGCAGAACCGCATTATCGGTCCGGCCCTGCAGGGCACGACGCGACCGAAGCCGCCGCTCCTGTTCAAGCTGATGGATCTATTCCCGATTCTGCGGCGAATCCCGGCGCGCCTGCTCGGGCTCGGCGTCCGGCCGGAGCATATCCGAACGCCGGAAGCCGCACCGACGGCGTCATGAGAGAGAAACGTCAACTCCGCTGCTGCAGATCGGCCGCGGTGCGGGCGAGGATTTCGACCAGCCGCGCTTCGGCATCCGCATCGCTTTCAAGCCGCTTGGCGACCGTCTCGCGCAGATGGCTGATGGCGGCTTCGACCAGCGGCGGCAATGGGGCCTCGCGTTCACTGCGTGCTGCGCGCCGCCAGCGGCCGACCCGCTCGCCGATCGCCTCGAGCCGGGCGAGCACGACTTTGATGATGTCGCGATTGGCCTCGAGATAGGCTTTGCCTTCGTCGGTGATGGTGTAGAGCTTTTTTGAGCCTTCAGCCGCGGCGGTGACGTAACCGGCCTCTTCGAGATAGGTCAGCGTCGGATAGACGATGCCGGGGCTCGGCGAATACCAATCGCCGGTCTTTTCCTCGACCAGCTTGATGATCTCGTAGCCGTGCCGCGGCGCTTGCGCGATGAGCGCGAGCGCCAGAAGCCGCAGGTCACCCTGCGCCAGCATGCGGCGCGCCCGCATCATCTCGTCGCCCCCCATGCCGTCGGGGCCACCGCGAAATTCGCCATGGCGTCCGCCGAAACCAAAGCCGCCGAAACGGCCGCGGCGATGGCGTCCGGCGCCCCATTGCTCGCCACGTGAGCCACATTCGCCGCGTTCGTCACGCTCGCCGTAGCCACGATGTCCATGATGTCTATGCATTATTTGTATTCTCCATTTGAAAGATATATCGTTAGATAGATCATAGCATGCTATAACGCAAGATATATCTTAGAAATTGCCAAGCGGTCTTGACCATATAGACGTAGACGTATATCCGTATACGGATAATCGGCTGAGGATAAAGCTGTGACCGAGCGATCGCATCCTTCCAATCCATTGGCGCTGGCGGTGCTGGCGCTGCTGTTCGAGCGGCCGATGCATCCCTACGAGATGGGCGTGGTCCTGCGGCAGCGGCACAAGGAGGAGAGCATCAAGCTGCGTTACGGCTCGCTCTACACCGTGATCGATCTTCTGCTGCGGCGCCGCTTCATTGCCGCGCGCGAGACGGAGCGGGACGGCAAGCGGCCGGAGCGAACGATCTACGAGATCACCGCTGCCGGACGCGATGAGTTGCACGCCTGGATGACCGATCTCATCGGCGAGCCGGTCAAGGAATATCCGCGGTTCGAAGCCGCACTGTGCCTGTTGCCGGTCTTGCCGCCTGATGAAGCCTTGGCCGTGCTGCGTCGGAGGCTGACGCGGCTCGAAGCCAAGGTGGCCGGGCTCGAGGCGCATTTCAATGCGCCCGCGCTGAAAAGCCTGCCGCCGCTGTTTCTTGTCGAAAGCGAATACCACCTCGCGCTGCTCAGGGCCGAACAGCATTTCGTCGCCGACCTGATCAAGCGCATCGCGAGCGGCTGGGGTCCGCTCGATCTGTGGCGCGGTGTTCACGAAGACCGTGAGGCCACGCTGGCCAAGCTCTACAAGGAATTTGGAGGCGCGCCGATGACCTGATCACGGCAGCCCCGACGATGCTGGAACATCGCCGGGGCCTTGAACCCAAGCCCGAACACGCGGAGCGCGCTGGTCTTAAGGTCCGCATGCCCAACTTACCAGCCTCTGCTCCGCGACGACAGCCGCGTCGAACCGCGACGCGGTCATTCTGCTGTTGCAATGGAGGAGAGCATGATTGCAGACGTAGAGAACCGATCCGTCGCCCCGAAGGGCTACAAGGGCCTCGGCATGGAAGGTGCCGTCGCTCGATGGTACGCGCGGCAGACCGCAAAGGACCTGGTCGAGTTCAAGAACACCGCGCAGCGTCTTGCCTCGCACATCAAGCCCGGCTCCTGCGTGCTGGAGATTGCGCCGGGTCCCGGCTATCTCGCCATCGAGGTCGCCAAGCTGGTCCGCTGCCGCATGGTCGGCGCCGATATCAGCCGGACCTTCGTGCGCATCGCCAACGAGAATGGCGAAAAGGCCGGCCTCGATATCGCTTTTGAGGAGGGTGACGCCGCCGCCTTGCAGTATCCGATGAACGCCTTCGATTTCATCTTCTGCAGGGCGGCGTTCAAGAACTTCAGCCAGCCGCTCGCTGCCCTGAACGAGATCCATCGCGTGCTCAAGCCGGGCTGCGATGCGGTGATCATCGATCTGCGCAAGGATTTCTCCGCACAGGATCTCAGCGGTTACCTTCAGGGCAAGGGTGCGGTCAATGCCGCGCTGATCAAATTCATCTTCAACACCATGTTGAAGAAACGCGCCTACACCCAGGAAGCGATTGCGCAACTGGCATCGCAATCGCAATTTCGTCATGGCGATCTGCGCATGGACGCAATCGGATTCGAGCTCTGGCTGCACAAGCCGCGGTGACGCGCCAAGACGCACGGGAGCCGGTTCTCGACGGCACTCCATTCGCGCACTAGATTTGCCGCAGACAAGATGGGCCAGCGATGTTCACGACCTTCTTCCACGAGCTGAAAGCCGCCGGCGTGCCGGTGACTTTGCGCGAATACCTGTCGCTGATGGAGGCGATGGAGAAGGATCTTGCCGGCCGCCGTGTCGAGGATTTCTATTATCTGTCGCGTGCGGCTCTGGTGAAGGACGAGCGCAATCTCGACAAGTTCGATCGCGTCTTCGGCCATGTCTTCAAGGGGCTCGATCTGATCGAACAGGCGCTGACCGCCGAAATCCCGGCCGAGTGGCTCAAGAAGCTCACCGAGAAATACCTCACCGAGGAAGAGAAGAAGCAGATCGAGGCCATGGGCGGCCTCGACAAGCTGCTCGAGACGTTGCGCAAGCGCCTCGCCGAACAGAAAGGCCGCCATCAGGGCGGCAGCAAATGGATCGGCACCGGCGGCACCTCGCCGTTCGGCGCTTACGGCTACAATCCCGAGGGCGTGCGCATCGGCCAGGACAAGAACCGCAATTTCCGCGCGGTGAAGGTCTGGGACAAGCGCGAGTTCCGGGATCTCGACGGCGATGTCGAGATTGGCACCCGCAACATCAAGGTCGCGCTGCGGCGCTTGCGCAAATTCGCCCGCACCGGCGCGCCTGACGAGCTCGATCTCGACGGCACCATCAAGGGCACCGCGCACAAGGGCTATCTCGATATCCTGATGCGGCCGGAGCGGCACAATACGATCAAGGTCCTGTTGTTCCTCGATGTCGGCGGCTCGATGGATTGGCACGTCAAGGCGACCGAGGAACTATTCTCCGCCGCCAAGACCGAGTTCAAGCATCTGGTACACCTTTATTTCCACAATTGTCTCTATGAGAAAGTGTGGCGGCAGAACGCGCGGCGCTGGACCGAGACCACGCCGACCTGGGACGTGCTGCACACCTATCCGCACGATTACAAAGTCATCTTCGTCGGCGACGCTTCGATGTCGCCGTACGAGATCGTGGCGCCGGGCGGCTCGGTCGAGCATTTCAACGAAGAGACCGGGCAGGCCTGGATGCAGCGCATCGTCACGACCTATTCGTCTTGCGTCTGGCTCAACCCGGTGCCGGAAGGTGAATGGGAGACGACGGGCTCGATCCGCCTGATGCGGCAGATCCTCGGCGGACGCATGTATCCGCTGACCATTGAAGGCCTCGATGCGGCGATGCGCGAACTGAGCAGGTAAAGCCGCGTTCCCCGCGTCCTCTGCGCCGCGCTCGTCCCGATGTACGAGACGAGACCATAAAAACATTTCATGCCATATATGATTTATTGTTCGGCACGAACGCGCGCACGGCACCGACAAAAGTTTCGCATTTTTGGAATAGCGTGCACGGGAAAGACGTTGGTGCGTAGCCTACCGCGCCAAGATCGGCACGGCCTCGCTGGCGAGGACACCGCCGGTGATTTTGATCGGATCCCACGACGCCTTCGCAGCGACCTCGGCGCTCGTGATCATGATCTGGTTCATCTTTTCCCCGATCTGGGCGACCGAGGCGGCATAGACCAGCCTGCCGACGCCGCACCAGATGATCGCGCCCATGCACATCACGCACGGTTCGCCGGACGTATAAAGGGTAGAGCCCTTGAGCGCGGACGAACCATGGGCGGCAAGGCAGCGGCGGATCGCAACCATCTCGCCATGCGCGGTCGGATCATCGTGGCTGCGCCCGAGATTGCGGCCGCGGGCGATGACCTTGCCGTCCTTCACGATCACCGCGCCGAACGGATAATCGCCGCGCCGGGCTTCGTTCAGGGCGATCTTCATGAAGCGGACGTCCTCGGCGCTCGCCGTGCCCGCGCCGGCTTCGGCGCGCGCGTCCGGCGTAGACAATTGGGTGAAAGACAATGTCGCTGCGGATGCAAGCGCGGCGACAACGGCGCGGCGATTCAGTTCCGCAGTTGCGTGGTGCGAGGCATGATCATCACGACAAGTCATAGGGTCCTCTCGCTATCGCGCGTGGGAGGTTGAGATCTCGCGGCGGCCGATCATCGTCCAGGACGGTTTATAATGTGTGGCGCGGCCGCCGAAGATAACACCTTTTGTCGGCCTGGCGGTGGCGGACGGTTGGTGCGATCACAATTGCGCTGTCATGGACTTCGCCACATGCGTCGTCACAAAGGCCGTCCTATAAAGATGGCGGACACCAGCGCACAGGAGCCCCCGATGCCGGCCGAACGCTTTGATTTTCCCAATCCGCAGGGCCAGACGCTGGCCGCGCTGCTCGACCGGCCGGACGGGCCCATCCGCGCGGTGGCGCTGTTCGCGCATTGCTTTACCTGCGGCAAGGACAACAAGGCGGCGCGCTTCATTGCCGAAGGCCTGAAGCTGCGCGGCATCGCGGTGCTGCGTTTCGACTTCACCGGTCTTGGGGCCAGCGAGGGCGAGTTCGCCAACACGACTTTCTCATCAAATGTCGACGACCTGGTCGCCGCCGCCGATCACCTGCGCAAGAATGTCGGCGCGCCGGCGATCCTGATCGGCCACTCACTTGGCGGCGCCGCGGTGCTCGCCGCCGCGCATCGCGTCCCCGATGCGCGCGCGGTGGTGACGATCGCGGCGCCCTTCGATCCCGCACATGTCGCGGGCCTCCTCGGCGATCATGTCGATGAGATCAAAGAAAAAGGCGAGATCGAGGTGACCTTGGTCGGCCGGCCGTTCCGTATCCGCCGCACGCTGCTCGACGACATCGCCGAGCAAAATCTCACGACCCGCATCGCCGCTCTGCACAAGGCGCTGCTGGTATTTCATTCGCCGACCGACGACACCGTCGGCATCGACAATGCCAGCAAGATTTTTCTCGCCGCCAAGCATCCTAAAAGCTTCATATCGCTTGCGGGCGCCGATCATCTCTTGCGCCTGCCGCGCGACGCCCGCTATGTGGCCCATGTCATCGCCGCCTGGGCCGAGCGCTACCTGGAGATGGGGGCGGAGGTTGACCCTGACGCCGGCGAGCCCGGCGAGATCATCGTGCGCGAAACACGCGCCGCCAATCTGCAGCAGGAGGTCATCGCCGGCCGCCATCACTTTCTGGCCGACGAGCCGGTGAGCGTCGGCGGCATGGATACCGGGCCTGGGCCTTACGATCTTTTGCTTGCCGCGCTCGGCGCCTGCACCTCGATGACGGTGCGGCTCTATGCCGACCGCAAGCAATGGCCGCTCAAGCGCACCACCGTGAAACTCAAGCACGGCCGCATCTACGCCAAGGATTGCGCCGAGTGCGAAACCAAGGAAGGCATGATCGACCACATCGATCGCGTCATCAGCTTCGAGGGCGAGCTCGATGCCGAGCAGCACAAGCGGCTGATGGAGATCGCCGACAAATGCCCGGTGCACCGCACGCTGGAGTCGGAGGTGGAGATCAAGAGCGTGGAAGCGCCGCCCGGCTAGGCTACACTCTTCACCCGCGCCCTTGCCTGCTTGATCGCTTCGGGGATCGCCGCGTCGTTGCCGGGCGCCATGATGTGGACGCCGGCGACGCCGGAAATGGTCGAGAGCTCTTCGATCAGCTCGACGCAGATCGCGATCCCTTCGCGTGACGGGTCAGCGGCTTTTTCCAGGCGCTCGATATAGGCGTCGGGAATGATGGTGCCGAACAGGTGGCTCTTCATCCAGGCTGCCGACTTGGCCGAGCGCAGCGGATTGACGCCGATGAGAATGGCCAGCCGTTTGGTGATGCCGGCGGCTTCGAGCACGCCGACATAGCGGCGCACGATCGCGGCATCCATGCAGAACTGGGTCTGGGCGAATTGCGCGCCGGCTTGGACCTTGGCGAGGAGGCCCGACGGCTGCCAGCCCGCCGGCGGGTCGATCGGCATGTCGGCGGCGCCGATGAAGAAGTCCGCGTGGCCTTCGACCTTGCGTCCGGTGGGCAGCGTACCATCGTCGCGCAGGCGCCGCGCCGTTTCCATCAGCGTCTTCGAATCGATGTCGAAGACCGGCTTGGTGTCGGGCTGGTCGCCGGCCTTCGGGTCGTCGCCGGTGAGAATGAGCAGGTTCTTTATGCCGAGTGCGGCTGCCCCCATGAGTTCACTCTGCAGCGCGATGCGGTTCTTGTCGCGGCAGGTCAGCTGGAGCACGGGCTCAATGCCGGCGCCGAGGAGGAGGCTTGCCGCGGCCAGCGCCGCCATATGGGCGCGGGCGCCGGCGCCGTCGGTGACATTCACCGCATCGGCCAGGCCTTTCAGCGCCATGGCTTTGCGCAAAAGTTCCTGGCCGTCGAACGCCACGGGCGGGGCGATTTCCGCCGTCATGGCGAAGCGGCGATGGGGCCCATCCTGGCGAAGTCGGTCTTGAAGGGTCGGGGCGAGGGGGAGGCTGCGGCTGTGGTCGTTCATTCCATGCTCAATTCGCGGCGGCACAGTACGCGGCGGGAAATTGGCGTGCCGTCAACGCCGTCAGCACTTATATATGCCATACCCTATACAGCAAAATCCGCCGATTGCGCCGGGGTTTCCTGGACAGGTGGGCACGGTGTGGCTAGAGCATGATCCCGAAAAGTGGGAACCGGTTTTCCGCCTTCGCGAAGCCCGCTTCGGGCGGGCGAGGCAAGGTCGGAAAAGATCATGCTCCGGCGAGCATGATCCCGAAAAGTGGGAACCGGTTTTCGGAAAAGATCATGCTCCAATAAGAGCAGCCAAGCGGCATTCGGGATAAGAAATGACAGGCGTCAAC
>DATJLN010000043.1:0-2997 GCA_035509535.1 Xanthobacteraceae bacterium | reverse complement strand
AATCATGCGGTCCGCGCCGCGTCAGGCGGCGCGGCGGCCGCTCGCTGTGGATATGCCTGCGGTTGCCATTCCGACGGCCCTCTGCCATAACCGCGCCCTTCCGCCGCCCGGCTGATCAAGGGCTGCCGTGGCGGCGGCGTGCTTCACGCACAACACGCTCATATTCCGAGCATTTTCGGCCTGCGCGCGCTCGCGCCCGCGGCCATAAGGAGAGCCAAATGCCCAAGATGAAGACCAAATCGGGCGCCAAAAAGCGCTTCAAGGTGACTGGCACCGGCAAGGTCCTTTATGCCCAGTCCCACAAACGCCACGGCATGATCAAGCGCACCAAGAAACAAATTCGCCAGCTGCGCGGCACCAACGTGCTGTTCAAGACCGACGGCGACAACATCAAAAAGTACTTCCTGCCGAACGGCTGATCGGCAAAGCCGCCCATTCCCGCGAAGCGGGGAGCCGGCGGGTCGCTTTTAAAGATTTTCCCAAAATTCCCGCTGGCGCGGGAGTGAGCGGAACGAACCCGTTAAAGGAGATACGTCATGGCTCGCGTCAAACGCGGCGTCACCTCCCATGCCAAGCACAAGAAGGTGCTCAAGGCCGCCAAGGGCTATTACGGCCGGCGCAAGAACACCATCCGCATCGCCAAGCAGGCGGTGGAGAAGGCGAACCAATACGCCTTCCGCGACCGCAAGCGGCGCAAGCGCACCTTCCGTGCGCTGTGGATTCAGCGGCTCAATGCGGCCGTGCGCCCGTTCGGGCTGAATTACAGCCGGTTCATTGCCGGCCTGGACAAAGCCGGCATCGTCGTGGACCGCAAGGTGCTGTCCGATCTCGCCATCCGCGAGCCCGCCGCGTTCGAGGCGATTGTCGGCCAGGCGAAATCGGCGCTCGCCTAGCTGCATTCGTCATGGCCGGGCGTAGCCGCCGAGGAGCGGCGTCGCTACGCTCGCCGAAGCCCGGCCATCCACGTTCTTTCGCGGCACGAAAGACGCGGATGCCGGTACCAGGCCGGGCATGACGCTTGGAGGACTGGCTATGATCGACAGAGCCTATGTCCAGCGCATGGCGCATTACAATCGCTGGCAGAATGAAAATCTGTACGGCGTCGCCGACCGGCTGCCGGCCGAGGAACGCCGGCGCGAGCGCGGCGCGTGGTTCGGTTCGATCGAGAAGACGCTCAGTCATATTCTCTGGGGCGACAAGAGCTGGATGAGCCGCTTCACCGGCATGGCCCGGCCGCCGGGCGGCATTGCGGAGTCGGTCTCGCTCATTGCCGACTGGGGAGAGCTCAAGACGGAGCGCGTCGCCTTCGATAACGCGATCATCGCTTGGGCCGATGCCGTCGACGATCGCTGGCTCGGTGCCGATCAGACCTATTACTCCGGCGCCACCAAGCGCGAATGGACGCGGCCGCGCTGGGTTCTGGTCACCCATATGTTCAATCATCAGACGCATCATCGCGGCCAGGTGCACGCCATGCTGACGCAGGCCGGCGGCCGCCCGTCCGACACCGATCTGCCGTTCATGCCGGATCACGCGCCATGACCGACGCGCCAGCCGATACCGCCCAACTCGAGCGCGACATCCTCGCCGCGGTCGCCGCCGCCGGCGACGAGGCGGCGCTGGAAAACGCGCGCGTTGCGGCGCTGGGCAAGAACGGCTCGATCACCGCACTTTTGAAGACGCTCGGCACGCTGCCGTCCGAGGAACGCAAGACCAGGGGACCGGCCATCAACGGGCTGAAGGACCGCGTCAATGCCGCGCTGGCGGCACGCCGCGAGGCGTTCAAGGACGCGGCGCTGACGGCCCGGCTCAATACCGAGAGCGTCGATGTCACCCTGCCGGTGCGCGAAGCGCCGACCGAGATCGGCCGCGTTCATCCGATCACGCAGGTCACCGACGAACTGACCGCGATCTTTGCCGACATGGGCTTTGCCGTGGCCGAAGGTCCCGACATCGAGACCGACGACTACAATTTCACCAAGCTCAATTTTCCGCCGGACCATCCGGCGCGCGAGATGCACGACACCTTCTTCTTCAATCCGAAACCGGATGGCTCGCGCCTTCTTCTGCGCACCCACACCTCGCCGGTGCAGGTGCGCACCATGCTCCGGCAGAAGCCGCCGATCCGCGTCATCATTCCCGGCCGCACCTATCGTTGCGACAGCGACCAGACGCATACGCCGATGTTCCATCAGGTCGAAGGGCTGGTCATCGACAAGCACTCCCATCTCGGCCATCTGAAGTGGATCCTGGAGGAGTTCTGCAAGGCGTTCTTCGAGGTCGACCGCGTCGGCATGCGCTTTCGCCCGTCGTTCTTCCCGTTCACCGAGCCGTCGCTGGAAGTCGATATCCAGTGCCGGCGCGACAAGGGCGAAATTCGCTTCGGCGAGGGCAACGACTGGCTGGAGATCCTCGGCTGCGGCATGGTGCATCCGAACGTGTTGCGAAATTGCGGACTCGATCCGGACGAATATCAGGGCTTCGCCTGGGGCATGGGCATCGACCGCATCGCCATGCTCAAATACGGCATGCCGGATTTGCGGCCGTTCTTCGAGGCCGACGTGCGCTGGCTCGCCCATTACGGTTTCCGCCCGCTCGATCTGCCGACATTGGCCGGAGGACTGAGCGGATGAACGCGTGGGACATGGAACGGTCATGTCGCTGATTCGGTCGATCGATCGCACGCTCTATCGCTTCATCACGCGCGATCTGCCGCGCGAGCACGTCGATCGTTACGTGAAGCATCTCGCGGTCGCCGACGAAGAGACCGTGGTGCCGAACGTGATCGGCCGCGGCCTGCAGATCATCGACAACAAGGCGAGCGGCCTGCTCACCCATACCTCGATGATGATCGCCGCGCTCGGCGTTTCCGCCCCGGTGGTGGCCAACGATTATTTCGAGCAGGGCGTGATTGTCGTCGAGATCATGCTTTATCTCCTGGTGGCGCTCGGCTGCCTGCGCTGCCTTTCGATGTTTCAAAACGATCTGGACAGCCCG
>DATJLN010000042.1:0-83267 GCA_035509535.1 Xanthobacteraceae bacterium | reverse complement strand
CTTATGGCTGCCGTCGCAGAGCGGCTGATGGGAGGAGCGCTTGCAGGCGCAGAAATAGGCTTCCTCGTCCTTGGGCGCTTTCCATTCTTGCGGCGCGAAAGCCGTGCCCTTGTGCGAGCCGTCGCAGAACGGCTGCGCCTTCGAGCGCCCGCAAGCGCACCACCAATAGCTCTTGCCGGCCTCGACCTTGATCGGGATCGGCTTGCGTCCGCCGATTTCAGGAATTTCGCTCATTTAAGTTTCTCCGCTGCCGCTCATGTGCTTTTCCCTCCGCCCTCAGTGGCAAGCCAAGCCTCGCCGCAGGCTTTCGCCAATTCGCGCACCCGCAAAATGTAGCTCTGCCGCTCAGTCACCGAGATGACGCCGCGCGCATCAAGCAGATTGAAGACGTGGCTCGCCTTGATGCACTGGTCATAGGCCGGCAGCGCCATCAGATGCCTGCCGCGATTGGACGCCTCGGCGGGCCCCCAACCATCGGCAAGGTATTTCTTGCAGGCCTCTTCGGCCATGCGGAATTGCGCAAACAGCATGTCGGTGTCGGCGAATTCGAAATTGTGCCGTGAATATTCCTGCTCGGCCTGCAGGAACACGTCGCCATAGCTCACCTTCCGCGCGCCGTCGCGGCCGTTGAAATTGAGCTGATAGACGTTCTCGACGCCTTGCACATACATCGCGAGCCGCTCGAGGCCGTAGGTGAGCTCGCCCGCCACCGGCGCGCATTCGAAGCCCGCGACCTGCTGGAAATAGGTGAACTGCGAAACCTCCATGCCGTCGCACCAGCATTCCCAGCCGAGCCCCCAGGCGCCGAGCGTCGGGCTTTCCCAATCGTCCTCGACGAAACGGATGTCGTGGATCTTCGGATCGATGCCGATGGCGTAGAGCGATTTCAGATAGAGATCCTGCAGGTCGTCGGGCGACGGCTTGAGGATCACCTGAAACTGGTAATAGTGCTGCAGGCGGTTCGGGTTCTCGCCGTAGCGGCCGTCCTTGGGCCGCCGCGACGGCTGCACATAGGCGGCGTTCCAGGATTTCGGTCCGAGCGCGCGCAGCGTGGTGGCCGGATGAAAGGTGCCGGCGCCGACCTCCATGTCATAGGGCTGCAGGATGACACAGCCCCAATCCGCCCAATAGCGCTGCAAGGCCAGGATCAGGCCCTGGAACGAGCGGTCCGGGCGCATATGGGGCGGCAAATCCGCCATCGCCGGCAATTCCGCCATGGCAGCTTCGGCTTTTGCAACAGTCTTTGCGGTCATGGGCGGTTTCATGGACGCCGTTGTTGGTAGATGGCGGGCGCGAGGTCAAGTCCAAGGTCGAGGCTGTGCGTCAGCCTCCTTGATGGCCCTGTTGCGCGCGGCATGACGCATGGCCTTGGACCTTCTATGCTGCTATCGAGCGGCGCGGCCCACGGCCGCGATAAGGGCGTCAGCCCAGCCGGATAGCCGATTCCCGGCCGGCGACGCGAAATGACAGGGGGGAAGTTGTGCGCAAACTCTTAGCCATCATGACGGCCGCTGCGGCAGTCGCATTTTCAGCCGCGCCGCAATTCGCGCGCGCCGACGACTTCCCCTCGCGCCCTGTCCATATCGTGATCGCCTTCCCGCCCGGCGGCCCGACCGATTTCGTCGGCCGCGTCGTCGCCGAAAAAATGAAGGAGACGCTTGGCCAGACGGTCATCATCGACAACAAGCCTGGCGCCAATGGCACGCTCGGCGGCGAGTTCGTCGCCAAGTCCGATCCCGACGGCTACACGCTGTTCCTGACGACGGCCGGCGCAGTGACCGTGTCGCCGCATATCATGCCGGACATCCATTACGACTCGCTGCGCGATTTCGCGCCGGTCGCCCTCGTCACCACGGTGACGGAGGTGTTCGCGGTCACGCCGAAGTCCGGCATCAAGACGGCGAAGGAACTCGTCGCGCTCGCCAAGGAGAAGCCCGGCACCGTTGCGGTCGCCTCGACCGGCATCGGCTCACCGCCGCATCTGGCGCAGGAACTGCTCGCCGCGTCGGCGGGCGTGAAATTCCTGCACGTCCCCTATCGCGGCGCCGCGCCGGCTTTGACCGACCTTCTTGCCGGACAGGTTACGGCGCTGCCGGCCGACATCCCGGTGCTGATCTCGCAGATCAAGGGCGGCAATCTGGTCGCGATCGGCGCCGCATCGAACAAGCGCGACGCCATCCTGCCCGATGTGCCGACGCTGGCCGAACAAGGCTATCCCAATACCGACGCCTCGAACTGGTACGGATTGCTGGCGCCGGCCAAGACGCCGCCGGCGGTGATTGCGAAAATCAACGCTGCGGTGAATGCCGCGCTCAAAGATCCGGCGACCCGTGACAAGCTCGTGCAATCCGGCGCCACGCCGGTCGGCGGCACGCCGGAGGGCTTTGGCACTTTCATGAAGGCGGAATACGAGAAGTGGGGCCGCGTGGTGAAAGAACGCGGCATTCATGAATAGCGGCATCTTTCCTGGGGCATGATCTTTCCCGAAAACCGGCTTCCGCTTTTCGGGATCACCCTCTAACCCGGCCGATATTCCCCGGTCTTCGGATCCTGCTTCAGCTTCGGCAGGGCGTTGCGGTCGACCGGTTCCACGGCGGCGCGAGACCGCACGTCATTAAGCTCGGCATTCACGCGCTGCACTTCGCGCGAGCACCAGCGCACGAGCGCAGCCGCTCCCACCATTCCCAGCGCGAACACGATGACCGGCGGCATGTGCGCCTCCTAAAAATCACAGCCCAAACCGCGCCCACATGGCGCGCGCTTCGAGCGCCGAAATCACGTCCTCGGCAAGACCTGTACCAAGACCTGTACCAAGACCTGCAGCAAGACCTGCAGCAAGACCTGCAGCAAGACCTGCACCAACACTCGCGGAAAAGTTCCGCCCGAGAACATCCCGACCCAGTATATCGCCCCCGCCGACGCCAAGCACGCGGCGGCCGAAAAAACCGCGTTCGGCGGATACGAGGGGGGTAACGACCTTCTCGCCAAATCGTTCGCGCAGCACCCCGCGCAAATCGCCAATGGCGTCAATGAGTCCGAGTTCCAGCGCCCGTCGCCCGGTCCAGTACTCGCCGGAAAATAAGTCGCTTTCCGGGCCGGTGAGCTTGTCGCCGCGCCGCGACTTCACCAGCGCAATGAAATCGTCGTGAATGTCGCGCTGCAATTTCTTCAAACGTTCGACATCGCCGGGGTCCTCCGGCAGGAACGGATCGAGCGACGCCTTGTGATCGCCCGAGGTGTAGAGCCGCCGTTCGACGCCGATTTTGGCGATGAGCTTGTCGAAGCCGAATGAGCCGCCGACAACGCCGATCGAGCCGACGATCGAATGCGGATCGGCGATGATCTCGTCGCCGGCGCAGGCGATCATATAGCCGCCCGAGGCGCCGGCATCCTCGACGAAGGCAAGGACGCGGCGCTTGTGCTCGGCGGCGAGCTCGCGGATGCGGCGGAAAATCAGGTGCGATTGTACCGGCGAGCCGCCCGGCGAATTGATGGCGAGCGCGACAGCCTGAGCGTTCTTGACCGCGAAGGCCTTGTCGAGCGTGCGGGCGATGCCGGCGAGACTCAAGCCCGGCCGCAATGGCGTGGAAAAGCCAATGATGCCGGTCAGCCGCACCACCGGCACCACCGGCTTGTCACGGCGAAAACGGCTGGGCACGAGCGGCCGCAATACGCTCAGCGCGCGGCCGGCGAGGCCCGAGGAGCCCTTTGCGATTTTTGGCTCGGTCGTGGTTTCGATCTTCGGCTCAGTCATGAAACCTCAAATATGAAGGGTCGCGTTTGCTCTCAAGTAACCATTTCTTAACGCCTGGAACGCTTTTTGCTTGGTGCTGTTTGAGCAACAAAGTTGCGGAGCCCGCAAGCCATGAAGATCTACTTTCTCCTGATGCTGATCAGCGTCTTCGTTGGGCTTTCCTACATGCCCATGCGGTCCGAAGCGAAGCAGAAAGTCGCCGCGCGCTCCAATTCGCTGCCGACATAATGCCTAACGCGTAAGCAGCCCGGCCGATCGCCAGCGTAGATTCTTATCGCGCTCAGCTGCGAAGAAGCGGCAGAGCGGCACCGTCGCGCATAACGGTTTCGGCGGCAACTGTCGGCTTTCCGCCGCTATCAGCGAGCGCAAAGCCGGGCAAAAGCGCCAACGGGGCGTTGCTGGCCTTGATTGCGCGGACCACGACACGGATCGCGGGCGAGCCGATCTTGCCGTGAACCGGCAGGACGGTGATCGCACCAAAGCCGGCCGCGAGGGCCGCGAGCACCTCGGTCAACCCGTCTGCGCGCCAAATCAAGGTGACGGCGCGGCCGGGACGGAGAAGACGCGCCGCGGCGTCGAGCCATTGCCCGAGCATGCGATCCGAGCCGACGTGGGCGGCGCGGCGCATGGCGTCGGGCGAGGGATTTTGCGCCGTGTTGAACGGCGGGTTCATCAGGACATGGTCGGCTGCGGCGAGCACCAGGCCCGAAGCGGTGAAAGCGGCATCCGGCGCCCGGACATCGAGGCAAACGGCACGTACGCGCGCTGAAAGACCGTTGCGGTTGGCATTCTCGGCCGCGAGCGAACTCAGCGCCGGATCGAGCTCGACCAGCGTCACATCGAGCCCTTCGACCCGGCGCGCCAGAGCGAGGCCCGCGGCACCGACGCCCGCGCCGAATTCGACCGCGTGTTCGCCGGGCCGCGCCGCAACGGCGGCGGCGAGCAAGATCGCATCGTGGCCGAACCGATGGCCGCGCCGCGGCTGACGCAGCACGAGCTTGCCGCCAAGGATGGCGTCTTCGCTGCACGCGCCGGGATCGGCTGACGTTTGCTTGGAGATATCAGTTGGCGCATCAGCCGGCATAGGCGTCCCGGATATCAGCCTTTGGGCGGGCGAAGCTCTTTGCCGAAACCGGCGTCTTCCAAAAGCCGGCGCGCCGTGTCGATCTGATCTTCCTCGACCAGAATGCGGCGCGGGAAAATGCCGATCGAGCCTTCGAGCACGCTCATGTTCTGGTCGACCACGAGGTGGCCGATATCGGCGCCCTTGAGCAGCGCCTCGATGGCGCTGATCAGCACCGCGTCGTTGGTGCGCACCAGTTCACGCATGTTTCAGCCCCGCCGCCGCTCTTCGCCGGGCGCGCGCAAGGCGAGATAGGCCATCAGCTTCGCCTCGCGCCGCCCGCGCGTCACGGTATCGAGAATGAGCCCGACCGCGATCGACAACGAGGCCAGCACGATCAAGCCGGTCGAAAGTACCGCCGTCGGCAGGCGCGGCACCAGTCCCTCCTGCACGTAGGTAATGACGATCGGTATAGCGAGGCCGATCGCCATGATCGCGAGCGCGATGCCGAGCGAGCCGAACAGCGACAGCGGACGCTCGGCGCGATAGAGCTTGAGCACCGTCCAGAGAATGCGAAAGCCGTCCTGCCACGTGTTGAGCTTCGACGCCGAGCCGCTCGGCCGCGAATAATACGGCGTCGCCACCTCGCCCACCGGCAATTCGAGCTCGAGCGCATGCACCGTCAATTCGGTTTCGATCTCGAAGCCGCCGGAGAGAATCGGAAAGGACTTGACGAAGCGGCGCGAGAACACGCGATAGCCGGAGAGAATGTCGGTGAAAGCGCGGCCGAAAATGTGAGCGACAAAGCCGGTGAGCAACAGATTGCCGGTACGGTGGCCGGGACGATAGGCGGCCTCGTCGCCGTCGACGCGGCTTGCAACCACCATGTCGAGCCGGTCGGCGACGAGCTTGTCGATCATGGTCAACGCGCTCGGCGCGTTGTAGGTCGCGTCGCCATCGACCAGCACATAGATATCGGCCTCGATGTCGTTGAACATGCGCCGCACCACATAACCCTTGCCTTGATGGGTCTCGCGGCGGACCACGGCGCCGGCATCCTTGGCGGCCGCGACGGTGCCGTCGGTCGAATTGTTGTCGTAGACATAGACGCGCGCGTCCGGCAGCGCCGCGCGGAAGTCGGCAACGACTTTGGCGATGGCGCGTTCCTCGTTGTAGCAGGGCACGAGAACCGCGACGTCGAGGCGGCTTTGCGCCGTGTGTTCTGCCGCAAGGTCGTTGCTTGACATTCCTGTCTTGCCCTTCTGGCTCCCTGCTCCTCCGCTTCCGAACCGTGCGCGGAGTGGCATAAACGGCGTTGATGTCATATCTGCCTTGCGGACCCGTTGCCGGCCGCCTTGCCGGCGCCAACATAGCGTTTCTATGCTTTTGTGTCCGTTAGCGGCGGATTTGAAGTTTCCGGGAATTACCGGCAAACTCGCAAAAGGAGCTTTAAGTCATCATCCGGCGAAGCAGTCATAATCCGCTGAAGAATCAGTCAATTCTATCGCGTGTTGCTTTGATTTCGAAATTGGCACGAAGGGCCGCATAATTTCATGCGAATTTCGAAATCAGACACCAACGGAGAAATCTCAAGTGGCAGTCGTCGTCCCGTTCGAAAGCGCCCGTAAGCCCTCGATCGAGCCTTTGGTCGAGCTCGTCGCAGCCGACATGGAGCGGGTCAACGCCACCATCATCTCGCGCACCGGCTCCGAGGTGACGATGATCCCGGAGGTCGCGAATCACCTGATCAGCTCCGGCGGCAAGCGGCTGCGGCCGATGCTGACGCTGGCGCTGGCGCAACTTACCGGCTATCGGGGCGAAGGCCACATCAAGCTCGCCGCCGCAGTCGAATTCATGCATACCGCGACGCTCTTGCATGACGACGTGGTCGACGAGAGCGAATTGCGCCGCGGCCGCACCGCCGCCCGCATGTTGTGGGGCAACGAAGCGAGCGTTCTGGTCGGCGACTTCCTGCTCGGCCAGGCGTTCAAGATGATGGTCGAGGTCGGCAGCCTGAAGGCGCTGGAGATCCTGTCGTCGGCGGCGTCCGTCATCGCCGAGGGCGAGGTGATGCAGCTTGCGGTCGCCAAGAACACAGCGACCACCGAGGACGAATATATCGCCGTGATCCGCGGCAAGACCGCCGAGCTGTTCGCTGCGGCCTGCGAGGTCGGCCCGGTGCTGTCGGCGCAGCAGAAGGCCGAGCAGGCCGCGTGCCGTTCGTTCGGCATGAATCTCGGCATCGCCTTCCAATTGATCGATGACGTGCTCGACTATGGCGGCGCGTCGGCGCATCTCGGCAAGAACGTCGGCGACGACTTCCGCGAAGGCAAGATCACGCTGCCGGTGGTGCTCGCCTTCCGGCGCGGCACCGATGCCGAACGTGAATTCTGGCGGCGCACGCTCGAGCGCGGCGAGTCCACCGATGCCGATCTCGAACACGCCATCGGCTTGATGGTGCGGCACCGCGCGCTCGATGACACGATCGGCCGCGCCCACCATTATGGCGCGATTGCGCGTGACGCGCTGGCGCTGTTCCCGGATTCGCCGATGAAGGCCGCCTTGGTCGAAGCGGTCGACTTCTGCATCGCCCGCACGCATTGATCGCGGCCTAGAGCTCGATCCGGAAAAGTGGATAGCGGTCTTCCCGAAAAGACCAGGCGCCGAGGCAAAGTCCGGAGCCCGATCCGCTTCAATTGGACCGGATCCAGGCTTCTAGAGCCCGATCCAGTGAAATTGAATCGGATCAGGCTCTAGATTTTACGTTGGAGCATGATCTTTTCGGAAACCGGTATGCACTTTTCCGGATCATGCTCTAGATGCCGCTCCCGAGCGTACAGGCTTGCGCCCACCAATCGGGAAATTTGCCGCGCAGGATTTTGGCCGCGGCTTCCGCTTCAGCAGCGGAAGTGAACAGGCCGAAGCAGGTCGCGCCGGAACCGGACATGCGCGCAAGCTCGCACCCGACGGAGCCGCGGAGCGCCGTGAGCACGTCGGCGATCGCGGGAGCAATCGCAATCGCCGGCGCTTCGAGATCGTTCGGCTGCTCTCGCAGAATCCCAAGTAACCGGTCGCGGCTTGCCAAGTTTGCGGCGGCGGCGAGATCAAGCGGCGTGGCCGGTTTGCCGCTCGTCTTCCAACCGGCAAAGACGAGCTTCGTCGCCACCGCGACGCCGGGATTGATCAGCACCGCCGGCAATTGCGGCAGCGCCAGCGGCGCGGAAAGCCGTTCGCCGATGCCGCGCATCAGCCGCGGTCGCGGATCGAGACAGACCGGCACGTCGGCTCCGGTCGCGCGCGCCGCTTCATACAGGCGCGCGTCGTCAAGCGCGAGCTTGTTGGCCTGCGCCAGCAACCGCAGCGCCGCAGCAGCGTCGGCCGAACCGCCGCCGAGGCCCGCCGCCACCGGCAGGTTCTTCTCCAGGTGAAAGGCGCCCAGCGCAATTCCGGGAATCCGCTCGGTGAGCGCCCGCGCCGCCTTGAACACGAGATTGTCGGCCCCCTCGCCGGCCTGCGCCGCGGTCGCTCCGCTCAGCGTGAGCGCCAGCGCGCCGCCCGGCGTGAAGGTCAGCCGGTCACCACGATCGGCGAACACCACGAGACTGTCGAGCTCGTGATAACCATCGGCGCGGCGCGACAGCACCCGCAGCGTCAGGTTCACCTTGGCCGGTGCATTCGCGACAAGCGGAAGCGGCAAGACGGCTTGCTCAACCGCCGTTGCCGGTCTTCTTGGCGTCGTCGCCGGACGTTGCCTTCGCCGCATCGGCCGGCTCGGCGGACTTGCCGGCATCCGCCGACGAAGACGTATCGGGCGGCAGTCCGTCTTTGAGCTTGGCCTCGATCTTGGGCAGATCCTCAGGCTCCGGCTTCAGATCCTTGGCATGCGACCACTGGAAGCGCGCCTCGAGCGTGCGCCCGACCCGCCAATAGGCGTCGCCGAGATGGTCGTTGATGGTCGGATCTTCCGGCTTGAGTTCGACGGCGCGTTCAAGATTTTTCACCGCCTCGTTGTAGTTGCCGGTGCGAAAATAGGCCCAGCCCAGCGAGTCGACGATATAGCCGTCATCCGGCCGCTGCTCGACGGCGCGGCGGATCATGTCCATGCCCTGATCGAGATGGACGCCCTGATCGACCCAGGAATAACCGAGATAGTTGAGCACCAGCGGCTGTTCCGGGAACAGGTCCAGCGCCTTCTTCATGTCGGCCTCGGCGAGCGGCCACTGATGCGAGCGCTCGTAGCAAATGCCGCGGAAGTAGAACATGACCCAGTTCGACTTCTCGGGATTTGGCACCGTGTCGATGGCTTTGCTGTAGGTGTCGGCGCAGTCGGCGAAATCCTTGCGCGCGCGCTGGATATTGCCAAGCTCGATGATCGCCTCGGTGTCTTTGGGATTCTGGGAAATGACGTGCTGCAGCCGCTGCTTGGCCTCGTCGGTGCGGTCGAGCGCATCGAGATCGACCGCCATCTGGATTTCGGCGTTGCGCAACAGCGGCGAGTTCGCCGGCACCCGCTCATAGGCCTTGATCGCGAGATCGGGCTTTTTCAGATCCTCGTAGAGATCGCCGAGCGACAACAGCGCCATGGCGTGCGTCGGCTGCAGATAAAGCGCAAGCTGCAGATAGATCAGCGCCAGATCCTCCCCGCCGCGGCGGCCGATCGAGGCGCCGAGCCCGTACAGCGCCTCGGCGGCGCCGGCCTGCGGCGAATCGACCAGCGGCGGCAGCTTCTGGCCGTCGCTGATCTCCTTCATCTCCTCGTTGATCAGCGGATGATCGGGCAGGACCTTGGCAAAGTCCTGATAGACCTTCAGCGCCGCGTCCTTGGAGCCGTTGCGCGACAGGAAGCGGCCATAGGCCTGCACCGTGCGCAGCGCCGTCGGGTCGGTCTTGTAGGCGCTCTCAAAGCGCTTCTGCGCGGCCTTTTTGTCGCCGGCGAGGTCGAGGATGAACCCGGCATGCAAATCCTTGAAGATGCCGTACCAATCCGGACCCGACAGCTTGTCCATGGCGTCGACCGCGCCATGGGCGTCACCCGCACCTTCCTGCGCCCATGCCGTCAACATCGCCGCGGTCAGGTCGGTGACCGGCCCACGGACCGATTGCGCAAAGTTCTGCTTGGCGGCGCCGTAATGCTTCAGCTTGAGTTCGCGGATGCCGATCACGAGGTGGGAGATCTTGTCGGTGCGATCGACCTCGAGCATGCGCTCGGCGAGCTTGCTGGCCTGATCGATATCGCCGTCGGTGAGCACGGAGAGGAAGGTGCGGCTCAACAGATCCGGATTCTTCGGATCGAGCTTCAGCACGTCCATGTAGTAGGCGGCGGCGGCGGCGGCGTCGCGCTCGGCGCCGGCATGGCGCGCGGCCAGGTAGCTGCCGGCCGCGTTCTCCGGCGAGAGCTCCGTCGGCGCCTGAACGGTCGCCGCCTGGGCTGCGCGCCCGAACGGGAAAGCGAGAGCCAAAGCGACGCTAAGCGTGGCGACGCCAAGGGCGGCGGCATGCCGGGGCAGCAGCGAGTGAATCACGATATCTCCATTGGCGAATTGGGCCGGCGACCTGACAGCACGCGAATTTGCAACAAGCGCCGAGTATCTGGTTGCGCGAGAATGGCCTTTTTACCGCACCGCCGCAAGAATGCCAGCAGACACGGCTTCGGCGTCGTCCCCTGGTGATTTCAACACAAGAGCAACTGGTTAAGCCGCAACGGCGGCGAAATCGCGGCAGCCGGAAGCAATCCGCCGCGATCACATATTCGGATAATTCGGCCCGCCGCCGCCTTCCGGCGGCACCCAGGTGATGTTCTGGTTGGGGTCCTTGATGTCGCAGGTTTTGCAATGCACGCAATTTTGCGCGTTGATCACGTAACGGGGCGCGCCGCCGTCCTCGATCCATTCGTACACGCCGGCCGGGCAGTAGCGCGACGACGGTCCGGCATAGACGTCGTGCTCCGACGATTTCTGCAAGGCCGCGTCGGCGACCAACAGATGCGCCGGCTGATCCTCTTCGTGATTGGTGTTGGACAAATAGACCGATGACAGCCGGTCGAAGGTGAGCTTGCCGTCGGGCTTGGGATAAGCGATCCGCTTGCATTCGGCGGCCGGCCGCAGCGTGGCGAAATCCGGCTTGCCGTGCCGCAACGTGCCGAACAGCGAGAAGCCGAGCGTGTTGGTCCACATGTCGAGACCGCCGAGCGCGATTCCGGCGAACGTGCCGAGCTTCGACCATAACGGCTTGGCATTGCGCACGCGCCAGAGGTCGCGCCCGATCGGCGACGAGCGCCACGCCTCTTCGTAACTGATGAGCTCGTCGTTGGCGCGGCCTGCCGCAAGCGCGGCCGCGGCATGCTCGGCCGCGAGCATGCCCGACAGCATGGCGTTGTGGCTGCCCTTGATGCGCGGCACGTTGACGAAGCCCGCAGCGCAGCCGATCAGCGCGCCGCCCGGAAACACGAGCTTCGGCACCGACTGATAGCCGCCTTCGGCGATGGCGCGCGCGCCGTAGCAGATGCGCTTGCCGCCGACGAACGTATCGCGCACCAGCGGATGGGTCTTGAAGCGCTGGAATTCCTCGAACGGCGACAGGTATGGATTCTTGTAGTTGAGATGAACGACAAAACCGACCGCGACCAGATTGTCGTCGAAGTGATAGAGGAATGAGCCGCCGCCGGTGCCGTTGCCGAGCGGCCAGCCGAGCGTGTGCTGCACCAGCCCGCTCTGATGTTTGTCCGGGGCGACTTGCCAAAGCTCTTTGAGGCCGATGCCGTATTTTTGCGGCTCGCGATCCTGCGAAAGGCCAAAGCGCGCGATCAACTGTTTCGACAGGCTGCCGCGCGCGCCTTCCGCGAACAGCGTGTATTTACCGCGCAGCTCCATGCCGCGGGTGAAGCCGGATTTGTTGTGACCGTCCTTGCCGATACCCATGTCGCCGGTGGCGATGCCGGCGACCGCATCGTTCTCGAACAGCACGTCGGCGGCGGCGAAGCCCGGATAGATTTCGACACCGAGCGCCTCAGCCTTGCGCGCGAGGTAGCGGCAGACCTCGCCGAGCGAAACGATGTAATTGCCGTGATTGCTCAGCAACGGCGGCATCAGCGCGAGCGGCAGGCGCAGCGCGCCGGAGGAGCCGAGCACATAGAAGCGATCGGACTTGACCGCGGTCTTGATCGGCGTGTCTTCGTTGCGCCAGTCCGGGATCAGGCTGTCGATCCCGATCGGGTCGATCACCGCGCCCGAGAGAATGTGAGCGCCGACCTCGGAACCCTTCTCGACCACGACAACGGAAACATCCGGCGCAAGCTGCTTGAGCCTGATCGCGGCGGAAAGGCCGGCCGGGCCCGCGCCGACAATAACGACATCAAACTCCATCGCCTCCCGGGCGGGAAGCTCCGTAGCGCTCATGACCCCTGCTCCGCGGTCCCGGCCAATCACTCACGATCTTTCACGAATCCCGTGCCGTGACAATCGCGGCGCGGCGCTGCCCGGCGCAAAAGTGACGTCGGCGGCAACAAGTTTCGCCGTTCGGCGGCTGGATTACCGCTGCGGCCGGCCGTATTCATGGATTATGAATCCGCCGGCCATGAATCTCAGACCCAAAGAAGCGCGGGAACTCTTGGCGTTCTATCTCGACGCCGGCGCCGACGCGCTTCTCGGCGAGGTGCCGGTCGACCGCATGGCGGACGAAAATCCGCCGCCGACCGCGGCAGCCTCGCCCGATCGGCGCGAGGCGGTCATCGCACCGGCGGCGCGCAAGGCGGTAACGCCCGCGCCGGCGAAGACGCTTGTGCAGCCGGCCGCCCCCGCCTCGCCTGAGGCTGCCGCCATGGCGGCGCGCGAGGCGGCAAAAAACGCGCAGACACTCGACGAGCTGCGCGGGCTGCTCGAGAGTTTCGACGGCTGTGCGCTGCGCGCTACCGCGACGCAACTGGTGTTTTCCGACGGCAATCCACAAGGCCGCGTGATGTTCGTCGGTGAAGCGCCGGGCTACGAAGAAGACGTTTCCGGCAAGCCCTTTGTCGGCCGCTCCGGCAAGCTGCTCGATTTGATGATGGGCGCGATCGGGCTTGATCGCAGCAAAGCCTATATCGCCAATGTCGTGCCGTGGCGGCCGCCGGGAAACCGCACGCCGACGCCGCAGGAGACCGCGATCTGCCTGCCGTTCGTCCGCCGTCAGATCGAGCTTGCCGATCCGGATATCCTGGTCTGTCTCGGCGGACCGGCGATGCAGACGCTGCTCAGCATCAAGGACGGCATCACCAGAAGCCGCGGCCGCTGGTTCCCCTACGACACCGGCACACGCGAGATCAAAGCGCTGGCGACCTTCCACCCGGCCTTTCTGTTGCGCAGCCCGTTGCAGAAGCGCTTTGCCTGGCGCGATTTCCTGGCGCTGAAAAAGGCGCTCGCGGCCGCCGCTGGGTCTTAGCCGAGCGCCACGAGGATCGCGCCGGCCGCCACCAGGGCGACGCCAAACCAATTTGCGACCGAAAGTCTCTCGCCGAGAAACAGAACGCCGAACACCGCGACAAGCACCACGCTCAGCTTGTCGATCGGCGCGACCTGCGCCGCATTGCCGAGCTTGAGCGCGCGGAAATAGCACAGCCATGACGCGCCGGTGCCGAGCCCCGACAGCGCCAGGAACAGATAAGTGCGTCCGGATATGTCCGCGGGATTCTGGAACTGCCTGGTCGCATAGACGATGAGGCCGAGCACGCAGACGACGATGACGGTGCGGATGAAGGTCGCGAGATCGGAGTTGACGTTTTCGACGCCGACTTTGGCGAAGATCGCGGTGAGCGCGGCGAACACCGCCGACAGCACCGCCCAGATTTGCCATGACGAAAAGGCTCCGGCGTTCATCGCCTCCTCCTGCATAGTGCAGATTGATTGCGCATGATCTTTTCCGGGAACCGGTTCCCACTTTTCGGGATCATGCCCTTCGATCATGTTCTAATGAGGCGCCGGCGTCACGGTGCCCGGTCTGATGACGCCCCAGCCGATCCGCAACAGCGGCAAGCGGCCCTGCACCGGACGCGCGAAAGTGCGCGGCACTTCGGGGACGAGATCGGGAAAGTAGACTTTAATATCTGCCGGCGGCGCCGGTGAGGTGTCGGTAGCCAGCCAAACGACGACGGCGCCCTTCTTGCGGATGTCGTCGGCCGTGACCCAGGGCGTCAGCGCGGGGTCGGCGTCCGAGAAGACGCTCGGCCGGCTCGGCGCGGTCAGCGCCACCAAGGCGGCGGTGCGCGGATCGCCAGTGACGATGGCCAGCTTTTGCCCGGTGCGGCGCTGGAAACTGTCGGCAAAGAACTCGCCCATGGCGTTGGCCGGCTGGGCGATCTGCAAATCGGTGCCGACCATCCACGGCAGCACCGCGATCATCAGCGGCACGAACAAAGCCGGCACCAGCAGCAAGCCGGACCAGGCAAAGCCGAGCACGCGCTGGTGATAGAGCGCGATGCTGTCGCCCGCAGCCAGCACGACCGCAAGCCCGGAAAGGACAACGAGCGGCGCCGCTCCGCCGATCGGCAGGCGCTGTCCGACAAGCACGGCACAGATGGTCGCCAGCAATGCCGGGACCAGCGCGAAGGTTCTGATGAAAATCACGGCGTGCGCATCGGCCTGCGGCCGCTCGATCGGCGGCGCCGGCGGCATGCTGCTCCGCGGCCAGCCGGCCGCCAGCACCGTGAGGATCGCAAGCCCGGCATGAGCCAGGACCAGCGCCGCCAGAAGCCGCAGCCAAGCCAAGGTGTTGAGGCTCGCGCTTGGCGCCTCGCGCAAGCCCTGCAACAGCGGCTGCAGGGCGGCGCCGGCATTTTGCAGGCCGTCTTGCAGGCCGTCGGCTTGCGACCACGCACCCTGGAGCCAGATCACGTGCAGAAACAGGAACGGCGACAATGCGACGCCGAGGATCCACGGCTGCGGCGCGTCCAGAACCTTGCGGCCAGGTCCGGTGACCGCGACGAAGACAACAAGGGCGCCGAGCAAAAGCAGAGCCGCACTGCTCGACATCAACAGCAGCGCCGCGGCGCAGCCAAGCGCGTACCACGAGCTTTTCCTGCCTTCGACGACCGCCCGCCAATAGTGCAGCAAGGCGGCGGCCCACAACGCCATGGCCAGAAGCGGCGGACCGAATTCGGGCGACGGCACTGTGAACAGCGCAATGCCGACCATCAAAAGGACCGCCATCACCGCGTGCGAGGCGCCGAGCATGGCGCGGCCGAGCGCAAAGACGCACCAGTAGGCGACGACGATGCAAAGCTGCGACAGCGCATAGACGCCGAACAGGCCGGCCAGGCGAAACGCAATTTCGGCGAGCCAGTAAGCGAGCGGCGGGCCGACGCCGGCGTCGAAGCGGAATTCATGACCGATGGCGAGAAGCTGGGCGAGACCGGCCGGCGGCGCCGAATAGAACAGCATCGGCACCACGAGCCAGATCGCGGCCTGAGCCAATGTTGCCGCCCAAAACGTCAGAAGCGGGCGGGCGCGGATCGCTTCGACGTAAATCGGAACAAAAAACATCTGCAAAAATACCGCGTCCGGCGAGCACCCGAGGCAGCATCGCCAAATGGAAACCGAAACGAACTTTTCGCGATGGTTTAGCGCCCTATACGGCGCAATAGCCGCAGGTGCAAGCTAGAGAGAGGCCAAGCTGGAGGCAAACCTAGAGAGGCAACGCGTCGGCGACGATCTCGTCGGCTTCTTCGACGGAAAGGCCGAGCGCGCTTGCCACCGGCGAAAACGAGCGGCGGTGATGAATGGTCGGGCCGAGCCGATCGAGCGCGGCAAAATGTTCGGGCACGCTGTAGCCCATATGCCGTTCGAAGCCATATCCGGGATGCGCCGCACCGAGACAGGTCATGAGCCGGTCACGCGTGACCTTGGCGACGATGGAGGCCGCCGCGATCGAGGCGACGAGGCCGTCGCCGCCGATCACCGCCTGGCAATCGCAGTCCGCATCAATGCGGTCGCGGCCATCGACAAAAACCAGCTGCGGTTTCGCGGGCAGCGCCATGACCGCACGCTTGAGCGCCCACAGCGACGCCCGCAGAATATTGTCGCGGTCGATACGCCAAGGCGGCGCCATGGCGACAGCGACCTGGGCGCGCGCGCAGATACGTTCATAGAGCACTTCGCGGCGTTCCGGCGTGAGTCGTTTCGAATCGTCGAGCCCGCGCGGGATATTGTCCGGATCGAGAATCACAGCGGCAGCGACCACTGGGCCGGCGAGCGGCCCCCGCCCGGCTTCGTCGCAGCCGGCGATCGGCCACACGCCACGCTTCAGAGCGGCGCGTTCGCGGCGAAATGTCGGGCGCAGAACCACGTCTTCGCCCAGCGGCAGGCGGGCCGTGGTTTCATCGGTTCCGTTACTTTTCCGGGCAGCAGCGCTTGCCGCACTCTTTCGACTCATGCGGGCATGATGCCCGTTCGCCTCCCCCCTCCGCAATGCGCATGAAGCGCATGCGGGGGATTGCGGGGACATCAGAACAGATCAAGCTGCTCCGATGCCGGCCGCGGACGGCGGAAATGTTCGGTCGTGGTCCGGGCACTGGTCACGTTGAAGCCGAGCCGCTCGCAGGCGACTTCGAAGCGGCGTCCGATCATCCAGGCGATCGGGCCCGCGCCGGTCATCCGCTTGCCGAAGGCCGAATCGTAATCCTTGCCGCCGCGGGTATCGCGCACGAGCGAGATGACGTGGCGATAGCGGTCGGGAAAGTTCTCGATCAGCCATTCGCGGAACAGGTCGCGCAATTCGAGCGGCAGGCGAAGCAGCACATAGCCGGCATTTCTCACGCCGGTGGCGGCGACCGCGTCCAGGATACGCTCGATCTCGGCGTCGTTGAGCGCCGGAATGATCGGCGCCAGCATGGCCGAAGCCGGCACGCCGGCGCTCACCAATTGCTTGAGCGCCTCGAGCCGGCGCGGCGGCGTCGATGCACGTGGCTCCATGGTGCGCGCCAGTTTTGCATCGAGCGTCGTCACCGAAATCGCCACTTTGACCAGGTCGCGCTTGGCCATGCGGGTGAGAATGTCGAGATCGCGCAGCACCAAAGCCGATTTGGTGACGATGCCGACAGGATGCCCGGTCCGTTCCAGCACTTCGAGAATGCGGCGCATGATCTGATAGCGCCGCTCGATCGGCTGGTAGGGATCGGTATTGGTGCCGATGGCGATGATTCTCGGCACATAGCCCGGCGCCGCCAATTCGCGCTCCAGCAATTCCGGCGCGTTCGGCTTGATGAACAGCTTGGATTCGAAATCGAGCCCGGGCGACAGGCCGAGATAGGCATGCGTCGGCCGCGCGAAGCAATAGACGCAGCCGTGCTCGCAGCCGCGATAGGGATTGATCGAGCGATCGAAGGAAATGTCGGGCGATTCGTTGCGGGCAATGATCTTGCGCGTCGAATCGACCGTCACCGTGGTCTTGAACGGCGGCAGATCCTCAAGACCCTGCCAACCATCGTCGAAGGCAACGCGGGCGAGCGCCTCGTAGCGGCCGGACGCATTGGACGCCGTGCCGCGGCCGCGCCGGCGCTCGCGGTCGACCGCGGCGCCGAGCACGCCCCCTTGCGCGGTCCCTGTCTCGCCCGCCGGCGCGGAGGGCAGCAGTGCCGGCGGGCGTTTCAAAGCTGACGTTCGGCTCATGACACACCGACGAATTATGGGTCGAAGCGGGTGGCGGCTTGGAAGGTCCCGGTTGCGGGAAGCCTCCAGCGCACGCCCTAAAGTTAATGCGTATCTGCGAACAAAACAAGAACAAAAATCGGTGAGGCCCCGTCCATAAGCCGAAAACCGCAAAGAGGCTTGGAGCCGCACGCGCGAAGCCCTATGCAGCCTTGAGGACAATGGAACCGGATCGCAATTTCGCGGGTGCGCGGCAGCCGCGCCGCCAACACGGCAATCATGCTGAGCGTCGTCATTCCCACCCATAATTCCGAACAGGCGCTGGTACGGACGCTGGCGTCTCTCGTGTCAGGGGCGACCGCGGGACTGATCAGCGAGGTGCTGATCGCCGACGGCGGCTCGCAGGATGATACCGCGACTGTCGCCGACGTTGCCGGCTGTGAATTTCTTGCACTCGAGGCGCCGCCGGGCCGCAGGCTGAGAACGGCCGCGGCGCGCGCCCATGCCCCATGGCTGATGTTCGTCCGGCCGGGGACGGTGCTCTATGCACCATGGACGGACGAAGCGATCCGCTTTGTCGAGCAGCCGGGGCCCCGCACCACGGCGGCAGTGTTCCGCCGCAGCAAAGGCCCGCAGACGGCGTTGGGCGAAGTGCTGTCATCCCTGACCGCGGCCTTGCGGCAAGCGCAGCCGGAACAAGGCCTGATGATTGCCAAGCCGTTCTACGATCAGCTTGGCGGCCATTCCGAAAGCGCCGCCGATCCGCAGGCCGAATTCATCCGCCGCATCGGCCGGCGCCGCATCGTGACACTCGGCGCCACCGCCTTTCACAGACCTTAGATCGTCATCTCGAGCAATGTGCCGCATCGGCCCAATACTTGACTTTGTCAAGTATTTGGCCGATGCTCGCTCATGGCCAGACTTGACCGCGATCAGCACATTGCCGCCGCCCGCCGCTTCAATCGCTTCTACACGCGGCAGATCGGCGTGCTGCGCAAGAATTTTCTGGATAGCCCTTATTCGCTCGGCGAAGCCCGCATCATTTACGAAATCGCAAGCGACCTGGCGCCGACCGCCAGCGACATCGGCCGCGCGCTCGATCTCGATGCCGGCTATCTGAGCCGGGTGCTG
This sequence comes from Xanthobacteraceae bacterium, assembly GCA_035509535.1. Taxonomy (GTDB): domain Bacteria; phylum Pseudomonadota; class Alphaproteobacteria; order Rhizobiales; family Xanthobacteraceae; genus BOG-931. The sequence continues at coordinate 64,705 of DATJLN010000042.1, read as the reverse complement.
CGCAACTTCGAACGGCGCGGCCTGGTGCAGCGCAAAGTCTCGCAAAAGGACGCGCGGCAAAGTCATCTGGCGCTGTCGCCGCGCGGCCGCAAGGCGTTCAAGCTTCTGGATGACCTGTCGCAGCGCGATATCGGCACGATGCTGGATAGCCTGTCGCCGTCCGATCAATCGCGGCTGATCGCGGCGATGCACACGATCGAAACCCTGCTTGAGCCGGGGCCCGCAGCCAAGCCGGCGAAAGCCGAGGCGCGCCGCTACAGGCTTCGCGAACCGGTGCCGGGCGATTTCGGCTGGATCGTCAAACGCCATGCGGAGCTCTATGCGCAGGAATACGAATGGCTCGAACCGTTCGAAGGCGTGTGCGCGCAGATCGTCGCCGATTACATCAATAACCACGACGCCAAGCGCGAGCGCTGCTGGATCGCCGAGATGGACGGCGAGAATGTCGGCTGCATCTTCGTTGCCAAGGATTCCGAAGAGATCGCCCGCATCCGCCTGTTGCTGGTGGATCCGAAGGCGCGCGGGCTTGGGCTCGGCGCACGGCTCACCGAAGAGGCGGTGCGCTTTGCGCGCGAGGCCGGCTACAAAAAGATGACGCTATGGACGCACAGCATTCTCAAAGCCGCACGGCACATTTATCAGAAGGCCGGGTTCAAGCTGATGCGCAGCGAGAAGCACAAGAGCTGGGGGCAACCCGTGGTCAGCGAATATTGGGATCTGGAGTTGTGAGCGCAGTCCAGGCACCGTCGAAGCACCGGATCGTTTCGCCGCTTTGCTCCTCGCAATGACGACGGCGAAGTTAGACCGTCGCGCCTTTCGCCTTGGCCCGCCGCATGTGCTCATCGAGCCGCGGCATGATCTCGACGAAATTGCACGGCCCGTGGCGATAATCGAGCTGATGCACCAGGATTTCGTCCCAGGCATCCTTGCAGGCGCCAGGCGAGCCCGGCACGCAGAAAATATAGGTCGCGTTGGCAACGCCGGCGGTAGCGCGCGACTGGATCGCCGACGTGCCGATCTTGGGAAAGCTCACGACCAGAAACAGCGCCGAGAACGCGTCCATTTTCTTCTCGAACAGCGGCTCGACCGCTTCCGGCGTCACGTCACGGCCGGTAAAGCCGGTGCCGCCTGTCGTGATGATGACGTCGATCATCGGATCGGCAATCCAGGCCTTCACCCGCGCGCGAATGGCCTCGACATCGTCGGGCACGAGGCTGCGCTCGGCAACAAGATGCCCGGCGGCAACGATCCGCTGCACCAGAAGCGCACCCGACTTATCATCCTTGAGCGTGCGGGTATCGGAAACCGTCAGCACCGCGATCTTGAGCGGCACGAAAACCTTGGCCTCGTCGATACCGGGCATACCTACACCTTTACGCTACGACACGATCCGCCCCTGATCATCCGGGGCGGCTTATACTAGCCCAAAGCCTGCAATCAGAGCGAATCCGCCTTCAGCGTATTGCAGGCATTGACGTCGCCCGAATTGAAGCCGTTGAGGAACCAGCGCCGCCGTTGCGCCGAAGTGCCGTGGGTGAACGAATCCGGCACCACATAGCCCTGAGTCTCTTTCTGCAAACGGTCGTCGCCGATCGCCGCCGCCGTCTGCAACGCCTGATCGACGTCGCCGGAATCAAGGAAACTGTGCTTCTTCTGGGCCCGGTTCGCCCACACCCCGGCAAGGCAATCGGCCTGCAGTTCGACGCGGACCTGCAGCGCGTTGACGTCGGACTGGCTCGATGCCGCCTGCTGCATCTGGGTGACGCGCGGCAGGATGCCGAGCTCGTCCTGCACGTGATGGCCGACCTCGTGCGCGATCACGTAGGCCTCCGAGAACCGGCAGGCCTTGTCATCGGAGCAGGCGCCGAATTTGCGCTGCATGTCGCGGAAGAAAGAGGTGTCGAGATAAACCTGCTGGTCGCGCGGGCAATAGAACGGCCCCATGGCCGAGCGCGCCAGCCCGCAGCCGCCCTGGATTGCGCCGGAAAACAAAACAAGTTTCGGCGGATGATAGGTGCGACCGCTGGCGCGGAAGATTTCGCCCCAGGTGTCCTCGGTGCTGCCCAGCACCGCGGCGACGAAGTCCGCGGTCTCCTTATCCTGCGGGCTCGTTTGCGGCGGAGCGCCGGATTGCTGTGTCACCGCGCCACCGCCGCCGCCCGCCAGAATCTGCGCGCCGTTGATCAGCACGCTCGGATCGATGCCGAGCGCCCAGCCGATCAGGCCGAGAATGACGATGGTGCCGAGGCCAAGTCCGCCGGCGCCGCCGGGCATGCCGAAACCGCCGCCGCCGGAATCGGCGCGCTCGTCTTCGACATTGCTTGAGCGGCGGAAATCATCCCAACGCATGTGTCTTTCTCCTTTGCCAAATCCGGTCCGCGGATCCGGATTGAAAACTGTTGCGACGACGCGATTTCCGCATTTACATCGCGTCGCACTCAAGCGATCAACCAAAAGTTCCCCGGCATTTATTGCCTAGTCGCGGCGTTTTTTAGTTAGCCGATTTTTTACCTTGCAGCGGCATAGTGCCGATCATCGGTTGTAGGTCCCGCGTCGCCGATTGTCGCGTCGCCTGAGTCAGAGTTCTGAGTCATGGTAGTGTCGCGTCGCGGGGCGTCCGCAAGGACGCCCCGCGTGAGTTTTGAGTCCCAACCGGCGAGCGCCAAATCGGGCGTCAAATCAAGCGCTCCGCCGTCTGCCGCAGCGCAACATTCGCCGCATATTCTCGTCGGCGATTGCGTTGCCGAAATGACGAAGCTTCCGGCCGCATCCGTTGACCTCGTCTTTGCCGATCCACCGTACAATCTGCAGCTCCAGGGCGACCTCAAACGTCCCGACGATTCGCGTGTCGATGCCGTCGACGATGACTGGGACAAGTTCGCAAGCTTCTCCGCTTATGACGATTTCACGCGGGCCTGGCTTCTCGCTTGCCGAAAAGTGATGAAGCCGAGCGCCACGCTGTGGGTCATCGGCTCGTATCACAATATTTTCCGCGTCGGGGCGATACTCCAGGACCTGGGCTTCTGGATTCTCAACGACATCGTGTGGCGGAAGTCCAACCCGATGCCGAATTTCCGCGGCCGCCGCTTCACCAATGCCCATGAAACCCTGATCTGGGCCGCGCGCGACGCCGCCAAGAACAATTATACGTTCAATTACGAAGCGCTCAAGGCGGGCAACGAAGACCTGCAGATGCGCTCGGACTGGTTCATCCCGCTGTGCACCGGCGAGGAGAGGCTCAAAGGCGGCGACGGCAAGAAGCTGCATCCGACGCAGAAGCCGGAAAGCCTTCTCGCGCGCGTGATCCTCGCCGCGTCGCGGCCCGACGACCTGGTGCTCGACCCGTTCTCCGGCACCGGCACGACCGGCGCGGTGGCGCATCGGCTGCGCCGGCGCTTCATCGGCATCGAACGCAGTTCCGACTATGCAGCGGCGGCGCGCGAGCGCATCGCCACGGTGGAACCGTTGCCCGAGCCCTCGCTGGCGTCCTTCATGACCGCGCGGGAAGCACCGCGCGTGCCGTTTTCCGCACTGATCGAGCGCGGCCTGGTCGAACCCGGCATCAAGCTCGTCGACGCCAAGCGCCGCCACAAGGCGCTGGTGCGCGCCGACGGCGCGCTGTCGTTCGGCGACAATGTCGGCTCGATCCACCGCATCGGCGCGATCGCCCAGGGTCTCGAAGCCTGCAACGGCTGGACCTTCTGGCATATCGAGACCCCAAAGGGCCTCACGCTGATCGATGCGCTGCGCGCGCAAGTCCGCGCCGAGATGGGCACGGCGTAATCAAGCGGCGTCTTATTTCGCCGCCACCACCATGATCTCGACCTTGTAGTCCGGCGAGGCGAGCTTGGCCTCGACGGTGGCGCGGGCCGGCGTATGGCCGGGCGATACCCAGGCATCCCATACCGCGTTCATCTCGGCGAAATTCGCCATGTCGGTGATCCAGATATTGGCCGACAATAATTTGCTCTTATCGGTGCCGGCCTTGGCGAGAAAGCCGTCGATCTGAGAGAGAATGTTTTTGGTCTGCTCGGTCACGCTCTTGCCCTTGGGCGCGTCGGCGACAAGGCCGGAGAGATAAACCGTGTTGCCGTGGACCACGGCCTTGCTCATGCGCGGGCCGGCGTCGTGACGTTCGATGGCCATGTTCGTTCCTTTCCCGGTTTCGGTTTTCAGATATCAGCGTGTTTTCATTTTCGGTGCGGACGATCCTGCGGCAGCGCATGCGCAATGACTTTGCGCATCAGACTCGGCAGGGCCTCGCCGTCGAGCTCTGCAATTTTGATCCACCTCGTGCCTCGCGGCGGCGCCGTACGCGGGGGAACCTCTGATATAAAGACAGTGAGTTCAAGCGGGAAATGGGTGAAGACGTGGCGCACCACGCCGGCCGTCTTGCGCCAGACCAGCGCTTTGCGCAGCGAAGCGAAATGCGGCGCATCGTTCAATGCTTCATCGGTCATAAAGTCCTTCGCCCATTCGGTGGTCGGCACTTCGCTCATGCCGCCGAGCAGGCCTTTCGCCGGACGCGTGCGCAACAGGACAAAGTCATCGGCGCGGCGAACGACGAAGGCCGCGCCCCGGCGCAGATCGCCTTCGCGCTTCGGTATTCGCCGCGGAAAGCTTTCCGCGTCGCCGCGCGCGAAAGCGGCGCAATTGGCGTTCCATGGACACAATGCGCAGGCCGGATTTTTCGGCGCGCAGATGGTGGCGCCGAGATCCATCATGGCCTGAGCGAAATCGCCTGCGCGTTGCGGCGGCGTCAGCGCACGGGCGAACTCGCCGATTTTCGGCTTGACCGCCGGCAGCGGCTGTTCCAGCGCGTAAAGCCGGGCGATGACGCGCTCGATATTGCCGTCGACCGGGCTCGCCCGCGCGTCGAACGCAATCGCGGCAATGGCGGCGGCCGTATAAGGGCCGATACCCGGAAGCTCGCGCAGCGCCGCTTCGCTGCCGGGAATCTTGCCGCCATGCCGTTCGGCCACCGCACGGGCGCAGGCATGCAGATTGCGGGCGCGTGCGTAATAGCCGAGACCGGCCCAGGCCTTGAGCACATCGTCGAGCGGCGCCGCCGCCAGCGCCGTCATATCGGGCCAGCGCGCCAGGAATTTCACATAATAGGGCCCGACGGCTTTCACCGTCGTCTGCTGCAACATGATTTCGGAGAGCCAGACATGATAGGGATCGGCGCGGCGGCCCGGCGGCGCGCGCCATGGCAAGACGCGGCGGTGCCGGTCGTACCAGGCCAGCAAATCAGCAGCGCAAGGATCGGCCGCCGAGCGACTTTCGCCCGGTTCGTCATGCTTCGGCGGCGCGGACTTCTTGGTCCTGATTTTCACTGCTAAGGTCACAGCCAAGCGATGGCAGAGCCCCGCGCGATGAACAAGCGTCTTCGTTCCGACCCGAAGCAATTGCGCGATCTCGCCGGCAAGATCGTCGGCGAGAGCTTTCGCCGCCAGGGTTTTGCCAGCGCCGAACTGGTGACGCGCTGGCGCGACATCGCCGGCGCGGAAGTCGCGGCCCTGAGCGAACCCTTGAAGATCCAATGGCGGCGGGCAGCCGCCGGCGAAGACCCCGAGCCCGGCACGCTGGTGCTGCGCGTCGAGGGTCCGGCCGCGATCGAGATCCAGCATTTCGCCAATTTGATCTGCGAGCGGGTCAACCAGTTCCTCGGCTGGCGCGCCGTCGGCCGGCTGGCGCTGCGCCAAGCCCCGCTCCGCCGCGGCACGCGCAAGAGGACCCGCGCCGCGGATCCCGCCGCCGCGGCCCGGATCGCCGAGAGCCTGACCGATATCGGCGATGAAGGCCTGAAGGACGCGCTGGCGCGGCTTGGCGCTGCGATCAAGCGAGTGTGACCGCGGCGACGCCGGCACATTTGATAGCCAGGCCCGTCCCTGTGATAGTTAGGCTAGGCCCTTCACTGGCGGAGATCTTGGCGTAGCGGCGTGCTAATGCCACATTCTCGCTGCTAGAATTTCGCTTTCGCAATCAGGAGCTGACCTTGTCGCCCACCCGCCGCCAACTCCTTTCGGCCACTGCGCTTTTCACCCTCGCCGGCGTCGGTTTTGCGCCCGCGCTGATCCGCCCGGCGCTGGCCGACGACGCGGCGCCCTCGGCCGCCGACCTGGCCGATGCCGGTCCCGACGGCGACTTCATGATCGGCTCGGATAAGGCGCCGGTGACGATCATCGAATATGCCTCGATGACCTGCCCGCACTGCGCACATTTCTCCGAAACGACGTTCCCCGAATTGCAGAAGCGCTATATCGACACCGGCAAGGTCCGCTACACCTTGCGCACGTTCCCGCTCGACGCGCTCGCCGCCGCAGGCTTCATGCTGGCGCGCTGCGCCGGCAAGGACAAATACATGCCCATGGTCGAGACGCTGTTCGCCAAACAGGCCGACTGGGTGGTCAAGGAACCGCTGCCGCCGCTCGAAGAGATCGCCAAGCAGTTCGGCTTCACCGATGAGAGTTTCAAGGCCTGCCTGGCGAATCAAAAGGTGCTCGACGGTATCCAGGCGGTGCGCGACCATGCCGTGGAGAAGCTCGGCGTGAACTCGACGCCGACCTTCTTCATCAACGGCAAGAAGCTGGTCGGCGACGTTTCCATCGACCAGCTATCCAAGGAAATCGACCCCTATCTTAAAGAAGGATAAGGGTTTTTTGCCCCGGCGCTGGCCGCTTGGGCGGTCTTCCTGACGGCCCGACAGAATCCGGATTTCGGAATGACGGGATAATTCGGCGGCTGCGGTTGCGTTCGGACTCGCGACGGTTAATCTCCGCGCCGATGCGGCAACTAGCTCCCGGCGCCAAACGGCAAAACCGCTGTCGGCGCAGGTTGTTGACTGTTCCCTTGCCGCCGCAGCAAGGGCTCTTCACCCGGTAATCAAACGGACCCGCCAACCCTATGAAGCTGACGCGGCTGCGCCTGATTGGATTCAAGTCTTTCGTCGAGCCGACCGATTTCGAGATCGAGCCCGGACTGACCGGCGTGGTCGGCCCGAACGGCTGCGGCAAGTCGAACCTCGTCGAAGCGGTGCGCTGGGTGATGGGCGAGACATCGTACAAGGCGATGCGCGCCGGCGAGATGGACGACGTCATCTTCTCCGGCAACACCGGCCGGCCGGCGCGCAATCACGCCGAAGTCGCCGTCTCCATCGACAACGGTGACCGCAAGGCTCCGGCGACGTTCAACGAATTCGATTCGCTTGAGGTCACGCGCCGCATCGTGCGCGAGCACGGCTCGACCTTTCGCGTCAACGGCAAGGAAGTGCGCGCCCGCGACGTCGCCATGCTGTTCGCCGATGCCTCGACCGGCTCGCGCTCGCCGGCTTTGGTGCATCAGGGCCGCATCGGCGAAATCATCCAGGCGCGGCCCGAAGCCCGCCGGCGCGTGCTCGAAGAAGCCGCCGGCATCGCCGGCCTGCATGCGCGCCGTCACGAAGCCGAGCTGCGGCTCAAAGCCGCCGAGCAAAATCTGGCGCGCGCCGAGGACGTGATCGGACAGCTCGCCGCGCAAATGGCGAGCCTGAAGACTCAAGCCCGGCAGGCCGTTCGCTATCGCAACATTTCCGGCCAGGTGCGGCGCACCGAGGCGCTGCTGTTTCATCTGCGCTGGATCGCCGCCGGCATTGAGGTCACCGAGACCGCACAGGCCAAGGACGAGGCCGTGCGCGTCGTCGCCGAACGGACCAGCGCGCAATTGCGGGCCTCGACCCGTCAGGCCGAAGTTTCCGCGGTGCTGCCGGGCTTGCGCGAAGCCGAGGCCAAGGCAGCCGCGGCCTTGCAGCGCCTGCTGATCGCGCGCGAGACGCTCGAGCGCGAGGAAGCGCGCGCCAAGGAGCGGATCGGCGAGCTCGACCGCCGTATCGCCCAATACGCGTCCGATCTCGAGCGCGAGCGCTCGCTTGCCGCCGATGCGCAAGCGGCCGTCGCCCGGCTCGACGATGAGGAGGCGGCGCTCAAGGCCTCGGCGCAGGACAACGACGCGCGCCTCGCCGGCGTCAATCAGCGGGTCGCTGCGGCCGATGCCGCGCTTGCCGTGTCGGAGAAATCGTTCTCTGGACTGACCGGCGCGCTGGCCGATCTGACGGCGCGGCGCAACCAGTTGCTGGCCGCCCTCGCGGACCACGAGCAACGCGCCGCGCGGCTTGAGGCAGAGCTGGTCAATATCGATGCCGGGCTTGCCGCAACCGATTCCGGCGCTCCCGACCTTGAAACCTTGGCGGCGGCGCTGACGCAGGCGCAAGCGGCGCTCGCCGAGGCCGAGCAAGCCGCCCATGCGGCGGAAGCTGCGCACAAGACGGCGCGCACGGAGATCGATGCGGCGCGCGCGCCGCTCGCTGCCGCCGAGCGCGGCGTGCAGCGGCTCGAGACCGAGGCGCGGACGATCAGCAAGCTGCTTGCCGTCGAAAGCAAGAACCTCTGGCCGCCGGTGATGGACTCGCTCACAGTGAGCGAAGGCTACGAGAAGGCCTTGGGCGCGGCGCTTGGCGACGATCTCGACGCGCCGGTCGATCAATCGGCGCCGATGCGCTGGTCCGGCGTCGCCGCCGATCCGTCCGATCCGGCTCTGCCGGAAGGCGTCACCACGCTTGCGCAATATGTCAAAGCGCCGCCCGAGCTCGGCCGCCGCCTGGCCCAGATCGGCGTTGTCGATCGCGCTGGAGGCGCCCGCCTCGCCGGTCTGCTCAAGCCCGGCCAGCGGCTGGTTTCGCACGAGGGCGATCTCTGGCGCTGGGACGGTTTTGTCGTCGCGGCACATGCGCCGACCGGGGCGGCGCGGCGGCTGGCCGAGCGCGGCCGGCTGCAGGCGATTGAAGGCGAACTCGCCGCTGCGCGACTCGATGTCGAGCAGAAGCGCCGCACCGTCGAGGCGGCGGAAGCTGCTGTCGCCGCAGCCGCCACGTCGGAAACCGACACGCGCGCGCGCTGGCGCGAGGCGCAGCGCCTCACCGATGCGGCACGCGAGGAACATGCCGCCGCCGAGCGCGAGATCAGCCGCAACACCGCGCGCCTCTCGGCGCTGCAGGAGGCGCGCCAGCGCACGCTCGCCGGGCGCGACGAGGCCAATGCCGCGCGCCAGGAGGCGAAAGCCGCCTTTGCCGCTCTGCCGCCGGTTGCCGAAATTGAAGAAAAGCTTGCCGCGATCAATGAGGTGATCGCGGGCGAGCGCAATGTCTGCGCCGAAGTGCGCGTCGAGGCGCAGGCGATCACGCGCGAAGTCGAGATGGCCAATGCCAGGCTGCAGGCGATCGTCACCGAACGCGCGGCCTGGAACGAGCGCAAGGACAATGCCGCGGCCCAGATCGAGATCATCGTCAAGCGCAACGACGAGGCGGTGAACGAGCGCACCGAGCTTGAGAACGCGCCGCAGAAATTCGAAAACCAGCGCCAGGCGCTGATCGGCGAAATCGAGACGGCGACCGGCGAGCGCCGTGCGGCAGCCGATCGGCTGGCCGCCGCCGAGGCCGACCTTGCCGAAGCGGACAAAGCCGCCCGCATCGCGCTCGAAGCGGTCGGCGAAGCGCGGGCCGAGTCGGCGCGCAGCGAGGAGCGCTGCGATGCCGCCAAGCGCCGCGTCGCCGATATCGAGCATGAAATCCGCGAAGTGCTGGCCGTCGAGCCGGCCGCGGCGGCGGAAGTCGCCGAGCTCAAGCCGGACGCGCCGCGGCCGTCGATCCCGGAGGTCGAGGCCAAGATCGATCGCATCAAGCAGGAGCGCGAGCGGCTCGGCTCGGTGAATCTCCTTGCCGAACAGGAATTGCAGGAGGTCGAGGCCCAGCACACGACGCTGACCGCGGAGCGCGACGATCTGATCGAAGCGATCCGGCGGCTGCGCCAGGGCATCCACAGCCTCAATCATGAGGCGCGCGAGCGGCTGCTGTCCTCGTTCCAGACCGTCAATGAGAACTTCAAGAAGCTGTTCACCGAACTGTTCGGCGGCGGCACCGCCGAGTTGCAGCTCATCGAGGCCGAGGATCCGCTGGAAGCCGGGCTTGAAATCCTGGCCAAGCCGCCCGGCAAGAAGCCGGCAACGCTGTCGCTGCTCTCCGGCGGCGAACAGGCGCTCACCGCGCTCGCTTTGATCTTCGCCGTGTTCCTCACCAATCCGGCGCCGATCTGCGTGCTCGACGAAGTGGACGCGCCGCTTGACGACTACAATGTCGAGCGGTTCTGCGACCTGCTCGACGAGATGGCGAAATCGACGGATACGCGCTTCATCATTATCACGCATAATCCGATCACCATGGCGCGCATGAAACGCCTCTACGGCGTCACCATGGCCGAGCGCGGCGTGTCGCAGCTGGTGTCGGTCGATCTCGAAGGCGCGGTGAAGCTGCGTGAGGCGAGCTGAGCAGCTCGAAGGTTTGCCGACGACGGAGATTGCAGCGACCTGCCGTTAATGAGCCGGCCACAGCTGGCGCGCATAAGCAATCAGCGCGTCGCTGACGGCATCGGGCTGTTCGGCGATCACGGCATGCGCTGAGTCCGGAATGACAGCGACCGTCACGCGGTCGCCGAGCGCTTTTTTATAGTCTTCGGCATCTTCCACATGCGCCAGCGGATCGTGACTCGGCTGGATATAGAGCACCGGCGCCTGTCCCGCTGCATAGTCCAAGCTGCGTGGGGTGAGATCGCCGGCGATGCGCTGCGCCGCGAGCACGTCGGGATACCAGCCTTCGAGCCAGACACTGGCGTCATTGCCCGGCGCGAAGAATACGAATCGCATGGCATTGAGGCGTGCATCGGCGGGCGCCGTCACGTCGGCGCTGAGCCTGATTGCGGCGCGCACGTCGGGCGGGCTCGGATTGTGGCCGACATTGGCGGCAACGAGAGAAACCGCCTGCACCAGTTCCGGCCGCAGCGTCGCAAGCGCGCGCGCCACGCGGTTGCCGAAAGCATGCCCGACCACGAAAGCCGGCCCGCCGTCGTTCACTTCGATCACGGCGGCAATATCGGCGGCGAGGTCTTCGAGCCTCACACCCTCCCAGGGGCCCACGCTCGCGCCGATGCCGCGCGGCTGCGGCCGCAACACGCGATAACCGGCCTGCGCCAGCTTCGCCGCGATCGGGTCGAAATCACCGGCGCCGCGGCCGAGCGACGGCAACAGCACGATCGGATGGCCCTCGCCTTGCAGCAGAACCTCAAGCCGCGCGGCGCCGCGTGGGACCATCAAGCGTGCCGGCCGCGCGCCACTCTCAATCATTTCCGAGCTTGAACAGCCGCCGCGCATTGGTGCGGCCGATCTTGATGCGGTCGTTTTCGCTGATCGGACACGCGTCGAACCACAGCGCGGCGTGATCGACGTTCTCGAACGGCCAGTCGGTCGAGAACATCACCCGGTCGCTGCCGATCTCGGATATGGCGTTCAAAAGCGCCGGCGTATGGAAATTGCCTGAGGTCGTGACGTAAAAGTTGGCGCTGAAATATTCGCGCATGCGCTTCTTGGCCGGATAATTGTGCCGGTTCGGAATCCAGGCATTGGCATTGTCGATGCGCCACAGCGCGAACGGCAGGTTCTCGCCCATATGGCCGAGAATAATTTGCAATCGCGGATACGCATCGAACAGGCCGGAGCCCATCAGCCGCAGCGCATGAACCGCGGTCTCCTGGCCGAAAGCCCAGACCGGACCCATCAGCCACGGATGGCCGTCATAGATCTTGGCGTCGCGCGGCAATGGATTGCGCGGATGCAGATAGAACGGCACATCGAGCCGTTCGGCCGTTGCCCAGAACGGCCGGAATTGCGGCAAGTCGTAATAGACCGACGTCTCGGCGCTGCCGACCTGCGAGAAGCCGTTGACCAACACGCCGCGAAAGCCGAGCTCCTTCACGCAGCGCTCGAGCTCGCGCGCCGCGCCTTCGGGGTCCTGCATCGCCACTGCGGCGAGCCCCTGAAAGCGGTCCGGATGCCTGACGATCTGCTCGGCGAGATAGTCGTTCGACTTGCGCGCGATATCGCTTGCCTGCGCGGTGTCGAGGATGGCTTGGACCGCGGGCGCGTTCAGCGACAGCAGCATCATCTCGACGCCGTGCGCGTCCATTTCGCGCAGCCGCCGGTCCTGAATGTCCATGACGCGGCTTTTCACTTCCTCCCAGACCCGGTCCGGGAAGTAGCCGCGCGAATCCATCAACGTTTCCGGAATGGCGAAATGCTCTTCCAGCGCAATCTTGCCCTGCATGGTGTCCCCCTTGAGCCTCCCGCGGCCGCTAGAGGGCCACACGCCGATTAATCTTAACACGCCGCGCGGCGGCGCAAGGCTTTGTGTCCCTGCCTGAGCCGCACCCGGCTCTGCGCCCAGTGCGCACCTCTGGCACGCTTCTGGCGACGCCAACGCCGTGAATGCTCGCGCTGTCCCATTTCGGGGCGGCGTCTCTTCTGCGCCCGGACAACAGCGAAGCGTGCGCGGCCGATGAATGCACAACCGAGCTACACTCTGGCGTCGCCCGCGCCGTCGGGCCGGTTCCTGCAGGCCTGGGCACGCCTGTCGCGCGGCACCTTCTCGATCGCGATCTTCCTCATCGACGTCGCGGTCATTGTCGCGACGTCATTCATCACCGGCATTCTGTACTACCTCGTCGTCTACGGCGATGTCGGCAGCATGTCGTCCCATGTGCAGGTCGGCGTCGTGGCGGCGAGCATTTTCGCCGTGTCCAACCTATTCCGCGGCGAATACCGGCTGCCGAATTTCTTCGCCTTCAGGCCGCATGGCCGCCGCACCATCCAATTGTGGAACGTCACGCTGATCTGCCTGCTGATGCTCGGCTTCATGGCGCAGACCACGGTCTACTATTCGCGCGGCTGGATCGTTGCGTTCTATCTGGCGACCCTCGCCGCGCTGATCGTGCTGCGTTTTGCCATCGTGCGGGTCATGGCGCTGGCGCGCGCCGCCGGACTGATTTCGGCGCAGCGCATCTGCCTCATCGGCACCGGCGCCCATATCGGCGCCTTCGTGCAACACTACGAGCCATGGACGCTCGGCCTCAATATCGTCGGTTGCCGATTCCTCACCCCGGTGCCGCTGACCGCCACCGCCGAGACACGGCGCACGGTGCTCGACCGCGACCTCGCGGAAGCCGTGGCCAGCGTGCGCGCGCTCGAGCCCGAAGCCATCTATCTGCTGCTGCCGTGGTCGGCGACCGACGTCATCCAGCGCTGTGCCGAGACCTTCCTGGCGCTGCCGGTGGAAATCCATCTCGGGCCGGAGCAGATCCTGCACAAATTCGACGAGGTGGAACTCGCCAAAGTCGGCCCGCTGGCAAGTCTGCAATTGAAGCGGCTGCCGCTGTCGCGCGCCGAAGTGGTGCAGAAGCGAGTTTTCGATCTGGTCTGCTCGGCGTTCGGACTGATCGCGCTGACGCCGCTTTTCATCACGGTCGCAATTCTCATCAAGCTCGACAGCCGCGGGCCGATCTTCTTCGTGCAGCGCCGCTACGGTTTCAACCAGAAACCGTTCCGCATCATCAAATTCCGCACCATGGGCGTGCTCGACGACGGCGCCACGGTTGCCCAGACCACCCGCGGCGATCCGCGGTTGACCCGCGTCGGCGGCTGGCTGCGGCGCTGGAACGTCGATGAAATTCCGCAGCTTTTCAACGTCCTCACCGGAGACATGTCGCTGGTCGGGCCGCGTCCGCACGCATTGTCGCACGACCACGAATTCGAGCGCCGCATTTCGCTCTACGCGCGCCGGCATAAGGTGAAGCCTGGCATTACCGGCTGGGCGCAGATTCACGGCTTCCGCGGCGAGATCGACAATGAGGAAAAGCTCAGCAAGCGCGTCGAATACGACCTGTTCTACATCGATAATTGGTCGCTCTGGCTCGATCTGAAAATCATTGCGCGCACGGCGCTGTCGCCCACCGCCTACCGCAACGCCTATTGAATTGTCGTCGTTGCCAGAAGCAAAGCGACGAAGCCCCCGTCTGCGGCACCGCCTTGATTGCTTCGCCGCGCTCGCAATGACGGAATGGATCAGCCGTAAAGCACCGCAATCGCATAAGCCGCGCCGGCCGTAAGGGCCGCCGTCGACAGCCACAACAGGCCGATCAATAGCCAGAGCGGCCGCAACTTCGGCACGATCGGCATTTGCGGCTTGGTCCAGGTTTGTAACGCCGGCTCGGCGCGACGCAAGGCGGCGACGGCGCTTTCGATGGCGGCGACGTCCCGCGCCAATTGATCGCGCTCGAACTGCGCCAGCGCGCCCGCGGCATCGGTGCGTGCAAACGCCGGCCGCGCGTTTTCAAGGCCCTGCGGCTCGACAACGATGGCTGCGTCGGGAGAGTGGGACGGCCGGGCGTCGAGATCGTGCTCGGACATTCACGCACCTGCTTGTTACAGATTCATCCTAACGCCTAACGCACGCTTTCGTCCTAACGCACGCCCTGTAGCGGCGCGACGCCGATCGGCGGCTAACCTTAATATGCGCCGTTAACGCCGCTAACTGACAGGCGGGGCGCCACCGCCGCGGCTTTGAACCTTGGACGGCTCGCGGCCGTCATATATTCCCACTATCTTATGCCGGTGCTGCACGGCCGCGCCGGCTGCCGGCAATAGGAGCTCGCAATGTCTTCGACCCTGATCATTCTTGCCGTGATCGTTGTTGCGGTCATATGGGCGGTGTCCATCTACAACGGCCTGGTGTCGATGCGGCAAAGGGTCAATCAGGCCTTCGCCGATATCGACGTTCAGCTCAAGCAGCGCCACGACCTGGTTCCCAATCTGGTCGAGACGGTAAAGGGCTACGCCGCGCACGAGCGCGGCACGCTGGACGAAGTCGTCAAGGCGCGCAATGCGGCGGTGACGGCGCAGGGCCCGGCGCAGCAGGCGGCGGCAGAAAACATGCTGTCCGGAGCGCTGCGGCAATTGTTCGCGCTGGCGGAGTCCTATCCCGATCTGAAAGCCAGCGCCAATTTCCAGCAATTGCAGGCACAGCTCACCGATCTCGAGAACAAGATCGCCGCCGCCCGCCGCTTCTTCAACAATGCGGTGCAGGAATACAATTCCGGCATCCAGCGTTTCCCGGCAGCGCTGTTCGCCTCCTCATTCGGCTTCACGCCGAAGGAATTCTTCGATCTCGGCGATCAGCGCGCGAGCGTGAGCGAAGCGCCGGCGGTGAAGTTCTGACCCGGCTGGCGAGCTGGCAATAAGCGGAATATCGCGCGATGGCCGCTTACGGGCTATACACTCATATCCAATCGAACCGGCGCCGCTCGATCGCGCTGATGATCGGGCTGTTCTTTCTGGTCTATGTACTGGTCTATGCCGGCGCGCTGGTGGCGGTAGGCCTGTCGTTCAACGCCGACCTGCCGACCCTGATGCAGATCGCCTGGATCGATCTGCTCAAGGCGGCGCCGTTCGCGACCATCGGCACGCTGATTTGGATCTTCGTCGCCTATCACTTCCACCAGAACATGATCGACGCGATCACCGGCGGCCGCGAGGTGACGCGTAGCGAGGAGCCGCGGCTCTACACGATCCTCGAAAACCTCTGCATCTCGCGCGGCATTCCCACGCCGAAGCTGAAGATCACCGACACCGAAGCGCTCAATGCCTTCGCCACCGGCATGAACGACAAGCAATATTCCATCACGGTGACGAGCGGCCTGCTCAACCGGCTGAACGACGACGAGATCGAGGCCGTGCTCGGCCACGAACTTACCCATATCCGCAACGGCGACGTGCGCATGATGGTCATCGCCGTGATCATTGCCGGCGTCGTGTCGTTCTTCGTCGAGCTGGTTTTCCGGCTGTGGTTCTATAACGGGATCAGTTTCCGCAGCTCCCGTGACGACGAGCGCCGCGGCGGCGGTGCGGGCGCCGCGATCCTGATCGCCATCGCGCTCCTTATCGTAGCCTATATCCTCTCCTTCATCATCCGGCTTGCGCTGTCGCGCTCGCGTGAATTTCTGGCCGATGCCGGCTCGGTCGAACTGACCAAAAATCCCGACGCCATGATCTCGGCGCTGCGCAAGATCGAAGGCCGCGGCGAATTGCCCGGGGCCACCTCCTCCATCATGGAATTCTGCGTCGACAATCCGCGTGCAGGCTTCGGCGAATTGTTCGACACCCATCCGAGCGTGGACAGCCGGGTTGCGGCCCTGGTCAAATTCGCCGGCGGCCACGATCCCGGCCCGATCGCGCTGCCGCCGGAAGGCGACGAATCAGCCGATCCGGACAGCCCGGCGGCGGAATCGGCTCCCGGCGCGCTGCCAGGTCCCTGGGGCCCACCCGTCCCCGACGGCGCCTCGACGCCCGATCTGTCCCCTTCCGAGACAGCCGAAAATGCCCCGGCCGGGCCCTGGTCGGCGCCGCAAGGCTCAGCCGGCTCTCCCGCGGCCGAATCGCCAGGTCCGGCCGGCGGACCGCTGAATGGGCCACTCGACGGGCCTTGGGGACCGCACCGCAGCAGCTGATTCGCTGCCGCAATTAACCATAATGAATTACAAATAGGGCCCCGGCCGCGTTCAGCGGTGCGCAACGTCCGATCAGGCTTCCAATGCTCGCGGCGGATGTGTAGAAGCGAAATTGGTGGATGGAGGACGCGACCCGCTCGACTTGGCGGCAGTCTTCTTGTGAGATTGCGAAGCCGGTTGGATTCGGTCCGATGACGTTAAATCGTCAATGAGGGTTCGATATGGCTAAGCCAGCATTGATATTGGTCGGCGCGGACAAAGGGGGCGTGGGCAAGACCACGGTCGCCCGCACGCTGCTTGATTACTTTACCGCACATCACGTGCCAACCCGGGCTTTCGATTCCGAAGCGCCGCGCGGCACCTTGAAGCGCTTTCACGGCGACGTGGCTGACATCGTCGATGCGACCTCGGTGGCCGACCAGATGCGGATCATCGATACGCTGTCGACCACCGATTCGACCGTGACGGTCGTCGACGTCCGCGCCGGGTTATTGTCGCCGACGCTGCGCTCGTTGCGCGATATCGGCTTCCTCGACGCGGTGAAAAAGGGCCAGATCACCTTCGTCGTGTTCCACATCCTCGGCTCGTCGATCGCTTCCTTGAACGAGATCGAGGAGACTGCGCCGTTCGTCACCGACGCGAAATATTTTCTGGTGAAGAACTTCATCAACACTTCGAGCTTCTTCGAATGGGACCAGGCGACGCATGCGTCCTACTTCAAGAAGCTGAAGGACGCCGTCGCCATCACCATCCCGAAACTCAATGAAATGGCCTACGAACAGGTGGAATTGGCATCCGTGCCGTTCCTCACCTTCGTCGCCAACAAGAATCAGAGGGGCGAGGCCGCCAACTACTCGTTCGTGCTGCGCGGCTATGTGCGGCACTGGCTGGGCAATGTCTGGGCCGAATATGACCGGGTCAAGCTGCTGGACATCTTCGATACGTCCACCAACGTGCAATCCCGGCCGCAAGCCGCTGCCGGCGGCAGCACCAACCGTTCCTAAATCGCATCGCAGTTTTGCCGAGGATGTCCACAGCCAGCCGGGCTGTGGAAATCCGTGGATTTGCGCAAAATGCTAGAGCAGTGCGTGATTTCGTCCTAACCTGAAACTCGCCAGCGTGACGGCAGATTTGCAGCTCCGGCCAACGCTTCACAACAAGCTGAGGGGAACTTCTGATCTGAAAGGCTGTTGGCGTTGTACATTTGTCAATGTCTCGATGATTCTGAACCGCGCCCGACAGGCTAACGTCGGCACGGATGCGATCATCGGGATCACGTGATCGAAGGGACTCATAGCGGGGATGGCGCAGAACACACCCCTCTACATCGTCGCTTCGCAGCATCCGCGCGTCGGCAAGACGCTGATGGCGCGGCTTTTGGTCGAATATTTCCGTCTCGGCGGCCGGTCGGTCGTCGGCTACGACCTCAATCCGCACGAGCCGGCGCTGGCGGCGCATTTTCCGAGTTTCGTCTGGCCGGTCGACATTGCCGAAACCCGCGGCCAAATGGCGCTGTTCGACCGGCTGGTCGCCGATGATTGGCGAACCACCGTGCTCGACGTCGGCTACGGGCAGTCCGAACAGTTTTTCAAGGTGATGCCGGAGATCGGCTTCGATCAGGAGGCGGCACGCCGGGGGATCACGCCGATCGTTCTGTTCATTACCGATTCGGCGCCGGTGACGGCCCGCCGCTATGCCGAGTTGCGCCGGCGGCTGCCGCGGACCTTGTTCGTGCCGGTGCACAACGAGGCGACCTCTTTCATGTTCATCGCGCAGGACTTCCCGCCGACGCGACCGGACTGCGGCATGATCCGCATACCGCGACTGTCGCCGGTTGTGCGCGGCGTCATCGACCGGCCGGGCTTCTCGTTCTCGGCCTATCTCGGCAAGCGGCCCGGCGGGCCGACCGAGGTCCATACCTGGATCGACACCATCTTTTCGGAATTTCGCGAGCTGGAATTGCGGCTCCTGATCGGCGAACTCGAATCGTCGCTGCGCGGCTATGCCCGGCAGTCGGCTTACCAGGCGCGCTAGGCCGACCGGCCCCTAGTGCCCTTCGAATGCGATCAGGGTGCGTACCGGTACGCCGAGCTTCCTGATCTTTCCGGCGCCGCCCAAGTCCGGCAGATCGATGATGAAGCAGGCAGCGACCACCTCGGCACCGACCTGCTGCAGGAGCTTCACCGCCGCCTCCGCCGTGCCACCGGTGGCGATCAGATCATCGACCAGGATCACGCGCTCGCCCTTCGCCAGCGCATCCTCGTGCATCTCCATTTCGTCGATGCCGTATTCGAGCGAATAGCCGATGCTGACGCGCTTGAACGGCAGCTTGCCCTTCTTGCGGATCGGGATGAAGCCGCAGGAAGCCTGATGCGCCATGGCGCCGCCGAGAATGAAGCCGCGCGCCTCGATGCCGGCCACCTTGTCGATCTTGCTGCCGGCCCAGGGCTGCACCAGTTCGTCGACGGCGCGGCGGAACGCCCGTGCATCGCCCAAGAGCGTCGTGATGTCGCGAAACATGATGCCCGGCTTTGGATAGTCCGGGATGGTGCGGATCGCCGCCTTCAGATCGTTCTCCAGAGCCACATCGGTCATGCGCACAAGCCCCAATCGTCAAATGTCCCTGCCGATATCCCGCAGCCTACCCACCTGCGGTGCAGACATCGCGAGATGGCCAAAGCCCGCCCCCGAGCGGGGCACACTGTGGCGAACCCGCACGGGCAACGCAACCGGTGCGCCGCAGCGGACGGTCGCACCGACCCGGCGGCCTAGCTCATCAGGCGCTCGGTGAAAAGGGATCCAGCCTCAGGCGGAGGTTTGCGATTTTTCGAGGCCCGAATCGTGCAGCACGTCGTGCCACACCTTCTTCTTCGTCAAGTAGAGCAGCGCGCTGAAGACGATCAGGAAGATCATCACCTGGAAACCGAGGCGGTGGCGGGCATTGAGCGTCGGCTCGGCCGCCCACATCAGGAAGGCAGCGACGTCGCGGCCATATTGGTCGACGGTCTCCGGTGTGCCGTCGGTATATTGGACTTGGCCGTCGCTCAGAGGCTTGGGCATGCCGATGGCATGGCCCGGGAAATATTTGTTGTACTGCCCGCCCGGCGGCAGCACGAAACCTGCGGGCGCATCGGTATAGCCGGTAATGATCGCGTGGATGTAATCAGGGCCGTCTTCCTGATACATCGTGAACGCGTCGATGATGAATTGCGGGAAGCCGGCTTCGTAGCTGCGCGCCTTGGCCAGCACCGACATATCCGGCGGCAGCTTGCCGCCGAGCGCAGCGCGGGCCGCCTGGTCATTGGCGAAAGGCGGCGGGAAATAATCGGCAATCTGTCCCGGCCGCTGAAACATCTGGCCCTCGTCGTTCGGGCCTGCGGTAACCTGGAAGGTCGCCGCGATCGCGCTCGCCTGCGCTTCGGTGAAGCCCGGACCGCCCGGATCGGCGAGATTGCGGAACGACAGCAATTTGATGCTGTGGCAATTCGAGCAGACCTCGCGATAGATCTTGAAGCCGCGCTGCAGCTGCGCCGGATCGTAAGTGCCGAACGGCCCGTGAAAGGACCAGGCCAGCCGCGGCGGAGCGTCGGCCTCTTGCGCCGAGGCCGACCAGACGCCGAGTCCCGACAGCGAAACGGCGAGGACAAGCGTCGAAATGCGGCGATGAAATTTCATGACCGGCCTCCCCTCACGCGCCCGATGCCGGCGCAGACACGCCGTTGCCCAGCACCGATTCCGAGATCGATTTCGGGAGCGGTTTTGTCGTTTCGACCAGTCCCAAGACCGGCAGAATGACCCAGATGAAACCAAAATAGTACACGGTGAGGATGCGCGCCGCGATCACATAACCGCCGGTCGGCTCCTGCGAGCCGAGATAGCCGAGCCCGATGACGGTAATGAAGAACAGGAACAGGAACTGCCGGAACAGCGGCCGGTAGTTCGCCGAGCGCACGCGCGACGTATCCAGCCACGGCAGGAAGGCCAGCGAGATGATCGCAAGCCCGAGCGCGCAGACGCCGGCAAGCTTGTTCGGGATCGCCCGCAGGATGGCGTAGAACGGCAGATAATACCATTCCGGCACGATATGGGTCGGCGTCTGGCCCGGATTGGCCGGGATGTAATTGTCGGAATGGCCGAGATAGTTCGGGATGTAGAAGATGAAGTAAGCGAACAGGATGCAGAACAGGCCGATGAAGAAGGCGTCCTTGACCGTGGCATAGGGCGTGAACGCCACCGTGTCCTTTTCGCTTTTCGGCTCGACGCCGGTCGGATTGTTCTGTCCGACCACGTGCAGCGCCCAGATATGCAGCATGACCACGCCGGCGATGACGAACGGCAGCAGGTAGTGCAGCGAATAGAAGCGATTGAGCGTCGGATTGCCGACGGCAAAGCCGCCCCACAGCCAGGTGACGATCGGATTGCCGACAGCGGGAATCGCCGAGAACAGATTGGTGATGACGGTCGCCGCCCAGAAGCTCATCTGGCCCCACGGCAGCACATACCCCATGAAGCCGGTCGCGACCATGAGCAGATAAAGGATGACGCCGAGGATCCACAGCACCTCGCGCGGCTCCTTGTAGGAGCCGTAATACATGCCGCGCGCGATGTGGACATAGACCGCGAGGAAGAAGAACGACGCGCCGTTGGCGTGAATGTAACGCAAAAGCCAGCCGTAATTGACGTCGCGCATGATGCCTTCGACGGAATTGAAGGCGAGGTCGACATTCGGCGTGTAATGCATCGCCAGCACGATGCCGGTGATGATCTGCACCCCCAGCATGAAGGTGAGAATGCCGCCGAACGTCCACCAATAGTTCAAGTTGCGCGGCGTCGGATAAGCAATAAACGAGGAATGGACGAGGCTCGCGATTGGCAAACGTTTTTCGAGCCACTGCATGAAGGGGCTCTGCGGCTGATATGTCGAGTGTCCGCTCATAGTCGAACCTTATGCCTCACTGGATTCGCCGATCCGGATTTTAGTGCCGGAGATGAATTGATAGGGCGGCAACGGCAGATTGAGCGGCGCCGGCCCCTGGCGGATCCGCCCTGACGAGTCGTATTGCGAGCCGTGGCAGGGGCAGAACCAGCCGTCGAAATTGCCCTGATGCGGCAGGGGAATACAGCCGAGATGCGTGCAGATGCCGATCACCACCAGCCATTGCTCGTGGCCGGCTTGGACGCGCGCCGAATCCGGCTGCGGATCGCGCAACGTCTGCCAATCCACGTCTTGCGCGGCTTTGATGTCGTTAGCTGTGCGATTGAAGATGAAAACCGGTTTCGAGCGCCAGAAGACCTGGATGATCTGGCCGGGCTGGATCGGGGCAAGGTCGACTTCGACCGGAGCGCCGGCGGCGATCGTCGACTCGTCCGGGTTCATCTGCCCGACCAGCGGCACCAGCATCGCAGCAGCGCCGACAGCGCCGACGGTCGCCGTTGCAATGAATAGGAAATCGCGGCGCGTCGGCTCCGCCGATACTATCGCTGTCACTTTCTCCCACCCTCGCCCGTTTTGCGTTTATTCCATCCCGATCTGCGCCTAGGCCAGGATTGGCCTGCCGTTTGCGGCAGACGGGTTCGCGTCCGGCCTGGGGAAGGTCAGAAGCGACGCATTCTGATGGGGGTTTATTGGCACCCTTGCCGGGAGAGTGCAAGGGTAGGCTCGCTGGCACCCACAATGCAGCCGCAAGGCTCCGGCGCGGGCTCGTCCCGCCGAACGCGCAACGCCCGATCATGCCCCTTCGCATTGCCCTCTATCAGCCCGATATCCCGCAGAATACCGGAACCATCTTGCGCCTCTGCGCCTGCCTCGGCATCGAGGCGCACATCATCGAGCCGGCCGGCTTTCCGACCTCCGACCGCGCCTTCCGTCGCGCCGGAATGGACTATATCGATGCTGTCGCCATCCTGCGGCACGGCTCGTGGCGCGAATTCGATTCGTGGCGGCGGAGCGGTCACCACCGTCTCATTCTTTTCACCACCAAGGCGACAGTGTCGTATCTCGATTACAGCTTTGACACGAACGACATCCTGCTGCTCGGCCGCGAAACCGCCGGCGTGCCGGACGAGGTGCATGACGCCGCCGACGCCCGTCTCGTGATTCCGCTCAAGAACGGCCTGCGCTCGCTCAATGTCGCGATCACCGCCGCCATGGCCGCGGGCGAGGCGCTGCGTCAAACCGGAGCGATGCGCTGAGCCCTCGACCGCGCCGGCGCGGCCGCTTTCGACCCCGTAGCTTTTTCATGTCCCGATGTCCGCTTCGCGATCCTGCGCGGCATGAAAGGCCTCTGCGCTTGTTCCCGACAGGCGGATGGACAGGAGATTGCGATGGATCAATATCTGCGCGCGCTTATATGACATTATCGCGCGCCGATAGTCCTCGCGGCCGCATAAACATCAGCTAAACTGCCCGCGCATCATGAATAGCGGTTTGATCGACGACGAACACAAAACACGGGCCAAGACCTGGTTCGAGTCTTTGCGCGACCAGATTGCGGCGGCGTTCGAGACGCTCGAGGACACGCTGCCGGCGAGCGCGCCGCTCGGCGACCGCGCGCCCGGCCGCTTCGTGCGCACGCCCTGGAACCGCGCCGACCATACCGGTGCCCCCGGCGGCGGCGGCGTGATGGCGATCATGAAGGGCCGGGTGTTCGAGAAGGTCGGCGTTCACGTCTCGGCCGTATTCGGCGAGTTCGCGCCGGAATTCCGCAAGGAGATTCCGGGCGCCGCCGACGATCCGCGATTTTTCGCCACCGGCATTTCGCTTATCGCCCACATGCACAATCCGCATGTGCCGGCCGTGCACATGAACACACGCTATGTCGTCACCACCAAGACCTGGTTCGGCGGCGGCGCCGATTTGACGCCGGTGCTCGAGACAAGACGCCGCCAGGACGATCCCGATACAAAAGCCTTCCATGCCGCGATGAAGGCCGCGTGCGATGCTCATCCGGGCGTCGCAAACTATGACAAGTACAAGAAATGGTGCGATGAATATTTCTTTCTCAAACATCGCGGCGAGATGCGCGGCATCGGCGGCATCTTTTACGACTGGCTCGACAACGGCGGTTTCGATGCCGACTTTGCTTTCACCCGGGACGTCGGGCGCGCTTTCCTTCGCATCTATCCCGAACTGGTGCGGAACAATTTCACCAAGCCATGGACCGAGGCCGAGCGTGAAGAGCAACTCGTCCGCCGCGGCCGCTATGTGGAGTTCAACCTGCTCTACGATCGCGGCACGATTTTCGGGTTGCGCACCGGCGGTAATGTCGATTCGATCCTGTCCTCGATGCCGCCGGTGGTGAAATGGCCTTGATGGTTTCATATCCGATCGGTGGCTGAACCGCGGCAAAGCCGACAATTCTGCACCATCGTTCCGCCGAAAATAGAGCGAGTATCGGCGCGCATGACGAACTCTCGTCACATGCCGCCATTAAGCTCGCTGCCTCACCATCGAACTCAGGAGACGACAATGACATTCGCCCCCGGCGACATCGTTGCGCTGAAGTCTGGAGGTCATTCCATGACGGTCGTGTCGGTCGAGGCCGACGACGTCGATTGCCTGTGGCTTGGCGACGCCGGCGAACTGTTCCGGCAATCCATACCGGCGATCGCGCTCACCATGATCGAACAGAGCGAAAGCGAGGACGACGACGAAACTGAAGAGGACGACGACGAGGAAGACGAAGAAGAAGACGAGGATGAAGAAGACGACGAAGACGAGGATGACGAGGACAACGAAAAGCGCCGAGCTAAAGCTCGCTGACGTCCGCTCGCTTCGATCGCCGAGTGCCGGCGGTAACATTGAGCGGCATTTGCCTCAATGCCGCCGGTGGTGATGCGGTCGCGAGCGATCGTGATACGGCCGATGCGGCCTTTTCCGGCCATCAATCCGGGTCTCAAGGCAGGATCCAAGAAAGGGTTGCGCGAGATCATCGACGCAAAATGCGCGCCGATACGCCTCGCCGCATGATGCGCATGCCCCCGATCTATGCGTGAAAGGCGCCGGCGATCATGACCAGCCCGCCGATGATGACGACGGCGTCGAGGAGCGCGGTATGGACATGCAGCGGCATGCGCTCGACGATGAATTTGGCGATAAAGGTGCAAGGAAACGTCACCACGCCGATCAGGCAGGCGATGACGACGACTTGCGGGGTAAGAACGCCGGCTAAGCCGAACACCCCGACTTTCACGACGCCGGTCACGACCGATACCGCGGCATCGGTCGCGATTACAGCGGCGCCTTCGAGGCCCGCCGCCATCATGACCGAGAGCAGAATGACGCCCGATCCGGTGGTCCCGCCCATCAGCAGCCCCCAAATGGCGGCGCCGGCGAAAAACCCCTTCTCGCCGAGCTGATGGCCGCGGCGCCGCAGCAGGCGCCGTAGCGGCACCGTCGCGATCAGGGTCGTGCCGATCACCAAGGCCGCGCCGCGCCCCGACAGCAGCGTGTAAAGCCAGGCGCCGAGCGCGCAAGCCGACAGGGCCACGACGAGCGCGATCGCGGCCCGGCGCAGATCGACCAAGCGGCGGAAGGCGGCGACCCGCGCGGTATTGGAGAACATCGCCGAAATGGCGATGATCGGCACCACCGGCGCCGCCCCGATCATCGGCACCAGAACCAGCGGCATCAGCGCGCCGGTGCCGTAGCCCGTAATCCCGCCGGCAACCGCGGAAACAGCCGCCAGCGCAATGATGCTGACGAGCTGAAGCAGCGTCATGTCAGGGAGGAAGTGCATACGCGCGATGACCGGCAAGCCTGGAATCGGCCGTTGACTTAAGGACGCTCAGTTACGAGAACTGGGCGCCGACGCAAAGCAGAAATACGGAGCATGGGCATGGACCTCGGTATTGCCGGCCGCAAGGCGATCGTTTGCGCTTCGAGCCGCGGGCTGGGGTTTGCCTGCGCCAAGGCGCTGGCCGAAGCGGGCTGCGAAGTCGTGATCAACGGCCGTAGCGCGGACAAGCTCGCCGCCGCCGCAACCGAACTGCAAAAGGTGACCGGCGCCAAGATCGTCCCGGTGGCGGCCGACGTCGCCTCCCCAGAAGGCCAGAAGACGCTGTTCGCCGCCTGCCCTGCGCCCGATATTCTGGTGAACAATAACGGCGGGCCGCCGTTTCGCGATTTCCGCGAGCTCGACCGGCAGAAGATCCTCGATGGCGTGATCGGCAACATGGTCGTCGCCATCGAGCTGATCCAGAAAGTGATCGACTCGATGGCGGCGAAAAAATTCGGCCGCATCGTCAATATCACCTCCGGCTCGGTCAAAATGCCGATTGCCGGGCTTGATCTTTCGTCAGGCGCCCGCGCCGGGCTGACGGCGTTCCTGGCCGGCGTGGCGCGCACCGTCGCCAACTCGAACGTGACCATCAACTTCATGCTGCCCGGCATATTCGAGACCGATCGCTTCCGCTCCAATGTCGAAACGACCATGCAGAAGAAGAAGATCAGCTACGACGTGGCTCTCGCCGAGCGCGTCGCCACCGTGCCGGCGCGCCGCATCGGCCAGCCCGACGAATTCGGCGCCATGTGCGCATTCCTTTGCTCGGCGCAGGCCGGCTACATTACCGGGCAGAACATTCTGGTCGACGGCGGCGTCTTCCCCGGCGCGTTCTAGCGCATGATCCCGAAAAGTGGGAACCGGTTTTCGGAAAAGATCATGCGCAAATCAAAGATAGAGCGGCCGGCCAGCCCAACCAAGCTCATGCGGCTCCAGCAAGAAATTTCACCACGACAAGGATCACAGGAGAAACCCCAATGAAACTGGTTCGCTACGGCGCTCCGGGGCGCGAAAAGCCCGGCATGATCGACAAGGACGGCAAGCTGCGCGACCTGTCGAAAGTCGTTTCCGATATTTCAGGCGACGTGCTGTCGCCCAAAGGCCTGAACAAGCTGCGCAAGCTGAAGCCGGAAAAATTGCCGCCGGTGCGCGGCAAGCCGCGGATCGGCGCCTGCGTCGGCCATGTCGGCAATTTCATCGCCATCGGACTCAACTATTCCGATCACGCCGCCGAAGCCGGCATGCCGATCCCGAAAGAGCCGATCATCTTCAACAAGGCGCCGTCCTGCATCTGCGGGCCGGACGACGACACCATGATCCCGAAGGGCTCGACCAAGCTCGACTGGGAAGTCGAGCTCGGCATCGTCATCGGCCAGCATGCGCGCTATGTCAGCAAAGAGAAGGCGCTCGACGTGGTCGCCGGCTATTGCCTCGCCAATGACGTGTCCGAACGCGTGTTCCAGATCGAGCGCGCCGGACAATGGACCAAGGGCAAGGGCTGCGAAACCTTCGGCCCGCTCGGCCCCTGGCTCGTCACCAGGGACGAGATCAAGGATCCGCAGAATCTCGAAATGTGGCTCGACGTCAACGGCGAGAAGCGCCAGCGCGGCAACACCTCGACCATGATCTTCAACTGCAAGGAGATCGTGTCGGTCTGCTCGCACTATTTCGCGCTCGAGCCCGGCGACGTCATCATCACCGGCACGCCGCCCGGCGTCGGGCTCGGCATGAAGCCCGAGCCGAAATTCCTCAAAGCCGGCGACGTCGTCACGCTCGGCATCACCGGGCTCGGCGAGCAGCGCCAGAAGGTGGTGAAGTTCAAGTAGGCGGCTTTGGATCATGGCCGGACTTTCCGGCCATGATCGACCCGCTCATCTACCCCTCCCGCGCCTCGAGCACGGCCTGCAGCGAGATGCGCGACCAGCCGGAAATCTTGTCGCGGAACGCCATATAGGCGTCGTGGACTTTCTTTGCGCCCGAGCTTTTGCCGGCAAGCTCACCGAGCACGTCGATCGCTTGGACGCGCGCCGCCGCCACGAGATCGTCCGGGAAGGTGCGTAGCTGCACATTGTCGCGCGTGGTGAGCGTGGTGAGCGCTTCGAGATTGAGCCGCTCCATTTCGGCAAGCGCATAGGCGGCCTCGCGGGCGCAGGCCGCCGCGACGATGGCCTGCAATTCGGCATCGAGGCTTGCCCAGGCCTTCAGCGACACGATGCATTCGCCGGTGCCGTTCGGCTTGTTGAAGCCCGGGCTGTAATAGAGCGTGGCGAAACGATAGAGGCCGAGCGCGATGTCGGAACCGGGGCCGACGAATTCGGCGCCGTCGATGACGCCGGATTGCAGCGCGACGAGAATCTCGCCGGGTGACGTCGTTTGCGGCACGGCGCCGAGCCGGCGATAGACCTCGCCGCCGAGGCCGAGCGAGCGCACTTTCAGGCCGTGCAGATCGTCGCGACCTTTGATCTCGCGGCGGAACCAGCCGCCCATGCAAACGCCGGTATTGCCGGCCATGAACGGCTTGACGCCGAACGGCGCGTAAAGCTCGTCCCACAGCTCCTGGCCGCCGCCGGCGTCGATCCAGGCGACATGTTCGTTCGGCGTCAGCCCGAACGGCACCGTGGTGAAGAACGCCGTGGCCGGCTCCTTGCCCTGCCAGTAGAACGCGGCCGTATGTCCCATCTCGGCGACGCCGGAGCCGACCGCATCGAGCACTTCGAACGGCGGCACCACTTCGCCGGCGGCCGACACCGTGATCTCGAGCCGACCGCCGGACAATGTCGCGATGCGTTCGGCGACGCGCTCGGCCGACATGCCGGGGCCCGGCAGCCGCTTCGGCCATGATGTCACCATGCGCCAGCGGCGCTTGTCGGTTTGTGCGATCGCCGGTGCAGCGAGCGCACCGGCAAGCCCGATCGCCCCACCACCGGCGAGCGCTCGGCGCGTGATCCCGCTCATGAGATTGGTCCTTGCTGATGCAGAGCCTAAAGCGCCCGCAGCTTAGATGACGGTGCAAGACACCAACAAGAGCCGTTTTGTCTGCGTATGATCTTTTCGGAAAACCGGCATCAACCTTTCCGGATCATGCCCTGGCGCCGGGCCGCGCGCCGCGGCACACCGGGATAGACCACCGGCGGAATCGTCTTCGCCCACACGTTCTGGATACGCGCGATCTCGGCCTCGAAAGCGTCCAGGAACAATTGCGCCTGCGGCGACAGCATGCGGCGCGCCGGCGAGATCACCACGAATTCGGCGATCAGCTGCGGATCGTCGATCGGCGAGATCACCCGCCCGGTTCGCCGCTCGATATCGGCGACGCAAATCAAGCCGGACAGGATCGCGACCCAGTCGGAACGCAGCACGAATTGCAGCGTGCCGATCATGGCGTCCATCTCGATGATGCTCTCGACCTCGATGCCGTGGGTCTCGAAATAGATCTCGATGTTGCGGCGGCGCACATTGGCGCGGCTCGGCAGAATGATCTTCAGCGGTCCGCATTCCTTCAGCCGCACCGGCGCGAACGGCTTGAGGCCGCGCTTTGCATTCGACACCAGCATTTCGCGGTCGCGTGCGATCAGCCGCGTCTTTAGGCCGACCCGGCCCTCGGCCGCGGGGACCGCGGCGAAATCGAGCTCGCCGTTCTGCACCATTTCGGTAAGCGCGCCGCTATAGCCCTCGACGATGTGCAGGCGCACGTCGGGATAGCGCGCCGCGAATTTCTCCAGCGCCGGCGCCAGCGCGGCGCGGGTCAGCGTCGGAATCAGGCCGATGCGCAGGTCGCCGGTCACGCGCGTGGCAAAGGCGCGCACCTCGGCATTGGCCTTGGCGATCTGGCCGACCGCCTCGATGCAGTGCCTGTAATAGCGCTGGCCGGCCGGCGTCGGCGTCACGCCGCGCGCCGAGCGCTCGAACAGCTTGACCCCGAGCGTGCGCTCGACGGCGGCGACATGCTGGGAAACGCCCGATTGCGTGGCATTTTCGCGCAGCGCCGCCGCGGTGAACGAGCCCTCCTCGCATACCGCAATAATGGCCCTGATCTGCCGCAGCGCAATTTCTGACATTAGAATTCCTGATAGCTTGTGCCTTTATATATTAATTCGTTTGACGGGCCCAGTCTTGATAGTTTGCGTTAACTGCATCTAGTTCGTGCATGTTCTTGCCGGAAAACCGGCGGCCACACTCGGATCACGTTCCGAGAGCCGGCTTTCCCAGACATGCGCCAGATCGCGAGGCGGCCATGAAGCTCGGCTTTTTCACCATGCCCATTCATCCGCTGAACAAGGACTGGCGGGTATCGCTGCGCGAGGATCGCGAGGCCTTCATCCTTGCCGACAAGCTCGGCTTCGTCGAAGGCTATTGCGGCGAGCACGCCACCGACCGCGCCGAGAACATCACGTCCTGCGCGGTGTTCATCGCGAGCCTGATCGACGCGACCAGAACCATGAAGCTCGGCACCGGCACCATCAACATGCCGAACTCGCATCCAGTCGCGACCGCCTCGCAGATCGCCATGCTCGACCACATGCTCGACGGCCGTTTCATTTTCGGCATCAGTCCGGGCGGGTTGCTGTCCGACGCCGAAGCCTTCGGCAATCTCGACGCCGACCGCAACGCGATGTTCCTCGAGTGCATCAACACGGTGCTCAAAATCTGGGCGAGCGACCCGCCCTACGACATCACCGGCAAATACTGGTCGGTGAAAGTCGAGCGGCAGGCGATGCCGGAGATCGGCCAGGGTTTTCTGCCCAAGCCGCTGCAGAAGCCGCATCCGCCGATCGTGGTGACGGCGGTGGCGCCGTTCTCCAAGGGAGTGACCGAAGCCGCCGCGCGCGGCTGGGATCCGATCTCGGCAAACTTTCTGATGCCGGAATGGGTCAAGAGCCACTGGCCGAAATATGCCGAAGGCTGCGCTCGCATGGGACGCAAGGCCGATCCGGCGAACTGGCGCGTCGCCAAGAGCATTTTCGTCGCCGCCGACGACAAGATCGCGAAGGCCTATGCGACCGATTCCAATGGCCCCTATCGCTATTATTACAGCCAGCTTTACACCAAGCTGAAGAAGGGCCGCCTCGATCTGTTCAAGACCCGGCGCGACCAGCCGGACGAAGAGGTGACGCTCGACGGCATCTGCGATGAACTCATCATCTACGGCTCGCCCGACAAAGTGGCGGATGAAATTCTGAAATTCCGCGAACGGGTCGGCGACTTCGGCACCTTGCTCTATGCCGGCAAGGACTGGCGCGATCCGGAACTCGGCAAGCGTTCGATGACGCTGCTTGCGGAAAAGGTGCTCCCCAAGGTCAATGCCGCTATAAAGGCGGACTGAAGCGAACTGAGCCAGAACGTCCGTTGAGAAGTGAGCCGCTCGTGGCCCGCCCCCGCGTTTTCGTCACCCAGCCGATTGCCGAGAGCGCGCTCGCGCGCCTGCGCGCGGTCGCCGATGTCGAGGTCAATCCGGATTCGAGCCGCGTGCTCGACAAGCGCCGGCTGATCGAAGCCGTCAAACGCTGCGACATTCTGCTCTCGCTTCTGCACGACACCCTCGATGCCGAAGTCCTCGGTGCCAATCCTCGGCTCAAGGCGGTGTCGTCGATGAACATCACCCAGGACCGCATCGATCTCGCCGAAGCGACGCGGCTCGGCATTCCGGTGACCAATATCCCGGCCATCGTCACCGATGCCACCGCCGATATCGGATTTGGGCTGCTGCTTGCGGTGGCGCGCAATATCGCGCTCGGCGACAAGTTATTCAGGAGCGGCGTCTATCCGGGCTCGCAGTCCAATCATCTCGCCGGCGCCGCCGTGACCGGGCGCACCCTCGGCCTGGTCGGCTTCGGCCGCATCGGCCAGGCCATGGCGCGCCGCGGCCGCGGCTTCGACATGAACATTATCTATGCCGATCCGCACCGGCTGCAGGCGGAGGAGGAAGAGAAATTCGCCGCCGGCCATCGCAGCTTCGACGATCTGTTGCGCGAAGCCGATTTCGTGTCGCTGCATCCGCAGCTTTCTCCCGCGACGCGGCATTTGATGAGCGACCGGGAGTTTGCGCTGATGAAACCTTCGGCCTTCGTCATCAATACGTCGCGCGGGCCGGTGATCGACGAGGCGGCCCTGGTGCGTGCGCTCAAGGAAAAGAAGATCGCCGGCGCCGGTCTCGACGTGTTCGAGCACGAGCCGGACGTGTCGCCCGAGCTCATCGCGATGCCGAATGTGGTGCTGACCCCGCATCTCGGCAGCGCCGTACTGTCGCTGCGCGAAGGCATGGCTCATGTTGTGGTCGACAACACCATCGCGCTGATTGAGGGCAAGCCCCCCGTGAGCTGCCTCAATCCGGAAGTGTTAACAAAACTGTTCTAATTCGCGCGATCATCCCGGCGTGGGACCACGGCCATCATCTGGATCGACGCCGGATAAAAGTGCTATTTATGGACCGTACACAATGTGAAGTTGATTGAACGCGTTCGCAGTGAGCTGACATGGTCGCGCCGACTTCGGTTCTTGTCGTCGATGATTCGCTGACGGTCAGAAACATCATCGTCAGGACTCTTAAAAGCCTGGGTTTTGCCGATGTCGATGTGGCGGAAGACGGCAATGTCGCGCTCGAGCGCATCCGGCAGAAACAATACGGCCTTCTCATCTCGGATTGGGAAATGCCGAATATGAGCGGCGAGGACTTTCTAAAGACGGTTCGGCGCGATCCGAAATGCATGAAGCTGCCGATCATCATGATCACGGGCACCGCGACGCGCGGCACGTCGTGGCTCGCCGGCGCCAACGCCTACCTGCAAAAGCCGTTCACCGATGCCGACTTCGACAAGGCGGTCAAATCGGCCTTGAGCGGCTTTTAGCGAAAGGCCGCGATTTTTAATTGAACATGATGCTTTCGAAAAACCGGTATGCTCTAGCGTGAGGCCTGCTTGCGCAGAGCCGCGATGTCGCTTTCGGTCACCGAGGACTTCACGCTGCCGAACCGCGCCGTAACGTAATTGACGACGGCGGCAATCTCGGTGTCGGAGAAGATGCTGCCGAAAGCTGGCATCGAGATCGCGCCATCAGGTTCGTGCCG
Source organism: Xanthobacteraceae bacterium (assembly GCA_035509535.1). Taxonomy (GTDB): domain Bacteria; phylum Pseudomonadota; class Alphaproteobacteria; order Rhizobiales; family Xanthobacteraceae; genus BOG-931. Next base: position 32,444 of record DATJLN010000042.1, on the reverse strand, counting down.
CCGCGTGCCGGAGATCACGATCTGCGCCACATTGGTCGCTGCCGGATCATTCACGGCGCGCGCGCCGGCAATCGTGGCGAACGGCGTCAGCGCGCTCACGCCGCTCCAGCTGTGGCAGCTCGCACAAGCCTCGGCGAAGATCTTCTTGCCGAGCGCATTGCTCGCAACCGCGCCGGCTTTGGGCGAGGCCGGCGCCGCCGGCGCCAGCGTTGCCGGCAGATCGGGCGAAGCGATCGGCGGCACGCTGCGGAGATAAGTCACCAGCGCGTGGATGTCCTCGGGCTCCAAGTGACTGAAGCTCGCATCGACCGCCTCGCCCATGGGGCCTGAAGCCGTGCCGCGCCCGGCGGCGTGGCCGTGCGCGAGATAATCGAAGACCTCATCATCGCTCCACGCGCCGATACCGGTACCCTTGTCGGAGGTGATATTGTAGGCGCGCCAGCCGGCCGTCACCGCACCGGCAAACTTTCTGCGATTATCAAGCGCCAAAGCGACATTGCGCGGCGTATGACACTCGCCGCAATGCGCCAGCGCCTCGGCAAGATAGGCGCCGCGATTCCATTGCGCCGTCTGCGCCGTATTGGGCGCAAAGCGTGTGTCGGCGTTGAAGAAGAACGACCACGGGGCCATGGCCCAGCGCTGATTGTAAGGGAAAGTCAGCGTGTCGGTCTTATTGGCGACGTGCATCGGCGGCAGGCTGAACAGATAGGCCTTGATCGCCAGCGCATCAGCATCCGTCATATAAGTATAGGACGGATAGGGCATCGCCGGATAAAGCCGCGTGCCGTCCTTGCGGATACCGCGATGTATGGCGTTGAGAAAATCCTGGTCGCTGTAATCGCCGATACCGGTGTCCTTGTCCGGCGTGATATTGGTCGAATAGATCGTGCCGAACGGCAGCTCGATGGCGAGCCCGCCGGCATAATCCTGACCGCCCGACGCGGTGTGGCAGGCCATGCAGTCGGCGGCGCGCGCCAGATATTCGCCGCGCTTGACGATGCCGGCATTGGCAAGGCTCGCCGGAACGCCGGTCGGGTTCGCCTCTTTATAATCCGAGAGAGCCACGGTCGAGCCGCCGGCAAAAGCCAGCGGCCCCGGATTGAACTGCCGCCACGCGAACAAGACCGCAATGATCAGGATGAGGATGATAACGAGGATCGTTCTGCGCATGGCACTTACGCCTTGTTAGCGACAGCCAGCGCCTTGCGGTCGACCGGCATGCGGCGCAAGGCGATGCCGGTCGCGGCATAGATGGCGTTGCGCAGCGCGGGCGGCCCCGCCGTGGCGCCGGTCTCGCCGATGCCGCCGGGGTTCTCGCCGCTCTTGATCACATGCACGTCGATCTTCGGCACTTCGTCGATGCGCAGCATGCGGTAATCGTTGAAGTTCGACTGCTGCACGCGGCCGTTTGCGACGGTGATTTCGCCCCACAAAGCCGCGGTCAGGCCGAAGACCAGCCCGCCCTGCAACTGCGCAACGATAATGTCGGGATTGACCGCGATGCCGGTATCGACCGCCGCGGTTACCCGGCGCAATTTCACTTCGCCATGCTCGTCGACCTCGGCCTCGACCACGGTGGCGATGAAGCTGGCGAACGACGGCTGCACGCAAACGCCGCGCCCGGTGCGCGCCGGCAGCGGCTGACCCCAGCCCGATTTCTCGGCGACGAGATCGAGAGCCGCCTTCAGCCGCGGATTGCCGTCGAGCATGCTGCGGCGGAATTCGACCGGGTCCTTGCCAGCCTTGCGCGCCAATTCGTCCATGAAAGATTCGACGGCAAAGACATTGTTGTTCGGGCCGACGCCGCGCCAGAAGCCGGTCCGTACCGCCGGCGGCTCGGCGCGCACATATTCAACGTGCTTGTTGGGAATGTCGTAGGGCATGTCGACGGCGCTATCGACCGCATCGATATCGATGCCGTTGGCAAATGCCGCGGGCAGCCAGCGCGCCATGACGGAAGAGCCGCTGACTCGATATTTCCAGGCGTTGATCTTGCCGTTCAACAGCGTGGCGGAAATGACGTCGCGATAGGCCGGGCGGTAGACATCGTGCTGCATGTCCTCTTCGCGCGTCCACACCACTTTCACCGGCCCGTCGACGTGCTTGCCGATGCGCACGGCGCTCTCGGCCATGTCCGGCTCGAGCCGCCGGCCGAAGCCGCCGCCGAGCAGGTGCTGGTGCACCGTGACCTTCTCGATCGGCAGACCCGCGGCTTTGGCGGCATATTCCTGCACCCGCGTCATGACCTGGGTGCCGATCCAGACGTCGCAGGAATCCGGCGTGACATGCACCGTGCAGTTCATCGGCTCCATCGTGGCGTGCGCCAGGAAAGGCATTTCGTATTCGCCGTCGAGCCTGTCGCCCTGCGCCAGGCCCTTGACGATGTCGCCGACCGACTTGGCGACGGCGCCATCCTTCTTGCTCGCGGCGCGCAGATCTTCCCAGATGTCGGCCGAGCCGATCTTGGCGTTGGGACCTTCGTCCCAGGTGATCTTGAGCGCGTCGAGCCCCTTCTTGGCGGCCCACATGTGATCGCCGACGACTGCGACAAGGTCATCGAGCACGACGATCTGCCGCACGCCGGGAACGGCCTTGGCCGCGCCGTCGTCTACCTTAGCGACCTTGCCGCCCAAGACCGGACAGGCCGCAAGTGTCGCGAACTTCATTCCCGGCAGCATGGCGTCGATGCCGTAGATCACCGAGCCGTCGGTCTTCTTCGGCGTGTCGAGACGCTTGAGCGGCTTGCCTATCAGCGTGAAGTCTTTCGGATCCTTCAGCGGCGGATCCTGCGGTACGGGAAGCGCGGAAGCCGCATCGACCAGATCGCCATAAGCGACCGAGCGCCCGCTCGCGGCATGCGTTACGACGCTGTTCGCCGCCCTGCAACTTGCCGGATCGACCTGCCATTGCGTGGCCGCGGCCTGCACCAGCATCGCCCGCGCCGCGGCGCCGGCCTGGCGCAGCGGCTTCCAGAAGGCGCGGATGGAATTGGAATTGCCGGTGGCCTGCACGCCGAGCATCGGATTGGCATAAAGCTTCTCGTTCGGCGGCGCGTGCTCGAGCTCGATCTTGCTGAAGTCGGCATCGAGCTCTTCGGCAATGATCATCGGAATCGCCGTATAGACGCCCTGCCCCATCTCGACCTGCGGCATGACCAGCGTGGTCTTGCCGGCGTGGTCAATGCGGATAAAGGCATTGGGCGCGAATTGACCGGCGGTTGTGTCGGGCGCCTGTTCCGGCTCGTTGGCGGCGCGGACCGGCAGATAGAATGCAAACGTGAAGCCCGTGGCCAAACCGCCTTTGAGCAGCGTGCGGCGGGACGGTGAATTTGCGATATTTTCGCTTCGATACATCGCCGCCTCCCTTTAGACTTCGCCCGCGGCGCGCTTGATCGCTTCGCGGATGCGCACATAGGTGCCGCAGCGGCAGATATTGCCGGCCATTGCCGCGTCGATATCGGCGTCTTCCGGCTGCGGCGTGGCGGCGAGAAGCGCGGCAGCCGACATGATCTGGCCGGACTGGCAATAGCCGCACTGAATGACTTCGAGATCGAGCCACGCCTTCTGCACTTTGGCGCCGGTTTCCGTCGCGCCAATGCCTTCGATCGTGGTGACCGCCTTATTGCCGATGGCGCCGACCGGAAGGAGGCACGAGCGCACCGGATTGCCCTCGATATGGACCGTGCAAGCGCCGCATTGCGCGATGCCGCAGCCGAATTTGGTGCCGGTCATGCCGAGCACGTCGCGCAGCACCCAGAGCAGCGGCATGTCGTCGGGAGCGTCGAAAGTTACACTTCGGCCGTTGATGGTGAGAGTCGTCATGCGAGTCTCCACTCACAGTTGCCGCCAAAAGGATAGCCGCAAAAGGCATTGCTCCGATCGGCGCGCCATGAGCCGCCGCTCATGGAAAATTTCGTCGACGAATATCGAGACGATCCTGTCCGAATTCAACCTCCCGCGTCGCAGCGGTGCTCAGCCAAATTCACGGGCCGGGCCAAAAACATCAAATGCGTCAAATGCGAATCTACCAGCGCCGGCCCCAGCGTGGCCTCGGTCCGCGGCCTCCGATGAGGCGCAGCAAGAACAAAAGAACGACCGCGCCGATAAAGGCATTGATGATCAGCGCTACGATTCCCGTTCCGAGATGAATCCCAAGCTGCGGCAACAGCCAGTCGCCGATGAAGGCGCCGATCAGGCCGACGATCAGATCGCCGATCAGCCCGAAACCGCCGCCTTCCATGATGCGGCCGGCCAGATAGCCGGCCACAATGCCGACCACCAGAATGACAAGAAGGCTTTGATTAGAAAGGTACATATTGGCTTCCCCACACTGCTTGGCTTCCCCACAATGCGCCCGTTACCAATATACGACGTCAAACACGCTGACCAATGCGGCGCAGTCGCAATAGTTCCCGACGCTAGAAAACGCCCGTGAACATTTTACGTCCATCGCCCTATTCCGCGGTCCAGCCGCCGTCGAGGACGAGCGCCGAGCCGGTCATCAGCGAGGACGCGTCCGACGCCAGAAAAACGATGGCGCCGGCGACCTCTTCGAGCTGACCGAGGCGGCCGAGCTTGATCTTTCCCAGCACCTCGTCGCGAAATGCTTTGTTCTCGAAGAACGGACGGGTCATCGGCGTTTCGAGAAAAGTCGGCCCGATGCTGTTGACGCGAATACTGTGCGGAGCAAGTTCGATCGCCATGGCCTTGGTGAATCCCTCCATCGCGTGTTTGGAGGCGCAATAAACGGTGCGGCGCGCAGCGCCGACATGGCCCATTTGCGACGACACATTGATGATCGAGCCCGGCAATTTTGCGTCGACCAAGCGCCGCGCCACCGCCTGCGCCATGAAGAATGCGGCACGGACATTGAGCGCAAAGATCGCGTCGAAATCCTCGACCTTCACATCCGCCAGATAAGCCGGCCGATTCATGCCGGCATTGTTGATGAGAATCTGAAACGGCGCGGCCGCGGCGACAGCGTTGCGCGCGGCGTCAATGTCCGTGACATCGAGCACCAGCGCATCAGCCTTTTCGCCGCGCGCGCAGATGGCATCCGCCGCCGCCTCGATCTCGGCTTTGGTGCGCGCCGCGATGGTCACATAGGCGCCGGCCTCGGCCAGTGCGGACGCTGCCGCAAGCCCGATGCCGCGCCCGCCGCCGGTGACCAGAGCGCGCTTGCCGTCGAGACGGAAGCTTGGCGTTTTGGCGAGATCGATTTTCGGCACGTCACTCCGCCGCCTCGCCGTACGGAACGTTGCGGCCGCCGTAGCGGCGGACGCGGATATTGGCCTGCTCGGCATGCGCGACGAAACCTTCGAGCATGCACAGGCGGGAGTCGTATTCGCCGATCATGGCGCTCGCCGCGTCGGTGAGCACCTTCTGATAGGTGCAGGTCTTCAGGAATTTGCCGACCCAGAGCCCGCCGGTATAACGCGCCGCCCTTTTTGTCGGCAGCGTGTGATTGGTGCCAATCACCTTATCGCCATAGGCGACATTGGTGCGCGGGCCGAGAAACAGCGAGCCGTAATTCTTCATGTTGTTGAGGAAATAATCGGGATCGCGCGTCATCACCTGCACATGCTCGGAGGCGATGCGGTCGGCTTCGCGCACCATTTCGGCCTCGTCGTCACAGACGATGACTTCGCCGAGATCGGCCCAGGCCTTGCCGGCAGTCTCGCCGGTCGGCAGGATTTTGAGGAGCCGCTCGATTTCGCGCATGGTGTCGCGGGCGAGCTTTTCCGAATTGGTGAGCAGAATGGCCGGCGACGTCGGACCGTGCTCGGCCTGGCCGAGGAGATCGGTGGCGCAAATTTCACCGTCGACCGTCTCGTCGGCGATGACCAGGGTCTCGGTCGGCCCGGCAAGGAGGTCGATGCCGACGCGGCCGAACAATTGGCGCTTGGCTTCGGCGACATAGGCATTGCCCGGCCCGACGATCATATCGACGGGCGCAATCGTCTCGGTGCCAAGCGCCATGGCCGCGACCGCCTGCACGCCGCCGAGCACGAAAATCTCGTCGGCGCCGCCGAAATGCATCGCCGCCACGATGGCCGGATGCGGGCCGCCGTGGAACGGCGGTGCGCAGGCGATGATGTGCTTCACGCCGGCGACACGCGCGGTGACGATCGACATATGCGCCGAGGCCACCATCGGATAGCGCCCACCCGGCACATAGCAGCCGATCGAATTGACCGGAATGTTCTTGTGTCCAAGCACCACGCCGGGCAGCGTCTCGACCTCGAGATCGCGCATGGTCTCTTTTTGCTTCTGCGCAAAATTGCGCACTTGCGCCTGGGCGAATTTGATGTCGTCGAGATCGCGTTTTTTCACCTGCGCAACGGCACGCTCGATTTCAGCGGGTGCCAGCTTGAACGACGGCGGCGACCACTTGTCGAATTTTTCCGACAGGTCGCGCACCGCGGCGTCCTTGCGCGCCTCGATATCGGCAAGGATGTGCTCGACCGTCTCGCGCACCTTGGCGTCGGCTTCCTTGATCGCGCTCGCATCCATTCCGCGCTTGAGATAGCGGGGCATGGTGTTCCCTCCTTGTCCACTCGGCAGCCCGGCACGCGGGAGAGCGTGCCGGAGCAGAATTACGGCGTGCCACCGACAGGCTCGACGATGACTGCGGTCCCATAACACAACACCTCGGCCGTGCCGACCATCGGCCCGGTGTCATAACGCACGCCGACGACGGCATTTGCACCGATGTCGCGGGCATGGGCCAGCATCAGGTCGAACGCTTCCTCGCGTGCCTTCTCGCACAAGGCCGTAAATATGCCGGCGCGGCCGCCGAACAATGTGCGGAATGCGCCGACGACGGTCAGCGGCAGCGAACGCGTGCGGACGGTGATGCCGCGCACGACGCCAAGGTTTCCGACGATACGAAAGCCCGTCAGATCGAACGTGGTCGACGAGCGCATGGCATCCCGGCGATGCAGCGTGGCTTCGAGCCGCGCCGTTGGCGAATCGCCAATGATCACTTGATCGCCTGCGGATTGATCGGCGAACCGGTGCCGCCGGTGATGATCAGCGGCGGGCCGCAGAAGAAGAATTCGTAAACGCCGTCCTCGTCGCAGTCGGCGGCCAGTTCCTTGAGATAGAAGATTTCGCCCATGCACAGTCCCATGGCCGGGATCACCACCCAGTGCCAGGGCTGATTGGCGTCGCCGGTTTCGTTCGGCCGCACCTCGACGCCCCAGGTATCGGTGCAGATCGCGGCGATTTCCTTCTCATGGCACCAGTAGCAATTCTCGAATTTGACGCCGGGCGCGTCGCCGCCGGCATAGCCGCCCCATTCGCCGTCCTCGAGACAGCGCTCCATCTGCCCGGTGCGGATGATGACGAAGTCGCCGCGGCCGATCGACACATTCTGCTGCTTGGCGCATTTGTCGAGCTCGTCGTTGGAAATGCTCTCGCCGTCTTGCAGCCATTTCACGCCGCGAAAGCGCGCAATGTCGAGCAGCACGCCGCGGCCGACCATCTTGTTCCTGGAATGCTCGATGCCGAGCACGCTGAGGCCGCGGGAATCGATCAGCCGCGCATCATAGCCGTTATAGGCTTTGTCCTCGTAGAACACGTGGCCAAGCGCGTCCCAGTGGGTCGCACCCTGCACGCACAGCATCAGCGTATCGTCGGCATAGCGGATCTTGTTCCAGTCCTGCCGCTCGGCCACTGCGTCAGTACCGGTCGCCAGCATCTGGTGGATCGGATTGAAGCGGCCGCCGAACAGGCCATTCTGCGGGCCCTTGGCGTCAAGCGGAATGCCGAGCGCGAAAACCTTGCCGGTGCGGATCAGGCTCGCCGCCTTGACGATGTCCTGCGGCGTGACTTGGTTGAGCGTCCCGACCTGGTCGTCCTTGCCCCAGCGTCCCCAATTGCTCAGCTTCTTGGAAGCTTCCGCGATCGCGTTCCTGTCGACCTTGATGTTCATCGTTTCTGCCCTGGTGTCTCACAACCTCCCGCTGCGACGGCGCGGCGCACCGCGAGGCGCCGCCAGTCTGGCACAAATATTTCGTGCCGTGCGGGGAATAATTCTGCGCTATTCCGTTTTATTGGGCGAGCAAAAACAGAGAGGACGAAACATGCTGACAGTCCGTAACTTCGCCGTAGCCAATGCATCGATCGCGCTGGGCGTGGTTTTGATGACGCTGCTGGCCGGGGCACCGATGCCGCAGGCGCGCGCGCAAACCATCGCCGACAAATGGGCCTCGGTGCCGCTGCCGCCGGCGCCCGTGCTGAAGCCGGTCACAGTCGATCCGAAGACCACCGCGCTCCTGATGCTCGATTTCATGAGCCAGAATTGCGGAAAGCGGCCCGCCTGCGTTGCAAGCCTCCCGATCATGAAGAAGCTTCTTGCCGACGCACGCGCGGCAAAGGCGACCGTCGTCTACAGCATCATCGCCAATTCGACGACCGCCAATGTCATGCCCGATGTCGCCCCGCTGCCCGCCGAGCCGTGGATCCAGGCCGGGCCCGACAAGTTCCTCAATACCGATCTCGCCAAGATCCTCAAGGACAAGGGCATCCAGACCGTCATCGTCACCGGCACTGCGTCGAACGGCGCCGTGCTCTTTACCGCCGCCGGTGCGGCATTTCGCGGCATGAACGTCGTCGTGCCGGTCGACGGCATGTCGGCGTCCGATCCGTTCGCCGACCTCTCCACCGCCTATACGCTGCTCAATGCGCCCTCGCTGTCGGCCAAGGCGACCTTGACCAAGGCCGACATGATCAAGTTTTGATCGCTGCGGAATTGGGCTATTGAGGGCTAACGCGCGACGGGCCGTTTGCCCGTCGCCTGTCGGATTCAGATACGATTGCTGGGCTGTCAGATGAAGCTTCTGAGTTTTGCCGCCGGTGGCGGACAATATTTCGGCGCGATGAGCGGCGACGGCGTGATCACCCTCAACGACAAAGTCGGGCAACCGGATCTGCGGGCGGCGCTCGCCGCCGGCGCGTTGCCGGCGATGCAAGACGCCGTGCGCAGCGCCAAACCGGACCGTGCGCCCGGCGACATCCGATTCCTGCCGGTGATCCCGAACCCGCGTAAAATTCTCTGCGCCGGGATCAATTACCGCTCGCACGCCGCCGAGACCGGGCGCGAATTGCCGAAACAGCCGAGCATGTTCATTCGTTTCACCGACACGCTGGTTGGCCATGGCGGCGAACTGATCCGGCCGAAAGTGTCGGACAATTTTGATTTCGAAGGCGAACTCGCCGTCGTCATCGGCAAGGCGGCGCGTCACATCACGCCCGAACGGGCGCTCGACCACGTCGCGGGCTATACCTGCTTTGTCGACGGCAGCGTGCGCGACTATCAGAAATTCTCGGTGACGTCGGGCAAGAATTTTCCCGGCACCGGGCCGCTCGGGCCGTGGCTCGTCACCACCGATGAGATTTCGGATCCGAGCCGACTGACGCTGACGACGCGGCTCAACGGCACCCAGGTCCAGCATTCGCCGACCTCGCTTCTGATCTACTCCATTCCGCAGATCATCGCCTTCTGCTCGGACTTCACACAGCTCTCGCCAGGCGATGTGATCGCGACCGGAACGCCGGAAGGCGTCGGCCATGGCCGCAAGCCGCCGCTGTGGATGAAAGCCGGCGACCTCCTCGACGTGGAGATCACCGGCATCGGTACATTAAGCGCGCGCGTCGTCGACGAAGACTGATTGCGTCACTTCCTGCCATCGCGGCCCAGAGCGATGGCCGCCGCCGCGGCGGCAAGCAGGGCCGCCGAGATGATCAACGACGCCCGCGCGCCGGTCACGAAGGCGCCGCCGCCAAGCAGTGATCCGAACAGCGCGACACCGAGCACGCTACCGGTCTGCCGCGTCGAATTGAGGACGCCGGCGGCGATGCCGGAGCGCGATTTGTCGACGCTGCCCAGGAGCGTCGCTGTCATCGGCGGCACCAGGAGGCCGAGACCGCCGCCCATGGCGACGAGTTGTGCGCAGATCGCCGCGTAGCTCGTACCGTGCCCAATGCCGAGAAGCGCGAGGCAGCCGCAGGCCGCGATCAACGCGCCGGCTGCGATCACCGCCGGCGCGCCAAATCGCTCGGCGAGCCGCGGCGCCAGCAGATTCAACGGCAGCACGGCGCCCATCATCGGCACGAAAGCGAGACCCGTCGCCAGCGGCGACCAGCCATTGATCCGCTGAAAGTAGAGACTCAACACGAAGATCAGGCCATAAAATGCGATATTGACCAGAAGGCCGATCAATGTGGTCCGCGCGAACATCGGACGCGAGAACAGCGACAATGGCAACATCGGCGCTGGTGCGCGGCGTTCCTGCAGCACGAACAGCACGGCGAGAAGCACGAAAGCGACAAAGCCGGCGACGACCCAGGAATTGCTCCAGCCGAGACGGCCGCCCTCGATGATCGCTCCGGCCAGCAGGCCAAGCGCCCCGACGGCCGTCGCCTGGCCGGGCAGATCGAGATCATGCCGGGCGCGCGCCGTGTCGGTGGTATAGCGCCATGTCAGCCACAGGCCGGCGAGGCCGATCGGCAGATTGACCAGGAAGATGCTGCGCCAGCCGACCGCGGCGATCAGCGCGCCGCCGACAAAAGGGCCCGCCGTGAGCGCGAGGCTTGCGCCGGCCGCCCAGAGGCCGACGGCGCGGCCGCGCTCTTTGGCGCCGGGATAGGCATGGTTGAGCAGCGCCAGCGAGTTCGGCACCAGGACCGCCGCGCCGATGCCTTGCACTGCGCGGGCCGCGATCAGCACGGCGGCAGTCGGCGCCAGCGCGCAAGCGAGCGACGCCGCGGTGAAGACGGCGAAACCCGCCATGAAGATTCGCTTGGCGCCGAGCCGATCGCCCAGGGCGCCGGCGGTCAAAATCAGCGCGGCGAACGCAATCGTGTAAGTGCTGACCACCCATTGCAGCTCGGACATACCGCCGCCCAGCGCCGAACCGATGCTGTCGAGCGCCGTGTTGACGATGGTGATGTCGAGCTGGACCACGCCGTAGCCGAGACTCATGGCTGCAAGCGTCAGCTGCTTCGCCGAGTTGGATTGCGGTTCCAATCCGGGATGTTCCGCGGCGCCCAATCCTGACGGGCGATCGCGAACCCGTGGCGATGGAGATGACGGCAATACGGATGTTGCGCGCATGTTTTTCCCATTTCGTTGCGTCACGCATATGGGAAACAAACGCACCCGCGCAGCCGTTTTCGCTACGGCGACGGCCGAAGCGTCGAACTACTCGTAATCCCGGCTTTATTTTCCGGCCGTGTTACCGACTTGCGCCAAGGCCTCTTGGCGCGGGCCATCGTCGACGATGGTCTTCACGTCGATCTTGGTCGAGAGATTGCCGGTCTTCACCAGAAGGTCCTGCAGCCAGTCGAGCTTGTCGAGCGGAACGGGCATCGCCGGATCAATCGCCGAATATTTTACGACCTCGTCGAAGATGTAGGCAGGACGCGGGTCGTCGGGCTTGGCGCCGGTGACTTCGCGCGTGAGATCAATGACCTTGTCGCGATTGGCGAGCGCATAGCGCAAGGCTTTCATCTCGGCGGCAAGGAAATGCACCACGTCGTCATGGCGCTGCTTCAGCACCGCGCTCGACGTGTAGACGCAAAAACGCAGATAATTCGGCGCCGCGTCGTGCGGATGGACCAGAAGCTTGATGCTCTGTTGCGCGGCGATCGGCGCGAATTCGGTCGAGATCACGGCGGCATCGGCGATGCCGGCGCTGAGCGCGCGGAAACGGTCGGCATCGCTGCCCATGACGGCGAATTTGACGTCGCTGTCGGTGAGACCGTTCTCTTCCAACACGACGCGGGCAAACAGATCGGGCAGCGCACCGGGGCTCGAAATGGCAAAGGCTTTGCCTTTGAGATCGGCGATCGAAGAAATGCCCTTGCGCACGAAAATGCCATTGGTCAGCACCGGCCAATAGCAGCCGATGATCTTGATATCGGCGCCGCGCGAAGCGGCCAGGAGCGGCGCGCCGGGATTGCCTTCATAACTTTCAAGTTCGCCGGCGAGCATGCCGCGCAGCGCCAACGCGTCACCCTTGAACTGGACCATGTCGAGGTCCAGTCCTTCTTTCGCGGCAAAGCCGCCTTTGCTCGCCATGAAGACGAAACCGGCGTCGCTTTTGGCTTCGACAATGCCGTCACGCCAGGGTTTGCCTTTGGCCTCCTGCGCCGGCGCAGGAGAAAATGCCAGGAACGAAACAACCGCGGCCAGCGCGGCTATGCTTACACAATGAACGGAACGAGGCAGCATCAGGAGTCTCCGCTACGCTCTCTCTCCTCCTCCCGTTCCACCGGCGCATTCATCTCGACGTCTTTGCGTCGTTGATTACCCGTTTCCCGGCCGAGCGCAAAGTAATCGCTCGCCGCAGCCATGCGCGCTTGTCGGGCCAGATCATCCGGCCAATAGCCCAGATCATAGCCGTGCCAAGGGCTCTCCGGCTTGAGCGGCGGCAGGCCGAGCTTTTCCCAGATCTGTTTCGCCCGTTCCATGAATTCGCGCTGCGGCAGGGCCACCGGCGCGAAGGTGCCCTTCAGCGTGGCATTGATGAGCACGCTCGCCGTTTCGCCATCGTCGCGCGGGCCGCGCGGGCCGTGACCGGGATGCTTGTGCGGCACGACCAAGAGATCATGCTGCGGCTGGCAGCGATAGGACATCGCCCAGAACAGCGCATCGGCATTGTGCGGATCGATGTCATCGTCGACCGCGATGATCCATTTGCCGGCGAAGCGATGCAAGGTCGAGGCGCCGTCGAGCGCACGCCAGATTTCGCTCTCCGGCGCGCCGCGCGCGAACTGGATGCCGATCACCGCATAAAGGCTGGTCAGCGGCTCGTGCATGGCGACGGCCTTGACCGATTTGACGGCGAGCACGGACTGCAGGTGATGCAGGAACACCGGCTCCATGGCGACGCGGCGGATCACGCTCGATTCGCTCGGCGTCACCTGGCTGATGAACGAGGTGAGGATCGCATGGCGCCGCCGCGTGATCGCGGTGACGTTCATGAAGGCGTTGTATTCCTGCAGATTGACATAACCGTGCGACTCCCCGAACGGCGCCTCGGGCTCGAGGTATTCGGTGTCGATGAACCCCTCGATGACAATCTCGGCTTCTGCCGGCACCAGGAGATCGACCGTCTTGGCGCGGACCACATTGATCGGCGTTCCGGCCAGCGCGCCGGCGACCCAGATCTCGTCGAGCGTCTCCGGCATTTTCTGCACTGATGCGTAGGAGATCAGCGGCGGCGCGCCGATCACGACCGCGCACGGCATCGGTTCGCCGCGCGCCTTGTATTTGAGCCAATGCGCATAGATGCCGGCGCGCAATTCGACCGACGGATTCATGCCGAGCCGGCGCGGCGCTTTGAGCTGGCCGCGATAATTGCCGACATTCTGCAGCCCGGTGTCGGGATCCTTGGTGATGTAATGGCCGGCTGACAGATAAGGCGCGTTGTCGAAGCCCGGTGTCGAGATCGGCACCGGCAGGCCATCGAGCGCGTGGCCGGGCTGATCGAGCGCAGCTGCGGTGATGCAAATCTCCTGGCACGGCGCTTCGCTCACGACACGCGGCGCGAGCGGTGCGGCAAGCGCTTCGACCCAGGCGGCGCCGATCTCGTTCAGCGGCCGGCCAAATCCGATGCGATAGACGTCCGGATTGGCGGCGAGGCCCGCGACCAGCACGGAAATATCGTAATGTGCGCCTTTGCCGTCAGTCGGCCTGGTGAACAGAAAAGCCTTGCGGTCAGCTTCCGGAATGCCGCCGCGATATTGCCAGCGCACCAGCGGGTGCATCTCGTTATCTTTGTTGATCGGCTCTTCGACCACAACAAGACGTCCGGCGCGATGCAGCGCCAGAACATGGTCATGCAGATCCGGGTAGGAACGCGGCGGATTGGGCGCGCCGCAATAACGTTCGAGCGCGGCGGGCAAATTGTCGGTCTTGTCCGCCATCGTGATCGACGCCACCGTGTTCAACGCCTTCGCGCCAGCAAAGAGAATATCCACGATGCAAAAGCAAAGGCGTCGGCGTCGCGGTCGAAATAGCCGATCAGCTGCAGGCCGAGCGGCATGCCGCCGACTTCGAACAACGGCAGCGACAGCGCCGGCACGCCGAGCAGCGAAGCGGGGACGGCAAATTCGGGGTTGCCGGTAAAGGCGATGCCCTCCGGCGCCCCGCCGGGAGCCGCGAGCGTGATGCTGGCGTCGCAGGTGCCCGCGAGTTCGGCATGCATGGCGCGCACCCGCGCGCGTTCCTTCAGGTCGGCGCGATGATCAGCGAGCGTCATGTCTTCGTATTTTTGCGCGCGATCGAGAATATTGCGGCTGAGCTTGCCGGCGTCGCGCTCGACCATGCAATGCAGGAACCAGCGCGTCTCCCAGCCGTTGCAGCGATGCGAAAGCTCCGCGGCATTAAGGAGCACGGTTTCCAGGGCCGCCACCTTGTCATCATTGTGCCGGGTGCGGATTTCGACGCCCGAGGATTTCAGCCGCGCAATCGCTTCGTTGAAATGCTCCTTGCCGGAGGCCGTCGCGCCCTCCCAGCCGGCGGTTTCCAAGACCGCGAGCCGGCGCGGCTTCTGCGCCGGCGGCAGTACGTCGGGGCCTTGCAGGCCCGGCGTGCCGGCATCGCCGCCGATGCGGGCGACGATCTCATGCGCGACCTGCCACGTGTCTTCGAGCGAGGCACCGAGAATGCCGGTACAGCTTTGGCTCTGATAATCGTGACAGCCTTCGCGGTTGAGCGCATTCACGCTGGGCTTGAAGCCGAAGCAGCCGCAGAAGCTTGCCGGACGTATCGTGGAGCCGATCACCTGCGTGCCGAGCGCGGCGCTGGCGATGCCGGCGGCCACCGAAGCCGCCGAGCCGCTCGACGAGCCGCCCGGCGTATGCGCTGTGTTCCAGGGATTGCGCGTGCCGCGCGGCTCCGATGCCGCGAATTCCGTGGTCACCGTCTTGCCGACGATCACGGCGCCGGCCTCGCGCAGCGCCCGCACATTGGCTGCGTCCTTTTCCGAGCGCCAGCCGGCAAACAGCGGCGAGCCCATCTCGGTCGGCATGTCGACGGTCTCGATGATGTCCTTGATGCCGACCGGCATGCCATCGATCGCCGACAGCGGCTTGCCGGCGCGCCAGCGTTCGGTCGCCTTGTCCGCCGCGGCGCGCGCCGCCGGAAGACCGGTGCAGACGAAGGCGCCAATCCGCGGCTCCCACCACTCGAACAATTCGAGCGAACGTTCGAGGAATTGCCGCGGCGTCTGCGCGCCGGAGGCGAACGTCTTCGCCGCCGCGAGATACGGCCGCAACGCGGGTTTAATCTGCTCTGACACGGGCATTTGCGCCTTCGGCACTATTTCTTGGCCTCATCGTAATAGTGGATTTCATAAAGCAGGCAGCCGTGCTCGGACTTGAACGGCCCATGATGGACGCCGGGCGGGCGGCAGGCATAGGTCGGCGCTTCGAACGGCTCGCCGCCTTGGCCCTTCTCGTCATTGCCGACGATCAGATCGCCGGAGACGAGATAAACTTCCTCCCAATGGTCATGAACGAAGGGTGCGGTGGTGTAGACGCCCGGCGCGAAGCGCAGGAGCCGCGTGCGGCCGCCCTTCTTTTTCGTCTCGTCGAGATCGCTGGCCAGGATCTTTTGCTGAATGCCCGCGGGGTAGCCGGGCGGCGTCACCCAGCCCGAATTCATGTCGAGCCGGTGAAACTCGAGATGCGGCTTGTTGAACAGCATGATGTCGTCTCCTTGAACTTTTCCGCGCCAACTCAGCCGAGCACTGGTAGCGCCTGGGTGCGATAGCTGTGCGAAATCTTCCGCGCCAGCACCGGGTCTTCGAGCTCGAATTCAAAAATGTCCGCGGCGCGAACCCCGCCATGGGCGGCGAGCGTGCCGCAGAACATCAGCGTGCCTTCGGCGAGCGCCTTCTTGCCGGCGAACTGCTCGATCAGCACCAGCGGATCTAGCATCGCCGTCACCGCGCCTTGCTGATAGAGCTTGCGTTCGCCGCCTTCGGTAATATGGGCGCGCAGGATGAGTTCGTCCCAGTGCGGCGCGATCTCGTCATAGGCCCAGAAATCCTTGGCGATCGGCTTGTCGCACATCTGCTTGGAAACCGAGACGCCGTATTTCTCCACCTCGCGGTCGGTGTGATCGGAGCCGCTGCCGACCCAGAGCCGGCCGCCATGCTGCAATAGCACGAACTCCGCCTCCCCGCTCGATGCGTCGCCCAGCGCTTCGATGGAATCGTCGATGGTGATACGCGCCGCCGAGGCGCGGTAGAAGATCGGCGTCGATGCCGGGCGTTTGACGCCGATGGCCTCAAGCTCGGCAATATGCTTCTCGACCGCTGCCTTGTCGCGCCCGGTCCAGCCGGCAACCACAAGGTGATCGATCTGAACAGTGCGGCGGACGGACCCCGATTTATCGTGAAAAACCAACGCTACGACAGCCGCCGGCACGGAACCCCCATCAAATAGCCAAAACGTAAACGGGCGAAAAACAGCGCCCGTTGCAATGGTATGGCACGCATTGTACATCGGGTAAAAGCCTTCGCAATCGAGCGACAGTTATGCTCGCGACGGATGGCCGCGCGAAGCGCCGCCGTCGTCGCGAACACCCTCAGACGCCGATAAGAGCGAGCCAAAGAGGACGCCTTCATGCACGAAATCGCCGGTCAGGTTCATTGGCACGAGCCGTCGGGCTTCAAACGTGCAGGCTTCGGCAAGTTCAACCGGCCGAAGACGCCCTACGACCTGTTCATGGAGTCAGAAGACATCCCGATCTACCGCGACATCGGCGTGAGCAAGGTGCAGAACCTGCCGCTCAAGCCCTGGGCGCGGACCGGCGGACGCGGCAGCTATATCCAACTGCACGGCACCGAGGGCAAATGGGGCTGTTATGTCGTCGAAGTGCCGGGCGCCGGCGCGCTTAATCCGGAGAAGCATCTTTACGAGGAAATCTATCTCGTCGCCGAGGGCCGCGGCTCGACCGAGGTCTGGCTCGAAGGCGACAGCAAGCGGCACATTTTCGAGTGGCAGAAGGGGTCGCTGTTTTCGATTCCAGTCAATGCGATGCATCGCATCGTCAATGCGAGTTCGGCACCGGCGCTGCTGATCGGCGGTACCACCGCGCCCAATCTGATGAATCTCATCAACGACGTCGGCGCGATCTACGACTGCCCCTATCAATTCCGCGATCGCTTCTCCGGCGCCGACGACTTCTACAAATACAAGGACGATATCGAGCCCGATCCGGTGCGCGGCCTTGCCATGCGGCGCACCAATTTCGTGCCCGACATCGTCAATTGCGATCTGCCGCTGGATAATCGCCGCTCGCCCGGCTATCGCCGCGTCGAGCCGCTGATGACCGGCAATTCGTTCTATCTCTGGATCGCCCAGCACGAGAACGGCCACTATTCGAAGGCACACGCACATACATCGGCCGCAGTGCTGATCTGCCTCAAAGGCAAGGGCTATACCTATACGTGGCCCGAGCACCTCGGCCTCACGCCGTGGAAGGACGGCAAGGCCGATCAGATCAAGCGCGTCGACTACGAGCAGTTCGGCATGGTGTCGGCGGCGCCCGGCGGCGCACGCTGGTACCACCAGCATTTCGGCGCGTCGAAAGAGCCGTTCCGCCTCACCGCCTGGTTCGGACCGCACAATCCCGGCCGCGAGCCCGGCCCGCCCGGCGAGAAGCACACCGACTATACCGCGATGGATATTCCCGAAGGCGGCACCGCGATCCCCTACTATATGGAGGATCCTTTCCTGCGCCGCGAATATGCCGAACGCCTCACGCGCGACGGCGCGGAGAACCGCATGCGGCCGGAATATTACGAGCGGGACTATCGCGGTCTGCTGCCCAAAGAATGACGATGGAATAGTGGCGGCGCATGAGCGACGACTTTCAGCGCGACGAGGGCGGTGGCCGTATTTTCTTCTCCAGCACGGGGCGCACCTTCGGCGAAGAAGACGAATTGTGCGTGCTCTCGGTCGGTGTCGATATCGGCTCATCGACCGCGCATCTCGTGTTCTCGCGCATCGTGCTGGAACGGCTCGACGCCCGCTATGTCGTCACCGAGCGCGAGAGCTTCTATCAGTCCGACATTCTGCTGACGCCTTACGCCGGCGAAGACGAGATCGACGCGGATGCGCTCGGCGCTTTCATCGCGCAGCAATACAAAGACGGCAAGGTCGATCCCGATGAGATCGATGCCGGCGCGCTGATCCTGACCGGCGTCGCAGTGCGACGGCGCAATGCACGGCGCATCGGCGAGTTGTTCGCGCGCCAGGCCGGACGCATGGTCGCGGTCAGCGCCGGCGACAGCCTGGAATCGGTGATGGCGGCCTACGGCTCGGGCGCCGCGGCGCGGTCGATCCGAAACAATGCGCCCGTGCTCAATATCGATGTCGGCGGCGGCACCGCCAAGATCGCGGTCTGCGCCGAGGGTAAAGTCGTGGATGTGACGGCGCTTGATGTCGGCGCACGGCTCATCGTGCTCGACGACGCGCGGCGCATCGTGCGGCTGGAAGAAGCCGGCCGGCGTTTCGGCGCCGAGCTTGGCCTGCAACTCGCTCCAGGTGTTGCCGTCACCGAAGCGCAGGCGCGCGCCCTCGCCGGATGCATGGCCGACCGGCTGTTCGAAGCCATCAAAGGCGGCGCGCCGCGCGCCGGGGGCGCCGACCTGCTGCGGCTCGATCCGCTGAACTATCGCGGCGACATCGCCGATGTGAGTTTCTCCGGCGGCGTGTCCGAATTCATCTATGGCGGCCAAACCGCGAGTTTCGGCGATCTCGGCCCGGAGCTTGCCGCCGAATTGCGCACACGGCTTGGCGGACTGCAATTGGCGCGGCCGGACGCACGCATCCGCGCTACCGTAATCGGCGCCTCGCAATACACGATGCAGGTGTCGGGCTCTACGATTTTTGTCTCGCCGCTCGATACGCTGCCGCTGCGCAACGTCCCGGTGATCGCGCCGGCCCTGCCGCTCGACGACGAGATCGATGCGGCAGCGCTCGCGGCAGCGATCAAGGCGGCGCTGAAGCGGCTCGATCTCGCCGGCGGCGAGAGCCCGGTCGCGGTGTTCGTGCCGTGGCGCGGCTCGGCGACATTCCGCCGTCTCGATAGTTTCTGCAAAGGCATTGCCGCCGGGCTCGAAACCGTTCTGGCGCACGGTCATCCGATTGTGCTCGTCGGCGACGGCGATGTCGGCGGCTTGATCGGCATTCACTATCGCGAGGAGATGAAGCTCGCGAACCCCATCGTTTCGATCGACGGGCTCGAACTGAAGGAGTTCGACTACATCGATATCGGCGCCATGCTAGACGCATCGGGCGCGGTACCGGTGGTCATCAAGTCGCTGGTGTTTCCGACCAGTGCCGGTCTGGGCAAGGATTGGCAGGCCGAGCGGACTGTGAGTGCCGCGGAATGAATTCTATTGCGCGCCGGCGCCGGACGCCTTGATCACCTCCGCCCATTTCGGAATCTCGGTCTTGATATAGGCGGAGAATTCCTCCGGCGTGTCGCCCTGGATGTCCACGCCGAGCGTCGTCAGCTGTTTGCGCACCTCGGGATCGTCCAGCGCTGCGACGACGGCACGATGCAAGGTCGCGATGATGTCGTTGGAGGTGCCCTCCGGCGCGACCAAGCCGTGCCAGGTCGTCGCCTCGAAGCCTTTGATGCCGAGCTCGTCGATGGTCGGAATATCCGGCAAGATCGCCGTGCGCTTGAGCGTCGTCACCGCGAGCGCGCGCACCTGCCCGCTCTTGATCATGCCGACGACCGACGCCGCGGTCGCAAACATCATCTGATCCTGCCCGGAAATGACGTCCTGCAAGGCGGGCGCCGCGCCCTTATAGGGCACGTGCACGATATCAATATGCGCCATGGTCTTGAACAATTCGCCGGCCAGATGCGCCGCCGCGCCGAAACCGGACGAGGCGAAATTGAGCTTGCCGGGATTGGCTTTGGCGAGTTCGATCAGTCCCTGCATCGTGTCGGCATGCACATTGGGATTGATCACGAGGATATTGGCCTGCGAGCCGATCAGGCTGATCGGTGCGAAATCCTTCACCGGATCGAAGCCGATCTTCGGATAAAGGCTGATATTGGTGGCGAGGATCGAATTGTTGCCGAGAAGCAGCGTATAACCGTCAGGCTCGGCATGGGCCACGACCTCGCCGGCAACATTGCCGCCGGCACCGGGCCGGTTGTCGACGACAAAGGGCTGGCCGAGGAGTTCGCCGAGCTTCTTGGCGATGATGCGGCCAATCGTGTCGCTGGGGCCACCGGGCGGAAAGCCGACAACGATCGTAACCGGCCGCTCGGGATAATCGGCGCGGGCGGGGCCCAGCGCGACCAGCAGGGCGAGCACTGCGGCTGCGGCGCAGATCAGTCTTCTTAACATTCTTCGTTCTCCCTGCGGCAGACGCTTTAAAGCCGCACCGGGCGGATTTGGCAAGCGTAGGCAAGGGATTAGGCTTTACGCAATTTGGCCAATACCGGCTTTGCCGGTGCTGGCTTCGGCGGTGACAGTGTCGCAGGCGGCGGGCTAGAAGAGGCGGCAGGACATGCGGAGAGGCTGATGCGTAAGGGCGACGATTACCTCCGCTCGCTCAATGACGGGCGGCGGGTCTATCTCGACGGCGAACTGGTCAAGGATGTCACACGCCATCCCGCGTTCCGGGAGGCGGCGCGTTCGGTCGCGACCCTCTATGACATCGCGGCCGAGCCCAGCCTGCGCGAACGCATGACCTTCACCTCGCCCAAGACCGGCGCGCCGGTGCAGCGCGCCTGGCAGATCCCGAAGGACCATGCCGGGCTCCGCGAGCGCCGCCTGTTCTCGGAAACCTGGGCCGAGGCGACATTCGGCCTGATGGGCCGTGCGCCTGACCACGTCGCGGGTTTCTTTTCAGGCTATGCCGCAAACCCGCAGTTCTTCGCCGGCGCCGGAGGCCGGCAGCAGTTCGCCGACAATCTCGTCGCCTTCTACGAATTCATGCGCGACAACCACATTTATTGCTCCTACGCCATTGTGCCGCCGCAGATTGATCGCTCGAAACCGGCGCACAAGCAGAGCGATCCCACGCTCTATGCCGGCGTCGTGAAGGAGCGCGATGACGGCGTCGTCATTTCCGGCGCGCAGCAATTGGCGACCGCGGGCGCGATCTCCGACTACATTCATCTGAGCTGCATCCAGACACTGGCGCCCGGCGACGAGAACTATGCCAATTGCCTCGCCGTTCCGGTCGCGGCCGAAGGGCTGAAGCTTTACCCGCGGCGTCCGTTCGCCGGCGCCGGCTCGCCGGCCGACTATCCGCTGTCGACGCGCTTTGACGAATCCGACAGCTATGTGATCTTCGACAACGTCTTCGTGCCCTGGGAGCGGGTGTTCATCTACCGCAATGTCGAATTGTCGCGCGACCAGTGGCGCAAGACGCCCTCGCATCTGCTCGGCAATCACCAGGCGCAGACGCGCTACGTCACCAAGCTGCGTTTCATGGCCGGCCTGGCGCAGCGCATGAACGAGGCGACCGGCAATATCGCCAATCCCGCCGTGCTGGGATTGATGGGCGAGCTAGCCGCGTTCGTCTCGATCTACGAGGCGATGCTGCACGCGCACGAGACCATGGGCACGATCGAGAACGGCATTTTCTGGCCGTCGCGAACCGCCTTTTATGCCGCAAGCGCGCTGCAATCGGAATTCAACGGGCGCATGCTCGAGCTGATCCGCGAAATGGCGGGGTCGGCGTTCATCACCTTGCCTTCATCGGACGCCGATTTCGGAAATCCCGACATCGCCGCCGACATCGCGCGTTATATGGGCTCGGGCACGATGGATGCCAAAAGCCGCATCAAGCTGATGCGACTGATCTGGGACTTCCTCGGCTCCGAGTTCGGCAGCCGCCATCAGCAATACGAAAAGTTCTATGGCGGGCCGTCCTTTATCGCCAAGCAGAACCTCTATCGCAATTTCGACTTCAAGCGCGCCACAGCGCTGGTCGACAAGGCGCTCAATCTGCCGGCGATCGAGTAACGACGAGAATTACGCCTGCGCACCCACGAGCTGCGGCGCGGCACCCTGCGGCTTGTCGGCCGCAGCTTTCGGTTCGAGCGCATTGGCGACAGCTTCCTCGACGCGCTCGAGCCAGATGAACTCCATCTCCTTGCGCGCAGTCTCCGGAATGTCGTCATAGTCGCGGCGGTTGCGCGCCGGCAGCATGACCCGCTTGATGCCGGCCGAATGCGCGGCGACGACTTTCTCCTTGATGCCGCCGACCGGCAGCACCAGGCCGCGCAGGCTGATCTCGCCGGTCATCGCCGTGTCGCTGCGGATGGTGCGGTCGGTCATCAGCGACACGAGCGCCATGAACATCGCAACGCCCGCGCTCGGCCCGTCCTTGGGCGTGGCGCCGGCCGGCACGTGGATGTGAATGTCGCTCTTCTCGAAGCGCGAGGCATCGATGCCAAGCGCCGCAGCGCGGTTCTTGACGATGGAGAGCGCAGCCTGCGCGCTTTCCTTCATCACGTCGCCGAGCTGGCCGGTCAGAATGAGCCTGCCCGAACCCGGAATCCGCGTCGCCTCGATGAAGAGGATGTCGCCGCCGACCGGCGTCCAGGCGAGCCCAGTCGCAACACCCGGCACGCTCACCCGCATCGCCACTTCACTCTCGAAGCGGGACGGGCCGAGAATCTCCGTGACGTCCTTCTTGGTGATGCGGATCGGACCCGCGCCGCCTTCGGCAATGCGCACCGCGGCGTTGCGCAGCACCTGCCCGATCTGCCGCTCGAGGCCGCGCACGCCGGCCTCGCGCGTATAGCTGGCGATGACGTCGCGCAGCACGTCCTCGCCGATCTCGACCTGATCGGCTTTCAGCCCGTTCGCCTCCAATTGCCGCCGCACCAGATAGCGCTTGGCGATCTCGAGCTTCTCGTCGGCGGTGTAGCCGGAAAGGCTGATGATCTCCATGCGGTCGCGCAGCGGCCCGGGAATGGTGTCGAGCATGTTCGCGGTGGTGATGAACACCACCCGGCTCAGGTCGAACGGCACCGCGAGATAATTGTCGCGGAACGTATTGTTCTGCTCCGGATCGAGCACTTCGAGCAAAGCCGCGCCGGGATCGCCCTGGATGCCGGCGCCGAGCTTGTCGATCTCGTCGAGCATCATGACGCAATCGCGCGCGCCGGCCTTGCGGATGGCCTGGATGATGTTGCCCGGCAGCGCGCCGATATAGGTGCGCCGGTGGCCGCGGATCTCCGCTTCGTCATGCACGCCGCCGAGGCTGACGCGGACAAATTTGCGGCTCATGGCGCGCGCGATCGACTGGCCGAGCGACGTCTTGCCGACGCCGGGCGGACCGACGAAGCACAGGATCGGCGCCTTGCCTTGCGGCGACAGCTTGCGCACCGCGAGATATTCGACGATGCGCTTCTTGATCTTTTCCAGGCCGAAATGATCCTCGTCGAGGATGCGCCGCGCCTCGTTGATATCGATCGGCTTCTCCTCAGGCAGTTTCCAAGGCAATTCGATCAGCCAATCGAGATAGGTGCGCACCATGCCGTATTCGCCGGCGGCTTCCGGCATCTTCTGCAACCGGCGCAATTCCTTGCGCGCCTGGTCCTCGACCTCCTTGGGCATGCCGGCCTTGCCGATGGCGGCGTCGAGTTCGGCGATTTCGGCGGCCTTGCCGTCGTCGCCCTCGCCCAATTGACGCTGGATCGCGGCCATCTGCTCGCGCAGCAGCACTTCGCGCTGCCGTTCGTCGAGCGCGGCTTTGGTCTGCTTGCCGATCTCCTGCGACAACCGCAGCACTTCGATGCGATGCGCCAACTGCCGCGACACCTTGTCCATGCGCGCGGTGATGTCGACGGTCTCGAGAATCTCCTGCTTGTCGTCCGGCTTCACGTCCATATAGGCGGTAGCGAGATCGGCGAGCTCCGACGGCGCCTCGATCGACTGGATCGCCGCGAGCAGGTCTTGCGGAACCTGCGGCAGCAGCTGGATCGCTTCCAGCGTCTGTGCCTTGAGATTGACGAAACGGGCCTCGATCTCGGACGTCTTGGTATCCGGCTCAGGGATGCGCAACACGCGCGCGACCAGAAACGGCCAGCCGCTCAGATATTCGACGATCTGGAAACGCTGCTCGCCCTGGCAGACGACATGATTGGTGCCGTCTGGCGCAGTGATGTAGCGCACGATATTGGCGACCGTGCCCATGCGATGCATATCGACCGCACCCGGATCGTCGACGTCGGCCGCACGCTGCAACAGGATGCCGACCTGGCGCTGGTCGCGCACCGCCTGCTGGGCGGCGGCGACCGATTTCGGACGCGCCAGCGTGATCGGCAGCACCAGGCCCGGAAACAGGACGGTGTTGCGCACCGGCACAATGATCAGCGCATCAGGGGGCAATGGCGGCGAGCCGCCGCCTTCTCCCGGCGAAGCCTTTAATTGCAGTTGCTCAGCCACGACTAAATCCCTGCTTTCTGCAACGTCACAACCAGACAGCCTGCGACTGTGGCGCGGCGGACGCCGTTATAGCGCCCGGATGGCAGCCGCAGCCGCCGGTAGAACTGCCCTTGCGGCAGTTCAAGCCGGTGGATCGTTGCCGTACGCAATTCCGGCGGCAACACGCGTGTGCCGGCAATCACCAGCTCGCCGCCCTCGATCGCCACCTGCGCGGCGTCGGCATCGACACCCGGCAGCGCGATCAGCACCAGAACTTCGTGATCGGTTTCCAGAATATCGACGGGCGGCTCCCAGGCCAGCGAGCTTGCCGGCTTTGCCGTCGCTCTCGCCTGCGCGCCCGAGGGCCGAAACAGCTCACGGTGCATACGTTCAGCGCGCGCGAGCATTTCGCACGCTTCCGACCACATCCAGTCGCGAGCCACATCACGGGCCATGATCATCACGGGCTAGGGAGCGCCCCTCCGGTTTGGCTTCATAATGTGTGGACGGGTGCGACGAAATGCAACGGCAAACCAGAGGGATGCCGGGCCTGACTGGAGGCCTGACTGCAAGGCCTGCCGGCCGCATGCGGACGGCAGGCGGCTTAAGCTACCGGCGACTTAGTTGAAGGCGTAGCGATTGCCGCTGTCGCGGCTGGCGCGCATGCTGGCCGGAAGCGGTCCATCGATGTGGGGCACGACCACCATGCGGTTGACCTCGCCGCGCTTGAAGGCCTGCAGGAACGCTTCGTAATCCTTGAACGACACGCAGCCGAACGACTGGCCGCTCGGACCAAGCATGTAGGGATGGGCGAGGATGCCGTCGCGGCCATACATGCTGTTCTCGCCGACCGGCTTGAGGCGAAGCGCCTCGACGCCGTGGAACAGACCTTCCCGCATGACCAGATTGTAGACGTTGGGCGGCGTCGCGCCGCGCGCTTTCATGTTGACGTGACCCGGATCGTCGATCCATTCGCCGAGACCCGAATGCGCTTCCATCCGCTCGCCGTTCGGCAGATAGACGACATGCGCCTCGATATCGTAGACCGCGGTGTGATTGTCGACCGCGGCGAGCAGAATCGACTCGTTGTGCGACGCATGCGGCGCAAACAGCCGCCGCAAGAAACCGCCGGAACTGGAAGATGAGCTGGACTGTGCCGGGACCGAGTCGGTGATTTCCGGCGCCGCCGAGGCCACCGATGTGCGCGCAAATTCACGCGCCGCCTGCCGCGCGGCCAACGGGCGCGGCATCGGCAGCGGCGTCGCACCGCTCCGACCGGAACCGGAAGCAGCATTGATCGAAGCGCTTTCCAACTCCGAAACGTCGACGGCCTGTGACCCCGGCGCTCTGAAGATGATGAGCTTTACGGTTTGCACGGGCGAGGACGGAATAAGCGCATGAACGGCCGTAGACACTTCAACCGCCTTCGCCATGTCACGCGCCATCTGACGATAGGTCTTTTCCAAAGCCGACGTCTCCGGCTTCACCAGAGCCTCGGCACCGAGCGCAAATGGCCGCCTGACCTTGACGTCGGGATCGCTGGAGTGCAGCCCGGCAACGGCCCAAGCCGCCGCAATTGCAATGCACCCGATCAGTGCGCTGATGGCGGCGACAGATCCCATGCCGACAAAGAAGGTGCCGAACACCGCCCGGCGGAATTCGCCAGGCGCAAAGTCACGGTCACGGAATGCCGTGACGTCGGCGACCGTCGCGGTCGAATACGTCATGATCTGCGTAACTTGATTGTTGCTGTTTAGATTGAAGCCACTGCCGGACGCAAACACCCCTGCGCGCCGAGCAATGCCGGTGACTCAAACGACATCGTGTTTTTCAGATGCATACTCCCCACCCGCTTCACGTCCCCGAAGCGACGACCATCCCAAGCGGTAATGTTAAACGGCTGTAAGCGGCGGCATTACGGCAAGCTGCCATATCCACTTTGCCTTTGCAGGACATGGTTAATCCCCGCCGCGACGTCCGTCTGTGGCGAAACTGTGGCAAACAGGATGCGAGTGAATGGATGCGAGCGAGAATCGAAGCTCTAGCCGGCACTCGCGGGTGCGCGGTGTGCACTGCGCACGCCGTCGGCGAGCGCGCGCACAATATCGCCGACCGCAGGGACGGTCGCGGCCGTGGGATTGCCGTCGGCGCTGAGCGTCTTGCGCACGGCATCGACCAGCGCGGAACCGACCACGACGCCGTCGGCGCCCTGCGCAATCGCACGCGCCTGTTCGCCGGAGCGAACGCCAAAGCCGACGCAGACCGGCAGTTTGGTGTGCCGCTTGATGCGCGCGACGGCGGCGCCGACCTTGCCGGGATCGGGCGCGGCGGCGCCAGTGATACCGGTGATCGAGACGTAATAGACAAAGCCCGACGTATTGGTGAGCACGACCGGCAATCTTTTGTCGTCGGTGGTCGGCGTGGCGAGGCGGATAAAGTTGAACCCTGCCTTGACCGCCGGCAGGCACAGTTCGGAGTCTTCCTCCGGCGGCAGATCAACGACGATCAAGCCGTCCACGCCGGCCGCCTTGGCGTCGGCGAGAAACCGTTCGACGCCGTAAATGTAGATTGGATTGTAATAGCCCATCAGCACGATCGGCGTCGCATCGTCGCCGGCACGGAATTCCCGCACTGCGGCAAGCGTTTTCTTCATGGTCTGCCCGGCTTTGAGCGCGCGCAGACCCGCAGCCTGGATGGCGGGCCCGTCGGCCATCGGATCGGTGAACGGCATGCCAAGCTCGATCACGTCAGCGCCGGCTTTCGGCAGCGCCTTCAAGATCGCCACCGACGTTGCGTAGTCCGGATCGCCCGCCATGGTGAAGGTGACGAGCGCGGCGCGGCCCTCTTCTTCAAGCGCGGCAAAGCGCCGATCGATGCGTGTGGTCATTGCGCTTTGCGTCCCAGATGCCGCGCCACGGAATCGAGATCCTTGTCGCCGCGGCCGGAGAGATTGACCACCATCAGATGATCTTTCGGCTTCTGCGGCGCGAGTTCGAGCACCTTGGCGATGGCATGCGCCGGCTCGAGCGCGGGAATGATGCCTTCGAGCTTCGACAACAGCTGAAATGCATCGAGCGCTTCGTCGTCGGTCGCCGAGAGGAATTTCACCCGACCGACATCATTAAGCCAGGCATGCTCGGGTCCGATCCCGGGATAATCGAGCCCGGCCGAGATCGAATGCGCTTCGTTGATCTGGCCGTCCTCGTTCATCAGGAGATACGTGCGGTTGCCGTGCAGCACGCCGGGCCGGCCGCCGGCGATGGAGGCGGCATGCATGCCGCTGGCGAGGCCGTGACCGGCGGCTTCAACGCCGTAGATCTCAATGTCCTTGTCGTCGAGGAACGGATGAAACAAGCCCATGGCATTCGAGCCGCCGCCGATGCAGGCGACGAGCGAATCCGGCAGCCGGCCTTCGGCCTCCTGCATCTGCGTGCGCGTTTCGTTGCCGATGATCGACTGAAAGTCGCGCACCATCATCGGATAGGGATGCGGACCGGCGACAGTGCCGATGCAATAGAAGGTCGACCCGACATTGGTCACCCAGTCGCGCAACGCCTCGTTCATCGCATCCTTGAGCGTCTTGGCGCCAGACTCCACCGGCACCACTTTGGCGCCGAGCATGTTCATGCGAAATACATTCGCCTTCTGCCGCTCAACGTCGACCGCGCCCATATAGACGATGCATTCAAGCCCGAAACGCGCGCACAGCGTTGCGGTAGCGACGCCGTGCATGCCGGCGCCGGTCTCGGCGATGATGCGCTTCTTCCCCATGCGCCGCGCCAGCAGAACCTGGCCGAGCACGTTGTTCACCTTGTGCGCGCCGGTGTGGTTGAGTTCTTCGCGCTTGAGATAGATTTTCGCGCCGCCGCCCGAAAGGCCGGAGGCCGTCGTCCTGCAATGTTCCGTGAGCCGCTCGGCGAAATAAAGCGGCGACGGCCGGCCGACATAATGCGTCAGATAGCCGTCCATCTCCCTGCGATAGGCGGGGTCGGCCTTGGCCTCGGCATAGGCCTTTTCCAATTCAAGAATGAGCGGCATCAGCGTCTCGGCGACAAAGCGGCCGCCATAGATGCCAAAATGGCCATGCTCGTCCGGCCCGGTACGGAAGGAATTGAGGTTCTGCACGGTCATTCAAAAATCTCTTACGCCACACGATCGACGGCTTGTGCCGCGGCTTCGCGCGCCGCACGGATGAAGGCGCGTATCTTATCAGGATCCTTTTCGCCCGGCGCGCGCTCGACGCCCGAGGAAACATCGACACCAGGCGCGCGCGTGATCCGCAAGGCTTCCGCGACATTGCCGGCGTCGAGCCCGCCCGACAGCATGAAGGGCACGCCGGGATCGAGATTTTCGAGCAGACGCCAATCAAAGGCCTTGCCGAGCCCGCCCGGCCGCGTCGCCTCGCGCGGCGGGCGGGCATCGAACAACAGCCGATCGGCGATGCCGGCATAAGGCGCGACCGCGGCAAGATCATTCTTGGTCTCGATGGGAATAGCCTTCATCACCGGCAGGCCGAGGCGCTTTTTCAGCGCTGCCACCCGGGCCGGGCTCTCCCGGCCGTGCAGCTGTAACAGATCGGGCTGCAGAGCCTCGATCAAAGCATCAAACACGGCATCGTCGGCGTCGACCGTCAGCGCCGCCTTCTGCGCCCGGCCGCGAACGCGCGCGCCGAGCGGACGCGCGGTCTCGTAGAGCAGATGACGCGGCGACGGCGGAAAGAACACGAAGCCGACCATGTCGGCCCCCTCCTCGATCGCGACATCGAGCGCCTCAGCTGTCGAGAGGCCGCATATTTTGACGATCAGTGCCATTGCGTATCGTAAGTCTACGGCGGTTTGGGCCTGTTTTGTTGGCTCGCGCCCTTCTACAGCGTCAGGGGGGCTTTGTCTCGGTCTGGCGCCGTGCCGTTAACGAACCGGCGGACTGAGCTTGAGCCGGTCGGCCGGCTCGACCATCGGCGGCATATCGACCGGAACACTGTTGCGCTTGAACGTCTCGACCTCGGCCCGCAGATTTGCCACTTCGCGCTCCAGCCGCCGCGCAGCGCGCCGCCACTTGGCCTGGCGCAGCCACGAGGCGACGCCGCCGATGATGACGCCGAGGATCAGGACGGCGAGGAGGACGACAAACAGCGGCTTGGTCAGGGACGCCGCCGGGACGTCCGGATTGAACGGGTCGAGCGAAACCGTCACGTTCTGGCGGTTCGCCACCGCGAAGGCGATGATGACGATGGCAAGCGGAACGAGAATGACGGCCGCTACGGTCCTGCGCAGCGTGCTGCCGGCCGAATGCGGATTATCGCTCAACCTTCCGACGACGGCCGATTGAGCCGCTCGCGCATTTCCTTGCCGGTCTTGAAGAACGGCACGCATTTCTGATCGACCGAGACATGCGCACCGGTGCGCGGATTGCGGCCGGTGCGTGCCGGACGCTTCTTCACCGAAAAGGCGCCGAAGCCGCGCAGCTCCACCCGGTCGCCGCGCGCCATCGCGGCGACGACCTCGCCGAGGATGGCGTTGACGATGTTCTCGACATCGCGCTGATAGAGATGCGGGTTCTGCGCCGATATCCGCTGAACCAACTCAGACTTGATCATGTCCGCCGCCAATAATAGCCCGACCCTGTCCGGGCGCCCGCGAATGCCGGCCCGCGATCACATCGGGCAAGAGCAAATAACTTTGCCGGTCAATTCGTACCGGCAGGGTGCCAAAGGGCCAATAGACCGTCAAGGTTGAAACGATCGACGGCGCCGAGCGCGCCCCAGGCGTCGAGGCGGCGCGCCAGGGCGTCCAGCCCCACCGCATCGAGCCCCGCGACGGCCGCCGCATGCAGGAACGGCAGGTCGCCGAGCCGGCTCCGCAGCGCATAGTCACGGACCGGCAGCTTGGTATCGACATTCTTGTCCTTGGCGAGCCAAGCCAAAGCGGTCCGCTCGTCGCCGAGCTCGTCAATCAGCTTCAGATCGATGGCCTGATGGCCGGTAAAGACCCGGCCGTCGGCCGCCGTGGCGAGTTCGGCGTCGGTCATATGACGCCGCTCCTTCACCAGGCCTTTGAACCAGGCATAGGAGTCCTGGATGATCGAATTCAGCGCCGCGGTGGCTTCCGGGCTGGTCGGCTCATAGCCGTCCGGCGCCGCCTTCAGCGGGGTCGATTTCACCGCCTCCATCTTGACGCCGATCTTGTTCAGGAGGTCGGTGAAATTCGGATACTGAAACAAGACGCCGATCGAGCCGACCAGCGAGGTCTGCTGTGCGACGATATGATCGCCGGCGAGCGCGGTGATATAGCCGCCTGAAGCCGCCATGCTGTCGACGACGACCACCAGGGGCTTGCGCTGGCGCAGCCGGGAGAGCGAATCGAACAGCTGCTCGGAGCCCGCCGTAGTGCCGCCGGGGCTGTCGACATGAAGAATGACGGCGCGCGCGGTCGACGACCGCGCCAGCCGGTCGAGCTGCTCGACCCGCTCGCGATCGCCGCGGATCAGGCCGGAAATGGTCACCCGCGCGATATAGGGGCGGACGCCGATCAGCCCGATGCGATTGCTGGTCATCGCCCCGACGCCGGCGATGGCGAGAATGATCAAGGTGATGGCGGTCACGCGCCAGAAGGTCAATTTACGCCGGATGCGGCGGCGGTCGGCGATCAGATCAGCATCAAGCGACATGTTGTGGTCCCTGGTTTGGCCCTTGGTCGGTTTCTAGCCCCCGCCCCTTCATGCCCTTCTTTCCGGGAGCGCCGCGGCGCGGCGTCCCGGAAAGTCTTATGCGATTCGTCATCCGCCACGCGCCGAGCACGCACACAGCCGCTCACTCGCTCTTCTCGCCGTCCTCGCTCTCCTCGCCCTTGCGCTTGAGCGCATGGCCGAGAATGTCGCCCAGCGTGGCGCCGGAATCCGACGAGCCATATTGCGCAATAGCCTCCTTCTCCTCGGCGACTTCGAGCGCCTTGATGGAGACGGTGACGCGCCGCGAGCGGCGGTCAAACTGGGTCACGCGGGCGTCGACTTTCTCGCCGACGGCGAAGCGGTCCGGGCGCTGCTCGGAACGGTCGCGCGCCAATTCGGAGCGCTTGATGAAAGAGGCATAGTCGGTGCCGACGATCTTCACGTCGATGCCGCCCTCCTTCACTTCAATGACCTCACAGGTGACGACATCGCCCTTCTTGAGGTCGCCGGCGGCAGCTTCATCGGCCCCCGTCGTGCCCGCACCGGACAGCTGCTTGATACCGAGCGAAATGCGCTCCTTCTCGACGTCGACGTCGAGGACCTGCGCCTGGACCTTGTCGCCCTTCTTGTACTCTTCGATGACCTGCTCGCCCGGACGTTTCCAGTCGAGATCGGACAGATGCACCATGCCGTCGACATCGCCGTCGAGACCGAGGAACAGGCCGAATTCGGTCTTGTTCTTGACCTCGCCTTCGACCGCCGAGCCGATCGGATGCTTCTCCAGGAACAGCTCCCACGGATTGCGCATGGTTTGCTTGAGACCGAGCGAAATACGGCGCTTGACCGGATCGACCTCGAGGACCTGCACCTCGACCTCTTGGGAGGTGGAGACGATCTTGCCCGGATGCACGTTCTTCTTGGTCCACGACATTTCGGAGACGTGGATCAGGCCCTCAATGCCGGGCTCGAGCTCGACGAAAGCGCCATAGTCGGTGATGTTGGTGACACGGCCCTTGAAGCGGGCATCGACCGGATACTTGGCCTCGATGCCCTGCCACGGATCGTCGAGCAATTGCTTCATGCCAAGCGAGATGCGGTGGGTCTCGTGATTGATCTTGATGATCTTGACCTTCACCTGCTGGCCGATATTGAGCACCTCGGACGGATGATTGACGCGCCGCCAGGCGATATCGGTGACGTGCAGCAGGCCGTCGATGCCGCCAAGATCGACGAACGCGCCGTAGTCGGTGATGTTCTTGACCGCACCGTCGATGACCTGCCCTTCTTCGAGATTCTGCACCAGCTCCTGGCGCTGCTCGGCGCGGGTCTCTTCCAGCACCGTGCG
>DATJLN010000041.1:0-9249 GCA_035509535.1 Xanthobacteraceae bacterium | reverse complement strand
AAGGTTCGGGTCGAGTAGCCATTGCATGCAAAAGACGGTCAAAACGACGCATCGGCTTTTCGTTCATTTGGCCTCCGTCTTCAGAAATTCTTGGCCACGAAACATGAGGGTAACGCCCTGGGCTGCAAAAAGTTTTCTGAGATCCACTCGCTGCTCATCTGTGAGTGCCCCTTCATAGTAGATATAAGCAGCCCCGGTAAATTTGTTGCTTAAGCTCGATTGAGGATCAGGGTCGCCTTGGAATCGCTTAACTACAAACGAGCGAGATTCTATAGGCTTACCGTTCATCGTCATTGTCGGCGGACCTTTTAAAAGGTCACCGAATCTTCCGGCTAAGTGTTGGCATGTCTCAAACACAGCAATATCGGGCACGTAAAAAGCGACGAACTTTGTCATGGTGCGAATGTCGTCGTAAACGATGACGGTGACCGTGTTGGAACTGTTCTCAGAAAATCGAACGTTCCACCATCCAATCGTTGCATCCATCCCCGGAAAGTCGGTCTGCATCCGCCTGAGCAGCGGCGGCGTATGATCAATTGGCCACGGCGGTCTACTGAGGAAGCCAACTATTCCCGCGAGCAGCAATCCGCAGAGCGCGGTAACCCAAGCGCGGTCTAATCGAAGGGGCGGCTTACCGTTTTTCGACAGCCATTCATTTGCCGTGTGCCATGCCGTGGCAACTACGAGCCAAATAAAAAGCACCCCGGCGATTGGTCGCGCCAGCGGCTCTACCGCATCCGGCAGGATATGCGGATAGATGCCCAAGATCAGGGCCAATAGGGCCGCCGGAATTTTGATCCTGAGCGGCGGATTGTGGAACAGACTATCCATGCGGGCCTCTCTAGCCATCTAAGGCCGGTAGCTCCACATGATGAGCATATACTATTCACAGTACATGCTCCAAGGGGATATATCGGCCAATTCCGCGGTGAGAACATATTGCGAACATAGAACAGATCGTGTACAGTGCGGTCTTCGTCGATTTGCCGGCGGGCCATGGGGGTTCGCGGGCGGGCCTGTGGCGGCTTGAGGGCGGGAGCGGGGCGCTCACAACCTCGGGAAAAACGGGCGAAATGGGGAGTGAAGAGGCGGCGGGCTGCTTCCGTGTCCTCCGAATCCCGGCCATAAGGAGCACGCGAAATGAGTGCAGCACTGCGTCTCGTCGAAGGATCGTCCATGGATAAATCGAAGGCTCTTGATGCCGCGCTGTCCCAGATCGAGCGCAGTTTCGGCAAGGGCTCGATCATGCGGCTCGGCAAGAACATGCAGTCGATGGACATCGAGACCGTGTCCACCGGCTCGCTGGGCCTCGATATTGCGCTCGGCATCGGCGGCCTGCCGCGGGGCCGGGTTGTGGAGATTTACGGGCCGGAATCCTCGGGAAAAACCACGCTGGCGCTGCATTGCATCGCCGAGGCGCAGAAGAAGGGCGGCATCTGCGCCTTTGTCGATGCCGAACATGCGCTCGATCCGGTCTATGCGCGCAAGCTCGGCGTCAATGTCGACGATCTTCTGATCTCGCAGCCCGACGCCGGCGAGCAGGCGCTGGAAATCGCCGACACTTTGGTGCGCTCCGGCGCGGTCGACGTGCTGGTGATCGATTCGGTGGCCGCGCTCGTGCCGCGCGCCGAGCTTGAAGGCGAGATGGGCGACAGCCAGCCCGGCCTGCAGGCGCGGCTGATGAGCCAGGCGCTGCGCAAGCTCACCGCCTCGATCAACCGCTCCCATACGATGGTGATCTTCATCAACCAGATCCGCATGAAGATCGGCGTCATGTACGGCTCGCCGGAAACCACGACCGGCGGTCACGCGCTCAAATTCTACGCCTCCGTCCGTCTCGACATCCGCCGCATCGGCGCCATCAAGGAGCGTGACGAGGTGGTCGGCAATCAGACCCGTTTCAAAGTGGTCAAGAACAAGCTCGCGCCGCCGTTCAAGCAGGTCGAGTTCGACATCATGTACGGCGAGGGCGTTTCCAAGGCCGGCGAACTGATCGATCTCGGCGTCAAGGCCGGCGTGGTGGAGAAGTCCGGCGCCTGGTTCTCCTATGACAGCCAGCGCATCGGCCAGGGCCGCGAGAACGCCAAGACCTTCATGAAGAACAATCCCGATATCGCCGCCAAGATCGAAGCCGCGATCCGGCAGAATGCCGGCCTGATCGCCGAAAAGATCCTCGCCGGCGAGAAGGAAGAAGACGACGACGAGGCGGCCGAAGGGTAGGGCGTCAGCGTCAGCCGCAACCGGCGTTTCGCGAGCTTTGCAAAGCCAAGCGCCCGGCCCCAGAAATTTTTAGGCCCCGATCCGATGAGGGTCAGGGCCTAATCTGTTCAGAGCAGCGGTCGTGGTCGTCTAAACCGATCAGGCGCCACGGCGCTCGGCGGTCCAGGTGCCGGAGCAGGCGCCGCCGGCCCAGTGCCCGCCGCCGGCGTCACCGGCAAGCTGGCCCGAACCCGTGGCGCTCTTGCCGGCCGCCGCCACCGTCACTGTGATGGCGCCGGTCTGGGCGACCTTGCCGGTGATGGTGAACGCGTTGTCGCCGGCGTTTTGCAGCTGGCCATTGGCGATGCGGATCGGATAGCGATAGCCGCGATCGCAATCGCCCTTTTCGGTCACAACCGAGACGCTCCACAGGCCGTCAAAGCGCGGCGCGGCGGAGCTTGCAGGACTGACAAAAATCGTAGCGGCAACGAGCGCACCAAAGGCGCTCAACCCCACGATCTTGCCGACAACCTTGCCGGGGAGCTTTCTGGAATCGGTCATTGCAGCCGTCCTGTTGAGCGGGCGAAAATGCCCGCCGTTTTGATGAGCGTGAGAGTCGCTAGCGTGGGCGCCCGCACCCCTATTTGTCGTTACCGACGAGATAAGGGTTCTAACGGCCAAAAGTTCAAATCCAGTTGATAATTGCCGCTAATTTGCCGCAAAGCCGCTGCCCTGCCGTCCCCGGCCGGGAATTCTTCAGCGTTCAAAATGGCTTGGCGCACACACCCGAAGCTCCAATCCAGGTTCCAAAATTCGTTGCAAGCGGGCGCAATTACCTTTCCCGCTAAGCCGGCGCCAGACCTGCTCCAGACCTGCTCCAACCCGGCGGAGGGAAGGACGCTGAAGCCGGCACCGGTCGCCGGCCTATTGCCCTAAGCGGCGGGCGGACTGCTGGAGGCGCCATGCGCGCCACCACGTGCTGCGCCGCCAAGCGCGCCGCCGTGCGGGCCGCCGTGCGGGTCTTGTGGGTTCTGCGCGCCTTGGGGAGGCCCGCCACCGGGCGCGACCTGGGGAGGCGCGACATTGGCCGGCGGGTCGGACATCACCAGCCGATAGCCGACGCCGAGCTCGGTCAGAAGGATGCTCGGCTGGGTCGGGTCAGCCTCAATCTTGCGGCGCAGCTTGCGCACGAAGATGCGCAGGTAATGGGTGTCGTCGAGATGCTCATTGCCCCACACCTCGCGCAGCAGGAACTGGTGGGTGACGACGTTGCCGGAATGCTGCGCCAGGATCTGCAGAAGCCGGTATTCCTTCGGCGTGAGCGTGACGCGCTGATCGTTGATGAAGACCGCGCGCGCGGCGAAATCGATCGACAGCGGGCCGAATTTGACCACCGGCTCGCCGCGCGAGGCGCGCAACTGCCGCCGCATCGCCGAATGCGCCCGCGCCAGAAGCTCCGCCATGCCGAACGGCTTGACCACATAATCGTCGGCGCCGAGCTCGAGCAGCCGCACCTTCTCCGCCTCGTTGGCGCGCACCGAGAGCACGATCAGCGGCACCGTCGACCAGGCCCGCAGCCGCTCGAGCACATCGGCGCCGTCCATGTCGGGCAGATTGAGATCGAGAATGACCAGGTCGGAAGGTTTCAGCGTTGCCGCGCGCAGCGCTTCCGCGCCGGTCTCGGCCTCCTGCACGGTAAAGCCGTCGAGTTCGAAGCCGGTGCGCAGAAAGCGCCGGATCTGCACTTCGTCATCGACCACGAGCACGCTCGATGGAATCTCAGTCATCAACGGTAGCCTCCATTGGCGCCGTCTCGCCCGTTGACGGCAGATAAATCGAAACCGTGGTGCCGCGGTCGATGCCTTCGCTTTCGACCTCGACCTTGCCGCCATTGGCCGAGATGAAGGCGTGCGCGATCCACAGCCCGAGTCCGGAGCCCGATGTGGTCGCGGCATGGCGCGGCCCGCGGAAAAATCGGCCGCCGACCTGGCGCTTCTCCTCTTCGCTCAGCCCGGCGCCGCAGTCATGCACGGACACCACGACGGCGGGACCGTCGATTGTCGCGGCAACGCGGATCGGCGTGCCTTCATTGGAGTATTTTGCGGCATTATCGAGGATCTGCGCCAGCGCATGCTCGACCTGGGTGGGATCGGCGCGCACGATCGGCAGGTTGGAATCGAGGTCGAGCGCGATCGGATGCCCGGCCAGCCTGCGTTTCCTGTGCGCCACGGCGGCGTTGACGAGGTCGACCGGCTCGATCCATTGCATTTTTGGCCGCACCTGCTGCCGCGAGATCGTGGTCGCGTCGAGCAGGTTCTGGATATCGTTGTTGAGCCGCTCCACCTCGTCGCGCAGCACGCCGGTGAGCCCGTTCAGCCGCGGATCGTGCGTCACCGCGGGCGCGTTCGACAGGATGGTGGCGGCGCCGAGGATCGAGGCCAGCGGCGTGCGCAATTCATGCGACACCGAGCCGATCAAGGCCTCGCGCAGGAGCTCGCTTTCCGAGCGCATCTTGGCATCGTTGAGTGCGCGCGCCACGTCGAGCCGTTCGAGCGTCGCCGCCGCGTCCGCAAGCGTGTCGTCGATGCGCTGGCGCATGTCGGCCAGCGCTTCGCCGGAGACCGCGCCGAGATCGACCGCAACGCTGCCGAAATCCGGCGTCTTCGGCGACACCCGCCGCACCAGCCAGAGATTGCCGTTGCCGTCGCCGACCGTGCGCTCGCCGCATTCGCCCTGTTCGACGCGCGTGACCTCCTCGCGCACGCGCGCGGGAACGCTGCCGGTCGCGTCGGTATCGGAACTGCCGAGCAGCACCACCTTGCGCTGCACGAGATTGGCGAGGTGATCCTGGATGGCGACGAAAATGTCGGCGGCGCTCGGCGCGGCCGCGAGCCGCCGCGAAAAGGCGTAGAGATCGCCCATCTCGCGCTCGCGCTTGCGCGCGATGGTGAGGTGACGCTTGGCCTGGGTGGCAAGATGCGAGACGAAAATGGCGACGACGAGATACAGGATCAGGTTGAGGATTTCCTGCGGCTCGGCAATCTTGAACCGGTAAAGCTGAGCGAAATAGATCCAGCCCGACAGCAGCACCCCGGCGACAGCGGCGGCCATCGCCGAAATGACCCCGTATTGGTAGGCCGCGATCATGACCGGCACGAGGTAAAGCATCGCGCCGCGCAGGATGCCGACATAATGGCGCAGAAACAGCGCGACGACGGTGGTCGCGAGCACGAGCAGCAGCGTAACGGCCACCCCGCGCAGCTCGCGGCGAAACGCAGCGAATTGCATGGTTGCGGCTCTGGGCCTTGGGGCCGCATCCGCAGCGCTCAGGGGCTCGGCCGCGGCCAGGCCAAAATCCACGTTTTCGGCGTTGAGCTGTACCAAGGCGTCGCTTCGATCGGGTCCGGTTCGTCGCCGCCGGACCATAAGTCGCAAGTTGCGGCCAAGCCATCTTTTTTGCACCGCGGTCGGCGGTTTCGAGCGGCGCCGGGGGACAAATTTTCGTAATCAGCCGGCGACGTTTATCTGAAATTTATGCGCCGCGACGGGCCGCCGCGGGCGGCCGTCGGCAGCCGTAAGCAAATAGCTGGGCAAATAACGCAACGGTGATGTCGCGGCGGGTTGCAGTGCACAAGTTCCTGCCGCAATGTACACGCCGGCGACGTTAAAGCGGCAGCGGGACGTTTTTCACCATCTTCAGTTTCCCGATGCTGGCAAGCGCGAGCATGGCCCCCGGTGACTTTCCCCACCGGGGGCTTTGTTTTTGCCCCGCCGGAAGCTTTGCTTTTGGCGTGAGGCAGGCCGCGATTAGGAAATAGGGCGCCTTCGCCTTATTTGTTGCGCACGACCTCGGCATAGGCCGGCGCCTTGTCCAGGAAGCCGCGGTCGATCATCCAGTCGACCTTCTCCTGAAATTCGTTCTCCTGGTAGCTTTTGACCCCGATCAGCTCCGGCATCAGCCCGCCTGGGCGCTGCTCGGGCGCGAGGTCGCGCAGCACCTCTTGCCGCGAGCGCGCTTCGTTCTCGCGCAGCCAGGCGATCGCGCGGTTGAGCGCGCGGCGGAGCTGGCCCGCGGTCTCGTCGTCGATGTCGTTGCCGGCAACGATGCCGCCGCGCCAGCGCAGATCGGCGATCTTGCGCGCGCCTTGGGCGAGCGCGCGGCTGACCAGCGGCTCCATCAAAGCCGCTGCCGGCGTTGCGCCGCTCAACAGCGCATCGAGCCGGTCATTGGCATGGACGAGCTTGATCTCGTCGAAGGGAACGCCGGCGGCTTCCAGTACTTCGATCGCGGCATAGAACGTGCCGGCGTGCCAGGTAACGGCGATCGGCACATTGCGCAATTCGCCGACCGATTGGACTTTTGAGTCCTTGCCGACCATCAGCGCGCCGGTGCGCACCGTCGTGTCGAGCCCGATGATCTTGCCGCCGCCGAGCGCCTGCACGCGCTCGATCGCGCCCCACTCGCAGACCGGATAGACTTCAAGCGCGCCGCTTTGCAGCTGCGATTCCTTCCAGCGCTTGGAGAAATCTTCCACGCGACCGGCGGTGCCTTGCGGATTGTCCTCGAAATATTCGACATTGAGGCCTTCGTCGGCGAAGAAGCCTTGCTCGACCGCGACCCGCCACGGCCGGTCATGCGCGTTGCTGTCGCTTTGGAGCCGGATGGTCTTGCTCATCGTCGCCTCTCCCTCGTTGTCGGCGGCCGTCTCGCGGGCCTGCCTTGCAGGCAGAGGCTAGACAAAGGCGCCTGCGCGTTCAATGCGGCGCGGGCTCATGGGTGCGTTGCGCGATCATCATCGCCGCGGTGCTGATCGCGGTTGCTGCGCTCGTCATAACCATAGCGGTTCGAAAAGAAGACGAGCGCCATCAGCCCGCATCCGATCACGACCGAGAATACGACGCCGAGCGTCATGGCGATGTAGCCCTGGGTCGGCAGCGGCGGCCCCTCGACGGTCCACGCTTGCGCCGCGAACCAGACCGACACGGCCAGAAGGCCGAGCAGGAGCACGAACAGCACCATGGTTCCTATTCTGCCGCCGGCTTTGGTCATGGCTGCTTCTCCGTTGCCCGACAGATAGGGCCGCCAGCCGGCTTATGCCAGCCGCTCCGCGGAATTCGCCGTTTCACATGGTGTTTATCCGAGCGATCGGGCAGGGCCATCGCCCTCCCTGATCTTTCGCATCGCACGATCGCGCAACATTGAAATCCGCCCGGGAGGGCCCAGCAAGGGGAGTGACGAATGTCTTCGGCAACGGACCAGATCGACAAGTCGAGATTGATTTTTCCGGAGCTTGCCGGCCTCGACGAAAGCGTCGCGCCGTACAGCTACTCGATCATCCGCTTCATCGCCGGCGCGATCCTGGTCTACCACGGCTACGCCAAGCTGTTCGGCGGCATTATCCAGGGCGTCGCCGATCACGTGGTGGCCCCGCTCGGGTTGCCGATGCCGCTGGCCTGGGCCTATATTCTCGGCCTTCTCGAGTTTGCCGGCGGCATTGCGCTCGCGATCGGATTTTTGACGCGGCCGATCGCGCTGATGCTCACGGTCGAGTTCCTGATCATTACGCTCTGGCACTATCCGAACGGCTATGGCTTCTCGAGCGCGCATGGCGGCTTCGAATATCCGCTGGTGTTGCTCATACTTTACGCGGCCATCTTCTTCCGTGGCGGCGGCCGGCTGTCGGTCGACAAGATGATCGGCAAGGAATTCTAAAAGAAGGAATTCCAAAATTCGTATCCCGGACGCGGTGCAGCATGAAAGGCTGCGCCGCCGATCCGGGTCCTCCCGGGCTCAGAATTCGTATCGATCCCTGGTCTGCGGTGCGTCACCGAGGTGACCCGCCGGGCCCGGGCTACAGGCTATTTCGCCATCGCCGCCTGGAGATTGGCGTCAATCTTGTCGAGGAAGCCCGTAGTGGTGAGCCACTTCTGGTCCGGGCCGATCAACAGCGCCAGATCTTTGGTCATGTAACCTTCTTCGACGGTGCCGACGGTCACCTTTTCCAAGGTCGAAGCGAACTTCGCCAGTTCCGCGTTGTTGTCGAGCTTGGCGCGATGGGCGAGGCCGCGCGTCCAGGCGAAGATCGACGCGATTGAATTGGTCGACGTCTCGCGGCCCTTCTGATGCTCGCGGTAGTGCCGGGTCACGGTGCCGTGGGCGGCCTCGGCCTCGACCACCTTGCCGTCCGGCGTGGTCAAGACCGACGTCATCAGGCCGAGCGAGCCGTAGCCCTGCGCCACGGTGTCGGACTGCACGTCGCCGTCGTAGTTCTTGCAGGCCCAGACATAGCCGCCGGACCATTTCAGCGACGCCGCCACCATGTCGTCGATCAGCCGGTGCTCGTAGGTGATCTTCTTCTCGGCGAACTTGTCCTTGAACTCTCTGTCGAAGATGTCCTGGAAAATATCCTTGAAGCGGCCGTCATAGACTTTGACGATGGTATTCTTGGTCGACAGGTAAAGCGGATAGCCGCGGTTATAGGCAAAGTTCATCGAGGCGCGGGCGAAATCCATGATCGACTGGTCGAGATTGTACATCGCCATGGCGACGCCGGCGCCCGGGAACTGGAACACTTCGCGCTTGATCTCCTGGCCGTCGTCGCCGACGAAGGTCAGATACAGCTTGCCCTTGCCCGGCACCTTGAAATCGGTGGCGCGATACTGATCGCCATAGGCATGGCGGCCGATGATGATCGGCTGCGTCCAGCCCGGCACCAGCCGCGGCACGTTTTTGCAGATGATCGGCTCGCGGAAAATGACGCCGCCGAGGATGTTGCGGATCGTGCCGTTCGGCGAGCGATACATTTCGTGCAGATTGAATTCCTTCACGCGCCCTTCATCCGGCGTGATGGTGGCGCATTTGACCGCGACGCCGATCTTCTTGGTCGCTTCCGCGGCATCGATGGTGATCTGGTCGCGCGTCTCGTCGCGCTTCTGCATGCCCAGATCGAAATACATCAGGTTGATGTCGAGATAGGGGAAGATCAGCTTGTCCTTGATGTACTGCCAGATGATCCGGGTCATCTCGTCGCCGTCCATCTCGACGATGGG
>DATJLN010000040.1:0-2743 GCA_035509535.1 Xanthobacteraceae bacterium | reverse complement strand
TTTCGGCGCTCCGCCTCCCTTTTTTGGGGAGCATGATCTCCTCCGAAAACCGGAGGCCACTTTTCGGGATCATGCTCTTCTTTGTTTGGAGGCAAAGTTTTCGTGCCGTGCAGCAAGACTCGGATGCGAAGACGCATCGCGGGAACGAGGAAGCTTGCGTCATTGCGAGCGCAAGCGAAGCAATCCAGAGAGGCTTGCGATGACTTCGAGGCTGTTTCTGGATTGCTTCGTCGCTATCGCTCCTCGCAATGACGAACGCGCCGCGGGAACGAGGAAGCTTGCGTTCACCTCTCCCCGCACGAAGGAGCAGAGGGCGGCGCAAGCGGTGCCGTTGCAAACCTCGCACCCAACCTGCCATGATCTGGGGTGAGAACAAGCCTTAAGGGATCAACATCCATGCGAAACGGAATGCCAGCGATTTGTTTCATCGGCTTCGGCGAAGCCGGCCAGGCCTTCGCCTCCGGCCTGCGCGAGGCCGGCATGGAGTCGATCTCGGCCTGGGACATTCTGTTTCCGCTGCCCGAGGGCGAGCGGCTGCGCCAGGCGGCCGACGCGATCGGCGTGCGCCGTGCCGGTTCGGCAGCCGAAGCGGTGCGCGGCGCAGTTGCGATCATATCCGCGGTCACCGCTTCTTCGAGCGTCGAGGCTGCGCAATCGGTCAAGCCGCATCTTGCCGGAAATCCGTTCTTCCTCGACATCAATTCAGTATCGCCCGGCCGCAAGCAGGAAACCGCAAGGCTCTTGGGCGGCGGCGCGCGCTATGTCGACGTTGCGGTGCTCGCGCCGATCCATCCGGCACGGCATCAGACCCCGATGCTGCTCGCCGGACCGCACGCGCAAGAGATCGCGCCTTTGCTCGGCGCGCTCGCCATGCGGGTGAACGTCGCCGGCGCCGAAATCGGAGCGGCTGCCGCCATCAAGATGGTGCGCAGCGTCATGATCAAAGGCATCGAAGCGTTGACGCTCGAGTGTTTTCTCGCCGCCGCCCGGGCCGGCGTGGTCGACGAGGTCGCCGCCTCGATGAAGAACAATTATCCGGGCCTCGATTGGGCGAAGATCGTGCCCTACAACCTCGAACGAATGGCGAGCCACGGCGAGCGGCGCGCCGCCGAAATGGAAGAAAGCGCCGACACGCTGCGCGAGCTTGGCGTCGAACCGCTGATGACCGCGGCGACCGTGCGGCGCCAGCGCGAAATGGGCGAGATCGGCAAGCAGCCGGGCGTGCAGGGCGCGCTGCCGCAGGGCCGCGCGGCGATCTTAAACGCAATCAGCGCCGCCGCGCGCGACCGGCATTAGTTGATAAGCACCGCGAAACCAACCACAACTTCGCTGCTAAGTGCGCCGCATGACTTCGGCGAGATAAGAAAACGAGGCCTTCGGCGTGCGCTTCTGCGTCGAGAAATCTACGCGGACCACGCCGAAGCGTTTAGTGTAGCCTTCCGCCCACTCGAAATTGTCGAGCAGCGACCAGACGAAATAGCCGCGCAGCTTGACGCCGGCCTCGATCGCGCGGCGCGCGGCGGCAAGGTGATCGCGCAAATAAGCGGTCCGCTTGTCGTCCTGCACGGTGCCGTCGGCGGCAAGTGTATCGTCGAAACACGCGCCGTTTTCGGTGATGTAGAACTCAAGATCGCCGTAACGCTCGCGCAACCGCAGCAGTTCTTCGGTCAATGCTCCCGGATCGATGGGCCAGCCGATATCGGTAAAGTGCGTGCCGCCTGGCGTCGGGCCGAACCATGCGCCGAACAGGCTCACCGGTGCGTGCGCGATGTACATCGGCGCGTAGTAGTTCACGCCCAGAAAGTCGATCGGGACTGCGATCGCCGCGAGGTCGCCGTCGGCAACGAGCGGCGTAAAGTCGGACGCAATCGCCGGCGGATACTGGCCCTTCAACAACGGATCGAGGCAGGCGCCGTTCCACATCGCGTCGAACCGCTCGGCCGCGCGGCGATCCTCCTGCGCATCCGAGCACGGCCGCGCCGGCTGCTGATTGATCACCGTGCCGACGCGCAGGTCCGAGCGCTCGGCGCGCAATGCCGCGACCGCGCGGCCATGCGCCAAATTCTGGTGATGGACTGCCGCGAGCATGTTGGGCAGACCGGTCATGCCCGGCGCATGGTTGCCGATGCCGTGGCCGAACAGCGCATGCACATTGGGTTCGTTGAACGTCGCCCAGTGTTTGACGCGGTCAGCGAGCCGCTTCGACACGACCTGCGCATACTCGGCGAATCTTTGGCAGGTGTCGCGATTAAGCCAGCCGCCTCGCTCCTGCAGAGCTTGCGGCAGGTCCCAATGATAGAGGCAGAGCCACGGCGTAATGCCGCGCGCGATCAGCACATCGACCAGACGGTCGTAAAAGTCGAGGCCGCGTTGCTCGATCGCGCCGCTGCCGGCCGGCAGTATTCGCGGCCAAGCAACCGAAAACCGATACGCCGAAAAGTCGCCGCTTGCGAGCAGCGCCACGTCCTCTTGCCAGCGGTGATAATGATCGCACGCGATATCGCCGGTATCGCCGTTCTTGATGCGTCCGGGCGTGTGACAAAATACGTCCCAGATGCTCTTGCCGCGCCCATCCACATCGACTGCGCCCTCGATCTGATAGCTCGAGGTCGAGGCGCCCCATATGAAGCCGGCGGGAAACGCCGCGCGTTCCTCGGCAGCGCTCTCCGCGCGCAGCGCCGAGCCGGATGCGAGCGTACCCATGCTGGCGGCAATCATCCCTCGGCGCGTCAACATGGGTGTG
>DATJLN010000039.1:0-43000 GCA_035509535.1 Xanthobacteraceae bacterium | reverse complement strand
TTTGCCAATCCATTTGCCAATTCGGCCGCGCTCTGCCATAACGCCGCCCTTCCTGCCGCCCGGCCGATTAACGGGCTGCCGTGGCGGCGGTGAAGTGCTCATCAGCACGCGATCGTTGACGATCGCCGGCGTCCGGGCCGGGGCTCGGGCGCGTATTTCTCAGGAGAGCCAAATGCCCAAGATCAAGACCAAGTCGGGCGCCAAGAAGCGCTTCAAGGTGACGGGGTCCGGAAAGGTCCTCTACGCGCAGTCGGGCAAGCGCCACGGCATGATCAAGCGCACCAAGAAGCAGATCCGCCAATTGCGCGGCACCAATGTGCTGTTCAAGACCGACGGCGACAACATCAAAAAGTATTTTCTGCCGAACGGCTGAGGCGCGAGCCGAAGCTTTCCGTTCCGGCACTGCCCATCTTCTAAAGGAGATCGACCATGGCACGCGTCAAACGCGGCGTCACCGCTCATGCCAAGCACAAGAAAGT
Organism: Xanthobacteraceae bacterium; assembly: GCA_035509535.1. Lineage (GTDB taxonomy): Bacteria > Pseudomonadota > Alphaproteobacteria > Rhizobiales > Xanthobacteraceae > BOG-931. The sequence goes on along the minus strand of DATJLN010000039.1, from coordinate 42,521 downwards.
GCTCAAAGCCGCCAAGGGCTATTTCGGCCGGCGCAAGAATACCATCCGCATTGCCAAGCAGGCGGTGGAGAAGGCCAACCAATATGCCTTCCGCGACAGGAAGCGCCGGAAGCGCACCTTCCGCGCGCTGTGGATCCAGCGCCTCAACGCCGCGGTGCGTCCCTTCGGCCTCAATTACAGCCGCTTCATCGCGGGTCTCGACAAGGCCGGCATCACCGTCGACCGCAAGGTGCTCTCCGATCTCGCGATTCACGAGCCCGCGGCCTTCGAGGCGATTGTCGGCCAGGTCAAGACCGCTCTCGCAGCATAAGCGCATCATGAGCGGGCGCGCCCCCGGAGAGGATCGCGCACATGATTGACCATGCCTATGTGCGGCGCATGGCGCGTTACAATCGCTGGCAGAATGAAAATCTGTACGGCGCGGCCGATGCGCTGTCCGACGACGAGCGGCGCCGCGAGCGCGGCGCTTTCTTCGGCTCGATCCACAAGACGCTGAACCATCTGTTGTGGGGCGACCGCACCTGGATGGCGCGTTTCACCGACCTGCCGAAGCCGGACGTCGGCATCCCCGGCTCCGTCGCGGTGCACCGGGACTGGGATGAGCTCAAGGCCGAGCGTGCGGCCTTCGATCAGAAAATCCTCGACTGGTCGGATGACGTCGACGACGCCTGGCTCGCCGGCGACCTGACCTATTTCTCCGGCGCCTCCGGGCGCGAATGGACGCGGCCGTGCTGGATGCTGGTCACGCATATGTTCAATCACCAGACCCACCATCGCGGCCAGGTGCATTGCATGCTTACGCAAGCCGGCGCCAAGCCGTCCGACACCGATCTGCCTTTCCTGCCGGATTGAAACCCCATGTCCGATATCGCAGCGCTCGAACAGAAGATTCTCGCCGAAGTCGCGGCCGCCAAGGACGAGCCTGCGCTCGAAGCGGCGCGGGTCGCCGCGCTGGGCAAAAGCGGCTCGATCACGGCGCTGTTGAAGACGCTCGGCGCGCTGACGCCCGATGAGCGCAAAAGCCAGGGCCCGCTGATCAACGGCCTCAAGGATCGTGTCAACGAAGCCGTCGCCGCGCGCCGCGAAGCGTTCAAGGGCGCCGCGCTGCAGGAGCGGCTGAACACCGAGAGCGTCGACGTCACCCTGCCGGTGCGCGAAGCGCCGTTCGAGATCGGCCGCGTGCACCCGATCACGCAGGTGATCGACGAGTTGACGGCGATCTTTGCCGATATGGGCTTTGCCGTCGCCGAGGGTCCCGACATAGAGACCGACGACTACAATTTCACCAAGCTCAACTTCCCGGAAGACCACCCGGCGCGGGCGATGCACGACACGTTCTTCTTCAATCCGAAGCAAGACGGCTCGCGGCTGCTGCTGCGCACGCACACCTCGCCGGTGCAGGTGCGCACCATGCTGACGCAGAAGCCGCCGATCCGCGTCATCATTCCGGGCCGCACCTATCGCTGCGACTCGGACCAGACGCACACGCCGATGTTCCACCAGGTCGAGGGCCTGGTCATCGACAAGAAGTCGCATCTCGGCCATCTCAAATGGATCCTCGCCGAGTTCTGCAAGGCCTTCTTCGAGGTCGACAAGGTCGGCATGCGTTTCCGTCCCTCGTTCTTTCCGTTCACCGAGCCGTCGCTCGAAGTCGACATCCAATGCCGCCGCGACAAAGGCGAGATCCGCTTCGGCGAAGGCGAGGATTGGCTGGAGATTCTGGGCTGCGGCATGGTGCATCCCAACGTGTTGCGCAATTGCGGGCTCGATCCGGACGAATACCAGGGCTTTGCCTGGGGCATGGGGATCGACCGCATCGCCATGCTGAAATACGGCATGTCGGACCTGCGCGCCTTCTTCGAGGCCGATGTGCGCTGGCTCAATCACTACGGCTTCCGGCCGCTCGACTTCCCGACCTTGGCCGGCGGACTGAGTGCGTGACATGCACAGTGACGCGATCATCACGGCAACGCGGAAGACTCTGGACGGCTTTTTGTACCGGACGGTGACGCGCGGCTGGCCGCAGGAACGCGTCGATCGCTACACCGAGCAGCTCGCGGTCGATGGCGACGGCACGCTCGGCCCGTTCCCGATCAGCCGCAGCTTCCAGATTCTCGACAACAAGGCCGGCGGGTTGCTCACCCATACCTCGATGATGATCGCCGCGCTCGGCGTGTCCGCGCCGGTGGTCGCCGACAATCACTTCGAACAGGGCGTCATCGTGCTGGAAATCATGCTGTATCTGCTGGTGGCGCTCGGCTGCCTGCGCTGTCTGTCCATGTTCCATCGCGAAACCGAGCGCCCGTTGCAGAATCTCGCACTCACCGAGCTCATCATCCGGCGCGAATTGTTCAAATGGTGCAATTTCGGCGCCATCATGCTGACGGTTCTGGTTTTCATCAGCTTGCCGCTGCTTTATCTCTACGTCCCCTCGAGGGTGGGGCTATGATGAAATTCACGCTCGCCTGGCTCAAAGAGCATCTCGACACCGATCGCCCGCTCGGCGAGCTTGCCGACAAGCTCACCATGATCGGGCTCGAGGTCGAGCGCATCGAGGATAAAGCGAAGCTGCTCGCGCCTTTCGTCATCGCCAAGGTCGTCGACGCCAGGCAGCATCCGAATGCCGACCGGCTGCGCGTCTGCGTGGTCGATACCGGCGACGGCAAGCCGATCCAGGTCGTGTGCGGCGCGCCCAATGCGCGCACGGGCATGACCGGCGTGTTCGCGCCGCCCGGCGCGTTCATCCCCGGCAAGAACATGACTCTCGGCGTCGGCAAGATCCGCGACGTCGAAAGCCACGGCATGCTGGTGTCGGAAGCGGAATTGCAGATTTCCGACGATCACGACGGCATTATCGAACTGCCGGCCGACGCGCCGGTCGGCGCGAGCTTTGCCCAATATGCCAAGCTCGACGATCCTGTGATCGAGATCAATCTGACGCCGAACCGTCCTGATTGCACCGGCGTGCACGGCATCGCGCGCGACCTTGCCGCCGCCGACATGGGCAAATTCAAGGACCCGACGATCAAGCAGATCAAGGGCGAGTTTCCCTGCCCGGTGAAGGTCGCGCTCGATTTCGGCACGACGCCTTCGCTGTGTCCGGCCTTTGCGCTGCGTCTCGTGCGCGGCGTCAAGAACGGCCCGTCGCCGGACTGGCTGCAGAAGCGGCTGATCGCGATCGGGCTTCGCCCGATCAATGCGCTGGTCGATGTCACCAATTTCATCACCTACGACCGCGGCCGGCCGCTGCATGTGTTCGACGCCAAAAAGGTCAAAGGCGCGCTGACCGTGCGCCGCGCCCGCGCCGGCGAAGAACTGCTGGCGCTCGACGGCAAGACCTACAGGCTCGACGACTCGGTCTGCGTCATCGCCGACGACGAAGGCGTGGAATCGCTCGCCGGCATCATGGGTGGCGAGAAGACCGGCTGCGACGAGACCACGACCGATGTGCTGATCGAATCGGCGCTGTGGGTGCCGGCCAATATCGCGCAGAGCGGCCGCAAGCTCGCCGTCAATTCCGACGCGCGCTACCGCTTCGAGCGCGGCGTCGATCCCGCCTTCATGCTGCCGGGCCTGGAGCTTGCCACCCGCATGGTGCTCGATCTCTGTGGCGGCACGCCGTCGGACATCACGGTCGTCGGCAATGCCGAGCCGCCGGAAAAGATCATCGACTTCCCGTTGTCGGAGCTCGAGAGGCTCGCCGGCCTCGACGTGTCGCTCACCGACATGCGGCGCGTGCTCAATCATCTCGGCTTCTTCGTCGCCGGACAGGGCGAGCGGGTGAAGGTCGCGGTGCCGTCATGGCGTCCGGACATTGAAGGCAAGGCCGACGTGGTCGAAGAAGTCGTGCGCATTTTGGGTGTCGACCGCGTACCGCTGACGCCGTTCCCGCGCGGCGATCATCAGCGCAAGCCGGTGCTCACGCCGATCCAGCTGCGCACGCGCAAGGCCAAGCGCGCGCTCGCCGCGCGCAATCTGGTCGAGGCGGTGACCTGGTCGTTCATTGGGAAACGCGAGGCCGAATTGTTCGGCGGCGGCAGGCCGGAGCTGGCGCTCGCCAATCCGATTGCGGCCGAACTGTCCGACATGCGGCCGAGCCTCATTCCCGGCCTCGTCGCCGCCGCGCGCCGCAACACCGATCGCGGCTTTCCCGACGTCGGCTTGTTCGAAGTCGGGCAGATTTTCCGCGGCGACCGGCCGGAGGATCAGCTCACCGCCGCATCCGGTATTCGCCGCGCGCTGGCCAAGCCCTCCGGGCTCGGCCGGCACTGGACGAAGCGTGAACTCGATCGCGAGGTCGATGCCTTTGACGCCAAGGCCGACGCGCTGAGCGTGCTGGTTGCCGCCGGCGCGCCGGCGCAGGCGCTGCAAATTGTGCCGGGCGGGCCCGATTGGCTGCATCCCGGCCGCTCCGGCACCATCCAGATCGGGCCGCAAAACGTGCTCGGCTATTTCGGCGAATTGCACCCGAGCGCGCTCGAGAAGCTCGATGCCGAAGGCCCGCTGGTCGCCTTCGAAGTGATCCTGGAAAAGATCCCCGAGCCGAAGGCCAAGCCCACGCGCGCCAAGCCGGGGCTCGATCTGTCGGCGTTCCAGCCGGTGGAGCGCGACTTCGCCTTTGTCGTCGAGCGCAATGTGAAGGCTGCCGATCTGGTGCGCGCCGCGCAGGGCGCCGACCGCAAGCTGATCACGGGCGTCACTGTATTCGATCTCTACGAAGGCACCGGCATCGAATCGGGCAAGAAATCCATTGCCATTGCCGTCACCCTGCAGCCGCGCGACAGGACCATGACCGATGCCGAGATCGAGGCGCTGTCGGCCAAGATCGTCGCCGAAGTCGGCAAACGCACCGGTGGGGTGCTGCGGGGGTGATCAGCGCTCGTCGCCCATGATGTTGGGCGCACCGCCGTAATTGCGTCGCAGCGGCTCACCGTAACGCGGCTCGCTGTAACGCGGTTCGCTATAGCGTGGTTCTTGCCGGCGCTCGGCTTTGACGCGTTTGGTCTTGCGCTTGCCCTGCACTTCGGTGTCCGACGCTTCCGGTGCCAACGGCCGCAGGGCGCCGACTTGACGCAAGGCCGCGTCGGCTGCGCGTTCGCCGGATTCCCAGGCGCCGCCGAGCGTGCCCCACAGCGTTTCATGGGCGGCTTCGCCGGCATACCAGACGTTATTCGAATAGGTGATCGGGCCGAGCAATTGCTTGCGCGCGAATTCGCTGCCCGGCACCGCCGCCGACCAGGCGCCGAGCGCATAGGGCTGACTGTCCCAGCGCGTCGCGTGCGTGCGGCCGATCGCGCCTTTGATCTCGGCGCCGTAGAGATTGGCGAGCCAGTCGGTGGCGAAGGCCACCATCTCGGCTTCGCCTTTCGCCGAAAGGTCGCGGCCGAATGAACCGGCGACATCGACCATGCAGAGCGGCGTGCCCGAGATGTTGGCAAGCAGCGCCGCGGTGCGATTGTCGCTCGATTTCTCGAACACCAGATCGTCGCTGTCGAGACCGAGCGGATTGTCCTTGAGTTCGAGCGCGATGTGATCGTAGCTGCCGAGCGCCATGCGGCCGAAGGCGTCGAACTGATGATGTTCGAGATCAGGCACGAATTTCAGCCCGCCCGAGGAGATCATGCCGGTCGGCACGGTGACGATCGCGGTGCGGGCATTGATCGTGCCTTTGGCCGTGACCACAGAGACGCCGCTGCGGGTATCGATCGCGCTGACCGGCGTCGACGGCCGCACATTGAGGCCTTGCCCCAGGGATGCGAGCCAGGTGCCGAGTCCGAGCTTGCCGAAGGCCGCGGTCTTGCGCTCGGCCGCCTTGGCGAAATCGAAAGCCGAGACCTGCGACAGATCCTTGGCGCAATTATACGGGCCGAGCACGAATTCGACCGTCGGCCTCCAGTCGCCGAGATCGGCGGGCATGGCCTGTTCGCAGGGCGTGTCGGCTTTGCGCGCCATGTCGTCGATGGCGCGGGTGGCGCGCACCTGCGCCGACAAAAAATCCTCGAGCTCGCCTTCGCGGGCAAAGCGGCGGCCGATGCGCACCTTCTGGCTGCGCGGCGCCGGATAGATGTCGCCGCGATTAGGCGCGAGCTTGGTCAGCGGATTGGAATCGGGCAGGTAGAGCCAATGCGCGCCGCGATCGTAGGGCACGCCGAAGGTCGTGGTGTCGGTGATGCAGCGTCCGCCGATATGGTCGGTCGCTTCGATCAGCACATAACGCCGCCCGGCCGCGGCAACTTTGCGCGCCGCCGCGATGCCGGCGGCGCCGGCGCCGACAATCGCGACATCGATCGGGCCCGATGCCGGCGCGGTCGCGGCGAATACGGAGTTACCAAAGGGCAGCATCTGACGCGCGGCGACCGCCGCCGAAGCGGCGAGCAGGGAACGCCGGCTGAAACGGGTTTTCCGCGGCATGGTTTCCAAAACGCTTAGAGCATGATCCCGAAAAGGGGAAGCCGGTTTTCGGAAAGGGCCATGCTCAACGGAAAATCTCGGCCTTGATCCGATTAAGTTAAATTGGATCAAAGTCTAGGCGTGCCCTGCACATTGCCCGAACCGCGGCATTCGCGCAATTGCGGAACCGGTTCCGTGAACGGAATCGCAACGGAGTTCGAATAAATTGCGACAGACAAGATGCGGTCGAACCGCGCCTATCTTCGCGCCGCGTGGCGATGGCTGGGAGGCCACCACACCATGAGCCGCATGCTCGATGGGATTGGGCGTTTGCTCGCCCGCTATCTGCAAAAGCCCATTCCGGGCTACGAGCCTTTCACCCCGAGCGATCCCGAGGCGCTGCGCCAGTCGCTGCAGCCGGGCGACGTGCTGCTGGTCGAAGGCAACAACAAGGTCTCCGGCGTCATCAAATATCTCACGCAGTCGACCTGGTCGCATTCGGCGCTCTATGTCGGCCCGCTGCCCGGATGCAGCACCGAGGACGGCGAGCCGCATGTGCTGATAGAAGCCAATCTCGGCGAAGGCGTGGTGTCGGCGCCGCTATCGAAATACACGCCGTTCCACACCCGCATCTGCCGGCCGGTCGGCATGGTTCCGGACGACTGCGCCCAGGTCTGCACCTATGCCATCTCGCGCATCGGCTATGCCTACGATCTGAAAAACATCATCGACCTGCTGCGCTATCTGTTCCCGCTGCCGGTGCCGCAACGCTGGCGCCGGCGCTTGATCGCGCTCGGCTCGGGCGATCCGACACGGCTGATCTGCTCGGCGCTGATCGCGGATGCCTTCACCTCGGTGCGCTATCCGATCCTGCCCAAGATCAAGCTCGCCGGCACGCTTGCGCGCGAAGAGATTCTGGAAATTCGCCATTCCTCGCTTTATTGCCCGCGCGACTTCGACATTTCGCCCTATTTCAACGTGGTGAAGCCGACCATCGTGCGCGGCTTCGATTACAAGCGCCTGCAATGGGCCGATCGCGCCCGCGAGCGTGACGATTCGCTCATTCCGCTGGTGCCGGAAGCCGCCGCGGACGAAGTCGAGGTCATGGTGGCGTGAGCGGCCTTCGGCTACCGTCGAGGCCGAAGCCCGTCTTGTAGTTTTCAGAAGTCGTCGCTACCTCTGCCGCACACAGAGGACCCTCAATGATCGACGCCGTCGCCAATTCGATTACGCAAATGTTCTCGCCGCAGCTGCGCGCGGTCCTGTGGCGGTCGATCGCGCTGGCGGTGGCGCTCATCGTCGTCGGCGGCATCGCGCTCGAGCGCATCATCGTCTGGCTGCTCGATGCCGGCGGCGCCACGGCGGAAACGACGCTCGGCCCGCACGCGCATGGCCCGGTCGCCGCTTTGGCCTGGATCCTGTCCTTTGCCGCGGGCGCCGGCATCATCATCGGCAGCGTCATGCTGATGCCGGCGGTGACGGCGCTGGTCGGCAGCTTCTTTGCCGACCGCATCGGCGAGGAGGTCGAGCGCGAATATTATCCCGCCGATCCGGTCGGCCGCGCGCTGCCGCTGACGCTTGCGACGTGGGAAGGCTTCAAGACCGCGCTCATGGCCTTCGTCATCTATCTCGTCGCCGCGCCGCTGATGCTGTTCATCGGCTTCGGCGCCGTGATCTTCTTTCTTGCCACCGCCTATATTCTCGGCCGCGAATATTTCGAGCTTGCCGCCATGCGCTTTCGCCCGCCGGCGGAGGCCAAGCTCCTGCGCAAGCGCAATGCCGCACTGGTCTATGTCGGCGGTCTCATCATCACCGCCTTCGTCTCGATCCCGATCGTCAATTTGGCGACGCCGATCTTCGCCATGGCGCTGATGGTGCACGTGCATAAGCGCGTCAGCGCCAAGCAACTGGTTGTGCCGGCCTGATGCCGGGATAATCGCGGCATATTTAGCAAATCACGACTCAATACATGGCGACCGGCCGGCGACGGCCGCGCGACGTGTCCAATTTGAGATGGATGAGCCGCACCCGGAAAGTGAATCGCTCACGATGAAACCAACGGCACTTTGCCTGGCGTGAATGCCGCGCCTAGCCTTCCGCCGTGACTCGAGCCGGGGCCTGGAGAGGTCCGGCATTTTGACGGGAGGATGCCATGCCTGGCGTCGTATCTGGCGTATCCGGCGCCATATTTCGTTTCAGGTCTCAATCCGCGTCCCGCGCTTTGCTCGCCGGAATCCTTGCTGCGGCCTTGACCTTCGCGCCGGTCGCGCAGGCCTGCACCGGAATCCGCCTCGTCGCCAAAGACGGCGGCGTCGTTGCCGCGCGCACCTTGGAGTTCGGCGTCGACCTGCATTCCGACGTGCTCGTTGTCCCGGCCGGGACCGCGCTCACCGGTACGCTGCCCGACGGCGGCAAGGGCATCAGCTACACGACGAAACACGGCTTCCTCGGCGCCAATGCCGAAGGCCTCCCCGCGATCGTCGACGGCATCAACGATCAAGGCCTCTATGTCGGCCTGTTCTATTTCCCGGATTATGCCAGCTATTCCGACGCGACCAAGGACAATGCGGCGCGCGCCATGGCGCCTTACGAATACGCCGATTGGTTGCTGGGCAATTTCGCCAATGTCGACGAGGTGAAGGCCAATTTCAACAAAGTCGTGCTGGTGCCGGTCGTCATCGATACGATCAAGCAGGTGCCGCCGGTTCATTTCGTCGTGCATGACCGCAGCGGCAAGTCGGTCGTGATCGAGCCCTTGGACAAGACGCTTAAGATCTTCGACGACCCGCTCGGTGTCGTGACCAATTCGCCGAATTTCGAATGGCACATGACCAATCTGCGCAATTACGTGAATCTGACCGCCACCAACGTTCCGCCGCTCGGTCTCGGCGGCATGACGCTGGAGCAACTCGGCCAGGGCTCGGGCCTGCACGGCCTGCCGGGCGATTTCACGCCGCCGTCGCGCTTCGTGCGCGCGGTCGCGTTTTCGCAGTCGGCGATCCAGTCCGCAACGGCGGCGGAGGCCGTGTTGCAGGCGTTTCATATCCTCAACAATTTCGACATCCCCTACGGCGCGGTCCGCGACGCCCAGGGCGGCCAGATGCACGCCGAATACACGACATGGACGGGCGTGTCCGACCTGAAGAATCTGCGCTGGTACTTCCGGACCTACGGCGATCAATCGATCCACGTCGTCGATCTGCCGAAGGCGCTCGCCGCGGCGCAGGGCAAGATCAAGCTGATCAAAATGGAATCGCAGCAGCCGATCGACGACGTGTCGACCGATTTTTGATACGCCGGTCCAAGAAGGCGGCGCGTCAGCCCCACACTTCGCCGGCCAGATCGACGACCATGCGCAGCTTGGCCCATTGCTCTTCCTCGGCGAGCACGTTGCCCTCCTCGGTCGAGGCAAAGCCGCATTGCGGCGAGAGACAAAGCTGATCGAGCGGCGCAAACTTCGTCGCTTCCTCGATGCGGCGCTTGACGTCGTCCTTCTTCTCCAGCGTGCCGGACTTCGTCGTGATCAGGCCGAGCACCACGATCTTGTTGCCTTTCGGCAAAAAGCGCAGCGGCTCGAAGCCGCCAGCGCGCGACGAATCGTATTCGAGGAAATAGCCGTCATAGTTGAGCTTGCCGAGCATGACCTCGGCCACCGGCTCGTAGCCGCCTTCGGAAATCCAGGTCGAGCGGAAATTGCCGCGGCAGACATGCGTGGTGATCACCATGTCCGAAGGTTTGCCTTCGAGCGCCATGTTGATGACGCGGGCATAGTCGCGCGCCAGGTTGTCGGCATCGAGCCCGCGGTCCTTCGCCTTTTTCAGCTCGGCCTGCGAGCACAGATAGGCCCAGGCGGTGTCGTCGAATTGCAGATAACGGCAGCCGGCGTCGTAGAAGCCTTTGATCGCCTGCCGATAGGTCTTGGCCAGATCGTCGAAGATCGCGTTGCGGTCGGCATAGTCTTTGGTGGCGATGGCGTTCGGCTCGAGACGGAAATGCATGGTGGCCGGGCTCGGGATGCACATTTTCGGCACCACGCGCGTATGCGCTTTCAGGAACTTGAAGTGCTCCAGCATCGGATGCGTGGTGAAGCCGAGCCTGCCGGTGATGCGCGGCGTTAGGTGCCGCGTCTGCACGCCCTGGAACTGGATGCCGTGATCGATCTCGCGGATCTCGACGCCGTCGAGCATGCCGTAGAAATCGAAATGCCACCACGAGCGGCGGAATTCGCCGTCGGTCGCGCATTTGAGCCCGACCTCTTCCTGCTTCTTGATGATCTTCTCGATCTCGCGGTCTTCGATCTCTTTGAGCTGCGCCGCGCCGATCTCGCCCTTCTCGCGCTTGGCGCGCGCCTCCTTGAGCGGCGCGGTGCGCAACAGGCTGCCGACCACGTCGGCGCGGAACGGCGGTTTGGTTCTGGTGGTCATCGGGCGATCCTCCGCATGAATTTGTTGTTGCTTAACAAGCCGCCGCCGCGGCTTTCGTCAACTGGGAAATGGTCGGGGCGGAATGGGCCGTGTCCCAATCGTCGCCGCGCGGAGCGGAGCGGCGAAGCCATCCAGAAGCCGCACCGCCACCCGTTTGCCCCGCTGCGCTCGCAATGACGGACGTCTCACATCTCGATCGTCACCTTCCCGTCCACCACGGCGACCGGATAGGTCTTGATCGGCACCATGCAGGGCGGCGACACAACTTCGCCGGTGCGGATATTGAACTGCCCGTTGTGAAAGTTGCACTCGACCACGTCGTCCTCGATATAGCCTTCCGACAGCGAGCCCGGCCCGTGGGTGCAGGTGTCGTCGGTGACGTAGAACGCGCCGTCGATGTTGAACACCGCGAGCACCAGATCGCCGATCTCGACCTTGAGCGCCGAGCCCGGCGCGACGTCGGAAGTGCTGCAAAGATCGAGGCGTTTATCAGGCATGACAGGCAGTCTCATCCGTGGGTTTGCCGTGGGAGGGAGGGCCGTTATACAGGACGGACCGGATAATGGAATGGTTTCGGCGGCGGCCGAAATGCGGCCGGTGCATGGGAGCTTCGACCGTTAGGAGTCTGGATCATGGAAAGTGAATCGGCCCGGATGGCCTCGGCCGCACAGGCCAAATTCCGCATCGACCGGCCCAATTCCAAGGGCCGCGCGGTCAAGGTGATCGCGCTCGACCGGCCGAGCGAGCGGGTGGTCAAGGGCCTTGCCCAGGGGCAATGGCAGGGTGCGATCTTTCTCACCGCGACGGCCTTCTCCGGCGCGCCGAAGCAAGGCGAGCCGTTTTCCGTGAACGGCTGGCTCAACGATCTCGCCGGCCGCACCAAGAATCTGATCGACGAGGTCAACAGCGCCGATCTTGTGGTCATGGTGGCGACCGCGGGCGAGAACGCCGCGGCGGCCGCGATCATCAGCGAAGCTTGCAGCCATAACCATGTGATGACCACGGCGCTGATCCTCGGCAGTGCAACCTCGAGCGACGAGACGCTGTCGAAAATGCTCGCGCAGCTTCGCCCCTACGCCATGATGCTGGTGATCGCCAGCGCCGACGAATACATCAAGGACATGCTTACGGCGCTGAGAGCATGATCCGGAAAAGTGGAAACCGGTTTTCCGAAAAGATCATGCTCAAACAAACGCAGAGCATGATCCGGAAAAGTGGGAACCGGTTTTTCGAAAAGAACATGCGCAAAAGAGAGTCACGATGAAGTTTACCGGTGAAGTGACAGTGAAGGTGCCGCGTGCGGAGGTCTACAAGGCGTTGCGCGATGCGCGCATGCTCGCGTCCTGCGTCGACGGCGTGCGCGATCTGCAGGAGACCGCGCCCGATCATTACGCGGCGGTGTTCGAGACCAAGGTCGCCTACATGAAATTCGGCTTCAAGGTCGCGGTTGAGGTCACGCGCGCCGAGGAGCCGAGCCTGATCGAGGCCAAGGTCGAAGGCACGCCGCTCGGCATTGTCGGCCGGCTCACCGCGACGTCGGCGACCAGGCTCTCCGAGGCGGGTCAAGGCGGCGAGCAAGCCACCAAGATCGACTACGAGGTCGAGGCCGCGCTCACCGGTAAACTCGGCAGCCTCGGCCAGCCGGTGCTGCGCTCCAAGGCCAAGGAGATGGAACGGCAATTCGCCGCGCGTCTCGAGGCGGCTTTTGCCGCGCCGGCGGCGTCGTGAGCAAACAAGTCACGACGGCGCCGAACCGCGCCCAATCGTCGTTGTTGTACGTCCGCCATTCTGCCTGAGAGGAGTTCCAACGCGAGGATGCGCAAAGCGCGACGGTCGCCCTTGACGTGGAGTTCCTCTCCGGCACCCTTCAGCCGTGCAATCAAAGAGGAAATCTGCCTCTGCGGGTAGCGTGCGCTGCGACACGGCCGCTTCGTGACCCGGCGGTTTCTTTGCGCTAGATTTCGCCATAAAGGTAAGGCGAGAGCCGCGCGACATCCGCGTCAAGGCGACTCGCGAGAAGATCAAGGATTGGGGGAGGTCGAAATGGCCCAGTTGACGGATGTTTCTTCGGGCGCGGATGCGCTGCCCTGGTACAAGTCGCTCAGCAAGAGCCAATGGCGCACGCTGATCGCCGCCAATCTCGGCTGGCTGTTCGACGGCTATGAGACCTATGCGCTGATCCTCACCGTCGGCCCGGCGATGCATTCGCTGCTCGCGCCGTCGCAATACGCGCAGATCCCCGCCTTCGCCGGCACGGTGATCTCGATCACGCTGCTCGGCTGGGGCATCGGCGGCATTATCGGCGGCATCATCGCCGACTATTTCGGCCGCCGCCGCACCATGATCTACGCCATCCTCGCCTATTCGATCATGACCGGGCTCACCGCGCTGTCGTTCAACTGGATCTCGTTCGCGGTGCTGCGCCTGCTCGTCGGCATCGCCATCGGCTCGGAATGGGCGACCGGCACCTCGATGCTCGCCGAACTGTGGCCGCAGAATGCGCGCGGCAAGGGCGCCGGCCTGATGCAATGCGGTCTCGGCATCGGCTTCTTCCTCGCCTCCTTGCTCTGGCTCTTCGTCTCTCCGTTCGGGCCGGATGCCTGGCGCTACATGTTCCTCATCGGCATCCTGCCGGCGCTGCTCACGGTGTGGATCAGGACCTCGATCGACGAATCGCAGGCCTGGCAATCGGTCGACGCGCAGCGCAAGGACGCGCAGGCGCGCAAGGAGCAGGGCGCCGCGCTCTCCACGCACGAGCAGGCGCTGACCCGCTTCACCGTGGCCGATCTGTTCATCGATCCGACCACGCGCAAGCACACCATCATCGTGTTCCTGATGTCGCTCACCACCACGCTCGCCTGGTGGGGCATCTCGTCCTGGGTGCCGCCTTATATCGGCTCGGTCGCCGCCAAAGCCGGCCAGCAGCCGCAAGTGTGGGCGAGCTATGCCGGCATGGCCTATAATCTCGGCGCCATCGTCGGCTATGCGAGCCTCGGCTTCCTCGCCGACCGCTTCGGAAGGAAGCCCGTGGTGATGATCTTCTTCGCGCTCGCTTTCCTGATGACGCCGGTCCTGTTCCTGTGGACGCACGATCTGACCATGCTGCTGGTCGTGGCCGCGGTGAATGCGTTCTTCACGCTCGGGCAATATTCCTGGATGCCGGTCTGGCTGCCGGAACTGTTCCCGACCCGCTCGCGCGCCACCGGGCTCGCCTTCACCTTCAACGCGCCGCGCTTCATCGCCTTCCTCGGGCCGCTTTATGCCGGCGTCTTGATCACGCAGTTCGGCGGCTTCAGCCACGCCGCGATGACGATCGCCTGCATCTACGCGCTCGGCTTCATCGTCACGCCGTTCCTGCCCGAGACCAACGGCAAGCCGCTGCCGGCGTAAGGGCGCGCAATACCTTCCGTCGTCGTGCCGGGACAAGCAGCCCGGCCACGACGCGGCCCTGCCATTTAGAATCTCGTGCAGACGGGGAACGGCCAGGCGAGCCTGCAGTCGACAGGCTGCCACTGCGTATAAGGCGCGCCGGCGCGCGGCGGCACGCAGGTCGTCGCCCATCCGGTGTTGTGGCAGTACATGCCGCTGATGGGATCGATATAGCGGCTGAAATCGATATAGGGCCGCAACTCGCGGCGGGCCGGATATATCGTGATCCGCGGCACGTGCCCGTACGCCCGGTCGCCGGTGCGGTGATGTGGCGCGGCAAGCGCCGGCGACAGCGACGCGGCGATGAGCGCAGCAATGATGGTGGCGCGTCTTGCAACCTTCATGAAACGATCTCCTCCGGCCCTTTACTCTACACCGTCGTGACTCTACGCCGTCATGGCGGGGTCTGTCCCGGCCATCCGCGTCTTGACGGCGCGACATAGCCGAGCCGACGGGTCCGGCCCGAAGTGGCCGGCCCGATGACAGGCTCCGCGGCGAAGTTCTCCGAACGGCGACGTGCGGGGCGTGACGCGATGGAGGAACCGGCCGCGCGTCAAACCGCCCTGTGGATTTCACGCCAAATCGTTTTGACAGGAGGTCGCCCGGCGCGGAGCATCGTCACATGGAGCGACTCGATCAGACGCGAACCGTGGCTGCGGCCTTGGTGCAATTGTCCGACGCCGGCGCGGATAATCCCGGCCTGTCGGGCAGGGTCGACACCCTGGTCGATGCCTATCTGGTGAGCTTTGCCTCCAGCGCCCGGCACACCGCGGCGATGCGCAAGATCCTCGCCGACGAGTTCCTCAGCCTCGCGCCGTTCACCGAGCTGAGCTACCGCATCTGGCGCCGCATCCTGCGCGAGGACGCCGACGCCCCCGAGCCGCTGCTCCACGTGTCGAGTGAGCTGTTGCTGCCGGATTTGGATTTCGTGTCGCGGGCGGCTTAGGCGGAATTGCAGCCTGCGTTGAGTCCGGCGAAAGCCATCCTACGTGCTCGTTGCGCGTCGTATCATGGGATCAGCAGGGCCGGCGGCGAAATTCACGCACGGCATATTTCGCTCACTTCGCCGCCGCCAGTTCCAGACTGTCCGCGCGGCGCTGGCTCGCGATCATGGCGGTGCGCAGCAGAAACTGCCGCGCCCGCTCCGGGTCCGCCGCCATCTGCCGCAGCTCGGCGAGATTCTGCTTGCGGGTTTCGGGGTCGCTCGCTTCGAGCCGCTTCTTGTTGGCGATCGATTGCTCCTGGACGAATTCGACCGCGACGGTGCGCCGCTGCAGGTCGTAGATGTCGAGCAGGGTGTCGGGCTCGCCGCCGAGCAGCACGCGCGCGAGCTTGTCGGAGAGATTCACCGCGTCCTGGATGCCGCCGTTGAGCCCCATGCCGCCGATCGGATTGTTGACATGCGCGGAATCGCCCGCCAGCAGCACGCGGCCCTTGTGAAACGTCTCGGCGACGCGCTGATGCGTGACATAGAGATTGCGATGCACGATCTCGTAAGGCTTGTCGGCGGGGAAGAACGACTGAATGCGCGCCTGCACGCCCTTGTCGCTCAATATGTCTTCTTCGGTCAGCGACGGATTGGCCGGATAGACCGTGCGCCACAGGCCGGGCGGGCCGTCGGCCGAAACCTTGAAACAATTGCACCATTCGCCGGGGTCGGCGAAATAGCTGCGGAAGGCATAGCCGTGATGCGCCTCGAAATCGAACGGCGTGGTCAGCACAATGAAGCGCTCGGGCCAGGTGAAGCCTTCGAAGGCAATCCCGGCCTGCTTGCGCACGGTGCTGCGCCCGCCGTCGGCGCCGATCACATAGGCGCCGCGGTGCGTGCTGATGCCGTCCGGCCCGCGCACCTCGACGCCGACGGAATTGGCATCCTGGGTGACGCCGATGACTTCGTGGTTGAACAGCACGTCGACATTGGGGATTTTGCGCAGACGATCCAGCAGCAGATGCGAGGTCTTGAACTGCTCGCATTGCACGACGAAGGGATGCTGCGTGTCGTCTTTCAGCACGGCGTGGTCGAATTCGGCGATGAGCTCGCCGCTCGGCCGGTCCCAGAAATGAAAGATCGGCGCCACGAGGCCGACGCGCGCCATGTCGTCGGCAAGCCCGTCTTCGGTGAGGAGATCGAGCGTCGCCGGATGCGTGGTCGCCGCGCGCGGATCGGCCTGCGGGCCGGCGTTCACGTCGAACAGCCGCACCGGCACGCCGCGGCGGCCGAGCAGCCAGGCGCACAACAGCCCGACCGGCCCGCCGCCCGCGATCAACACTCTCTGCGCGTCACTCGTCACGCCTTGAACTCCGTTATCTCCACTGCCCGGCAGGCTTGCCGCTCGGCGGCGGACTATGAACGTTCAGGGCCCGCTCGCCAATGCACGGACTATGCCGCAATGCCTACTGCGCAAAGCATCGCAGTGCAGCCATGCTTTTGCGCGCGGCGACCTCTGCGTCGCAGTTTCCCGGCCGTTCCTTGACACACCCCGCCATGACAGCGCAGAACCCGCAGCACCCGCCTCTCCGATCAGAGATAAACAGCCGATAATCATGAGCCCTGAACGAAAGCCGGTCGCGTTCGGCGACATCCGCGGATGGATCAAAGCCCTCGATGCCGCGGGCGAATTGCAGCGCGTCGAGGCCGAGGTCGATTGGGATATCGAGCTCGGCACCATCGCGCGGCTGGCGCAAGGCGCCGGCACCGGGCCCGCCGTGCTGTTCAGCAATATCAAGGACTATGGCGCCAATGCCCGCTGCCGCCAGGTCTTTACCGGCGGCCTGTCGAGCGCCCGCCGCGTCGCCATGATGTTCGGCTTGCCGCCGGACACCCATCCGCGCGAACTGGTCAAGCTCGGCCGCACCGCGCTCTCCGAAGCCATCGCGCCGAAAGTGGTCGCGAGCGGCCCGGTGAAGGAGAACATCGTCAAAGGCGACGATGTGGATCTCTACGAACTGCCGGTGCCGCAATGGAACAGGCTCGACGGCGGCCGCTACATTATGACCTACGGCGGCGTCGTCACCAAAGATCCCGACACCAATGTGATGAATGTCGGCATCTATCGCGGCATGCTCGCCGGCAAGAACAAGATCCCGATCCTGATGTGGCGCGCCCAGCATATCGGCCACCATGTCACCGCCTGGCAGCAGAAGGGCGCCAAGGAAATGCCGATCGCGGTCGCCATCGGCTGGGAGCCTTCGCTGGGCTTTGTCGCCGGCTCGCCGGTGCCGAAGGGGCTGTGCGAATATGACGTCATCGGCGCGGTGCGCGGCGCACCGGTCGAGCTGGTCAAATGCGAGACCGTCGATCTGCATGTGCCGGCGTCGGCCGAGATCGTGATCGAAGGCTATCTCGGGCTCGATCCCGAGACCTACACGATGGAAGGCCCGTTCGCCGAAGTCACCGGCTATGTCGCCGGCGACAAGTCGCCGAAGCCGACCATCCGCGTCACCGCGATTACGCACCGCAAGGATCCGATCTTCCGCGGCACCATCGAAGGCTCGATGCCGGGCTGCTTCTCCGAGAACGGCATGTGCTCCTCGATCATGCGTTCAGCGACGGCATGGAACGTGCTCGATCGCGCGGGAGTGCCCGGCATCACCGACGTGTGGTGCCCGCCGGTGCAGGCCGGCGTGAACATCTTCGTGCAGATCAAGCAGAGCTATCGCAATCAGGCCAAGCAGGTGGCGAACGCGCTGTGGGGCTCGTCGGCCGGCCATGTGCGCTACAAGCATGTCACCGTGGTCGACGACGATATCGACATTCACGACTATGCCGCGGTCGATTGGGCGGTCGCCTATCGCGTCAATGCCGGCGAGGACGACGTCATCATCATGCCCTCGACCTTCGGGCTGGGGCTCGATCCGTCGACCCGCAAGCGCGACCGCAATACGTCGCTCTACGGGACCGGCAAGTGGAATCGCATGCTGATCGACGCCACCATCAATCTCGACCACGATCCCGACCCCGATCTCGGCGGCGCGCGCTTCCCGCCGACGGTGTGGCCGGAAAAGCCCGACATCGATGCGGTCAAGGCGCGCTGGAGCGAATTGGGCTTCGATACGAAGAAGTAGCGTTACGGTACCGGCAGCATGGGCTTGCCGTCCGGCACCTGCATGTCGAAGGCCGCGAGCAGAATCGCGGTCGAGGCGTAAGCACCCATCAGCATCACGAGCTGCACCAATTGGGTCGGCTCGAACAAAGCCTTGACGCGGGCGAAGGCGGCGGACGTGACCCTGTGCTTGCCGACCGCCTCGCGGCCGAGCTCGATGATCGCGGCGTAGGTCTCGTCGATCCCTTGCGTGCTCTTCCTGTACTTGATGATGTCGATGATGTCGGCCGGCACGCCGACCTTGAGCGCTTCCGGCTCGTGCGCCGCCCATTCGAAGCGGCTGTCCATTTCGCGGGCGACACTGAGGATCGCGACCTCGCGGACCTTGGGATCGAAGCCCGTCTGGAACCGCAGATATGAGCTCAGCGTATTGTGCGCATCCACCGTCCCCGTGCTGTAGAGATGAATGCCGGCGGGCCCTTGCAGGCCGACGATGGTCTTGCCCGGCGTGCTGGCGCGGTCGTAAGCGCGCTTGCCGGCCTCGTCCAAGTCCTCGCGCTTTAACAGCGGCAGGCGGAAGCCGGATTGCGGATCGATATCTGGCGGCGGCATGTCTTTATCCGACGGCGGCATGTCTTTCCTCTTTACGTTCGTCGACTTGACGTTTCTTGGAGCGTCATTGGCAGTTGCGAGAGCGGCAAGATTGCTCGATCATCTTCGTCTTGTCGACAAGAGCAATAGCAAGAGTGGAGATTCGCCCAATGTTCTTTGCAGGTTTCGAGAAGAGCGAGATAAAAACCTCAGGTGCGCGCATCGTCACGCTCAAGGGCGGCAAGGGCCCGCCGCTGCTGCTGTTGCACGGCAATCCGTTCAGCCATCTGTCCTGGCAGAAATTCGCGCCGCGCTTGGCGGAAGAATTCACCGTGATCGCGACCGACCTGCGCGGTTATGGCGATTCGGAAAAGGTGCAGGGCGGCGACAATCACGAGAACTATTCGTTCCGCGCCATGGGCCGGGACCAGTTCGAAGTGATGGAGCAGCTCGGCTTCAGTCGGTTCTATTGCGCCGGCCACGATCGCGGCGCCCGCGTGCTGCATCGCATGTGCATGGATCACCCGGAGAAGATCGCCCGCGCCGCGATCCTCGACATCATTCCGCAGCACCATCTCTTCAACAACATGAACAAGGCCTGGGGCACGTTTTCCTGGCACTGGCTGTTCATGATCCAGCCTTACGATTTCCCCGAGCGGCTGATGAGCGCGGAGCCGGATTTCTTCATCGAGAAGAAATTGGCCAAGACCAAACAGGGCCTGAGCTTCTTCGATCCGGCGGCGATCGCCGAGTACAAGCGCTATTTCCGCAATCCGGCGACCGTGCATGCGATGTGCGAGGATTATCGCGCCTGCGCCGGCATCGATTTCGAGATGGACACCAAGGATTTCGAGGCCGGGCGCAAGAACGATGTGCCGCTGCTCCTGTTGTGGGGCGCGACCGGCGGCGTCGGCCGCAATTCCAAGCCGTCGCCGGACGAAATCTGGCAGCGCTATGCCAGCGACATTCGCGGCGCGAAGGCGCTGCCTTGCGGACATTATCTGTCCGAAGAAGCGCCGGAGGAGACGTACAAGGAGCTGCGCGCGTTTTTTCTCGGCGGCGAGCTGCAAGCCTGAATGTCAGCTCGCCTCGGGCGCCGGCTCCGACAGGAAGTTCTTCATCGCGTACCAGAGCAATTGCCGGTTCTTGCCGAAGGCTTCGCTGTGCGACGTATTCGGCAGGATGACATATTGCCGATCGCCGTTCGGCAATTGCGTGAAGAAGTCGAGCAGGTCGGCGTTGGTCGAATTGCCGTCCCACTCGCCGCGCGTCATCAGCACCGGGCAGGTGACTTTCGTCGGATCGACCAGCGGCAGGTTCGCCGCCATGTCGATGTAAGTGCCGGCCGGAACGCTGTCGCCGTATTTCATTTCACTCGCGACGATGGCGTCGGCGACAGCGGGGTCGTAAGCGGACGGGTGACCATCACGGGTGAAGATCGAATGGATCATTGCAGCGTCGCGCTTGCGCCGCGGGCTCGCGCGCAATTCCGCGAGCTTGTCCTGGCGGCGCTTGATCTCGGCGGCGCCGTTGCCCTTGTAAGTGAATGCCGCGAGCATCAGCCGCTCGATGCGGTCAGGCTTGGCTTGGGCAAAAGCGCCGGCGCGAATGGCGCCGGAGGACTCGCCGAAGAAATGATATTTGCCGCGTCCGGTCTCGTGCTGCAGCACCTCGAGCGCCGCGGTGAGATCGGCGACACCGCTGGCGATATCGGAATTGCCCGATGTCACCGTCGAGCGCCCGTAGCCTTCGTGATCCATGGTCCAGACGTCAAAACCGTGACGGGCGAAAACGTCCATCAGCGAATATTCGCCTTTGCCCGGCACGGTGAGATCGTAGCTCGACAGCGAGGACAGCGAGGAACCGTGGACCAGAAACAGCACCGGAAGCGGTTCGGCCCCCGGGCGCGGCGCGCCCAGGCGTTTCCGGGACATGAACAGCTTCACATCGCCCTTCTTGGCCCAGTATTGGCCGCTCCAGATCTTGTCCGCTTTGGGTTCTGCATGTGCCGGCGCCACCTGGCCGACCAGGCCGGCGCCAATGCCGAAACCCGCCCCCGCGATCAGGCTGCGCCGTGCGATTGTGCGCTGCTTCATCCTGCCCTCTTCCCTGTTTTGCCGTTGTGATCCGGCGATACGAGCGTTTCATCGACGATTTGCGGGCAACCATAGCAGGCGGCACAGAGGCATGGCAGACGGGGGTGTGGCCAAATATCGCGCGGGCCGGAAAGCCGTCGGGGCCGCGTTTAAGTACGCCTACGGACCTGCATTGGGCGCAAGCGCGGTAGAATTGCCGCTCTCGCGCCGGCATATAACATCTGCTACTTGGGACAGGTTTCCGCCGGCGCCAAAGGCCGGATCCGCATGGATTTGCACCGCAATTCGCGGCGAATCCGGGTATCCGCCGGGGCCTCATGACCACCCGACACCGGGACTATGTATGCTGCGATCCGATATGCCGCCTTTGCCGTCTTTGCGATTTCTAAGCAAGCTTATGGCCTAATCGCCGCAACGGCCCGATTGAGCGCACCGACTTACTGCGAACCAATTAAAGCGAACGAATGCGGAGCGAGACTTATCGATGGATGCCCAAGCCGCCGGTTCTCAGAGCGGTCCGTTGAAGTCGCTGCGCGGCCACGCGCGCTTTTTCGACCGCAAGATCGGGCTGCGGCGGCTCGGCATCGTCATCAGCCTGACCATGATCACGATCGCTGCGGTCGTGCTCTATCGCATTCTGCGCGACATCGATCCCGATGCGCTGGTCGACGCCATCGATGCGACCGACTGGAAGACGCTGATCATCGCCGGCCTGTTCGTCTTCGCCGGTTATTTGACTTTGACTTTCTACGATCTCTTCGCATTGCGCACGATCGGCCGTCCCGAGATACCGTATCGGATCGCGGCGCTCGCCGGCTTCACCAGCTATGCCGTCGGCCACAATGTCGGCGCCAGCGTCTTTTCCGGCGGCGCGGTTCGCTACCGCATCTATTCGAACTGGGGTCTTTCCGTCATCGAGGTGACCAAGATCTGTTTTGTCGCCGGGCTGACATTCTGGCTGGGCAATGCCACCGTGCTCGGGCTCGGCGTGCTGTGGTCGCCGCAGGCGGCGCGTGCCATCGATCAATTGCCGCTCTGGTGCAACCGCAGCTTGGCGGTCGTGATTCTGGCTTTGCTCGTGGCCTATGTCGCCTGGGTTTGGGTCAAGCCGCGGGTCATCGGCCGCGAAGGCTGGCAGGTGACCCTGCCGGGCGGTCCGCTGACGCTCGTTCAGATCGTGATCGGCATTCTCGATCTCTGCTTCTGCGCCGCCGCAATGTATATGCTGGTGCCAGACGAGCCCAATCTCGGCTTCGTAACGGTCGCGGTGATCTTTGTCGCCGCGACGCTGCTCGGCTTCGCCAGCCACGCGCCCGGCGGTCTGGGCGTGTTCGATGCCGCCATGATGGTGGCGCTGTGGCAGTTCGACAAAGAAGATTTATTGGCCGGCCTGCTCTTGTTCCGTCTGCTCTATTACATAATTCCCTTTGTGATCTCGCTGGCGGTGCTCGGAATTCGTGAAGCCTTGCTGAGCCGCGCCGCGCGTCGCATAAATCGGCCGTCGCCGCCGTTATGAACTCGCGACGAACCCGCGGTTTCGCGCGGGAAATGCGTTACGCCGAGGAATTTTATGAGCTTGGCTGAAGACCGAGCCCCACTCGCAAGCCGCCGCTGGCGGGGCTGGCTGGTGATCGCGGCATCGGCCATTGTGTTCGCAGCTTTCGCGCTCGCCGGCGCGCTTCCTTATCCTTACGCGCTTGCCGGCTTTGCCGTTTTGGCGGCGGCCACGATGCTTGCGGTCAGGAGCGGCGAAGAGGAAGAGCGCCGTCTCACCCCGATCACGATTGCCGAGCGCGGCGACGATCTTCTGCGCGCCGTCGTTGCCGGCCTTCCCGATCCCGTCGTCGCGCTCGATCGCGAGGGCCGGGTGCTGGCGCTCAATGAGCGCGCGCGCGCTCTCGCGCCGGCACTGCGCCAGGGCGAGCCGGTATCGTTTGCCTTGCGGATGCCGGAACTGATCGAGGCCATCGGCCGGGCCGCTGCGCAGGGCGAAGAACAGCGCGTCGTCTATTTCGAGCGCGTACCGCTCGACCGCTGGTTCGAGACCATCGTCATGCCGGTCAAGCGCGGCGCGGACGCGACCCGGCCCGATCTGGTGCTGATGACGTTCCACGATCTCACGCCGCTGCGGCGGGTCGAGGAAATGCGCGCCGATTTCGTCGCCAATGCCAGCCACGAATTGCGCACGCCGCTCGCCGCGCTGCTCGGCTTCATCGAGACCCTGCAGGGCTCCGCGCGCGAGGACGCTAAGGCGCGGGAACGCTTCCTGTCGATCATGCAGGAACAGGCACGCCGCATGGCGCGTCTGATCGACGATCTGTTGTCGCTGTCGCGCATCGAGCTCAATGCGCATCGCCGTCCCGACACGCCGGTCAATCTGGTTCCGATCGTGCGCCAGGTCGCCGACGGTCTCGAAACGCTGGCGCGCGATCGCGGCGTGACGCTGCATATCGAGGCCGGCCCTGCGCTCACCGTGCACGGCGATCATGACGAACTGGTCCGCGTGTTCGAAAATCTGGTCGAGAATGCGCTCAAATACGGCGCTGCCGGCCGGCGGGTCGACATCAAGCTCGGCACCGGCGCGTCAGCGGACGGCGAGCCCGAGGCGCTGGTCGGCGTGCGCGATTACGGTCCCGGCATCGCGCCGGAACATCTGCCGCGCCTGACCGAACGCTTCTATCGGGTCGATGTCGGCGAAAGCCGCGCGCAGGGCGGAACCGGGCTCGGTCTGGCGCTCGTCAAACATATCCTTAATCGCCATCGCGGCCGCCTGACCATCGAAAGCGCGCCTGGAGCGGGAGCAACTTTCACCGTTCACCTGCCCACCGCCGTTCCCGCGCATCCGCGTTAAATTGTCACTGTATCAATAGCTTATACCGTCATCTGATTGTCATACAGGGCTCATAGAACGGTTACGTACCGAACATAACCATGCCCACGCTGTGGACACGCCCATTCCGGGTCGCTCCGCGTACAGCGTACTTCCGAGAGACTGCGAGCTTAACCGAAGCTCCGGGACAGGGACGCAAGCCGGCTTCGATCGGAACTTCGAGATCGGAGCTTTAGATCGGATTTGGGCCGGCGATGCGCGTCGCCCGAATTGCCACTCACAGGAGACGAGAACGTGAAACATCTCACCACACTGGCCGTCGCCGGCTTTCTCGCCGCGTCGGTTCTGCCCGCCGCCGCCGCCGACCTCACCGGCGCCGGCTCGACCTTCGTGTATCCGGTCCTCGCCAAATGGGCGGATACCTACAAGAAGCAGACCGGTATCGGCCTGAACTACCAGTCGATCGGCTCCGGCGGCGGCATCAAGCAGATCACCGCCAAGACCGTCACCTTCGGCGCCAGCGACATGCCGCTCACGCCGGAAGACGTGGCCAAGAACAATTTCGTTCAATTCCCCATCATCAACGGCTCGGTGGTTCCAATCCTGAACCTGCCGGGCATCAAGCCGGGTGAAATCACGCTCGACGGCCCGACCATCGCCAAGATCTTCCTCGGTGAGATCACCAAGTGGAACGATCCGGCCATCGCGAAGCTCAATTCGGGCGTCAAGCTGCCTGACACCGCGATCGCCGTCGTGCATCGCTCCGACGGTTCGGGCACCACGTTCATCTGGACGAACTATCTGTCCAAGGTCAGCCCGGAATGGAAGAGCAAGGTCGGTGAAAACACCGCCGTGGAATGGCCGGTCGGTATCGGCGCCAAGGGCAGCGAAGGCGTGTCCAACAATGCCGCGCAGACCGTGGGTTCGCTCGGCTATGTCGAATATGCCTATGCCAAGCAGAACAATCTGACCTATGCCAAGATGGTCAATCAGGCCGGCAAGGTCATTACGCCGACCGCCGAGGCGTTCCAAGCCGCAGCTGCTGGCGCCGATTGGACCAGCGCGCCGGATTTCCACGTCATCATGACCAACGCGCCGGGCGAGAAGTCGTGGCCGGTGGCCGGCTCGACCTTCATCCTGATGCAGCAGACCCCGGTCAGCGCGGCTGATTCGGCTGCGGCCCTGAAATTCTTCGACTGGGGCTACAAGAACGGCAAGCAGGCGGCTGCCGATCTCGATTACGTGCCGATGCCTGACAGCGTCGTCGCGCTGATCGAGAAGACCTGGAAAGAGAAAATCAAAGGGTCCGACGGCAAGCCCGTCTTCTGAAAATCGACGCGCGCGGAAAAGGCGCCGCCGGCGCCTTTTCTTTTCCACAGCGGGGGCGTTTCGCTCGCATTGAGGCGCCTCTAAAATTGGCTCTCTGACCCGCGCGGAAACGGAGAGCCGATGCAAATTCTGCGGAGCTGGAAGGTGGTCGACGTCGCGTTGTCAGATCAAGTAGCAGTCCCCGTCGCATCGGTTGCGCGCACCAAGGTGCTCGACCGGTTGCGGCTTGGCGACAGCATGTTCCGCCATTTGACGCGCGTCGCCGCGATCTTCGTTCTTTTGCTGCTGAGCGGCGTCATCCTGTCGCTGGTTCAAGGCTCGATTCCGGCTCTGCGCACTTTCGGCCTCGGCTTTCTCATCAGCGAGAGCTGGAACCCGGTCACCGACAAATACGGGGCATTGCCGGCCATCTACGGCACGGTCGTGACCTCGTTCATCGCGATGCTGATCGCGGTCCCGGTCGGCCTGATGATCGCCTTCTTTCTCACCGAGCTCTGCCCGCAATGGCTGCGGCGGCCGATCGGCATAGCCGTTGAATTGCTCGCCGGCATTCCCAGCATCATTTACGGCATCTGGGGCCTGTTCATCTTCGCGCCGTTCCTGCAGGCGACGCTGCAGCCGTTCCTGATCGACACGATCGGCAACGCGCCTCTCATCGGCTCGGTGTTCTCCGGTCCGCCTTACGGCATCGGCCTGCTCACCTCGGGCCTGATCCTCGCCATCATGGTGCTGCCGTTCATCACCTCGATCACCCGCGACGTGTTCGAGGCGGTGCCGCCGGTGCTCAAAGAGGCGGCCTACGGGCTCGGCTGCACGAGGTGGGAAGTGATGCGCAAAGTGGTGCTGCCGTATTGCCGTGTTGGCGTCATCGGCGGCGTCATGCTCGCGCTCGGCCGTGCGCTCGGCGAAACCATGGCGGTGACCTTCGTCATCGGCAATGCGCACCGCATTTCGGCTTCCATCCTGGCACCCGGCACCACGATCTCGGCGACCATCGCCAACGAATTCACCGAAGCGGTCGGCGACCTTTACACCTCGGCGCTGATCGCGCTCGGTTTGATCCTGTTTGTCATTACCTTCATCGTCCTTGCGATTGCGCGCTACATGCTGATGCGCATCGAACGCCGGATCGGGTGACGCCATGCAAGAAGCCATTTTAACGGCTCGCTATTCCAGCCGCCGCCGCCGTGATTTCGTTGCAACGGCAGCGGCCATCGGAGCGACCCTGTTCGGCGTCGGCTGGCTGGTGCTCATTCTCGGCGCTTTGCTCTTGCGCGGCTTCTCGGGACTTTCACTTCGTGTCTTTACCGAGATGACGCCGCCGCCCGGATCGAGCGGCGGCCTGTTGAACCCGATCATCGGCAGCTTGATCCTCACCGTGCTCGCGGTCGTCATCGGCACGCCGATCGGCATCCTCGCCGGCACCTACATGGCCGAATATGGCCGCTACGACAAGCTCAGCAGCGTGGTGCGATTCATCAACGACATTCTGCTCAGCGCGCCGTCGATCGTGGTCGGCCTGTTCGTTTATCAGGTCATGGTCGCGCCGATGGGGCACTTCTCGGGTTATGCCGGCGGCGTGGCGCTTGCCGTGCTGGTCATTCCGGTGGTGGTGCGCACCACCGAGGACATGCTGACGCTGGTTCCCAACGCGCTGCGCGAGGCGGCGACGTCGATCGGCTTGCCGCGGTCGCTGTCGATCACGCGCATCTGCTATCGCGCGGCGCGCGCCGGCATGGTGACGGGTGTCCTGCTCGCGGTCGCCCGCATCAGCGGCGAGACCGCGCCGCTACTGTTCACCTCGCTGAACAACCAGTTCTGGAGCACCAATCTGAACGGGCCGATCTCGAGTCTGCCGGTCATCATCTTCCAGTTCGCGCTGAGCCCGTACAAGGATTGGCAGGCGCTGGCCTGGACCGGCGCCTTGATCATCACGATGACAGTCCTCGCATTAAGCATCAGCGCGCGCACCCTCGTTGCACCAGGAAAGCACTCATGAGCATGAGCAGCGTAGCTTCAGTTTCCGTTCCGGCCGTCAGTCATAGTCCGGCCGATCAAAGCAGTCTGACCGACAAGGTCATGATCCGCGACCTCAACTTCTTCTACGGCGAGGCGAGGGCGCTGAAGTCGATCTCGCTGTCGCTCTACGAGAACAAGGTCACGGCTTTCATCGGCCCGTCGGGCTGCGGCAAGTCGACCTTGCTGCGCGTGCTCAACCGCATGTACGACCTCTACCCGCATCAGCGCGCCACCGGCGAGGTGATCTTCGACGGCAAGAACATTCTCTCGCCGCGGCAAGACCTGAACCTGCTGCGCGCGCGCATCGGCATGGTGTTTCAGAAGCCGACGCCGTTTCCGATGTCGATCTACGAGAACATCGCCTTCGGCATCCGCCTCTATGAGAAACTGCCGAAGTCGGAAATCGACGGCCGCGTCGAGACCTCGCTGCGGCGCGCGGCGCTCTGGGAAGAGGTCAAGGACAAGCTCCACGCCAATGGCCAGAGCCTGTCCGGCGGCCAGCAGCAGCGGCTCTGCATCGCGCGCACCGTGGCGGTGCGTCCGGAAGTGATATTGTTCGACGAGCCGTGCTCGGCGCTCGATCCGATCTCGACCGCCAAGATCGAGGAATTGATCGACGAGCTGACCGACGACTATACGATCGTGATCGTGACCCACAACATGCAGCAGGCGGCTCGCGTGTCGGAATTCACCGCCTTCATGTATCTTGGCGAGTTGATCGAGTTCGGCGCGACGAGCAAAATGTTCACCGCGCCGCAGGATCAGCGCACCCAAGACTACATCACCGGCCGCTTCGGATGACAGATATGACCGAACTCAACCCCACCACGACTGGCGCAACGCGCATCGACCACACCGCCAAGGCGTTCGACACCGATCTGCAGGAGATCACCCGCAAGGTCGCCGAAATGGGCGGGCTGGCCGAACGCCAGATCGCCGATTCCGTCCAAGCGCTGGTCGACCGCGATATCGAGCTCGGCGAGCGCGTCATCGCCACCGATCCGCTGATCGACGCCATGCAGCGCGAAGTCGAGGAAAAAGCCATCCTCACCATCGCGCGGCGGCAGCCGATGGCGGTCGATCTGCGCGAATGCGTCGGCGCCATGCGCGTCTGCAATGATCTCGAGCGCATCGGCGATCACGCCAAGCATATCGGCAAGCGCGTCGTCGCGCTCGACGGCGACTTCTATCCGCAAAAGCTGATCCGCGGCGTCGAGCACATGTCGGCGCTCGTGCTCGGCCAGCTCAAGCAGGTGCTCGATGCCTATGCCAGCCGCAACCTGCAGGGAGCGCTCGCGGTGTGGAACGGCGACGAAGAAATCGATTCGATGTGCACCTCGCTGTTCCGCGAGCTGTTGACTTACATGATGGAAGATCCGCGCAACATCACGTTCTGCATGCACCTGATGTTCTGCGCCAAGGACATCGAGCGCATGGGCGACCATGCCACCAACATCGCCGAGACCGTCTATTACATGATCGAAGGCCGTCCGATTACCGATCAGCGTCCGAAGGGAGACACCACGAGTTTTCCGACAGCCGTGCTGCAAAAATAGGAGACCGCGATGGGTGCCAATATCCTCATCGTTGAAGACGAGGAGCCGCTGACGACCCTGTTGCGTTATAATCTCGAAGCCGAGGGCTACGAGGTCGATGCTGTCACGCGCGGTGACGACGCCGATACGCGATTGAAAGAGACGGCCCCGGATCTCATCGTACTGGATTGGATGCTGCCGGGCCTGTCCGGCATCGAACTGTGCCGCCGGCTGCGGGCGCGGCCGCAGACGCAAAGCCTGCCGATCATCATGTTGACGGCGCGCGGCGAGGAAAGCGAGCGCGTGCGCGGGCTTGCCACCGGCGCCGATGATTACATCGTCAAGCCGTTCTCGGTGCCGGAGCTTCTGGCGCGGGTGCGTGCGCTGCTGCGCCGCGCCAGCCCCGAGCGCGTCGCCATGATCCTCAATATCGGCGACCTCGAGCTCGACCGCGAGAAAAAGCGGGTGTCGCGTTCCAGCCGGCCGGTCGATCTCGGGCCGACCGAATTCCGTCTGCTCGAATATCTGATGGAACGTCCCGGCCGGGTGTTCTCGCGCGAGCAATTGCTCGACGGCGTATGGGGCAGCGATGTCTACATCGACGAGCGCACCGTCGACGTCCATGTCGGACGCCTGCGCAAGGCGCTCAATCGCGGCCATACGACGGACCCGATCCGCACCGTGCGTGGCGCCGGCTATTCGCTGGATGATCGTTACGGCAAAGCGAGCTGACGCCGCGTCCTGCCCCGTTATCGTTCGTCTTAAAGCGCGATCCCGAAAAACGCCCTTGGACTTGATCCGGGGGCGGAGGTCCGTTTTCGGGAGAGCTCGCGCTCAAACGAAACGTTCAGGCCCGGATCCGGTTCGGCCGCATCGGATCGAGATCTGACGCTCCGATGATCGAAGAGATTGAACACGGGTCTTGCGCCCGGCGAAACACGGCGCGGGCGCCGTTCACGCAAACGAAATGCCCCGCTGGTGCGGGGCATGAGGCGTGATGCCGGTTGTCCGCAGCCGTCAGCGCGGCGGCCGTTTGTCGCGCCGCCGGTCGCTGGCCGGCTGATAGGCGACCCGCGAGTGATAGGAGCAATAGGGCAAGCCGTCGAGCGTATTGCCGCCGCAGAAAAAGAAGTCGCCGCTGCCTGGATCGCCGACCGGCCATCGGCAGGTTTGCTCGTTCAGTTCAAGAATGTTGCGGCGCTGCCCGATCGGGATGATGTTATCGATCAATTCCGGCTCGGCTTCCGTTTCGATCTCGTAAGCGTGCGCCAGCGCCGTATTGCCGCGGATCGCCGGCCGCCCGATGCGCAACATATGCGAGGGGGCGCGCGCCTTGCGCTGCCGCGGTGCCGCGCTCGACGTGCTCTTGGCCCGGCCGGAAAGCCCAAGCCGATGCACTTTGCCGATGACCGCATTGCGCGTGATGCCGCCGAGCTCGGCCGCGATCTGGCTGGCCGAAAGGCCATCCGACCACAGCTTCTTCAGAAGCTCGACCCGCTCGTCCGTCCACGACATGAGCCAATTCTCCTCACCGGTGCGCGTCGGGCCGAAGTTGCGGCCCGGGCGAATGCCTTGGCGGAATCCATCACAGCGCCAGGCAGCACAACGCCGCCCAACTCGCACTCAACCAACAACGCTTTAGATGACTGTCCGCCGCACGATATGTCGTACTTGACGAGAAAAAAACTACAATATGGCGGGACTCCCGCGCAAGAGTCGCTCACGCCACTTCCACACATTCATCGCCATATGTGGATGATATGGGTACAAAACGAGTCCGGACGCCTAATTATCGTGTGTTGACAGTGGGGCGCGTCCACATAAAATATACGCGAGTGCCGCCCGGAGAGGCGGCACATTGCATTTCAGCTTCGCCAAAGCCGTGCAGACACCGCGGATCTAGCCCGTGACATCGCATCTATTGCCGACTTATGCGCGTGCCCACCTCGCCTTCGAGCGGGGCGAAGGTGCTTGGCTGACCGCGATCACCGGCGAGCGCTATCTGGATTTCACCTCCGGCGTCGCGGTGAATGCGCTCGGCCATGCCCATCCGCATCTGGTGGCGGCGCTGACCGCACAGGCGCAGAAACTGTGGCACGTCTCCAACCTCTACGAGATCCCGGAGGCCGAACGTGCGGCGCAGCGGCTCTGCGACGCATGTTTCGCCGACGTCGTCTTTTTCTGCAATTCCGGCGCCGAAGCCATGGAAGGCTGCATCAAGATGGCGCGCAAATATCACGCGGCGAACGGCGCGCCGCAGCGCTATCGCATCATCACGTTCGAAGGCGCGTTCCACGGCCGGACCTTGGCGACGCTCGCCGCCGGCGGGCAGAAAAAATATCTCGAAGGCTTCGGCCCGGTGGTCGAGGGCTTCGATCAGGTTCCGTTCGGTGACCTCGAGGCCGTCAAGCGCATGATCGGCCCCGAGACCGCCGCGATCCTGATCGAGCCGGTCATGGGCGAGGGCGGCGTGCGCGTCGTCGAACCCTCCTTCCTCAGGGCCTTGCGGCAGCTGTGCGACGACAACGGCCTGCTCCTGATCTTCGACGAGGTGCAGTGCGGCATGGGCCGCACCGGCCATCTGTTCGCGCATCAGCGTGTAGGCGTCACTCCCGATATTATGGGGCTCGCCAAGGCGCTGGGCGGCGGTTTCCCGGTCGGCGTGTTCCTCGGCACGGCCGAGGCCGGCAAGGGCATGACCGCCGGCACCCACGGCTCGACCTTCGGCGGCAATCCGCTCGCCATGAGCGCCACCAACGCCGTGCTCGACGTGATGCTCGAGCCGGGCTTTTTCGAGCGGGTGCAGCGCGTCGCGCTCTTGCTCAAGCAGCGCCTTGCCGAGCTTAAAGACCGTCATCCCACGATCATCGCCGAGGTGCGCGGCGAAGGACTGTTGCTCGGCCTCAAATCGCTGGTTCCGGTCGGGGAATTTGTCGATGCCTGCCGTGCCGAGAAGATGATCACCGTCTCCGCCGGCGACAACGTCATGCGCCTTTTGCCGCCGCTCATCGTCGGCGAAGCGGAGATCTCCGAAGGCGTCACCCGGCTCGACAAGGCCTGCGCCAGGCTCGGCCGGGCGCAGGCCGACAAGCAGAAGGAGCGGACGGCGGGATGAGCGGCGTCCGGCATTTTCTCGATCTGATCGACATTCCGGCCGCCGATCTGCGCCGGATGATCGAGGACGCGCGCGTCATGAAGTCGAAGCCGGGGCGCGCCGATCGTCCGCTCGCCGGCAAGACGCTGGCAATGATTTTCGAGAAGCCTTCGACGCGCACGCGCGTGTCTTTCGAAGTGGCGATGCGTCAGCTCGGCGGCGACGTGCTTCTGCTCACCGCCGAGGAGATGCAGCTTGGCCGCGGCGAAACGCTGGCCGACACCGCGCGCGTCTTGTCGCGCTATATCGACGCCATCATGATCCGCACGCTCAATCCCGACGACGTGGCCGAACTCGCGCGCCATGCCACGGTGCCGGTGATCAACGGGCTGACGCGCCGCTCGCATCCCTGCCAGGTCATGGCCGATGTCATGACGTTCGAGGAAAAGCGCGGCCCGATCCGCGGCCGCACCGTCGCGTGGACCGGCGACGCCAATAACGTGCTGACCTCGTGGATGCACGCCGCCGAGCGCTTCGACTTTCGCCTGCGCGTCGCCTCACCGCCGGAACTGGCGCCGAAAAAGCCGCTTGTCCAGTGGATCAAATCGTCCGGCGCCGATATCCGGATCGGCAGCGATCCGGACGAGGCGGTCAAGGGCGCTGATTGCGTCGTGACCGACACCTGGGTGTCGATGGGCGATCGCAACGGCGCGCGCCGGCACAACCTGCTCAAGCGCTACCAGGTCAATGCCCGCCTCATGGCAAGAGCGAAGCCGGACGCTCTGTTCATGCACTGCTTGCCGGCGCATCGCGGCGAGGAAGTCACCGACGAAGTCATGGACGGGCCGCAATCGGTGGTGTTCGACGAGGCGGAGAACCGTCTGCATGCGCAGAAGGGCATTTTGACCTGGTGCCTGAACGCCGGCGGCCGGTAACGCCGCCGCTCGCGGGTCTGCGCTCTGCACCGCTTTGTCGCGGAGCTCGTTGTCAAGCTTTGCCAAAGCTGATGCGTGGCGAATATCCGCGCCGGGCAAGGGCTCACAAATCGGCCGCGAACGCCTATATTGCGAAACGATGAACAATCCGGATTTTGCCATTCCTGTTCGCGAGCCCGATCAGACCGGTCTCGACGACACGATCCTGCCGTTCGCGGTCAAGGCGCTCGATGTGCGCGGCCGTATCGTGCGGCTGGGTCCGGCCGTCGACACCATCTTGGGCAGCCACGATTATCCGCCGCCGGTGGCCAAGCTCCTCGGCGAGGCGATCGTGCTCACGGTCATGCTCGGCTCGAGCCTGAAATTCGAAGGCCGCTTCATCCTGCAGACTCAGGGCGACGGCCCGGTGCGCATGTTGGTCGTCGACTTCACCTCGCCCGGCAATGTGCGGGCCTGCGCGCGTTTCGACGCGCAGCGTGTCGCCGCCGCGATTGCCAAAGGCGAAGCCGAGCCGGGCCAGCTGCTCGGCCGCGGCCATCTCGCCATGACCATCGATCAGGGCGGAGAAATGAGCCGCTATCAGGGGCTCGTCGCGCTCGAAGGCGGCGGCCTCGAACAGGCCGCGCACGAATATTTCCTGCGCTCGGAGCAGATCCCGACGCGGGTGCGGCTTGCGGTGGCCGAAGAGTTTCGGGCCGGCGAAAACGGCGCGCGCCATCATTGGCGCGCCGGCGGCATCATGCTGCAGTTCCTGCCCAATTCCACCGAGCGCAGCCGCCAGGCCGACCTGCATCCCGGCGATGCCCCGCCCGGCACCGCCGCCCATATGGCCGCTCATGTGGTCGCTGAGGACGATGCCTGGGTCGAAGGCCGTTCATTGATCGAGACGGTGGACGATATCGAGCTGCTCGATCCCGACCTGTCGAGCGAGCGGCTCGCCTATCGGCTGTTCCATGAGCGCGGCGTGCGCGTCTTTCGCGCCGCGCCGGTCAGCGCGCAATGCACCTGCTCACGCGATAGCGTCGAGAACATGCTGAAGAGTTTTTCGCACAAGGATCGTGAGGACATGGTCGAAAACGGCCTCATCACCGTCACCTGCGAATTCTGCAGCTCGACCTACGTCTTCGCGCCAAACGATGTCGTACCGCCGGTCCAGCCGGGGCACGCTGACTCTTAGATCTGGCCCTGCCGGCTCTCTGGCACGCCGAGCGTGTGGGCGCGCTCGTAGCGGCCGCGGACCCGCTCCAGAAGCTTTTGCTGAAACACCGGATCGAGTTCCGCAGGTCCGATTGCCGCCGTAGCCGTGATCGTGCCGGTCACGTCCGCGCCGAACCCATCTACGCCGAACCCATGCGACGCAGCGCGCACGTATTCGCCGCCGACCAAAACCGTCAGACCCGCCAAAATCGCTGCAATCGCCTGTGAACGCATTGAAATCTTTCGCCGAATCATGGCTCCTCCAATCAAGTTCCATATCTGCCGGGCAATTTAGACATATTTGTGCGCTGCAATATGAATATACAATGAACTGGATTAAATATTTATATAAATATCTGATATATAACGATAATATTAATTCACTGCACTGCGGTATATTTGCTTCCAGGGAACCCGGGTGACCTCGGGAACCGGACGCGGCCCACGCGATTGGTTTCGAGCGGGACGAAGCCAGCAATCGGCCACCCGGGAGGCGTTCATGGGTAGTGTTGCCGACAGTATCGCGGTCAAGATCTTGATCGGCGTCGCGACGGCCGCCGTGTGGTTCATGCTGTCGCGTGCGGCCAATGCCGAACCAGGATTTGCATGGGCATTTGCGGTGGAGCACGCCATCGCACAGGCGCCGGCCATCAGCCGCTGACGGTGGATCTCATCGGGACCTCGATGCATAGCGGCAACGCGCCGGCAGCGCCGCGCATGCGTTTCAGCGCATGCGGTTCAGTGCCATGCGATCCGGTTCCACGATTCAGTTCAGAGTGCGTTTGGCGGCGACGCTGTCGAGCGAGAACGCCGGAACGTCGATGTCAAAATGCTCGCCGGCCGCGCTTACCATGCCGTAGCTGCCGACCATGAATCCGGACGGCGTCTGCAGCGGCACGCCGCTGGTGTATTCGAAGACCTCGCCCGCCTTGAGCACCGGTTCCTCGCCGACGACGCCGGCGCCGCGAACCTCCTGCCGCCGGCCTTGAGCGTCGGTGATGCGCCAGTGACGCGTCTTCAGCTGCACCGTCTCGGTGCCGTTATTGGTGATCGAGATCGTATAGGCCCAGAAGAAATAATTGTTCTCCGGCGACGACCGGTCGGCGACGAAGCGCGGGGTCACCACCACTTCGATGCTGCGGGTTATCGCCCGATACATGTTTGCGCTCCTGTCGCGGCGGCGTCCGCGGCGCGCGCCGCGTGGCCCCTGGCCGAACCTGCCGGCATTTCGGGTGCTTTCAAGTTCCGCATCCGCTCCCGCCTGCTGCTCGGCTTGCCGCACAATCGGCGCAAAGCTCAACCAGCGATATTAGCCAATGATTCCACGCAAAAGTGAATAACACCGCGGCTGTTGTTGCAATAACCATTGCAATAACCATGTGGACCGGCTCTCTCAAGCTTCGCTTGCCGAGGCTGATTCAAAGACTGTAGGGGATGGGCCGCGCTGCCGCGTCGAGGCGGGCGGACATGAGCGCAACGCCTATGCTGGTTACGCCAATCGCGACGGCTCCTGCGCTTCCGGTGGTCACGACCGAGCGCGATCTGCGGCTCGATCTGTTCCGCGGCATCGCGCTGTGGCTGATCTTTCTCGACCACATCCCCGGTAACATCCTCAACTGGTTCACCATCCGCAATTACGGCTTTTCCGACGCCACCGAAATCTTCATTTTTATCTCCGGCTACACCGCGGCTTTCGTCTATGGCCGCGCCATGCGCGAGCGCGGCATCGTGGTCGCGAGCGCGCGCGTGCTGCGCCGCGCCTGGCAGATCTACGTGGCGCATATCTTTCTGTTTACGATCTTCATGGCTGAGATCGCCTATGTCGCGGCGACTTTCGACAATCCGCTCTACGCCGAGGAAATGAACATTCTCGATTTCCTCAAACAGCCGGACGTCACGATCTTTCAGGCGCTGCTGCTGAAGTTCAAGCCGGTCAATATGGACGTGCTGCCGCTCTATATCGTCCTGCTGCTGTTGTTCCCGCCGATGCTGTGGCTGTTGCTGCGGCAGCCCGGCTTTGCGCTCGCCGGCTCGGCTTTGGTCTATGCGCTGGCGTGGAATTTCGACTGGAATTTGCCGGCCTATCCGAACGGCGTCTGGTTCTTCAATCCATTCGCCTGGCAATTGCTGTTCGTGTTCGGCGCCTGGTGTGCGCTCGGCGGCGCGCAGCGGCTGTCCTCCGTGTTGCGCTCGCGCTATGTGCTGGCGCTGGCGCTCGCCTATCTGATCTTCGCCTTCGCCATCACGTTAACCTGGTATATCGAGCCGCTGCAGCGCTTCGTGCCGCAATGGCTGAGCGACTGGATGTATCCGATCGACAAGACCAATCTGGACGTGTTGCGTTTCGCCCATTTTCTCGCTCTGGCTGCGGTGACGGTGCGCTTTGTGCCGCGCGACTGGCCGGGGCTGAAGTCGCCGTTTCTGCAGCCGGCGATCGTCTGCGGCCAACATTCGTTGGAAATTTTCTGCCTTGGCGTATTCTTGGCTTTCGCCGGGCAATTCATCATCAACGAATGGTCCGGCGGGCCGCTGATTCAGACCCTCATTAGCCTTGTCGGCATTCTCATCATGATTGCGACGGCGAGCTTGATATCGTGGTATAAATACATAGAAGGGCGAAGCCCCACATCGCGTGTCAAAACACCGGACGCCGACCTCGCGGGTGGCGGAGCATGAGACTTGCTGTTGGCATTTTCGCCGCGAGTGCGCTCGCCGGCGTTTCACTAGCCGCCGCTTTCGGCGGCACCGCGCGCGCAGACCCGCCGCCGGAAGAATGCGACGTGCCGCAATCTCTTCTCGAAAGCGATATCGAACTGCCGCACGTGACCGAAGCCGTGAAGAGCCAGCATCGCCTCAACATCAGCGTGATCGGCACCGGATCGTCGTCCATCGCGGGGCCCGAAGGCGAGCACTTCGCCTACCCGGCGCGGCTTGGGGAAAATCTCAAAAACCAGCTTTCCGGCGTCGACGTCAAGGTCACTGCGCACGTCCAGTCGCGCGAGACAACTGCGGCGATGGTCGAGGGACTGGGAAAAATTCTGTCCGATGACAAGCCGTCGCTGGTGGTGTGGCAGGCCGGCACGGCGGACGCGCTCAGCGGGGTCGAGCCTGAGGATTTTCGCACCAGCCTCGATCAGGGTGTCGAGCAAATCCAGGCAGCCAATGCCGACGTCATTCTGATGAACATGCAATACAGCCCGCGCACGGAATCGATGCTCGACGTGTCCGCTTACGCCGATGTCATGCGCTGGGTGGCGCAGCAGCGCGGCGCCCTTTTGTTCGATCGTTTAGCCATAATGCATTATTGGAATGATGAGGGGACTTTCGACCTCTATACCGCTACCAAGAAGTATGATATGGCGCGACGAGTTCATGAATGCATTAGCCGGGCGCTGGCGTCGCAGATCATCAATGCAGCTCATCTCGACGCCGTAAGAATGCAAACAACGCGTTGATGTCTCCGAACAAACAAACAAAACCATCCTGCGGGGCGCGGGCCGCGGTTGTCGCGTTTGTTGCGCTGCACGCTGTTGCGCTGCACACGGCGGCTCAGGCGCAGACGCAGGCGGAAGCGCCGGCGCATTTTGTCGCACCCGCAGTCAGCTCGCATGTCATCCCGGCCGCAGCATTGGCGGCAACGCCGACCGCTATCCCCGCAGTTGCCGCCGGTGCGCATCCGACGACGCCCAATCCGGTGAAGCCGGCGGTCGCCGCGACGCCTGCTGTGACTGCCGTGGTGCCGACCTGCCGCGCACGGTCCGCTTTCACGCATTTGGACCGCCCGCTGCGGCACACGATGCGCCGTCTCGCGAGCGGCGCGCCGCTCACCATCGTTGCGATCGGCTCGTCGTCGACCGCGGGCGCCGGCGCCAGTTCGGTCGACGCCAATTATCCGAGCCAGCTTGCGGTCGATCTGCGCGAGCGGTTTCCCGGCCGCGACATCACCGTGCTCAATCGCGGCATCAACGGCGAAGAGACCAAGAATATGATCGCGCGGTTCGCGGCGGATGTCGTCGCCGCGCGTCCGCAACTTGTAATCTGGCAGGTCGGAACCAATTCGGTGCTGCGCGACCGTTCGCTGGAACAGCACGATCAGCTTCTGCATGACGGCATCGAGCAGCTCAAGGCCATCAATGCCGACGTGATGTTGATGGACGTGCAATATACGCCGGCGGTGCTGGCCAAGTCCGAGACCGACAGCATGGTCGATCAGATCGCACTTGCCGCCAAGGCGGAGAATGTCGATCTGTTCGAGCGCTTCGCCATCATGCGCGATTGGAGCGAGGCCCAGCATCTCGCCTTCGACACGTTCACGGCGCCTGACCATCTGCACATGAACGATTGGGGCTATCGCTGCGTGGCCAAGCTCCTCGCCGGCGCCATCGCCGAAGCGGCGACGCGGCCGGTCGCGTCGGCTGCGGTGCACCCGGCGATGATGGCAGCGCCTGCCAGGCCGGGCGCGCAGTAGCCGTTCAATCTCGATCTTCGTTCCGGGCTGGCGCGAAGCCCGCGCATCGCGCGCGGACCCGTTGGCGCACCCGGAATGCCGCATCACACCGCCTGAAGCGCTCCAAGCACGTCCTCGACGATATCGTCGGGATGTTCGAGACCGACCGAGACGCGCACCAGGCCGTCGCTGATGCCGAGTTCGGCGCGCTGCGCCGGCGTGAGCCGCTGATGCGTGGTCGTCGCCGGATGCGTGATCAGGCTCTTGGCGTCGCCGAGATTGTTGCTGATGCGGATGAGCTTGAGCGCGTCCTGGAAACGGAACGCGGCGTTCTTGTCGCCGTCGATGTCGAAGGCAACCAGCGTCGAGCCGCCGCGCATCTGCTTTTGTGCGACCGCGGCCTGCGGATGATCGGGCCGGCCGGGATAGATCAGCCGCTTGATCTTGGCATGTCCGGCAAGCGCCACGGCGAGTGTCGCCGCGCTGTCGGTCTGCCGCCGCACCCGCACCGCGAGCGTTTCGAGGCCCTTGAGCAGCACCCAGGCATTGAACGGCGACATTGAAGGCCCGGTCTGCCGCAACAGCACTTGGACATTGTCCAGGATGAATTTCTGCGAGCCGAGCACGATGCCGCCGAGGCAGCGGCCCTGGCCGTCGATATGTTTAGTCGCCGAATAGACGACGCAGTCGGCGCCGAGCGCGAGCGGCGACTGAAACAGCGGTGTCGCGAAGACGTTGTCAACGACGAGCGTGGCGCCGGCCGCATGAGCGATCTTCGCCACTTCGGCGATGTCGATGATTTCCAGCGCCGGATTGGTCGGGCTCTCGAGAAAGAACGTCTTGGTATTGGGCCGCACCGCCGCGCGCCAGGCCTCGAGATTGCAGCCGTCGACCAGCGTCGACGTCACGCCGAAGCGCGGCAGATAATCCTCGACGATGTAGCGGCAGGAGCCGAACATCGCCTTCGATGCGACGACGTGATCGCCGGCCTTGACCTGGCCGATCAGCGCCAAGGTCACCGCGGCCATGCCGGTCGCAGTGGCGCGCGCGGCTTCGGCGCCCTCGAAGGCGGCCATGCGCCGCTCGAACATGTCGACGGTCGGATTGGCAAAGCGCGAATATTGATAGCCGGGGTCTTCGTTCTTGAACCGCGCCTCCGCCTGCGCGGAAGAGTCGTAGACGTAGCCCTGGGTGAGAAACAACGCCTCGGAGGTCTCGCCGAACGGCGAGCGCAGCGTGCCCGACTGCACGAGACGGGTTTCCGGGCGGTAGGTTTTTTGTGCGGACGCGGACATGCGGCCCTCCTTCAGGCGACAGGTTTTGGCCAATGCAGCATTGGCCAAAACAAAACCCGGCCGGGAGGCAAAATCCTCAAGGCCGGGCTCACACGTCCCCGGCCTTTTAGCGATTTATTTTACGTGGCTGCAAGCCGGCCGGCTCAAATGACCACGGGATAAGCGGCTGTATAGACCCCGGCTGTCTTTGCGTCAAACCGGGCATCGGGTTAGATCGCTTCCCGTGGCGCCCGCATCGAACCCCGCTATGAGTCCCTTGGCCGAAGGCATTCTTCCCGACCGCATGATCGCGGCGCTGGCGGAAGCCGGCGGGATTCGGCCGCTTTACCCGTTTGCGCCGGATCAGATTCAACCGGCGAGCCTCGATCTGCGGCTCGGCGCCATCGCCTATCGGGTGCGAGCGAGCTTTCTGCCCGGCCCCGGCACGACAGTGGCGCAACGCATCGCCGAACTGAAACTGCACGAATTCCCGCTCGCGGCCGGTGCGGTGCTGGAGACCGGCTGCGTCTATATCGTGCCCTTGATCGAGAGCCTGGCGCTGCCCGCCGATATCGCTGCGGCTGCGAATCCGAAGAGTTCGACCGGGCGGCTCGATGTCTTCACCCGCGTCATCGCCGACGAAACGCGCGGCTTCGATCGCATCGCCGGTGGCTATCACGGTCCGCTTTATGCCGAGATCAGTCCGAAGACATTTCCGGTTCTGGTGCGCGAAGGTTCGCGGCTGTCGCAATTGCGCCTGCGCCGCGGCGCGGCGGCGCTTAGCGCCGACGCCTTGCGGGCGCTCCATGCCAGCGAGCGGCTGGTCGATCGCACCGAAGCGGTGATGGGCGACGGCGTCGCAGTCAGCATCGATCTATCGGGCGTCCATCACGAACGCGGCAATGGCCGCACCGATGGCATTGTCGGTTATCGCGCCAAGCGTCACACGGCTGTCATCGAAGTCGAGCGCCGCGGCGCTTATGACGTTGCCGATTTTTGGGAGCCGATCGCGGCGCGCACCGACAAGAGCCTGATCCTCGATCCCGACGAGTTTTACATTCTGGCCTCGAACGAGGCGGTGCAGGTGCCGCCGGATTATGCCGCCGAAATGGTGCCGTTCGATCCTCTGGTCGGCGAATTTCGCGTGCACTATGCCGGTTTCTTTGATCCAGGCTTCGGCAATGCCGGCGCCGGCGGCACCGGCGCGCGCGCCGTCCTTGAAGTGCGGTCGCGCGAAGTGCCGTTCATCCTTGAACACGGCCAGATCGTCGGCCGACTGGTTTACGAAAAAATGCTGGCGCGGCCCGATCAGCTTTACGGCCAGGGCATCGGCTCCAACTATCAGGCCCAGGGTCTCAAATTGTCGAAGCACTTCCGCAGCTAGACGTGTCGCTTGCGCACGATCTTTTCCGAAAACCGGTGTCCACCCTCGGATCGGGTCTGCAAGCACGCACGTTCCATCGGCATCCATGGGCATGCCGGGAACATGCTCTGAGGATTTAGGCGGGAACGTAAAAATAGCAGTGGCCTTTTGTGCCGAGAGGCGTTCTTACTGTGCGGGGGACGGCTGAGGATGAGAGCGTGGCGCGATGACGCGAGCGCTGATCGTGGGCTTCGCCGTGCTGCTTGCGGCGCTCGTGGGCAGCGCAATATCGGCTTTGCCGCAGGTCGGCTATGATCGTCCGGGCGGCGACTATGCGAGCGCGCCGGTCCAGAGCGGCGATCCGGCGATCTGCGCGGCGCGCTGCGAGCGCGACAAGAATTGCAAGTCGTGGAGTTTCTCCTATCCCGGCTCCGGTACGCCCGCCATCTGTCATCTCAAGCGCGAAGTGGCGCAGCCGGTCGCATCAAGCTGCTGCGTTTCCGGCGTGCGCGGCGCCGGCGTGATCGAGCCGCAGACCGGCGCAACCGAATATTCGATCGATCGCTACGGCGGCGATTACCGCTCGTTCGAGACTCCGTCCGACCCGACCGGCAAGGCCTGCGCCGACGCCTGTCAGGCGGAGAGCAAATGCCGGGCCTGGACCTATCGCCGGCCGGGCTACGGCACGCCGACCGCGCGTTGTTATTTGAAAGAGACGATCAAGCCGCCGCGCCGGCGGCCGTGCTGCATTTCCGGCGTGGTGCGGTAGTTCAGCGCGAGCGGAAGATCCAACTTCGCGTGTTACTTCACCGCCGTGAAGAACCGCGACAGCCGTAGCGCTGCGGGCCATTCCCAGACCGGCTGACGTTTCGCCGCCAGGTCCCACGAGCCGACCAGCGCATCGACGCGGCCGACGAGATCGGACACCGGCAACAGGCCGACGCCGCCCATGTCGAGCGGGATGCGGCTGTCGGCGGAATTGTCGCGATTGTCGCCCATGACGAAGAGATGCCCCTTGGGCACGGTGATTTCGGGCGTATTGTCGAACTGGCCGATCGTCGTGTGCTTGAAGATCGTATGCGCGCGGCCGCCGGGCAGCGTTTCGATGTAGCGTTCGACAGGTTCGCGTGTGCCGTCCTCGGCTTCGTTCTGTCCGACGCCGTCAGACGTCAGTTCGACCTCCGTGCCGTTGATCCACAGACGGCCGTCTTTCATCTCGATGCGGTCGCCGGGCAAGCCGACGACGCGCTTGACCCAGATCTGCGACCGGTCGCCCGGCCAGCGGAACACCACGACATCGCCACGGTGCGGCAGCGCGCCGAGGATGCGGCTGGATTCCGGCAGTGTGACAAAAACCGGCAAGGAGGCCGAGCTGTAGCCGTAGGGATATTTGGTCGCCAGCAATTCGTCGCCAATCTGAAGCGTCGGCTCCATCGAACCTGATGGCACGTAATACGGCTCGGCGATCGCGGTTTTGGCCGCGATCACGATGAGCACGATGACCACAATATCAAAGACATTCCTG
>DATJLN010000038.1:0-11695 GCA_035509535.1 Xanthobacteraceae bacterium | reverse complement strand
GCGAGCGAGAGCCGGAATCCATAATCGCAGGTCCTTCAGATAAGCGTGCGCGACAGATCAACCCATTCGGGGTTCTTATCTTCAATGAGTTTAATCTTCCAGGCTCGCTTCCATTTCTTCAATTGCTTCTCACGCGCTATCGCCGAAATCGGGTCCTCGAAGATTTCGAAGCACACCAGCATCTGGACATTATATCGCGCGGTGAAGCTTTGAGTGACTTTGGATTTGTGTTCCCAAGTTCGCCTATGGATGTTGCTCGTGATGCCAATATAGAGCGTCCCATGTTTTCGACTGGCTAGGATGTAGACGTAGAAGTGCTTGCCCATTCCCAATATCGGTGACTATGGATTCCGGCTCTCGCTTCGCTCGGCCGGAATGACGAGAGGCTCCAGATAAGGCTCGAACGCCTCGATCGAAATCTTCAGCGCCGGGGCGGTGTCGTCGCCCCACAATTCGCGGCCGTCGAACAGCACGGTGTAGAGCCATTGCGGATTCTCGCCGT
Source organism: Xanthobacteraceae bacterium (assembly GCA_035509535.1). GTDB lineage: Bacteria > Pseudomonadota > Alphaproteobacteria > Rhizobiales > Xanthobacteraceae > BOG-931. The sequence goes on along the minus strand of DATJLN010000038.1, from coordinate 11,193 downwards.
GGCCGACGGCAACCGTGTCGGGATAGACGTGACAGCCGCGCAGCGCTTCGATGACGCCGGTGCGGCCGCGCGCATAGCGCGGCAGGCGCGTATGCGTCTGCGGGTGAATGTTCCTGGTGCGCACGCGATCGCCGATCTTGAAGCGCGCCGGCGCCGGCGCGGAGCGGCCATAGGAGCCGCGCGTCAGCGTATTGGGCACGTCGGCGGCGCTGAGCTTGCGCTTGAGCGATTGGCCCGGCCGCAGTGCGTGGCCCGCCTTCACTTCATCCGCGCCGGCGAGGCCGCGTTCGACGACGAGGTTCTCGAGCCGCAGCGCCCATTTCTTGTAGTAAGAGCTGGTCAGATAAATGTCCGGCGGCAATTCCTCGATGCCGGCGCGGGTCTCGTCGATGGTCCAGATGCCGGTGTAGCCCATGGCGCGGTTGAGGGCGAGGCAACGGCCTTCCCATGCAGCGTGAAACACCGGTTCGTTCGGCTCCGGCTCGACTTTGCCGAAACCGTCCATGCCGCCCATGTCGTGAATGCCGTCCATCAAGCGACCTCTTTGGCTTGTTTCGGCAGGCCGGTGCCGATCATGCTGTCGCGGGTGACCAGCGCGGCGAGCTTGTCCTCGCTCCAGCCTTCGGTGCCCGAGGGCCGCATCGGCAGAACGATGAAGCGCGTCTCGGCGGTGGAGTCCCAGACGCGGATCGCGGTATCCTTCGGCAAGGTGACGCCGAAATCGGCGAGCACGCCGTGCGGATCCTTCACCGCACGCGCGCGATAGGGCGCCGACTTGTACCAGACCGGCGGCAGGCCGAGCATTTCCCACGGGTAGCAGGAACACAGGGTGCAGACGATCATGTTGTGCTGCTGCGGCGTGTTCTCGACTGCGATGAGGTGATCGCCCACGCGGTTGACGACGCCGCAGCCGATCACCGCCTTGCTGGCGTCTTCGAGCAGCGCCTTCCTGAACGCCGGATCGCTCCAGGCCTTGGCCACGACCTTGGCGCCGATATGGGGGCCGACCTTGGTCTCATAGGCCTCGACCAGCGCGTCGATGGCGGCGGGGTCGAAATAACCCTTCTCGGCAAGCACGGTCTCGAGCGCGCGGACGCGCAACTGCATCTCGGAAAGTTCCGAGCCATGCTCGTGATGATGATCGTCGTGATCGTGGCTGTGGACCATGGTGGATATCCTGGAAGATGCGGCGCCGGTCGCAAGGGCGCATGTTATGGTGATTTTAGCCATGACTCATCCCCTCGCGCAATTCGCCGAAACGATCGCAAATGCCATCGACCGGATGAATGCGGCGATCGGCCGTGCCGCGGCCTGGTGCTGCCTCTACATCGTCATCGTTGAATTCACGCTGGTGATGATGCGCTACGTGCTCGGCATCGGCTCGATCGGCATGCAGGAATCGGTGATGTATGCGCATGCGGCGCTGTTCATGCTGGCGGCCGCCTGGGTGCTGCAGAGCGACGACCACGTGCGGGTCGACGTTTTCTATGCCGAAGCCAGGCCGAGCACCAAAGCCGTGATCGATCTGCTCGGCACTCTCGTCTTCCTCACGCCCTTCGCTGTCGCGCTGATGATATTGTCAACGAGCTATGCGGCGCGCTCCTGGCGCTTGCTCGAGCACTCGCCGGAGGCAAGCGGTCTGCCGTTTGTTTATCTGCTCAAGACGTTGATCCCGTTGTTTGCGCTGCTTCTCGGCCTGCAGGGAATCGCGCAGGCGATCCGCGCGATGCTCGTGCTCGGCCGACGCTGAAACATGGCGGCATCGAGCGACATGCTTGCCGTCGCCATGGTGGCCGCGGTCTGTCTCTTGTTGATGATCGGCTATCCGGTGGCGCTGACGCTCGGCGGCGTTTCGCTCGGCTTTGCCGTCCTGGGCGCGGCATCGGGGGTGATGAATCTCGGGCTCCTCGGTGCGCTGCCGGAGCGCATCTATGGAGTGATGACCAACGAGGTGCTGCTCGCCATTCCGCTGTTCATCTTCATGGGCGTGATGCTGGAGCGCTCGCGTATCGCGGAGCAATTGCTGGAGACCTTGGCGCGCTTGTTCGGCGCGTTGCCGGGCGGGCTCGGCCTTTCGGTCGTTTTTGTCGGGTTGTTGCTCGCGGCGGCCAAAGGCGTTGTCGGCGCCACCACGGTGACCATGGGTCTCATCGTGCTGCCGACGATGTTGCGCCACGGCTATGACAAGGCGCTGGCCGCCGGCACCGTCGCGGCCACCGCGACACTGGCGCAGATTTTCCCGCCGGCGACCGTGCTGGTCCTGCTCGGCGACCAGCTCAGCAATTCCTATCAAGCCGCGCAGTTGGCGCAGGGCAATTTCGCCCCGCGCACGGTCTCGGTCGCCGATCTGTTCGCCGGCGCGATCGTGCCGGGACTGGTGCTGGTCGTGCTCTATATGGCCTATCTGATCGCCGTCGCGGTCTTCTTTCCAGGAAAATCCCCGGCCGTTGCGCCCGATCCGAAAGCGCCGCGCGGCGCGGACTTGCTCGCCGAGCTATTTGCAGCGCTGGTCGCGCCGATCGGGCTGATCGTCGCCGTCCTCGGCTCCATTCTCGGCGGCATCGCGACGCCGACGGAAGCGGCTTCGGTCGGCGCGGTCGGCGCCGTCCTGCTCGCCGCCTTCCGTTCAGGCGTTTCGGGCGTGATCGTGCCGGTGACGCGGCGCACGGCGCAGATCACCAGCATGATCTTTCTGATCCTGATCGGCGCCACCGTCTTCAGCCTGGTGTTTCGCGGGCTCGGCGGCGACCGGCTGGTCGAGCGCCTCTTGACCGGCCTGCCGGGCGGCACCGGCGGCGCCGTCCTCGCGGTGATGGCGGCCGTGTTCGTGCTCGGCTTCGTCATGGACGCCTTCGAGATCATTTTTGTCGTGGTGCCGATCGTGACGCCGGTGCTGCTGCAGATGCCCGGCATCGATCCGGTCTGGCTCGGCGTCATGATCGCGGTGAACTTGCAGACGTCCTATATGCACCCGCCGCTCGGCGCGACCTTGTTCTATCTGCGCGGCGTCGCGCCGCCGGAACTGAAAACGCGGCACATCTATCTCGGCATCATTCCTTTCGTGCTGATCCAGCTCGCAATGCTGGTGACGCTGTGGTTCCTGCCGGCGCTTGTCACATGGCTGCCGCGACGGTTGTATGGATCGTAAATCTTCTTCCAGGGATTGCGCCGGCGGCGTAGGCTTCTGCTGTCGGCGGGTTGCCGTTGGTGGGCGAGAGCCATCATGGGCAAGAACATCGTCATTTGCTGCGACGGTACCGGGAACGAGGTCGAGAGCAATCTCTCCAACGTGCTGAAGCTGTTTCGCATCCTGCGCAAGAACGCGGACCAGCGCGTCTATTACAATCCGGGCATCGGCACGATCGGTACCAACGACGCGTGGACGAGGATCACGCAAAATACCAAGAGCGTGTTCGAACTCGCCACCGGCTACGGTCTCGACGACGAAATTCTCAGCGCTTACCGGTTCGTCGCCGAAAACCACGAGCCGGACGACCGGCTGTTTCTGTTCGGCTTCAGCCGCGGCGCCTATACGGTGCGGGCGCTGGCGGCCTTCATTCACATGGTCGGCCTCTTGCATCCGGACCAGCTCAATATCGCCAATTACGCGCTGAGTGCGTACAAGAAGACGAGCGAAACAAGCGATTTTCAGCCGGTTTGGCAGTTCGGCAAGGTGGCTAACGCCCGGCCGATCATTATCGATTTACTCGGCGTATGGGACACGGTTGCGTCGATGATCGTGCCGCGCTGGGATCGCGGCATTCCCATCCCCACGCTGCAAATGCTGCCGTACACGCGTAGAAATTCCAGCGTGAAGGTGTTTCGCCACGCCAAGGCCGTCGACGAGCGGCGGCGGCTCTTCCGGCTCAACCGCTGGCAAGACCCGCAGGATTTCATCGCCGATCCATTTCATCCGCAGAACAAGACGCCGCAGGATATCAAACAGGTCTGGTTCGCCGGCGTGCACGCCGATATCGGCGGCGGTTATCCGGAGACAGGCAGCGCGTTATCCAAATATCCGCTCAACTGGATGATCGACGAGGCCGTCAAATACGGTCTGAACATTGTCGAGAAGACAAGGGATCATATCGCGCTCGGGCAGAACAGCCCCGGCGATCGCGAAATGTTCGTCGCGCCCGATCCGACTGCGGCGCTGCACGACTCGATGACGGCGGCGTGGAAGCCTTTGGAATGGCTGCCGAAGCGAACCAAATACGAAGAATGGAAGTGGCGGTTGAAACTCGACGGCCTTTACATCCCGGATTCGGAGCCGCGGCCGTTCGCTCTGTGGGACCCGTTCCTCAAGGACGAAATCGAGAAACCACCCCCGCGCGTTCATCAATCCGTTGTCGATCGGCTTCGGCTCGTCCCCGATTACCGGCCTCCCAATTTGGTCCCGGAGCACGATATCGAACCGTGGCCGCACCGAATCGGGTCATGTCCTTAAACAAGGCCGCCGCGTCGGGCGCCTTCTTCCCCGCTTCGACCGCGCTTGCGATCGGGCCTTTGCATCGGCTTTAGTAGGTGCAAGGACGTAGGGGGACGGGAACAGCACGCCATGAGCGGGACGAACATCTTCGATCTTCACGGCAAGACCGCGCTGGTCACCGGCGCGTCGAGCGGGCTTGGTCTGCGCTTTGCGCAATGCCTGGCCGAGAACGGCGCCGCGGTGGCGCTGGTCGCGCGGCGCGCCGATCGGCTCGCAGCGCTCGCGGCGAAAATCGCAGATGCGGGCGGCAAGGCGGTGGCGATCGAGGCCGACGTGCGCGACCGCGCGGCGATGCACGGGGCTTTCGATGCCGCGGAACGGGCCTTCGGCACGGTGACGATCCTGGTCAATAATGCCGGCGTCGCGCATGGCGGCCGCGCCGTCGAAATGCCCGAGGAGGAATGGCGGCGGGTGCTCTCGACCAATCTCGACGCGGTGTTCTTCTGGGCGCAGGAGGCGGCGCGCCGCATCCTCGCCGCCGGCCAGACCGGATCGATCGTCAACATCGCCTCGGTGCTCGGACTTGGCGTCAGCAAAGGCGCGGTCGCCTATGCGACCGCCAAAGCCGGCGTCATCCAGCTCACGCGGGCGATGGCGCTCGAGCTCGCGTTCAAGGGCATCCGCGTCAACGCGATTGCGCCGGGCTGGATCGTGACCGAGCTCAATCGCGACTATCTGGCCGGCGAAGCGGGCATCAGGCTCAAGCGCGAAATCCCGGTCGGCCGCTTCGGCGAGGAGCGCGATCTCGACGGTCCGCTGTTGCTGCTGGCGTCCGACGCAGGCCGTTTCGTCACCGGCGCGACCATCGTCGCCGATGGCGGACAGATGGTGGCGCTGCGCGGCGCCTGATCCATCGTTGTATTCTCTGGTGTATGACGATGATCGCACGACATCGTGAATGCGATTGAATGGCGCCGCGTCGCCGGGCGCGAGTAAAACAGCTGCACTTTTGCTGAAGTTCCTTGGAAGACGTCATGACGCTTCTGATCCTGGCCTATCTCGGCGGCGTGCTGACTATCATCAGCCCGTGCATTCTGCCGGTGCTGCCCTTCGTCTTTGCCCGCGCCGATCGTCCATTCGCCAAAAGCGTGCTGCCGATGCTGATCGGCATGGCGCTGACTTTCGCCGCGGTGGCGACGCTCGCCGCCGTCGCCGGCAGCTGGGCGGTCGATGCCAATGCCTATGGCCGCGCCGTCGCCATGGCGCTGCTGGCGATTTTCGGCTTGACGCTGATCTTTCCCGCATTGGCCGACCGGCTGATGGCGCCGCTGGTCGGCATCGGCGCAAAGCTGTCCGATTCCGCGAGCAGCGCCGGTCCCAACGGCGCTTCAATCCTGCCGTCGTTTTTGCTCGGCGTGGCGACCGGATTTCTCTGGGCGCCGTGCGCCGGGCCGGTGCTCGGTCTCATCCTGACCGGCGCCGCGCTCAATGGCGCCAATGCCGGCACGACCTTTCTGCTCCTGGCCTATGCCGCGGGCGCCATGACCTCGCTGGCGCTGGCTCTGGCCGTGGGTGGACGTATGTTCGCGGCGATGAAGCGGTCGCTTGGCGCCGGCGAATGGATCAGGCGCGGGCTTGGCGCCGCCGTTCTCCTGGCCGTCGCCGTGATCGGCTTGGGCCTCGATACCGGATTTCTGACCCGCATTTCGCTGTCCAACACGTTGCTCGAGCAGAGCCTGGTCGACCGGCTCAAGCCGCCGACAAAATCGGTTGGCGCGTCCGGCGCGGCAAAAGACAGTCTCGGTACGGCGGGCGGCTTTCCGTCGCTTGCGGGCGCGGCGGATTGGCTGAATTCGCCGCCGCTGACGTCGCGAGGCTTGCGCGGCAAGGTCGTCGTCATCGATTTCTGGACCTATTCCTGCATCAATTGCCTGCGTTCGATTCCCTATGTCAGGGCCTGGGCGGAGAAATACAAAGATCATGGACTCGTAGTGATCGGCGTGCACACGCCGGAATTCGCCTTCGAGCGCAATGTCGCCAATGTGCGTGCCGCCGTGGCGGCGCTGAAAATCGACTATCCCGTGGCGATCGACAACGACTACAAGATCTGGCGCGCCTTCGATAACGAATATTGGCCGGCGCATTATTTCATCGATGCCAAGGGCCGCATCCGCTACAGCCATTTCGGCGAGGGCAGCTACGACAAATCCGAACGCGTGATTCAGCAACTGCTCGCCGAGGCCGGCAACAAGGACGTGCCGACGGGCATTGCGGATGTCAGCGCCTGGGGGGCCGAGGCGGCGCCGAGCGACAGCGATCAATCGCCGGAGACCTATGTCGGCTATGACCGCGCCGACAATTTTGTCTCGCCGGGCGGACTCGCCCCCGATGAGAGCCATGTTTACGAGGCGGCGGCCCGGCACAAGCTCAATCAGTGGAGCCTCGTGGGCGACTGGACCGACACCGCCGAACACGCCTCGCTCGATCAGCCGGGCGGACGGATCGTGTATCGCTTTCACGCCCGCGACCTGCATCTGGTTCTCGGGCCGCCGCCGGACGGCAAGCCGGTCCGCTTCCGGGTGACGATCGACGGCGCCGCGCCCGAGGAGGATCACGGCGCCGATATCGATGCCGGCGGCGCAGGCGTGGTCGACGCCCAACGCCTGTATCAACTCGTCCGGCAGATCGGCGCGGTCAAGGACCGCACGTTCGCGATCGAATTTCTCGATCCCGGCGTCCAGGTCTTCGCCTTCACCTTCGGCTGAGCTTGCTTGCCGCGGCGCGGGCCGCGACGTACCTTCAGCCCCGCCTCAGACCTGTTGATCGAGTCGCGCATTCGCCACGGGTCCGCTATGGGACTCGGCATGCAACTCGACACGCAACTGGGCATGCAACTCGACACGCAACTGGGCACGCAACTCGGCACGCAACTCGGTCTGGCCCCGGATCAGATCATTCTCATTTTCGCTGGTGCGTTAGCCGGCGGCCTGGTCAACGGGCTCACCGGTTTCGGTACCGCGTTGACGGCGCTCGGCATCTGGCTGTTCGCCATGCCGCCATCGGTCGCCTCGACGCTGGTGATCTTCTCCTCGGTCGCCTCCCAGCTGCAGACCCTGCGCATGATCTGGCGCACGATTTTGTGGAAGCGTGTCGTGGTTTTCGTCGTGCCGGGCATTCTCGGCGTGCCGATCGGAACCTGGCTTCTGCCGCATATCGATCCGCGCCTCTTCAAGATCGGCATCGGGGTTTTGCTGCTCGGCTATTCCGCTTATGCGCTGGCGCGGCGCGCCGATATCAAGGTCGTTTGGGGCGGGGCCTTCGCCGACGGCGTGATCGGCCTTCTCGGCGGCGTTCTTGGCGGCCTCGCCGGCATATCCGGCGCGCCGCCGGTGATCTGGACCGACATCCGCGGCTGGACCAAGGATCAGCGGCGCGGCGTCCTGCAAATGTTCAATACGGCTATCCTGTCGTTCGCCCTCGTGCTGCACGCCGTTGCGGGAATGGTCACCCGCCAGGTGATCGTTGCGGCGATCGTCGCGCTGCCGGGCACCATCGCCGGCGTCAGCATCGGCGCCTTCGTCTATCGCCGCCTTGCCGATCACAGCTATCAGCGAATCATCATGGTGTTGCTGATGATTTCCGGCGCGCTGCTGATCTGGTCCAGCAGGTGAGCGGCGCTCGGCCCGGATCCTGCGCCAGCGCGGATCAATAGACCTCCGGCACATACATATCCTTGGGCACCGGATGGCGCATGTAGTCCGGCTTATGCTCGCGTTCCGGCAGCACGATCGGCACGTGCGGAACGTCCTCGTACGGCACCTGTTGCAGCAGATGATGAATGCAGTTGAGCCGCGCCCGCTTCTTGTCGACGCCTTCCACGACCCACCAGCGCGCTTCGGCAATGTGGGTGCGCTGGAGCATTTCCTCCTTGGCCTTGGTGTAGTTTTCCCAGCGCCGGCGCGATTCCAGATCCATCGGGCTCAGCTTCCATTGCTTGAGCGGATCGTGGATGCGCATCAGGAAGCGGAGATTCTGTTCCTCGTCGGTGATCGAGAACCAGTATTTGACCAGGATGATGCCGGAGCGCACCAGCATGCGCTCGAATTCCGGCACGGTGCGGAAGAATTCCTCGCAATCCTCCTCGGTGCAAAAGCCCATCACGCGCTCGACGCCGGCACGGTTGTACCAGCTGCGGTCGAACAGCACGATCTCGCCGGCCGCCGGCAGGTGCGAGACGTAGCGCTGGAAATACCACTGCGAGCGCTCGCGCTCGCTCGGCGCCGTCAGCGCGACCACCTTGCAGATGCGCGGATTGAGCCGCTGGGTCATCCGCTTGATCACGCCGCCCTTGCCGGCGGCGTCGCGGCCCTCGAACAGCACCACGACTTTGAGCTTCTTGTGCGCCACCCAGTCCTGCAGCTTCACCAATTCCTTCTGCAGACGCAGCAGTTCCCTGAAATAGGTGTGGCGGTCGAGGGTCTCCTCGACGTCGACGTCGATATCGGCGACGCTTTTTAAGAGCTCTGCCAGCCGCGTATCGTCGATCTCCAGTTCAAGCTCTTCGTCGAGCACGTCGGCCATTTCTTCATGGAGCTTCTCCTGGGGAGGAAGATTCTGCGGGTGCTTGGCGTCCATCGGCATGGGCTCCTTCATCGATTTTTCGAGGACGAGGCGGACCGGGGCGCGGGGATCCGGCGCTGACCGCGCGGCGATGTTCCGGCGCACACGTGACGGCCGTAAGACATCGATCAAATCAGAGGAATGACCGGTTATTTGCACGTGGCGCGGTGCGCTGATGCATGAGAATTACGCCGTTGTTGCCGGCCTCGATACGCCGGCGCTCGGTCGGACGCTGCCGGGAAGGCTGTCATTCCGGAAGTCATGGCCCTGATCGGCAACGGTTCGGCCATCCTGGCAAGCTTGAACGGCGTCCGGCCGATCCTACGTTATCAGTGAGGCGTGCTGGCGGAATTTGATCCAAAATACGCCGGTGGATGACGCGCCGTTGGATTGACACGCCATCAGATGACACGCCATCAAATGACACGCCGTTGGACGACACTTGCCGAGACCATGGGCGAACTGTTGCCGACACTGACGCCGTCCGATCAGCAGGCGTTGCGACGGGCTGTTCTGCATCTCGAAGATCAGAGCTTCGCCTCGCAAATTGCCGATTATGCCGGCCGGCCGATCGAGCGCGTGCTGCGGCCGATGCCGAAAGCGGCGTCGCAGGCGAGGCGGCCGTGACGGCTGTATCGCAGCCACAAGATCCGCCGCATTCGCAAAGCGTGGCTCTCGTCCAACAGTCGATCGAAGAGCGCCGGGAAATGTTGCGGCGGGGCCTGCGCCGCATGCGCACCATCGCGACGCTCCTGTTGCTGGCCATGACGGCGATTTTCATTGCCACGACCGTGACCAAACTTGATTGGCGTTGGATTCCGTATCTGCGCGCTTTCGCCGAAGCCGGCATGGTCGGCGCCTGCGCCGACTGGTTCGCGGTCGTCGCGCTGTTCCGCCGCCCGCTCGGCCTGCCGATCCCGCATACCGGCATCATCCCCAGCAACAAGGAACGCATCGGCGGCGCGCTCGGCCGTTTCATGACCAATAATTTCCTCACCGCGCCGGTGCTCGGCGAGCGGCTGGCGCGCGTCGATGTCGTCGGCGCGGTCGCGCACTGGCTCGACGATCCGCAAAATGCCCAACGTCTCGGCGCTTACCTCGCCGCGCAATTGCCGCGGATCGTCGAAGCGCTGCCCGGCCCGCGGCTCGCCCAGACCATCGGCCGTCTGGCGCATCAGGTGCTGGCGGCCATTCCGGCGGCGCCCGCGGCCTCGAAACTCCTCGCCGTCGTGTGGGCGCAAGGCGAGGCGCAGGCGCTGATCGCGCAGGCGATCGCCGCCGCGCAGATTTATCTGGCGAACAACAAGGATTATTTCAGCGCCAAGATCGCCGAACAATCGACCCGCTGGATTCCGAAATGGGTCGACCGCATCATCGCCGACAAGGTGATGAACGGCGTGCTGTCGACACTGACTGAAATGCGCGATCCCAAGCATCCCTGGCGCGTCGAGCTGCACAAGACCGTTCAGCTGCTGATTGCCAAGCTCGCCTCCGACCCGCAGTTTCACGTCCGGGGCGAAGCCATCAAGGCCGAGATCCTCGCCAATCCGCTGTTCATCGAGCAGGCCAAGACCTTGTGGAAAGAACTCGAAAGCGGCCTGCAACGGAGCATCCCGGCGCATGCGCCGGCGATCGCGCATGGCGTCGAGCAGTCGATGCACAGCGTCGGCCGCTGGCTGCAAGAGGATCCGCAGCGCCGGGAAGAGATCAACCGCCGCATCAGGGCGGTCGCGCTGCACATGCTGCTCGCCTATCGCTTCGAGATCGGCGGCTATATCGAGCGCGTGGTGCGCAATTGGGATTCGAGCACGCTGGTGGAACGGCTCGAATTGCAGGTCGGCAAGGATCTGCAATTCATCCGCATCAACGGCACGCTGGTCGGCGGCCTGGTCGGCCTCCTGATCTTCATCATTTCGAAATGGCTGGCGGCGCTTTAGCCCGCCGCCTGCGCGCGACGCTCACGGTCGTCAAGCTCAGAACGGCCAGACGCCTGGCGGACAGATGATCTGGTCGAAGCCGGTCGGAATGCCGCCCGAGGTGTGCTCCTCTTTCGGATAGCAGGCGGCCGGGATGGGCTGGCATCCGAGCACCGTGCAGGCAACATGCCGCTCGTGAACGGCGGCAGGCTTGCGCGCCCGATGTTT